>JAFTXQ010000001.1 GCA_017461565.1 Oscillospiraceae bacterium
ATGTCGCCACAACCAGATACACAACATGTACCCATACCACGAGCAACTACAGCAGCATGAGATGTCATACCACCACGAACTGTCAGGATACCCTGAGCAGCCTTCATACCTGTGATATCCTCAGGGGATGTCTCCAGACGAACGAGAACTACCTTCTCGCCACGCTCTGCCCAAGCAACAGCGTCATCAGCAGTGAATACTACCTTACCGCAAGCAGCTCCGGGGGAAGCGCCGAGACCCTTACCAGCGGGTGTTGCAGCCTTAAGAGCAGCAGCATCGAACTGGGGGTGAAGCAGTGTATCAAGGTTTCTGGGGTCGATCATCAGAACAGCTTCCTGCTCTGTTCTCATACCCTCGTCAACGAGGTCGCAAGCGATCTTGAGCGCAGCCTGAGCTGTTCTCTTACCGTTACGTGTCTGGAGCATGTAGAGCTTCTCGTGCTCAACTGTGAACTCCATATCCTGCATATCTCTGTAGTGGTTCTCCAGAGTCTGGCAAACCTGCTGGAACTGCTCGAAAGCAGCGGGGAACTTCTCAGCCATCTGAGCGATAGGCATGGGAGTACGAACACCGGCAACAACGTCCTCGCCCTGTGCGTTTGTAAGGAACTCACCCATGAGCTTCTTCTCGCCTGTTGCAGGATCACGTGTAAATGCAACGCCTGTACCGCAGTCGTCACCCATGTTACCGAATGCCATCATCTGTACGTTTACAGCAGTACCCCAGGAGTAAGGGATATCGTTGTCACGACGGTATACGTTAGCTCTGGGGTTGTCCCAGGAACGGAATACAGCCTTAACAGCGCCCATCAGCTGCTCCTTAGGATCGGTGGGGAAGTCCTGACCGATCTTGGACTTGTACTCTGCCTTGAACTGGTTAGCCAGCTCCTTGAGGTCTTCAGCAGTAAGATCAACGTCCTGTGTAACGCCCTTCTTCTCCTTCATCTCATCGATGAGCTCCTCGAAGTACTTCTTACCAACTTCCATAACAACGTCGGAGTACATCTGGATAAATCTTCTGTAGCAGTCATAAGCCCAGCGAGCATTGCCGGAAGCCTCTGCCATGTACTCAACTACGTCCTCGTTCAGACCGAGGTTGAGGATTGTGTCCATCATACCGGGCATGGATGCACGTGCACCGGAACGTACAGATACGAGCAGGGGGTTTGTCTTATCGCCAAACTTCTTGCCTGTAACCTCTTCCATCTTTGTGATGTACTCGTTGATTTCAGCCTGGATCTCATCATTGATCTTGCGGCCGTCATCGTAGTAAGCTGTGCAGGCTTCAGTAGAGATTGTGAAGCCCTGGGGAACGGGAAGACCCATGTTGGTCATCTCAGCCAGGTTTGCACCCTTACCGCCGAGGATCTCACGCATGTCTGCATTACCCTCGGAGAAAAGATAACAGTATTTCTTTGCCATTGGAATATTCCTCCTAGATTTAATTTACGCCACCACCGCCGTGCACGGCGAGAAAATGGCATTTTTAACTGCTTTTTGTGGCACATATTACCATTCTATAAGGCATAGTACGCCACATTTTTTATTATAACAGATTATTCAGAAAAATGCTAGTGTTTTTTGAATTTTTCATAAACTTTTTTATTTTTTACGGTGTAGTGTCGAGCATGCTTCGACAATTCACTCATAACTTTGATATAACGATGTCCCCGAAGCTTAGAAGCGTCGGGGACACTGTACTTTTTATCAGGAATATAAACAGATATAAGGCTTAATTCTCAAGCGCCTTGAAAGCGTTGTCAACGACCTCTTTATCGGGAGACTTTGTGAAGCGGCTGATGAGAGGTACTTCAACAAGCGATACTATCATAGAAAGTGCACCTGCGTTGATGGGTGAAAGCAGATTTACAGGGCAGTTAAGATCGATAACAGCCTGTCTGATGCCGTCGAAAGCAGGTATTCCAAGGCTGAACAGCGTCATGTGTACAACGGTTATGCCAACGCCTGTGCAGAAGCTTGCGATGACAGCCGCCTTTGATGTCTTTTTGCTGAACAGACCGTACATGAACGGACCGAGGAACGAGCCCGACAGCGCACCCCAGGAGTAGGACATCAGCGTTGTGATGGAAGCATTCTTGTTGCAGGCGATAACAACGGAGATGACAAGGAAAACAGCGATGAGAATTCTCATGGTAAGAAGCTCTTTCTTTCCGCTGAGGTTCTTGACACGGGGCTTGATAAGGTCGTTGGTGAGGGTGGAGCTTGATGTCAGTACCAGCGAGGACAGTGTGGAGAGCGATGCGGAAAGCACCAGGACCACAACAAGTCCTATCAGAAGCTCGGGGAGAGCCTCCTTGAGCAGATTGGGAACCCTGTCATCCTTAGCGACATCGGAAGAGTTGTAAAGTCTTACAAAGCCGCCCATGAAGTAGGAGCCGCCTGCTACCACCAGAGCAAAGATAGTGGAGATAACTGTACCCTTTACGATAGCCTTTTCACTCTTGATGGCATAGAACTTCTGAACCATCTGAGGGAGACCCCATGTGCCGACAGATGTGAGTATCACAACACCGAAAAGATTTATGGGATCGGGGCCGAACAGGGAATTAAGTGTGTTGGTGGTGCCGTTTACCTCGATCTGACCGAGCTGATCCATAGCGGGGATAAGTCCGCCCTTGCCGTTGACTGTGCATACTACAACTGCGATTATTCCTGCCAGCATGATAAGGCCCTGGAAGAAATCATTGAATGCGGTTGCTGTATAGCCGCCGAGGATAACGTAGATCGCTGAAAGCACTGCCATTGCGATTATTATGTATACATATCCGTTCTCGCCAAGGTCGAACGCCATGCTGAACAGGCGGGAAAGACCGTTGTATACCGATGCGGTATAGGGGATGAGGAATATGAACACCACGATAGCCGAAGCTGTCTTGAGTCCCTTGTCTCCGAAACGCTTTTCAAAGTATTCGGGCATGGTCTTTGCGCCGATGTGGTTTGTCATAAGTCGTGTTCTCTTGCCGAGTATCAGCCAGGGAAGCGTACTTCCGAGGAGGGCGTTACCTACGCCTATCCATGCTGCCGCTACACCGTAGTCCCAGCCGAACTGTCCTGCGTAGCCGATAAATACTACCGCAGAGAAATATGTAGTTCCGTAGGAGAACGCTGTCAGCCAGCCGCCGATATTTCGTCCGCCCAGCATAAAGTCATCTGCGGACTTTGTTTTTCTTGATGTGTAGAAACCTATTCCTATCATTACTACGATATAGATACCGAGTATGATAAAGGTTGCTGCTTGTGTACCCATGATTATCTCCATTCCATTGTTGTTAATATGTGATATTCGCTAAAAAGCTGTAAAGCAAAAAAGCTTTAAATCACTAAAGCAAGATTTATTATAGCATACTTGCCGAAAAAAGTCAAGTCACTGCAAAGAAATTACTCCCCAACTTCATTATCATTATATTTGTGTACATAAAAAGACCCGGGAGCCAAAGCCCCGGGTCCTGCCTCTCATGTGGGGTGAGAGGCTTTATGTGCCCGAACGATCTGTTCGTTTATGACATCAGAAATACTTGTTGGAGTGTGCCTTAACGTACTCAACAACTTCCTCAGCATAGCAGAATGCCATGGATACGCAGGTGTCAGCGCAGCCGTAGTAGATAGCGATCCTGCCTGTATCCTTGTCGCAGAGTGCTGCGCAGGGGAATGTAACGTTCTGAACATCGCCTACGCACTCATAGTACTCTCTGGGATTGAGGAGGTACTCCTTGCAGCGATACTTAACCTTCCAGGGCTGATCCTTGTCGAGGATGCAAGCGCCGAAGCTGTAAACGAAGCCGTTGCAGCTCTCGAGAACGCCGTGGTAGAATACCAGCCAGCCCTCGCTTGTCTCGATCGGGATAGGACCTGCGCCGATCTTCTTGGACTCCCAGCCCTTGTCGGGAGCCATAACGTGTCTGTGCTTGCCCCAGTATGTCATATCCTTGGAGTGGGACAGGTACATATCACCGAAGGGTGTATGACCGCTGTCGGAAGGACGGGAGAACATTACATACTCGCCGTTGATCTTTCTGGGGAACATAACGCCGTTTCTGTTAAAGGGAAGGAATGCGTTCTCGCACTGGTGGAACTCCTTGAAGTCCTTTGTCCAGCCCACACCGATAGTGGGCTTCCAGCCGTATGCGTTGCACCATGTGATCCAGTATCTGTCCTCGATCCATACGCAGCGGGGATCGTAGCCGTACTGCCAGGGATTAGCCTCTGCTGTCAGGGGATCGTCGTTGATCCACTCAACCTTCTCGGGGTTGATGTTCCAGTGGATACCATCCTCGGAGAAGCCTGCATGGATAGCCATGTTTCTCTCCTTGTCGTCTACACGGAAAACGCCTGCAAACTTGCCCTCAAAGGGAACAACTGCGGAGTTGAAGATAGAGTTGCTTGTGGGGAGAAGATCTCTGGGGATGATGGGGTTAGCGTCATAGCGCCATACTACATCCTTGCAGCCCTCGGGACGGTCCATCCAGGGCATATTGGGAATGCTCTGTCCAATGATTTCTAAGCTCATGGTCTTTACCTCTCTCAGTGAATTTTTGTTTTTGGTTATTCTGATACATACGGCAGCTCCGTCTGTACCTGTTGTGTTAAGTATATCAAATATCAACCAATAATGCAATAGTCTTTTTGGATAAATCTTATGCATTTTTTTGGTGTATGTTTACCTAAAAGATCTTGCTTAATTTTTCATTTGTAACCTAAAAAGTGTTTTGGGCGTTTTTCGGCGCTATCCGTATCGTTTTGTGTCCTTTTTTGTCAAAGACAAAGCGCTGTTGAAAACTGATGGATATGTTGATTATTTTGTTAAAAACTTTTTGTGTGAAATGTACAATCACCCCTGCCTTTGTTGGTGTATTATTCTGCAAAAAACAGAAAATCCGCTTTAAAAACCACAAAATCCAAAAATCATGTTGACGAAAAAATTAAATTTGGATATACTATAACCAAGAAGATAAACGGAAAAGTGCGTTTATTTCTTGTCGGTAAATTATTTGTTATTATTACGAATTCAGTACAGGCAAATAATATTTAAATGGAGGATTTTCACCATGTGCATGAAAGACATCGAAGTTAAAAATCAGGTTGGTCTGCACGCAAGACCCGCTACATTCTTCATCCAGAAGGCTAACGAGTTCAAGTCTTCTATCTGGGTTGAGAAGGAAGAGCGCAGAGTAAACGCTAAGAGCCTTCTGGGTATCCTTTCCCTCGGCATCGTTGGCGGCGCTAACATCCGCATCATCGCTGACGGCAGCGACGAGCAGCTTGCAGTTGACAGCCTTGTAAAGCTCGTAGAGAGCGGCTTCGCTGAATAATAGCCAAGATCTGAAAGTTCCCGCAATCTGCGGTCGGCAGGCAGAAATCGCCTTCGGGTTGGTTTCTGCCTCTTATTTTTTCGGAGGGACTATGAAAAAGATCATTCTTTCTGCGGCAGCTGCAGCTATTTCGCTGGTTTTCAGCGGATGCATAGCCACAATGCCCGAGGGCTACGATAAAGTAAGGGCTGCCAAGGATAAATATGAGACGCTGGACAGCGCCCGTGCTACCATGACCGATCTTACCACAGGCGAAAAGATCATGGAATTCAGCTTTTACATAAACAGCAATGACGAGATGATCCTTTCCTATTATGGCAAGGACGGCGACAACGAGATGTACGCATACAGTGACGGCGCCGAGTATTTTTATAAGGAAAACGGTGCTGAGCTCTGGTCTGTTATCAGCTCTGCCGATGAAAACTATATTTATAATGTATATAACCGAGATTATCGGTATCCTTACGCTGACGGAGGCATATTCTTCCTTGACGGCGGATCTGTTGAGACTGCCGTGGTCGATGAAAACAGCGACGGCTCTTGTATCATCACATATACCTATAATGCGGACAAGCTGAACGAGTCTACAAAAGGCATCCTTGAAGACGTAAGCAGCTTTGCGTCCCTTTCCACTGAGTTTAAGATAGATAATAACGGATACATTACGGCGTTTACTGAAACTGGAACGGTTACCGCCTCTGATGGTACTACCCGTGAGGTTGATATGAAGATATCCATTGACATGATGAACGAGGTCTATGAGATCCCCTACCCTGTTGACAGAGTAGACAAGGCAGGGCAAAATTAACAATATAATGCTATTTTATTGTGAATGTTGATAGGAATAACACCTTTTTTATGTGCAGTTGTCACAAAAGAAATAGCAAATGATTACAAAACGGTTACAAAAGGTTGCAAAACAGTTACAAAAATGATATACTTGTAAAGTGGAAAATGACTAGACCTATACTTTTGCGGCAATAGTAAATATATATCTGCAACTGTAACCGATAATAAAAGGAGGAAACATGGTTTCCGAAAAAGAAAAAATGCATACAACTGCTGAGGAGCAGGAAAAAAGCTCCCGCAGCTTATATGATATGATCGACAGTCTGGGAGAATATTTCTTCTCCGTGCTGATATCAATGCTGGTTTCGGTCAGAAACGCCGTTACAGGCCTTTTTGAACGCAACAGCGACAGGCTTGAATCAATATGGAACGCACTAAAAGCGTGGTTTGCAAGGCTTGGCAAAAAGCTCGCATCGCCTTTTGTGCGTTATCACAAGGCGACAAAGCTCGGCTTTTCCGAGGTCGGAAGGGTGCGCAGGGAAAAAGGCTTCTTCCCCGCATCACTCGCATTTATAAGGCTCATCGGAAGATCGCTGTTCGGTAAGCGTGGACTCGCATACTCCATATTCAATTATGCGCTTCCCGTTATCTGCACAGTGCTTCTTTTCAATATCGTTACCTACGCCAACAGCATGACTTACGCACTTAAACTCAGCGTCAACGGAGATTTCGTAGGCTATGTCAACAGCGAAACGGTATTCACCGAGGCGGAGCGTATAGTTCAGCAGCGTATCAATTATATGGGCAGCACTACGGAAACTGTTACTTTTGATGCGTCTTATCAGCTCGAAGCGGTTGATTACAGCTCCACGCTCACAAAGTATCAGCTTGCCGACAAACTGCTGACCTCAATGGGAGCCGATATCGAATATGCTTACGGAATGTATATCGGAACAGGCTTTTACGGTGCGCTGGTCGATAAGACCCCGATAGAAGAAACACTGGAAAGCCTGCTCGACGCATATCGCACAGGGTCCCCCAATGAAAAGGTGGCGTTTGAGGCCACCATAACATACGAGCCTGGTCTGTATCTTGCGGAAAGTATAGTTGACCCTGAGGACATCATCAGGAACATCACAGCAAAGAAATCAGTCGCTACATACTACACAGCAGTACAGGGCGACTCTCCACGCAAGATATTATCAAAGCTCGGTCTTACAATGGATGAGATGGCTCGTCTTAATCCCGGTTTTTCCGATGATTCTATGATATATGTCGGAGACAAGTTCCTTGTCACTCAGGAGGAGCCTGTCCTTGCGGTGACTGTCACAAGGACCGAGATATACAACGAGTCCACCCCCTATGAGACCGAATATTACAACGACAACACAAGATATCAGGGATCTACCGTAGTTATGACGGATGGCGAATACGGAACAGACCGTATCACCGCTGAGGTCTCCTATATCAACGGCGTTGAGATAAGACGCAAAGTGCTTAACCGTGTGACGGTAGAGGAGCCTGTTACTAAGCTGGTTGCCATCGGCACAAAGGCAGCGCCTCCCAATGCTAGTATATCCGACGTAGAGGTCGGTAAAATGCTGTGGCCTGTCGGTGGACCAGACGGCGGAGAGATCAGCGAGATGCCGTACGGCTACGGCGGATACTACAACCATAAGGGCGTTGATATCGCAGCCCGCTACGGAACGCCTATATATGCCGCAGAATCGGGCAAGGTCATCCTTGCACAGTGGTATTACGGATACGGCAAATGTATCATGATACAGCACGACAACGGCATAGTTACCGTTTACGGACATTGCAGTTATCTGCATGTGAGTGTAGGAGATCGTGTGACGCAGGGTCAGTGCATCGCTGATGTAGGCTCCACGGGTCAGTCCTCAGGTAACCATCTGCATTTTGAGGTAAGAATAAACGGCGTATGTATGCATCCGCTCAATTACCTGCCATGGCATAAGAGAGCATGGTATTGCAAAGAATATTAATATCATCTATCGGCATCGCTTAACAGGCGGTGCCGATATTTTTGCGCAATTTTAATTTTTTTTGCAAAAGCTATTGACAAAAGTCAAAATTCAGTATATACTGTATATACAACACATAAACACCTACGTGGAAAGGAGGGCATGGCTTGAAGATATTACAGAACTCCGATATCCCGATCTATAAGCAGATAGCGGGACAGTTCAAGGAGGACATCATGAACGGCAGACTTGCCGAGGGGGATTATCTTCCGTCGATAAGAGGGCTGGCACGGGATCTCAAGATAAGCGTGATCACCACGATGAAAGCGTATGAGCAGCTTACCGAAGAGGGGCTTATCGCACCCGTACAGGGCAAGGGCTATATCGTAAACCCTCAGGACAGAGAGATGGTAAAGGAGCAGCACTTGAGACTGCTGGAGCAGCACCTGCAGAACGCTATCGAGTCCGCAAAGCTTGCAGGGATAGACCGTGAAGAGCTTGTGAACATGATAAATCTGCTCTATGATATTGAATGAGAGGTAACACTATGTTAATATTTGCACAGGATAAAAAAAGCATTATCAATTGCAACAGGATCACGATTGAAAAGAACATCGGCGGCAAAAAGGATGAGAAGTTTATGTTAGTCGGCTGGGGAATCGGTATTGCAAATCTGACCACACCTACTCTGGCAGCATATCCCGATGAGGAGAGCGCTATGGCAGAGCTTGAAAAGATATACAGCGCATTTGCAAATGGCGCAAACGCTTATCAGATTCAATAACACTCAGTAATATATGGAGAGAATATTATGGATAGTATTTTGACAGCCAAAGGTCTTACAAAAAAATACAGCAAATTCACGTTGGGTGGGCTTGATTTTGAGATACCCAGAGGTTTTGCCACGGCGCTTATCGGCGCTAACGGCGCAGGCAAGACCACGCTTATCGATACGCTGTGCGGAGTTATCCGTGCGACCTCGGGCGAGGTGACATATTTCGGCGAGGACACCGACATAGAAGAGGCAGCTATCCGTGAGAAGATAGGCTACTGCGCAAGCAGCAGCTTCTTCCCTCAGGGATGGACGGCAAAGGATATCGCTATGTCGATGGAGCTTGCCTTTGACAGCTTCAACCGTGAGAAGTTCCGTACTCTGTGTGAGCAGCTTGATGTGGACAGCGACATCACCAAAAAGCCTAAGCCCATGTACAAGCAGTCCGACGGAAACCGTATGCGACTCAGCCTTGCGGCGGTGTTTGCAAGAGAAACAGATCTGCTTATCCTCGATGAGCCCGGTTCTTCTCTCGATCCACTGATGCGTGACAGGCTTTGTGACAGGCTTCGTGAATATCTTGACGACGGCAACGGAGAGAAGTCTATCGTCTTTTCCACCCATAATATCGCAGATATGGAGAATGCCGCTGACTACGCCATCTTTATGGATAAGGGCAGGATAATCGAAAGCGGATTTGTAGAGGATCTTAAAGATAAGTACATAATCGCACGTGGTGAGGCAGCAGATTACGATAAGGCAAAGCATCTGCTTATGTCTCACAGTAAGAACCGTACAGTATTCGACGGGCTTGCCCTTGCGGAAAATGCAGAGGAGCTTGCAAGGCTTGGCGTTGACAGCGAGGCTCCCACCCTGCAGCAGCTTAGCATCGGTCTGCTGAAATATGCGGAGGAAACACGATGAAAGATATGCTCCGTTCATTCCGTATCTTTACGGGAAACTATACGTTAAAGACCGTTTTTCAGATGCTTCTGGCGTTTGTTGCGGTATTTGCGGCAATAACGTTGCTTTCGCTCATACCTGTTGAGGATGAGAGCTTTGCAGAAGGCTTCCTGACGGCTTTTCTGCCTGCATTTTCGCTGTTTTTGCCGCTGTGCGGAGTGTTTCTGCTGAATGCTATCTACTCCTACAATAATCCGATAACCCCCGGCTTTAAATATTTCCATTCCCTGCCCGACAGCGATACAGCGTATGCGCAGGCAATTGCGGCAGCAAATCTGTTCACCCTTATCATCATGGTGCTGGGCGTTACGGGACACTATATTTATTCTGTCTTTGCGCCTTTTCCACTTTCACCCATGATATCCGCTGCGTTAGCACTGCTTACAACAGGCATCACCAATTTCATCGGCAATGTTAAGAACCAGTGGGTGAGGATATTCTCGGTGATGCCGATATTCTGTCTTGCAGGCTTTGCTTCGGGCTTCTCTTCGGCTATGCTGGAGGATGGCGAGAGGATACCCGATACTGTAATATGGATATCTCTCGGTGTTGCTATCGCTGTATATGTGGCAGGTCTTGTCTATGCACTTGCCACCTGCAAAAAGAAATGGAGGCGTGAGTGATGAAAGTCTTGAAATATCTTTTCAGACGCAGCTTTCAGAGCCGCTGGTTAGCAAACCTTTTGACGTTTATCCTTGTTGTGGCTGCGATGGTGCTTGTATTTGTTTTGCACGAGGACAGAGGGTCTGAGGATTATCTTATCTGCAAGGTAACGCCGCATGCAGTAGGTATGATGTTCGCATTCATCAACTTTATTGTTCTGATAGCGGATGTGACTGGAAACCGACTTATGCGCTCCGCTCCGATATCACCCTCGCTGAGGACGTTCGGAATACCTATGTATTGCACCATCATCGGCGGCGGTATCGCATTCGTCATCAATGTGGCATACACAGTGTTCTGCCTTGCGTCAGGCCACGATGTGCTGCATATATCGGATATGCTGGTGTTTTCAGCGGCGGTGACGGCTCTTGTAATAATTTCGGGCACGCTCTGCCTTAATATAGCCTACGGCTCGATAGTGATGATATATGCCTGGATGCCGATAGGTCTGCTGGGATTTATAGTTCCCGACGGTGTCTGGAAAAACGGCTTCGGACTTCCGCTTTGGGCAGGAGTGCTGATATTCATCGGTGCGGTGGTCGTATCTGCTGTCATCTCGTTTGCGGCATCTCAGATCATCTATAAAAAGGTGGATTTCAAGCCCTTGCCTCAGACTAATGTACCTCATGCGTAACGCAGGAAGGAGAATCTTTGATGAAAAATTATCAGTCTGTAGGAATGTTTGTGGGAAGCCTTATCGGCGCTGTTATTACAGGCGTGGTGGTCTATTTCACAGGCAGTGTACTTTCTGCGATGATATCACCTGTATGTCTGCTCCTGGGAGGTCTTATCGGTAAGGAGATCAAAAAGCCGGAAAAGAAATAACAGACTATTTCCGACATCTTATTCGACAATAGGATATAATGTAACATTTGTGAAATATCTTCACAGAATTTTCACAAAACGCACTTTTAAAATACATACAGCTTGTTTATACTATAGATGTTGAACGGAACGGTTCAACATCAGATAATGACACCGATCCCTTTTCATATAATTACCAACCAAACCAGCATCAGGCCCCTGTGAGAAATCACAGGGGCTTGATGTTTATACGGAAATATTATTGCGTTTTTTTATCAAAAGATATATAATAAATGTATAAAGACAACTGAGGAGATACTATGGATACACTTAAGATAACAGATGTTCGTGTGCAGCAGGGCGATAGTGCCTTTCTTATCGATGACGGAACAACATCGATACTTTATGATACAGGCTTCGGGTTTACAGGGTTTGCCGTTGCGGATAACATCAGAAAGCAGCTCGGCGACCGCAGCCTTGACTATATATTCCTTACCCATTCCCATTACGATCACGCACTGGGTAGCGCCTATATACTTCGCCGCTATCCCGAGGCAAAGGTGGTTGCAGGCGTTTATGCGGCGGATATCTTCAGGCGTGACGGAGCGAAAAGAGTGATGAAGGAGCTTGACGCAAAATTTGCGGCACGCTGCGGAGTTACGGATTATGAGTTCCTCGGGGATGAGCTTCGTGTTGATATTGCGGCAAAGGACGGAGATATAATTGACACGGGCAGTATGAGCTTTAAGGTGCTTGATCTGCCGGGGCACACAAAATGCTCCGTGGGATTTTACTGCGAGGAACGCTCGCTTATGCTCTCGTCCGAGACCATAGGGGTTTATGACGGAGGCGAGATCATAGTGCCGTCCTACCTGGTGGGATATCAGATGTCGTTGGATTCTATCGACAAAGTTACGGCGCTGAAGATAGACAGACTGCTGTCGCCGCATCTCGGGATACTTGATGAAAAGCAGACGGAATATTTCCTTAGTCACACGAAAAGTGCAAATGAAGCTGCTGCTCAGTTCTTTATCGACAGGATCAGAAGCGGAATGTCGGACGAAATGATGATCGAAGAATTCAAGGCGATATACAGACGTGGATACATCAGAGAGATATATCCCGAGGACGCTGTAAACCTCAACACCTCGATTATGATAGGGCTTATCAGAAAGGAATTCGGGCTTTGATATGGGAGGTGCTCCTGTGAACACAGAAATATGGCTGTGGATGCTGCTTGTTATGCTGCCGCATAACGAGCGTACTATGAAAATAGTTGAAAAATACGGGGGCGTGCGTCCTGCGGCAGAGGCGATGCGTGACGGAAAATGCGAGGAGCTCACGGCGGACGAGTACCTGCGTGCCGCAGTAATACGTTCACGTGAGATCAAAATGTTAAGGGAGGATTGCGCCGCAAACGGCATACAGATACTCACCATAGAGGATGAAGGCTATCCCGAAACACTGCGCAATATCTATAATCCACCGATAGTGCTTTTCGTGCAGGGCACGCTGGAGGGCTTCAATGCCGAAACGGCTCTCACAGTAGTGGGAAGCCGTGATTGCAGCCGCTATGCTCTTGGTATGACAACGGAGATATGCGGAGAGCTTTGCAAGGTGGGGATGTCTGTCATCAGCGGTCTTGCGGTAGGAGTTGACACTGCTGCACATCAGAGTGCGCTGGATCACGGCGCAAAAACGATAGGAGTCCTTGCCTGCGGAAATCTTGTGGATTATCCCACAGCAAGCCGCACTCTTAAAGCGAATATCATCCGCAGCGGCGGTGCGGTTATATCCGAGCTTCCGCCTCGCACCAAGACAGATCCCGATTATTTCAAGCACAGAAACCGTATAATTTCGGGACTTGCCATGGGAACTTTTATCGTGGAAGCCCGCAGGAACAGCGGATGCCGCTTCACTGCCGAGCACGCAATACAGCAGGGCAGAGAGCTGTTCTGTATGCCGCCGTATAATGTAAAGCTGGATGAATGTGCGGGAGTGATACCGTTCCTGCGTGACGGAGCGACGCCTGTATTCGGTCATGTCGACATTATAAATGCGTATAAATACTCCCTTTTCAATAACATGAGTCACGAGCTGTAATTTTGTTGAAACTCACCTAAAGCCATATTGCGGTAGCTAAAGCAGGGTCTGAGTTTTTGTACAAAATGTCAAAAAATACAAAATAATTGAAAAAGCACTTGTATAATTCAAATAAATATGCTACAATTAATTCAGAGAATTCCGGCAGTGCCAATATTCTCCGACGGAGGCTTCCGTCACCAATCTCGAGAGGATGATTTGAATGAAAGTTACTATCGCAGCAAAAAAACTGACCATCTCCCAGTCCTTTACAGACTATGCCGAGCAGAAGCTCAATGCAAAGCTTGACCGCTTCTTCCCCGAGGAGGCTGAGGCAAAGATCACACTGGCTGAGCGCCGTGAGATGATCATTTTGGAGCTTACTGTTAAATATAACGGAATAATCTACCGTGCAGAGCAGTCCGCAAAGGACAAGAATGATGCACTTGATGTTACCATCGACCGCATCATCCGTCAGATCAGAAAGCAGAAGACAAAGGTTGAAAAGAGCCTGCGTGCCGGCGCATTTGCGGGTCTCGAGCCTGAGGCAGAGGAGAAGGAGTACGAGGTAATCCGCTACAAGACCTTCGTGCTGAAGCCCATGTCCGTTGACGAGGCTATCCTTCAGATGAACCTGCTGGGTCACGAGTTCTTCATGTTCAAGAACGCTGAAACAGGTCTTGTAAATGTAGTTTACCGCAGAGAAGAGGGCAACTACTCCGTACTTGTCCCCGAAGATTGATAAAAGGAGTACAAAAGTATGATCGGCATTTATAAGGAGATAGCGTGAGCCGGGAGGCTGCGCAAAACATCTCCGCACCACCTCCCGCTAAGTCCGTGTATCTTCTGGGAGGAATTTATCTGAATAATACTTTTACCTGCAAGGCGTGCGGTGCTGATGTGCCGCTGGAGGGCGGCGGAACTGAAAACCGCAACCACTGCCCGAAATGTCTTTGCAGTGTGCATCTTGACAATGTCCCGGGCGACCGTGCAGCCGATTGCGGCGCAGTTATGGACGCCGTGGCAGTATGGGTAAGAAAGGACGGCGAATGGGCGGTCATTCACAGGTGCCGCCGATGTGGAGCGTTAAGCTCCAATCGTATAGCGGCGGATGACAGCCCGTTTAAGCTTATGAGCATAGCGGCAAAGCCGCTTGCACAGCCGCCTTTCCCAATTGAATTTATTGACAGGATGTCAGATGACGAATGAACAACAAAAGCAGCCCCGTTTTTTTCGGGGCTGTATTAATATCAGGGGCGTATTTATGCCACTTGTCCAAAAAAACGGATAAAAATTTGTGCAAATTACCGCCCTTGTAATGTAAACGTTTTATTGATATAATATAATTACAGCAAAAATAAGCCGAGCTGCTGAACCTCGGCACAAATAAAGTAAACGGAGGAAAAACCAATGAACTACGGTCATTTCGACGAACTCAACAAAGAGTATGTCATCACCCGCCCCGACACTCCTTCTGCGTGGGCAAACTACCTCGGCTCTCCCGAGTACGGCGCTATCATCTCTAACAATGCAGGCGGCTACAGCTTTGTAAAGTCCGGTGCTAACGGACGTGTTATCCGTTACCGCTTCAACGGTGTGGCTAACGACCAGCCCGGCCGTTATGTTTACATCAAGGATGCAGACACCAACGAGTATTGGTCCGCTTCCTGGGCACCCGTGTGCAAGCCCCTCGATCAGTTCAAGAGCGAGTGCCGCCACGGTACAGCCTACACAGTTATCACATCCGAGTACAAGGACATCAAGTCCGAGGTTACTTACTATGTTCCCAAGGATGCTACATACGAGGTATGGGCTGCTAAGGTAACAAACAACGATACAAAGCCCAGAAAGCTTTCTGTTACAGGCTACTGCGAGTTCGTAAACGATCCCAACTACGAGCAGGATCAGGTAAACCTCCAGTACACACTGTTCATCACACGCACATATTTCAAGGGCAACTACATCCACCAGATGCAGAACGAGGTGTACAATCCTCACAGCGGACGCTTCCTCGGTCTTGCACAGGCTAAGGCTGACGCTTTCTGCGGTGACAGAGATTCCTTTGTTGGCTCTTACAGAAGCTACGCTAACCCCAAGGGCATCGAAGAGGGCCTCAAGGGCGACCTCAACTACAACACCAACTCCTGTGGCGCACTGCAGAGCGACATCGTTCTCCAGCCCGGCGAGACAAAGGAGCTGACATACGTTCTCGGCGGTGCAAGAACTGAGGCTGAGATCAGCGCACTTATCGCTAAGTATGATGCAGCAGGCGTTGTTGAGAAGGAGCTTGCAGAGCTTAAGGAATACTGGCACGGAAAGCTTGCTAATCTGCAGGTAAACACACCTGATAAGAACTTCAACAACATGGTAAACACCTGGAACGCATACAACTGCTTCATCACCTTTATCTGGTCCAGAGCAGCTTCCTTCCAGTACTGCGGTCTGAGAAACGGCTTCGGCTACCGTGATACTGTACAGGATATCCAGGGCATCATCCACCTCGCTCCTGAGATGGCTAAGCAGCAGATCATCTTCATGCTGTCCGCTCAGGTAACAAACGGTGCCGGTCTGCCCCTCGTTAAGTACACACATCAGGCAGGTCAGGAGAACCATCCCGACGAGGAGGACGAGAACACAGCATACGCTAAGGAAACAGGCCACCCCTCCTACCGTGCAGACGATGCACTCTGGCTGTTCCCCACTATCTACAAGTACATTTCTGAGAGCGGCGACAGCGCATTCCTCGATGAGGAGATCTTCTACGCTAACGACGGCGAGAAGGGCACTGTATACGACCACCTCAAGAGAGCTATCGACTTCTCTATGAACCACCTCGGCAACCACGGTATGCCTGCAGGTCTGCACGCTGACTGGAACGACTGCCTCCGTCTCGGTAAGAAGGGCGAGTCCACATTCGTTGCTTTCCAGCTTGTATACGCTATCAAGATCCTGCGTACTTATGCAGTTGAGAAGAACGATGCTGATTACATCAAGTACCTCGATGAGATCGGCGCTAAGCTGGATGAGATCCTCTCCGCTTGCTGGAACGAGGACAGATGGATCCGTGGCTACAAGGAAGACGGCACCATCATCGGTCAGAGAACCGATCCCGAGGCTTCTATGTGGCTGAATCCCCAGTCCTGGTCCGTTATCTCCGGCTTCGGTACAAAGGAGCAGCAGGAGAAGGCTATGGACAGCGTTTACAGAGAGCTTAACACTCCCTACGGCGCAATGGTTATGTATCCTCCCTATGTTGAGCATGGCTTCAACGGTGCGCTGATGCAGTGCTTCAACAAGTGCACAAAGGAGAACGCAGGTATCTTCTCTCAGCCTCAGGGCTGGCTGATCCTTGCTGAGTCCAAGCTGGGCCACGGTAACCGTGCTTACCAGTACTGGACAGAGGCAGCTCCCGCAACCTACAACGACAACGCAGAGCACAGAGTGCTTGAGCCGTACGTATACGGTCAGTTCGTTGAGGGTAAGGATTCTCCCTTCGCAGGCCGTGCACACGTTCACTGGCTGACAGGCACAGCTTCCACTGTAATGGTAGGTACAACAGAGGGTATCCTCGGTCTTAACCCCGAAACAAAGGGCCTTGTGATCGATCCCTCTATCCCCTCCGAGTGGAAGGAATACACAATGGAAAAGACATTCCGTGGCAAGAAGCTGCACGTTACTGTTAAGAACCCCAACGGTTCCGAGCATGGCGTAAAGAGCGTTACCGTTAACGGCGAGAAGATCGAGGGCAAGCTGATCCTTGACTCTATCCTCAAGCCTGAGAACGACATCGTTATCGAAATGTAATATCCAAGCCCCGTGGTTACACACCACGGGGCTTTTATTCGTTAATTGCATTAAAATATGGTTTTCCTACGCTGTTTCAAATTAATTACGCGCTACTAAATTCCAATTTATCTGTGAGATATTAAAATAACCCGTGAAGAAATCCTTCACGGGTTATGTGCTTTTAGCTTTAAATCAGGATCACTTGATCTCTGTAGGCTTATCCTTGTTCTTTTTCTTCTTGATCTCGGGAGCTACCTCTGCGGGCGCCTCGTGAACGGTGTTGTTCTTTGCGATAGCCTGCTTGAGTACACGGATCTTGGTTCTGTCGCTGCCTGTTTCGATGAGGACTGTATCCTCCTTAACAGAGAGCACACGTCCGATGATGCCGCCGTTTGTAACAACCTCGTCAGCTACCTGGATGTTGTTGAGCATATTCTCCATTTCCTTGCTGCGCTTCTTCTCGGGACG
Source organism: Oscillospiraceae bacterium (assembly GCA_017461565.1). GTDB lineage: Bacteria > Bacillota > Clostridia > Oscillospirales > Ruminococcaceae > CAG-115. The sequence goes on from JAFTXQ010000001.1 coordinate 17,642, forward strand.
GATAAGGAAGAAGTAGAAGAAAAGCACCATAAGTCCGAGGGGGATGATCATACCCAGTAAGCTTGCCCAGGATGCCTCGGCGCCTGCTCCGCTTGCAGATGCAAATGTCAGTAATTCAGAAAAGTTCATAGTTGTCCTCCGATATTTATATTTCCCTCCGCAGTAACAGCAGGAGGATTTTTTGTTCTCATAACATTATAACGCTTTTCGGTAAATAAATCAAGCACCGAGATGATTTTTTCATTAATTATTCAGAAAAAACGCTGATGCCTGCCTCACGGAAAGCAGATACTATATCATCGTACTCAGCCGCATTGTATCCGCTCTTACCTATAAGCACGCTGTAACCCTGACCGCTGTACAGACCATTCATCTTGCTTGTAAATGCATTTGCGCCTGCCTGACCGGCGATACTTTCTGCATCCAGCGTGATAAGAAGCTCCACTGTTTTCAGCTTGTTCTTATCTCCGACAGCTTCAGCGGGTGTTGCGTTTCTGTCCGCAGCGTCCATATCCGCCGCACTCATCTCAAGAAGTACTTCTGCGCCGCCGTTATTTGCAGCGGTGCTGCACGCTGTAATAACGTTCCATAGCGCTTCGAGACGTTTTTCGCTGTTCTTTATCGGCAGATGAGAAAGATATTTTTCATCCGCTTCCCTGAATGGTGGGAATTTCATGTCAGCGAGTATTACCTTTTCAAAGCCTGCGGCTGCGAGCTCTGCGGTGATTTCGGCCATAAACTCTGCCGTTTTCGGCTCGAAGGGAGATACCCATGGCCTTCCGCCATCGTCCGGCGCTGCGTCAAGCCATCCCCAGTCATCGCTGGTAGTGAACCTTATATCCGAAACCTCTGCCGTGGATGTGTGATCCTTAAGTGTGCTTATGCGTGCCTGCGGTGTCAGACCTGCAGCCGTTATGGTATCGCATATCTGCTTCGCTGTAAGAGTGCCTGTCACAGCGTCGCTGTCCTTGATATCCTCTATCTCGGACTTGTAAAGGAACTTGCCTGTGTCATCCTTAAGAGTGATGACAACAGTAGTATACCCCTGAGCTTTTGCAGTGCTGATAACATGGTCAAGTCGTGTCTGATTCAACGCTGAACCATCGGGAAGCATAAATGCGCCGTTATCAGTTATTATCGGCTCTTCGGTCTCGACAGTCTCAGCTACATCCGTTGAAGCAGGAGCTGATGTATCTGCCGTTTCAGAAGTCTCGACAGGAGGAGTCCATCCGGAGCTTGACGTATCAGGCGTTTTGTTGCCACTGAAATAGTCGATCAGCGGTTTTCCAAGCCCAAAGCCAACAACGCCAAGCAGCGCAGCTATTACTATTGTCAGTATTATCGCAAGCGCCTGTCTGCTCTTGCTTTTCTTTTTGTTTTTATTATAGAAATTGTATTTGTGACGCTTTATCTTTATGTTTTTACGCTTCATTTGTTCCCCTTTCCGCCGTGATTATATTACCCGATCAAGGGTATATTTAGTATTATTTTAATCAGAAATCCACGGTATATCCCACCAGTGCATAAAAAGCAAGTGAAATGACACCGATATAAACAAGCATTATCGGATATCCACGGAAAGCCTTGGGTATCTTGTCGGAATCCAGCTTTTCGTGCGCTATGTTCAGCAGCAGGCAGGCAAGGAAGAAGCCTATTCCGGTTCCCAGTCCATATCCTATATAAGACCAGATGTCGCTGCCGTAGTTTGAATTAAGAAAAAGTGCGCCGATAACGGTACAATTGAATATCGCAAGGTGAGCGTATTTTTTCACCCTTGCAAACACCTTGGGGAACAATCTCCAAAGGAAAAGCAGTGCCGAAATATACAATATGCTTATTATAGCAACGTAAATGACTGGCATCAGCAGCCAGCCGAATTCCAACGGCAGCAATGCGCTGTCAAGGAAATAGGTGATAGCGCTGGCTACGGTCGTCATAGCTGTTATTCCGATAGTGAAGCCTGATATATGAGACTCTTTTCGGGAGGCGTAGATCGTAACGTTTGAACCAAACGCACGCTCAAAAATAGCATTCTGGACGAATATCGATACCATTGCGGCAGATATTATCGCAGTGATTATCTCCATTATTCCTCAGCCTCCTTTCGGATCAGCTCAGGCTCGGCGGTCTCCCTTTCTCTGCGCCTGTTATAATAAGCACGGCAGGCAGCCGCAAACAAGCCTACAAGGAAAAAGCCGAAAAACGGGGATTTTGCTGCAGGCATTATGGCGCTTCCGACATAAAATCCGAACAGGGTGCCGTAAGTAAGCAGCTCACGTATTATTCCCACCGCAAAAGCTACGATAGCGTAGCCTGCGATATACACCAGGGAATCTATCGCCATAGAAGAAAACGGAATAAGGTAAAATCTGCTTTCCGTTTTGGCAAGGACCAGCGAGTTTACAACGATTATCTCAATATAAAGCATCACTGACATAGCAGTCTCGGGGAACAAAAGCTCCAGAAGCAGTGCCGTCGGAATAAACACAACAGACGCCACCAGAGCATATAGTATGATACGCACGGTATAAACAAGTCTGCGTGGTATAACACGGCATATCAGTATCGTAAGGTATGATATCATAAAAAAGCTGAGAGACAGCACAGCTGCTCGCTCTGCTGTGGTAGCGGCAACTATGATAGGTGCTGTTACAAGTCCGCTTGTCAGAACGATATTCTGGCGGAAGAGCCCGTCAAAGCATATCGGGTAGGTCTTTTTACCGCTCATTCTTCAGTACCTCCCTTTTGCTTTTTCTTGCGTCTGTGCTTCTTTACCTTGCCGTCGATCGGGGGCGTATGATAGCGGTACTTTTCGGGAAGCTGTATCTCCTGTGTATCTGTAAGCTTGATGCTGCCGTGCTGAGCGGCATTTTTGTTCTGCTCAAACGAGCTTATGTATGTCTTTTTCCAGTACAGGAGATTATCTATTATCGTATCAAAGCCGCATGACAGCGCATTGGTTATCAGCAGCGCAAACAGGAAGCAGCCCTCTGTCTGTCCGAAATACCGGAACATCATCGTAGTATAGCCAAGCACAACGCCGTAGATCACTCTTGCTGCACGGCGCTTGGGAACGATGTACGGCTCAGCTGCAAGGAACACTGTACCAAACAGCAGATATCCGCTTGTAAGCTCATAGAACACAGAATCTATGGGAGCGACATCCACCCTCGGATAGAAAAACGCCAGCAAAGAGATTGTTCCGATACAAGATATAAATGTGCATATACTGGTGCTTCTGCGAATAAGCATACATATTCCGCATACAGCAATGACAAGTATGCTGACAGCACCGATCGCTCCCGGCACTCTGCCCATAGCAATGTCGATCATTGAATAGGGGGGGACATTACCCAGCTTCATCATGTTGTCAAGGTCTCTGATAAGTATATTGGTATGTCCGCCGAACGCAGGTATTATCTCTCCCACTTTTGGGAAGTATAACATTTCGTTGGGATAGCATATAATAAGAAATGCAGCAGCGATAGCAGGCGGTGAGAATATCACATTATCCTTGCCGCCGAACATGTGCTTTCCGATAACGATACAGATTATTGCGGAAAGCGCAGAATGTATATAGGGAATGCTCGCAGGCATAACAAGGGACACTGCAAGTCCCCAGAACACAACACTTGTATCCTTTATATCATACGGTATCCTGCGTATCTTGCAGCAAACAAGATCAGCCAGCATACATACGCCTACGCTTACTGCGCTGACAATGATAGGACGGATGCCGCCCAGAAACACAGCAGGGATGAGCAGCGCCGCCATAAATACAAATCTTTCAAAATATACCTTGCACGGATCCCGTGCAATTATTGACTTCATTTAATAGTATCCTTTCAGCATTGGTATAAGAGGTATGCCTCGGAAAAGGAGTGCAGTATGAAAGCAGAGCTTCTGGGAGAAGCTACTTATAAAATAACACTTGACAAGACCGAATCTGCGTCCATGCCGACAGACGGCAGGAGCTGTGATATGCACCGCTTTATCTGCGGTATCATAGACCGACTTGCAGCAGAACAGGGACTGGTGTTCCCCGAGGGTAGACTGCTTGTGGAAGCTTTTCTGCGCTCCGACGGCAGCAGTGTATTCTTCGTGTCTGCACTGGAACAGGATGGTACCTGCACCGAGCAAAGATACTACTCCTGTGAGATAACAGGAATAGAGCAGCTGAGATGTTTGTGTGAAGCTTTATCCCATACACAAACATACTGCCGCATATACTGCGGCAGCGACCCGCTTCAATACAGGTTTGTTTTTACCGACCCGCCGCCCGATACTGAACGTATATGCAACGAATACGGTGAATACTGCGAGATCTCTCCGCTTTTTGCGGCGCAGACTGAAGAATATCTTACAGAGATAGCCTCAGGAAATGCACCCGAAAAGCTCAGCATGATCCTCGGATAATATCAGACAGGCTTTTTAAGCTCGTCGCAGACAGCCTTCATATTTTCTGCCTTGAACAGTGCCGTACCTGCAACAAGTACATTTGCGCCTGCTTTTTTAACAAGCTCGGCAGTTTTTTCGTTGATTCCGCCATCCACCTGAATGTCAAGCGTTTTATAGCCTGCGTTGTCGGCAGTCTTACGGAGCGACTTGATCTTCTCGATGGTTTCGGGAATGAACGCCTGGCCGCCGTAACCCGGCTCAACAGTCATGACAAGCACCATATCGCACAGATGCAGATAGGGATACACCGCCTCAATAGGGGTATTTGGTTTTACTGCAAGCGCAGCTTTTTTATCATAAAGCTTTATATCTTTGAGTACTGCCGCAATATCACAGAAGCTCTCAACGTGGATAGTTATGAGATCTGCTCCCGCCTCGGCAAAAAAGGCGATCTGCTTTGTGGGATCCTCAACCATCAGATGCACGTCAAGGAACATATCGGTAGAGGCACGCACTGTTTTTAACACAGGACTTCCGTAGGTGATCTGATCGACAAAAACGCCGTCCATTACATCAAAATGTACCCAATCCACTCCTGATTTTTTGCAGCGGCTGATCTCAAGTGCGAGCTGTGCAAGATTGCTGGCAAGCAGGGATGCTGATGTTTTTATCATAAAAAATTCCAATCCTTCTGACTGATTTTTTCAGGTCGTCTTACATTATAAGAGCCGAAAACAACCCATATATTAATATTCTATAATAAATATCTTTTCAAGTCAATAGCTGAAACGATTTTTTTCTCAAAAAAGCGGATAAGCGTGAAAAGTTCCGAAATAACCCTTTCCTAAATGCAGATATTTGGTTATTTTTATTTGTTGTTTTGAAAAAATTCCGCTTGAAAAAACACGAACAAAGTGATATAATGATTATTAATCAAAATATAAGCAGAAGGATAGTCCGTTTATCCCATGCCTTTTAAAGCCCGCAGACCCGAAAGTTTCTGAGGCTTTTTCTGTACATAAGGGAAATGGAAAATACTGCTTGAAAAGAACATTCTGCACATAAGCAGAGGAAGTGAGGAGTAAAAGAAATGCTGAACTGCAACTACAACGAAAAATTCGGTAAAGAGGGTCTCACCTTCGATGACGTCCTGCTCATCCCCGCAAAGAGCGACGTAACTCCAAACATGATAAACATCAAAACAAATCTCACCAAAAACATCGTACTCAATACACCTATTATGACATCCGCCATGGATACCGTTACAGAGTCCAAGATGGCTATTGCCATCGCACGTGAAGGCGGTATCGGCATCATCCACAAGAATATGTCCATTGAAATGCAGTGCGACGAAGTAGATAAGGTAAAGCGCTCCGAAAACGGCGTTATTGTAAATCCTTTCTTCCTCTCCCCTGACGACAGCGTGCAGGACGCTGACGCACTGATGGGCAAGTACAAGATCTCCGGTGTTCCGATCGTTGAAGAGGGCAAGCTGGTTGGTATCTTTACAAACCGTGACCTGAGATTCATCGCTGACCCTCAGCAGAGAGTAGGCGAGGTGATGACAAAGGAGAACCTTGTTACCGCTCCTGTAGGAACAACACTCGCTCAGGCTCAGGATATCCTCAGAAAGCACAAGATCGAAAAGCTCCCCCTCGTTGATGACGGCGGCTATCTCAAGGGACTTATCACAATCAAGGACATTGAGAAGAGCGTTCAGTATCCCAACACAGCACGTGACAAGGGCGGCAGACTTCTCTGTGGTGCTGCTATCGGTATCACTCCTGACGTGCTTGACAGAGCGGGCGCACTGCTCAAGGCTCAGGTTGACGTACTGGTGCTTGACTCCGCACACGGCCACAGCGCTAATATCATGAAGACACTCGACAGCATCAAGAACGCATTCCCCGAGGCTGTTGTTATTGCCGGTAACGTTGCAACAGGCGCAGCTACCGAGGATCTTATCAAGGCAGGCGCTGACGCAGTAAAGGTTGGTATAGGCCCCGGCTCCATCTGTACAACTCGTGTTGTTGCAGGTATCGGCGTTCCCCAGATCACAGCAGTTTATGATTGTGCTTGTGTGGCTGCCAAGTATGGCATTCCGATCATCGCTGACGGTGGTATCAAGTATTCCGGCGACATCGTAAAGGCTCTTGCTGCAGGTGCAAACACAGTAATGCTCGGCTCTATCCTCGCAGGCTGTGAGGAGGCTCCCGGCGACGTTGAGATCTACCAGGGCAGACAGTTCAAGGTATACCGTGGCATGGGCTCCCTCGCTGCAATGAAGAAGGGCTCTGCCGACAGATACTTCCAGGCTAAGAACCAGAAGCTCGTTCCCGAGGGCGTTGAGGGTCGTGTACCTTACAAGGGAGCTGTTGCTGACACTATCTTCCAGCTTATCGGCGGTATCCGTGCAGGTATGGGTTACTGTGGTTGTCCCACTATCCCCGAGCTTCAGGAGAGAGCTGAGTTCGTAAGAATTACAGGTGCAGGTCTTAAGGAGTCACATCCCCATGACATTTACATCACCAAGGAAGCTCCCAACTACTCTGCAAGCTTCTAAGAGCGCTTGTATACTTTAATTATTGCTTTTTATAAAGCGAACCCCAAAGATTAGCCAGAAAAATTAATAATATGAAAATGAGTTCGGTATTATGCCGGACTCATTTTTAGTTTTGAAAAAATCCTTTTGCTGTTAAATCATTCATTTGGTATGTGAATGAATGCGTCAAAGTTTTCAGATCTCTCACCGTGGAACAATTCGATTTTGAGCCTGCGAAGAGGTTTGCCATGACACCGTTATACATACAGTTTTTTTCGGTACATCCTTTGCGTGATATCGTGCTCAGCCAATTTCCATTTGCAGGCACTGTTTTTCTGCAATATGACGAGTATGGTTTTGTTCCTGTTTTGCTCATAAAAATATGCACCTTTAAAAGTGTATAACTTTTAAGGTGCATATCATTTTTAACTTTTGCGGTTTTTTATGTCTTGGGTGTCAAAATTTCGTATTTTGTGTGGAAAGCACCAAAATTCTTCGGTGTGGGATTTAAGATGTATTTCTTATATGTTCGTAAAGGTTGAGGTGCGTTTCATGTGTTCGGTTCCCGGCATAACTCCACAGCCCTTATATTTAATTAACACACAATGATAATATGCGACTTATATCCTCTTCATAATCATAAATGATATTTCCGTTTTCTATAATGCAATCGCCGATGTGTTCCAGTGCAGCAGCGTTAATTACTTCATAAGCGGTTTCGGGTAATGTTCCGATGCTACGGCAGAATTCTTCGGGTTCTCCGTCATAGAGAGCTTTCAGAAGCATTATCAGATCTGTGTCTAAGGACTCTGCAAGAGCACGCCATTCGTCGGGTAATGACGAAAAATCATATTGCGAGTGTACCTCAAGCGACGCCTGCTCCGTGCGAAGCTCAAACACTTCTTCCTCGATCTTATATGTTAGCTCATTGCGTTGCTCTTCGGGAAGTGCATCCTCGTATTCCTCTATGATAAGCTTTTTGGCTATTTCGTCAGAGGCACGGCGTATTTCAGCAAGATTTGATACATCTATCTCTACCTTTTGTGGAGCAGCAGGAGAATAGCCATAGGTTGTGGAGATATCCTCGTCATAATTCGGCTTTTTCTTTTTTTTGCGCTCTTTTGGCGGAGGGAATATTCCGTGTTCATCGCACCAGCTGTTCACAGCGTCGGGAACTATTGCCGAAAACTCTGCTTCCTTTGCGGCGCTGTACAGCTTGTCACGGTTAAGAAAGTCGTCAAGGACTATCGACAAATTAGGAACGATGCTGTAACGGAAGCCTGTACGCTCACGTAGCACGGACTCGGTGCATTTCAGCACGTATCCGATAAAGCTTCGATATGGGGCGTGTTCAAATTTTTCATAACAGGGACGGGCACGTTTAATGCAATAGCGTTCTGCGGCACTTATGCGGCACGTGTGGAAGCCGTCCATTCTGTCAAGATCTACATAAGCGCCTGCAAATGGAGTCCAGCTGTGGTCTTTTTTGGAGCGCCCGCAGATAAGCTCAAACAGAGAAATATCACGGGCGGTGAAGTAAGCGTCCAGAGCAGTGAGTACTTTTTCAAGCACTTTATCAAACATTACGGATGTTTCTTCGGAAAAGAAGATGCTTCCCTTAAGGTTGTAGGATGAGCAGCCCATAAGATACTCAAGCTTACCGCAATAATTTTTATGCAGCAGATCAGTCGCTATCTTGTCAGGCGTGGTCTGATGTATCGGAAAGAAACGCTCGTGCTCCGAAAAATCATCTCTTATCTCATTAAAGGCATAAAAATCCCTCAACCATATCGGCATGATCGTATCAAGATAGGGGCAGAACTCACGGCAGTTTTCCCAGACCCCAAGCAGCCTGTCAAATGAATCCTCAGATGACAGAACGCCGATCTTATTAAGAAGCTCATAGCAATATAGTATTACATAGGGCTTGTCAGTCTTGTAGTAAATTCCCCTGCGTACATCGGTGCGCCATGTGAAATAGGTTCGCAGCTGTTCTATCGACAGAGCGCCGTATATAGGACGTTCTACCGCACAGAATGCGCTGCGCCCGAAATCATCCGTCACATCCTGCATAAATTCGCCCTGCTTTATGAGGGTGAGCTCGGCGCACTGACGGAGCATATATCCATTGTAAAATGTCTGTCCAAGCTCACGCATTTGCCGTATCTTTTCGGTGATGGGAAGCGAAGGATCGGGTGATTCGGGAGGATATGCAAGCTCATCGGCGCAAAGCTCCTGTGATGGCTGTTGCGGCTTTTTGTCATAACGGATGTTTTCACGTGGCGGTATTTTTTCGCCCCCGAAGATCATTTCCTTGGCGTCACGTATAGCGTCATCCACAACATTTTCTATTTTCTTGCGGATTATCCGCTGCACTTCCTTCTCTATCTCTTTTTTGGTCTTTGCTGCGCTGTTTATTATCAGCTTGAATCCGTCTGCCATGCTATCACCGCCTTATACAGATATTGCCGCACTGGGCGGCAATCATCTCAAATATCGTTGAATGTTATTTCTTCCTCCCAGTCGTCAGGGAAGCCGAGATGCTCAAGACGTATCACATCCGAGTTGTTCTTTATGGATCGTGCAAGAGGCTTTACCACTTTTGTGTTCCAATCCACTTTGTTATGATAGAGCTGTTTCATCACCATTATATAACCGAAAACATCACTATCAAGCTCGTATCTCAGTCCTCTCGGCTTTTTCGGAAGAACAGGAAAAGTGTTTCCGTACAGCCTGTTATAGTGTGCGCAGTAATTGCGAAGCTCATTAAGGCAGAAGATCCAGTTGTCCAGATCCGAGCTGCCGCAGCTGTAATATGTATCGGCAAGCTCCTTCTTATCGGCATTGTGCATATCCTTATAGAAAAACGCAAGCGTACCGAAGCTGAACAGCTCCATAATTACCCAGAGCGGAAAGTCGCCCTGATATTTATTGTTATAGTGCTTTACAAAGGCCCTGTCCTCATTGGTCTCCACGAGATGGCGTATTTTGGACATAAAGGCGTTGTGATTATGGCGGAAATCAAAATTTGAAGAGTTGAGATATCCCAGTGCGCCGTATTTAAGTGCATGGTAGTTGGAGATCGCAGCACGCAGTGCTATCTCTATCTCCTCAAGCGCTGCTATCAGGATACTTCTCAGCTTGCGGTCGAACTCATAAACACGCATGATATTTTCAAATGTAGTTCCTGCCTCATATCTGTCCTTGCTTACAGTAAAAGGCTGAAAATAGTTGGAGAGGCGGAAATAGTTGATGTATTTCAGTGTTTCCTCTGCGTATTTCTGGTCCTCTATTATACAGCCACGCTCTCTCAGCTTTGCTATCTGCTCTTTTATGGTTGCGGGCAGCTTCTTTTTTGCCATAGTAACTCCTTATGCAGTATCAATCCATCCAGAATGCTTCTCGCTCGTGCTTGCTTTCCCTTGTCATAAGGGCAGAAAGGCTCTGCGAGGGTTCGCCGCCCTCGTAGCATATCTTTACTATCTGTCTTATTATAGGTGTATCGATTCCGTTGTCCTTTGCAAGGCGAAGTGCGACCTTACTGCTGAGATATCCCTCTACCGTGCCTACCTGCGCAACCGCTTCCGCAGCAGGGACACCCTCGCCGATGAGCTTTCCTGCACGGAAGTTTCTGGAGTGCAGGGATGTGCAGGTAACGATAAGGTCGCCGATGCCCGCCATGCCGGTGAATGTTTTCCAGTTAGCTCCGAGACCAACTCCAAGGCGGGTTATCTCGGTCATACCTCTGGTCATCAGCGCAGCAATGGTGTTGTCGCCAAGACCCATACCTCTTGCGATACCGCAGCCGAGGGCAATGGGATTTTTAAGCACACCGCCAAGCTCACAGCCTGCAACGTCGTCGTTTATATATATTCTGTAACACTCATTTGAAAGAGTTTCCTGAATGTATTTTGCAGTATCAGGGTCATAGCCTGCGCATACCTCGGTAGTGGGAACAAGGCGTGCCACTTCTTCAGCATGGCAGGGGCCTGTTATAACTCCGATGGGATTAAGGGGAAGTTCCTCACGGATTATCTGTGAAAGACGGTTTCCTGTGTCTGCTTCCAGTCCCTTGCTGACATTAATGACTACGGTTGACTTATCCATAAACGGCTTGACCGCACGGACAGCCTCACGGAAAAAGGGAGAGGGAATAGCCACAAGCACTATATCCGCACCGCTTACGCAGGATGGGTCAGTGGTGACGCCGAGTGCGTCGGGAAGCCTTACTCCGGGGAGAAGACGCTTGTGCTCACGCTCAGTGATAAGCTGCTGAGCCTCCTGTTCGAACTTTGTCCATGTTATTACATCGTGACCGTGTGCGGTGAGCATTACGCCGAGGGCGGTGCCATAGCCACAGCCGAGTATAGTTATCTTTGCCATAACGCCTCCTTAGGACTTCGCCTTTTCGCCAAGCTTCTTTTCGGTGTGATTAAGAAGCCGCTGGATATTTCCACGGTGCATGAATACGATAAGCGCCGCTGTAAGTCCGCCGAGGATAGAGTTTACTATTCCCGAGGGATCCTTGTCGATGAAATATGTGAATACAAGCGCTGTTATGAAGAAGCAGGAGGAAGCTATGCAGCTTCCGAGGGAAACATATCTTGTTATTGCAACAAGGATGATGAATATGCTGAGGAGTATCACAGCGGAGCGCCAGTCAAGTGTAAAGATAGCCGAGATAGCGGCAAGAACGCCCTTTCCGCCTTTGAAGTTGTAGTAAACAGGGAACACGTGTCCTACGACCACCATCAGCACCGCCATGTATCCGACCCAGTTCATTCCGAGGGAGAGATCCATCGTGTCGATACCGCCGATATACAGGAATGACAATCTTATGATAATGACCGAAAGCACCGCCTTAGCCACATCACCGAGAAGCACTATTCCTGCGATCGCCTTGCCCTGTGTTCTGAGGGTGTTGGTAAGACCAGCGTTTCCACTTCCCATCGTGCGGATATCCTTGCCCGTCCTGAGCTTTGTGACGATTATCGAGGTGTTTATGCCGCCGAGGAGATACGGCACTACAAGCATTATGATATAACAGATCCATTCCATTATTCTGAAGCTTCCTTTCGGATTATTTTAAATTCCGGATTTTTGCTGCGCAGAAACGCCAGCGCAACAGCGTTTGTGCCGTAGCCGGGGAACGGCATGTGTATCGGTTTTTTGTGTCCGTTAACTGTAAGCGTAAGACGTGTGCGTGCAAGCTCAGTCGCCTTAATATCTGCGTATCTCAGCAAATATATCCTGTGTGCAGAAAAGAAAACGAAGTGCTTGTCCATATATCGGTGTCCATCGGCGCATTTTGCATCGGGATATTGCGCAAGTATATCGTTTCGATCGCTTTCCGCCATTGCGGTTAGCTGCTTTTTCAGCCTGAACGGAGTTGTGATGAAATTGTCGATAAGCGACCACAAGCCCAGTGCAAACGCAACCGCATATATTGCAATTATGACCTTGTCCCATGTGTTTTCCAATGAAAAGTCATTGAATGCATACATTATCGAGATAAACACCAACAGCAGGATATTTGAAATGATGACATTCAAGTAGTGCTTATAGTAATCGGACAGTATCCGTTTCATTTATTCGCCTCTTTCACGGATGGTAAGCTTTATCGGAGTTGCTTCCAGTCCAAAGGTCTCACGTATCTGGTTTTCGATGTATCTCTGATAGGAGTAGTGGAAAAGCTCCTTGCTGTTGCAGAACACAACGAAATTCGGAGGATTTGTGGAAGCCTGGGTCATATAGTATACCTTCAGGCGCTTGCCCTTATCGGAGGGCGGCTGGACTCTTGATGTAGCATAGCTCAGCATATCGTTCAGGACACCTGTCGAGATACGGATAGAATGCTGCTCGTGTACAAACTTTATCATATCAAAAAGCTTATCCACACGCTGTCCTGTCTTTGCCGAGATGAAAACAAACGGAGCATAGGACATAAAGGAGAAATCCACCTCAAGCTTGGTTGTGAACTCCTTCATAGTCTTGTCTGTCTTATCGGGAACAGCGTCCCACTTGTTTACTGCGATAACGCACGCCTTGCCCTTGTCGTGGGCATAGCCTGCCACCTTACTGTCCTGCTCGGTGAAGCCTACTGTTGCGTCGATAACGATAACGCATACATCAGCTCTGTCCACCGCCATAAGCGCACGCAGCACACTGAAATGCTCAATGTTTTCTGTCACCTTTGCTTTGCGGCGCATACCTGCTGTGTCGATGAAAATGAATTTTTCACCGTTTCGCTCGATAGTTGAGTCGATAGCGTCACGGGTGGTTCCTGCGATATCGGAGACAATGGAGCGCTCCTCGCCTGCGATGTAGTTGATAAGCGAGGACTTACCTACATTTGGTTTGCCGATAACAGCCACCTTGATAGCCTCTTCCTCATAATCCTCTTCGGTATCGGGCGGAAGCTGGTCGAACACTGCTTCAAGCAGGTCGCCTGTTCCGTGACCGTGAACGGAGGATACAGCGATAGGATCGCCAAGACCGAGGTTGTAGAACTCGTATATCTCGGGCGGAGGCTCGCCTATGCCATCCACCTTGTTGACAGCAAGGACGATAGGCTTGCCGCTCTTCATAAGCATAGCTGCCACATCGCTGTCGTTGGCAGTGACGCCCGTAGTGATATCAGTAACAAAAATGATGGCGTCTGCACGCTCGATAGCAAGCATAGCCTGCTCTCTCATCTGAGCAAGGATGATATCGTCCGTCTTAGGCTCGATACCGCCCGTGTCGATAAGCATGAACTCTCTGTTGAGCCACTCGCATTTGCTGTAAATTCTGTCACGGGTAACGCCGGGCTTGTCATCAACGATGGATAAACGCTTGCCCACAAGTTTATTGAATAATGTGGATTTGCCCACATTAGGTCGACCCACTATTGCTACTACCTGCATTTTATATCCTGCCTTTCTGTCAGCCACATAATTATACAATTATAGTATACCACACTGTTTTGTTTTTTTCAAGGAATATTGAAAAAAAGCTTATCTTCCTTATGGCACAGCAGCTGTTGTGAAGCAACAAAAAGCCGCTTCTGACAATATCGGAAGCGGCGAAGTGGATCAGTCTGTACAAAGCAGCCTGTTCTTGTATTTCACGGCAAGATATATCGCATATCCTGCGGATACAACGGTAAGGAATATTGTTGCGATGATATGTGACATCTGCAAGCATGGAATTTATTAAGCGCTTACCCGTTGTCTGTTGTGACGCAGCTTTCGCTTGATTCCTCTTCCTGTAATTCCAGCGGAGTGATGATAAAGCTTTCTGCAAATTTATATTTGTCACGTCTGTGTATATACAAAAAGCCGAATACACAGAACACTACTGCTCCCAGCATATTGACAAACATATCCTTCATGGTGTCGTGCAGACCTATATCAAGCGTTCCGCCTTCGATACGTGCCAACTCTTCTCCGCCTTCGCCGTAAAGAATGCTGTGAGTTATTCCGTCTATCTTTATCTCTTCGTTTTTGCCATCCGGATGAAGCTTTACGCTCGATATTTCGCTGACGATGCGGTCCTTTTGCGTATCAAACCTAAGAAGACAGTCTACGGAGTATTCGCCGAATTCCCAAAGTACACCTACGGTCATAGAAAAGCAAAATGATACCAGCGCTACAAACATCGGAGTCATATTGATGCGTTTTGAATGGGTGTTGAGCAGATCGATTATACCAAAGCCTACCGCAGCGGCAAGAAATCCCGTAATCGTATGCAGCATGGTATCCCAGAACGGTATGTGCCCATAAAAATTTGCCATTTCGCCCAGTATCTCAGCGGCGAACACAAATACAAACACGGCAATCTCCAGCACACTGGGGAAATTGACCTTGAATGTGTTTCTGAGAAAGAATGGTATGAACATAAGCAGCAGGGAAAGTCCGCACAGGAACACATTATGCCAGTCTCCCAGAAATATCATACGTATCATTATGCCGATTATGATGAGTCTCAGCACCGCATAGACGATCAGACTGCTTTTGTTTGAGTTGTGGTATTTGTCCGAAAGCGACTGTATGTAATCTCCTCTTTTTGTTTTTGTCCTTGCCATGTTTATTCTCCTTGGGTCGTAACTGAATTGATATCTAATATAATAACATATTCGCAATGAAAAATCAATATTCATACACAAATGTGCAACAACATCGCAAAAATTTGAGAAATAACACTGCTGAAATGTTACGGTATAATTGGCAGATACAGTTCATATATTTACCTTGAAAGCCACAGTGCGGCGCATATTGAGTTGTTATGTGTGCGGAAAGGAGAGTTTACACATGGATGATATGAAAAAGCTTGTTGAAAAATACAAGCGTGAGCTTATGGAGTTCAGCCGTGCTTCTGCGGTGCAGCCGCCGAAGAAGCTTGAATTCCCTGAAATGACCGAGGTCGATTCCGCTGTTGCATCAGAGATCACCGTGAGTGATCAGCCGCAGGAGACCACACCGGCCCGAAGCCCACAGATAATCGGGTACAGCGGTGATGGCAGCGATGTTATGGACGCATTCGGCGATGTGTTTTCTGAGCTTGCCGAACAAATGACAGAGGAGAAGCCTGACGGAATGCTGCCGTTACCGGAAGAAGCACCCGAGATAACGCAGCCTGACGCTGAAGGACAGGCAGACAACGGAGTCACTACCGTGACACCCGAAACGGCAGAGCGCCTTGACGATATCCCTGAAAGCGGCGCCTATCCCGAGGAGCAGCTCGCAAAGCGGGATTTTGAGGAGCAGAGCGAGACTGTAAATCCTGTAGAAGATATACAGCCGCTTGTACAGAGTGGAGCGCCTTCAGTTGTTGTACCCGAACGTGAATATAGTTCTTTGCAGGAATATGTCGATGTCAATAATCGCAGGGGAATG
The DNA here is from genome assembly GCA_017461565.1 of Oscillospiraceae bacterium. Classification (GTDB taxonomy): domain Bacteria; phylum Bacillota; class Clostridia; order Oscillospirales; family Ruminococcaceae; genus CAG-115. Next base: position 33,458 of record JAFTXQ010000001.1, read on the forward strand.
GTTCGCTTCCGCACATATACGGCAAGAGGAGCACTTCCCGTGCCGAATGTAAGGATAGTGGTCTCTAAGACTATCGGCGGCAAGAAGCACGTATTTTATTCGCTTACCACGGATGAAAGCGGACAGACTGCGGTGATATCCCTGCCGGCTCCGCCAAAAGAGCTCTCCGAAGCTCCTGACAGTGCGGTCACACCCTATTCTGTTTATGATGCAGAAGTAACAGCGCAAGGCTTCAGTACGGTTATCATAAAGGCGCTGCCTGTTTTTGACGGCATAACCTCGGTGCAGCGCATAGCGCTTGTTCCCGATGTGGGTCAGGTCACGGAGATCACCCCCGAAACTGAGCCCGATCTTAATGGAGGTGCATGATGCCACGTTACGAAGTACCTACCGTTCCAGAAAGGATAACGGTGCATCTCGGCACGCCTGAGTCCGCCGCACAGAATGTTACTCTCTCATTTCCCGACTACATAAAAAACGTAGCTTCTAGCGAAATATATCCCACCTGGCCCGAAGCGGCACTGCGTGCCAATATCTATGCCCAGATAACCTTTGCGCTGAACCGTGTGTTTACGGAATGGTACAGAAGCCGAGGCTATGATTTTGATATAACCAGTTCCACTCAATACGATCAGGCGTTCGTCAACGGCAGGGAGATATTTGAAAACATAAGCCGTATCGTTGATGAGGTGTTTAATAATTATGTGGTACGTCAAGGCAGTGTAGAGCCGTTGTTCACGCAATTCTGCAACGGCACCACCGTCACCTGTCAGGGCCTTTCGCAATGGGGCACTGTGTCCCTTGCAAATCAGGGCTTCACTCCTTATGAGATACTGCAATACTATTATGGAGATGATATAAATATCGTACGCAACGCCCCTGTTGAACCATATATACCGTCTTACCCGGGCGCACCTTTCGGTATAGGCTCATCGGGAAATGAGGTGAGAACCATTCAGGTAGAGCTTAATCGTATTTCAAATAATTTCCCTGCCATTCCTAAGATACTGCCTGCCAACGGTATTTACGGCGAGTCCACCGCAGAAGCTGTGCGAGTGTTTCAGGGGGTCTTTGACCTGCCTCAGACAGGAGTTGTCAATAAAGCAACGTGGTATCAGATAAAGTATATCTATGCAGCGGTAAAAGGGCTGGCGGAGCTTACAGGCGAGGGTCTCAGACCTTCGGAGGTGGAGCAGACATTCCCTGAGCAGCTTCAGCTTGGTGATTACGGTCAGCCTGTGCGCTCGGTGCAGTATTATCTGAATGTTATATCGTTTTTCAATCCTGAGATACCCGAGGTATCAGCCGACGGAGTTTTCGGCTCAGATACCGAAGCGCAGGTGATCGCATTTGAACAGTTTTACGGTCTTACGCCTGACGGCGTAGTGGATTTCCGCACTTGGCAGCTTATTCAGCGTATATATGATGATATTCTTGCAGGGTTGCCTGAGGGCTACGAGTCAGGCGCCGCTGCACTTTATCCCGGGTATAATCTTACTCCGGGTCTTGAAAATGATGATGTGCGTGAGCTTCAGACATATCTTAATACGATAGGTGCAAACTATCAGGCGCTGCCTACTGTACCTGTGACGGGATATTTCGGAGAACAGACCGAAAATGCAGTGCGCCGTTTTCAGGAGCTTTTCGGACTTGACGTTACAGGAGTTGTGGGTGCGCCGACGTGGGACGCAATAGCAAGGGAATACAACTTTATCAAGTTCGGGATACAGCGCCCTTAAGCCCTGATATCCTGTGGAGCTTATGCTTCAGCGTTTCGGATCATCTGATCTTATTTTAAAAACACCGCTTTGGGAGATCATCCACAAAGCGGTGTTCTTTTATTCGCTTAATTATTGTCAGTCGGGATCCTCGTCTATGACATCAACTGTCTCAGAGGTCTCCTCCTGGATAACTCCCGCATCCTTTAGTATCTGCTGCTGGATAGCGATATGGTCGCCGTTACAGTAGGTGGGGAGGTTGCTTGTGCGGTAATATCCTATTTCGGTGTCCTTGCACTTGCTTGTTGCGAGAAGTCCTGTTTTTTCACAGTATTCACGCTCGAGAACAGAGGAGTCGGGGCTGAAGTTCAGTATCTCAGAGGTATCCTGGACATCCTTCATGACTGTGTGCCATATTGCTGCAAGCGGCCTCCATCCCGAAGTAGAGGAGGAAAGCAGATCGCCGTTATTATCACGGCCGAGCCATACGGCTCCGACATAGTCCGGAGTACAGCCGACGAACAGCAGGTTGGAGTCGTCGTTTGACGTACCTGTCTTACCTATTACCTCAACATTGTCAAGCTTTGCGTTGATACCTGAGCCGTAGGGGTCAGTGATAACGGTCTTCATCATACGGTTGGTTATCCATGCGCTGTCGCTGCTGATAGCCTGGGTGCCGTAGAAGTTCTGTTCAAGCACGGTGTTTCCTCGTGCGTCTACCACCTTGCTGTACAGCATAGGCTCGTAATAATAACCGCCGTTGCCGAATATTTGATAGGACGCTGCAAGCTCAACAAGGTGCGTGCCTTTTGTTAGCGCACCGAGTGTGATAGGCGAATATGCGATATCGCTTTCAACAAGCGTTGTAAAGCCGAGGTTCTGCGTCAGGTGATTGAAGCACACCTGCGGAGTGAGCATCTGCGCTACTCTTACCGCTACGGTGTTGGTGGATTTTCTTACCGCATACCATATCGGATACAGCTTTCCGTCGCCGGGGGCAGGGGGATTACCGAAGTTGTACGGCCACAGATCTTCCTGATCGGGCACTTTGATACCCCAGTTGGGGATCATGGTCGAGTAGGTGATAAGGTTGTTTTCAATAGCGTTGGAATATACCGAGATCGGCTTCATGGTAGAACCGGGGGCACGTGTCGCCTGGGTCGCTCTGTTGAAGCAGCCGTCGCCCTCTTTTTCGCCAAGTCCTCCGACCAGCGCAACGACTGTTCCGGAGTAATCCATGATAACGAACGCCGATTGCAGAAGCTCTTCTTTTTTCATTGTTTCGTCATAGAACTTGACGCAGGTGTACGGATCACGGTATTTCTGTTCCAGTGTTTCCTGTATCTCCATGTCCATGTTGACATAGATCTTGTATCCGCCGTTGTATATCTCGTTTTTAGCAGAGGTGTACTGGATGCCCTTTTCGTCTGCATAGTCATTGATGACCTGCTCGATAGCAGCGTCAACGTACCAGTTCTGGGTTACCTCGTAGTTTCCGTTCCACTTATACGCTTCATACTCGAGGTCGGAGAATATCTCTTCGGGCAGTATCTCATCGTCCTTATCCTCGGCTGTATCGTCTTCAAGAGTTCTTTCGTCGATATATCCGAAGTCGTCGCCGTAGACGGGTCTTGCAAAATACACTTTTTCTTTGTTGTAGCGTGCGGACTCGTATTCCTGTGTGTTGATAAGTCCCTGCTCGTACATGCTCTTCAGTGCATAGACCTGTCTGTCCTTGCACTTCGTGAGGTCTGCATAGGGGTTGAGGTTACCCGGGCTTCGTATCATGCCTGCGAGTATAGCGGATTCCGCTATGGTGAGCTCGGCAGGGGTCTTGTCGAAATAATACGCCGAGGCAGAACCAACGCCGTAGATCATACCGCCGAACCATATACGATTCAGGTAGGACTCGATAATATCGATCTTTGTGTACTTTTCCTCAAGGCTCAATGCTCGGAATATCTCACGGAGCTTACGTTCCCATGTGGTCTCGTCGTCGCCTGTGATGTTCTTGATAAGCTGCTGGGTGATGGTAGAACCACCCTGTCCTGCCTGTGAGGTATTGAGCACGTCTGCACCTAGTGCTGCAACTGTACGCTTCCAGTCAACGCCCTTATGCTCATAGAAGCGCTTGTCCTCTACGGCGATAACAGCGTCGATAAGGCAGGGCGCCATGTCTTCGTAGTCCACCCAGATTCGGTTTTCGTCTGCTGCAAGGCGCTTGATCTCGACTTCGTTGCCGTTGCTGTCGTAGGCGTAGACGAAGCTTGTGTACTTCATCTCTACATCACGCAGGTTTGCGTCGTAATTGGTGTTGGCAAAATCCAGAACATAGACAGTCAGCACTGTCACCACAATACACATCATAACAACTATGATGAGGAGCATGGCGGAAAATGTTGTGCCCACAACGGTCAGCGCATTTCCGATGTTCTTCATTACCTTGCTTTTCTTCTTGGACTTTTTCTTTTTCTGAACGTCGTCCTTGATCTTGATGTATTTAATTTTTTTCTTGTTGTCCATATTCACCATATCCTTCAATGACAAAAGACGGTCTAACAGCTGGTATGAATAATTATACCCATACAAATATATTATAGCATATATTTGCGCAGATGTTAAGTGTTTTTTTCAAAAATAATGTGAATAAAGGCTGAAAACAGCGCCTTCATGTAATTTTGTGGAAGATGTTTTACTTTATCTGTACGTCAGCGCTGTCATCTTCTGCCGATACGATCCTTATTTCAAGGCGGTGCGGCAGGCAGATTATCGGGACGCTGCCCCCTGAAATGCTGCCGCTGTGTATGCACACCTTGTCGGGGCAATCGGCGTAAGTGACTGCGACTGCTCCGTTTTGTATACATACAGTATTGCTGCCAAGCTCTGTTGCGACTGTAAATTCACAGTCGACTGAAAGCGGCTCGGTGCGATAGAGTTCTCCGTTGATGCAGATGTTGACAACAGGATCGGGTATGCTGAGAGTTTTCATGATAAAAAACACAGATATCCCACCTATGCACAGGAGGGCAAGTATGATTGAGATGATCGTAACAGTTTTTTTATCCATAGTTCTCCGTTCAAAAAATCATCCGCCCGTATTTACGGACGGATGATCTGTTGTTATCTTATGATATTTCCGAGCTTCCATACGCCGTCTTCCTTTACAAAGGAAACATTGGCGGTGCTGTATGCAGGCGTTCCGCAAAAGGTTCCTGCTTTGATATACAGGGTACCGATGGCGCTGACGCTGTCCTCGTATGTGATGACAAGCTGAGTCTTGTTTGCTGATACGGCGGTGAGCTTTCCGGAAGTATAGTTGAGCTTCAGGCTATTTGTATCTATTCCGCACAGTGCAACCAGAGCATTTACAGCATCGGTTGAATAGTATGCGTTAAGACACTCGATAAGCTTGAATTGTGCGTGAATGCCGACATCGGGGCAGGTGCCCAGTGCCAAAGCATTGTTAAGGCTGATAGCTCCGTTGAGAGCATCGACATATCGTTCAGATGCATTGGAGACTACCTGACCATACACAAGGTTAAGCGCTTTGTTGTTATCATTGTAAACGCCTGAGGTTATCTTGACACATCCGTCAACAGCGCTTGCGATATATCGGCCGGAGAAGCTTCGTTTGTAGTCGATGGCGTCCAGTGTTTCAAGCGTTGGCTCAAGGGGCACCAGCGTTCCGTTGCTTATCGTGTAGAAGTTGCCGCCGATGCAGAGGTCATGTTTGCTGGCACCAAAGGTTACGCTTGCATCGAAGCGACCTGTGGTAATGAAGCTTTCCGTAGCGGGATCGAATATCTCGATAACACCGGTCAATGCGCTGTCGGCAGGGGATATCACTGCATGAGTGAATGCCAGATTGCTGACGATCTTAGGATTGTTGTCGTAAGTCTTGATTATATTGCTTTCTCTTGTCAGGATATTTACACGATATATCTGAGTCAGAGAGGCGTCGTTGACAGCAAGATAGATGTTATCACCGCTGCTGCCGAGCATTGTTATTTTTGCTTCGCTCCAGAACGGGCTTTCGATATATGAAAGATCATGACCATCCAATGAGAGCGCATACAAGTAATAAACACCGTCTAATTTTGCGTTGAAGAACAGTCTGTCTGTGCTGCTGTCGAAACCAACGCTGACAAGATTGCCATACATGATAGCGTCTTCTGCGTGGATATCGAAAATACCACGTGACTGAGAATCAACGAGCCACATTTTGGAACGGTTGCCCTGATCGCTGAGACCCGATACCAGGAGCTTGCAGCCGTCTTCGGATACCCAGTGCACTTTGGAATCAAGGCACGGTACGCTGTCGACAAGCGTTTCTGTTGTTCCGTAATACTCATAAAGAGCAATGCTGTCAGCTGTCCTTACGAAATATATGTTTTTGTCAAGGAAATAAGCCGAAACAGCGGAAATATTTTCAGTCTTGTAAACAAAATCCTTGAGATCGGGTTTTAATACAACACCGGCAGGAGGCTGCTGGATAACAGGATCGGAGGGGATCACCGGCTCAACAGGCTGCTGAGGAGTCTCGTTTGTTTCGGGGGGGGCGATAGTTTCGGGAGGTGTCACAACAGGGGGAAGCTCTTCCGTTTCAGGTGTTACAGGCTCAACAGGAGGAGCAACTGTCTCTTGTGTTTCCGTATCGTCAGATGTTTCCGATGTTTCTACGGGAGCGAGTGTTTCGCCGAAATCTACGGTTTCGGTCACATCAACGGTCTCATAGGTCTCATCAGTATATATTATTTCAAAGGTATCCTGTGTTTCGGGGAGCACCGGCAGTACGATCTCTTCTCCACCCGGGAGGATTATCGGATCATCCTTGATCTCGGGTGCGGGATTGGTGCTTTCGGGTATCACCACCTCGGTGGTCTCTATTTCGTCGGGGCTGATGGGGGTAGCGGTATCGAAATCACTTTCGGACATCAGCTCCACGAGGAATACATCCGTATCGCTCTGGAGGAGGCTCATAACGGAGCCTGCACATTCTATACATATTGCGGAGATATTATCATTTCCTGAAAATACAGCGGAAACATTATCGCTTCCCGATATTTTAGAGCCATTAGCGAGATAAACGGCTTTAACAGGTATATTGCTGTCTGTATAGGCTGTAAGAACTCTTTCTGTGCCTTTAGGCGAAAGTGGGGTACAGAATGTAACCAGTACGCTCTGTATTTCTTCGCTGTCCTTTGCCTTGCTCTGCTGCTCGATAGCGTTCTGAACACGCTCGGAGGCGGACAAAGCTGAAAGGCTCTGGCTGCTTGTATCTATCAGATCTACACCGTTTTTGCTTTCCATCATAGAGATCGCAACAGTGCCGCAGGCAACGGTACACGCTGCAACTGCTGCTGTGATACCTATCGCAATAGGGGAGATCTTCTGCCTTGCAAACTTGCCTTTTTTGGCATTTTCTCTGATCTTATCTGTATCAAACGAATATTCGCTCATCAGCTGTTTGTAAAAATCGTGTTTATTCACAAAGCATGACCTCCTTCCTGATTGATATTATGGTATCTGAGTCAGATACCGAATTTTTTCTTCTGCCGCTCAAGCGTGCGGTAGAGCTTGGTTTTTACGGTTGAAAGCTTCATATCCAGCTTATTGGCTATCTCGTCGAGCTTCATATCCATGACAAAGTGCATATAGAATATCTTTCCGACAGTTTCGTCATCTGACATTATATCATCGAAGATCTGTTTTGCCAGTATCTTGTCTGACATCACATCCTCCAGTTTTTTCTGGTCACGTGAAAGCTCCGCTTCCAGTGCGGCGGATTGTTCCTCGTCAAAGTCGGACATGTTCATCATCTTGTCACGGCGTTTGAGGAAGCCTGAGAAAAAACTCCTGCACTCAAATTTGGCGATGTTAATAACAAACGCTTCTGCGTTATCGATATCTGCAAAGCCCTTATCCTTAAGGCGCTTATAAAAACGTGTATACACGTTCTGCACGATATCCTCGGCGTCCTGGAAGCGTGCTGCGTGGCTGACGACGAAGCGGGACACAGAGTTGAAGGTCTCCGCATATACTTCATCAAAATAGCTGTCTATATCAAATTTATCCACGCGGAGCTCACCTCGTTTCCCCGCCTACATTACTGAAGTCAGCGGTTTTTCTAAAAAAGTTTCAATTATTTTTAAGATTTTTATACTAAATGTTGTTAACATTTAGTATAAACACATATTGCGTATGTAACAGTATCTATCAAAAAAATACACATACATTTTTATTATACACTTTATATACTCATTTGTCAAATTGTTGAATGTAATTTTTCGCTTTACTATCGCCCTATTAAATAAAACCAAATAAACAGGCAAAAAGTGACATGATACTATCAGAAAAATAAAAAAGATCCGTTTTTGACTGAAACATCAAAAACGGATCCGGATTTATTGCCCTGATTGAGGGATGAACTATCAGATGAATGCGAAGTTTGACTTACCGTTCTTCTTTACGGAGTACATTGCGTCATCTGCTCTACCGATAAGGTACTCAACACGGGTGTTGTAGTCATCCTTGATGAGTGCGATACCGATACTTACGCTGATCCTGAGGTGATCGCCGCTGTCGCAGTCGAAGCCTTCGTCAAGACGTGCTATGATATCCTGTGCGGCACGTGCAGGATCGTTGATCTCTGCATTGCGTATGCAGGCGATGAATTCGTCTCCGCCGTATCTTCCCGCAAAGCCGTACTCACCTACTATGTTGTTTACTGTTCTTGCAACGAATTTCAGCACCTGGTCGCCTGTTGCATGGCTGTACTGGTCGTTGAAGTGCTTGAAGTCGTCAACGTCAACGAAAAGGACTGCCATTTCGGATTTTCTTGCCTCGGAGAGTGCGATCTCGTTGTCGATCTGGCTCTCGATAGTCTCTCTGTTGTAAAGCTCTGTAAGAGCGTCGAAGCTTGCACGTGCTGTGAGCTGCTGCTCGCTCTTCTTTGCACGGTCGATATCGACCATAACGCCCACGATCTTGATGGGGTTGCCATCTTTGTCACGCAGTGTTGCGGTTCTCATAAGTACCCAGATGAAGTCGCCGTAGATATTCTTCATACGGTACTCGTTGCCCTTGAACTCTTCACCGTTGCCAAGCTTTTCGAGATCGGCCTTATATTTTTCGGAGTCATCGCTGTGGAGCTTTGCCTTAAGCAGGAAGCTGTCTGCGAAGTGATCGGAGGGAGCACGATAGCTGAATTTCTTGTTGAAGTTATTGGAGAAGAATACCTCATTGGTCTTGAAGTTCCACTCAAAGATGATGTTATCGGACATCTCTACGATGGTCCTGTAACGGTCCTCGCTGACTACGATCTCGTCTACAAGGTTGTTGAATGCACGGGAGATCTGACCGTATTCGTTGTTGCTGACAGTTGTGATACGTGCCTCGTGGTCACCACGGCGGATCTTGATAAGTGTCTCTTCGATAGTGGAAAGAGGCTTGGTCACTGCGATAGAAATAGCGATAGCCGCTGCAATGAACACGATAGACAGAATAACAACCACTGTGATGATGCCTGAGCTTGCGGAACCGGAGATGATACCGGACATATTGGAAGGACAGCTTGCGATGACCACAAGTCCGTTTTCGCCGCCGACACGGGTCATAACAGCAACCTTCTTCTCAATGCCTGCGATAGCGCCCTGAGAGTCGCCGTCGAAACTGATAAGCTCAGAGACCTCGCCGTCGCCGAGTGTAGCGATACGGTCAACGATGTCCTGATTATACTGTTCTACGAGGTTTGTACCTGTATTAGCCTCGCTTATCCAGTTATTGCGTGCGTCAACAACTCTTACCATACCCTTGTTATAGAATGTGCTGTTGGCAGGGATCTTACAGAGGAATGTGTCGGAGGCGATATTATAGAATACTATGAGGTTTGCGCTGCCGACCTTTGTCTTGATGAACATGAGCTTGCTGGCGCTGTCGCCTATGTAAAGGACATCGTTCTGATACTCTGAGAAGGTATCGGGGTCTGCGACCTGTGTATTAGGCTTTTTGCCGCAGATCACATTGCCTTCGTTATCGGTGAGTATAACAGCGTTGATAGCAGGGTTTTCTGCTGCGAGACGTGTGAACATATCACCGACATTATTTTTGTTGCCACTGCCGTTTGCAACATCCTTGATATCCTGCATACCTGCAAGAGACTGGCTCTGCTTCTGTACGGTGTCAAGATATATCTGGATGGTCTGCGACTGGTTCTTGACAAGATCTGTCATCTGTCTGTGGAATTCTTCCGTGCCGTTTGATGAAACGAGCATATTGGCGAATACCGCATAAATGACCATCGGGATTATCGCAAAGCATATAGCTGCGATCATTAACATGGTTTTGATCTTCATTTGATATATACTCCCCATTTCTATCCGCAGGGATGCGGATTGATAATAATACATAATAATAGTATTTATATCATTATAGCACATAAAAAAGATAATGTAAACACATCTTCCATAAATCTCCTGTGTGTTTCAAGAAATTCATTAAAATTCACCAAAAGCCTATTTTTTATTTTGTTCAGAATATCATGCAAAAATCTTTTTTCCATAATAGCTATTGATTATCCGTTAAAATTGTGCTACAATATTGATATATATACTATCTCTATAAGCTACGGAGGTAAAATTATGGGCTCCAAAATAGTAAAGTATAATACATATCGTCTGATCGACAGCAATTATTTCGAGCTGCCGCTGCCGTTCCGTTTCGATATCCTTAAAAAGGACATTCCCATAGCGTCTTACGAAATAACTGAGGACGAGCAGATCGTCTGCAATATAATCACAAAATATAAGGAGGATATGCTGACCTCTGTTCGCCGTCCTCTTAGCATTTCGGATATATATTTTCTTTTTTCATGTCGTGTTTTTCAGGATATGACTCCATATACCGCTCACATGCTGAGTTGTATAGGACTTGAAAAATACAATATCCCTGAGATACTGTACAGGACACACGGAATAATTCCCTATGATAATTACTGGATAAGATTTGACGGTGAGGAGATAAATTACGAGCAGGCAAAGGCATCCTTTGACAGTATGATGGAGCCGCCTGTTGTGGCACAGCCGTATCCTGCTGCTGAGGCTGCGGTTTCTCCTAATCTTAATGAGATACTCAACCAGCATACAATAGATATCAGCGGACTGGTCTCCGACAATAACGGTACTCCAATAGCACAGAGCGAGGCTGAAAATAAGCTGCGCACGGCTGTGGCATATTCGCATCCTGAGCAACAGGAGGAAGAAGTAGTCAACAACAAAATGAGCGAGAGCGAGATAGAAGCTCTTCTCATGACGGCAGGAATATCTTCTCCTGCTCCTGCTGTTGACAGCGGTTCTTCCATGTCGCAGGCTGATATCGAAGCGATGTTTGCTGTCAATTCTACCGCACCCGAGGAGCCTTCGGGCGGTCAGATGTCGCAGGCAGATATTGAAGCGATGTTTGCAGGAAATGCAGCAACATCTGCTCCTGTTGAGGAAACTCCTGCAGCCGATGACGGCAAGATGTCGCAGGATGATATAGCAGCGCTGTTTGCAGCAAATGCAGCTGCCGAGCCAGAGCCAGCTCCCGCAGTTGAGGAAGCACCTGCAAGCGGCGGCAAGATGTCTCAGGACGATATAGCAGCACTGTTCGCAGCAAATGCAGCTGCCGAGCCTGAGCCAGCACCCGCAGTTGAGGAATCGCCTGCAAGCGGCGGCAAGATGTCTCAGGATGATATAGCAGCGCTGTTTGCAGCAAATGCAGCTGCCGAGCCAGAACCTGCTCCTGCAGTTGAAGAAGCTCCTGCAAGCGGTGGTAAGATGTCTCAGGACGATATAGCAGCACTGTTCGCAGCAAATGCAGCTGCCGAGCCAGAGCCAGCTCCCGCAGTTGAGGAAGCACCTGCAAGCGGCGGCAAGATGTCTCAGGACGATATAGCAGCGCTGTTCGCAGCAAATGCAGCTGCCGAGCCAGAGCCAGCTCCCGCAGTTGAAGAAGCTCCCGCAGCAAGCGGCGGTAAGATGTCGCAGGACGACATAGCAGCGCTGTTCGCAGCAAATGCAGCAGCCGAGCCAGAATCTGCTCCCGCAGTTGAAGAAGCTCCCGCAGCAAGTGGCGGCAAGATGTCGCAGGACGATATAGCAGCGCTGTTTGCAGCAAATGCAGCTGCCGAGCCTGAGCCTGCACCTGCAGTTGAAGAAGCTCCCGCAGCAAGCGGCGGTAAGATGTCGCAGGATGATATAGCAGCGCTGTTTGCAGCAAATGCAGC
>JAFTXQ010000015.1 GCA_017461565.1 Oscillospiraceae bacterium
GATGTATTTGCGCGTGCAGATGAAGAAATGTATGCTGATAAGAATAACTTGAAAGAAAATGTAACAAGACTGAATACTGATAAAACGGAACACGCAAAGATACAAAAAATCCCGGCAATCAGAAAAGCTCGTCTGGATTCATTTTTCAAAGTATTCCATATAGCTTCAGAAGAGGGGTATTTTTTCCTCAGTGATATAAGATATGATTTTTCACGCTGGGATAAGCAAATAGTAGATAATTACGAACTTCCGTCAGAATATATGTATAATGCAGGCGGAATCTGGGAGCAAAGAATACATCCGAGTGACAGAGAAATTTACAGAGAGCGTGTTGAAGAGATTTTTAATGGCGATAAAGATGAATTTGAACTGAGTTACAGAGTAAAAGGAATCAACGGTAACTATGTACCTTGCATATGTAAAGGACTTATGATAAGAAATCAGCATGGAGAACCCGAATATTTCGGAGGAGTACTATTAATCCGTGAAGAAGAAACAAATTAAAAATCTATTCCGACCACCACTTACAGATTTAAAAATCCCACTCTTATGGGAACTGTCCAACAGAAAAAACAACCTATTCCGAAAAGCTGCGTTTAATCACGCAGTTTTTCTCTTTGCTCTTGTAACAGTAGCCGAACTAATCGCCACATTGAAACGGTAGTAAATATCAATCTGCTGTGTACGCTTTCCACTTGATTTGTCTGGAGCGTGTACCACAATCTTTTCAATCAGCTCGTGCATAATTTCAGGTGTGAGTTCCGTAATCTCGGTGTACTTTCTTACAGCCTTGATGAATTGCTCTGTATCAGCCGTTTGTTGTTCGGTCTCCTGAATTGCTGTATTGAGTTCCTCGGATAGCTTTTTCAGCTCTTTCTGCTCTGCTTCATAATTCGCAGACATTAAGCTGAAACGCTCGTCCGAAATCTTCCCCGAAACATTGTCCTCGTACAGTCGAACAAATAGTCTGTCAAGCTCCGCAATCCGTTTATCGGTTTGTGCGAGCTTTTTCTTTGCGGATTTTAATTCAGCACTGACCTTGTAAGAAGAATGCTCCGCTGCAATCTTCAGAAATTCGTCCTCATTTTCTCGGACTGTTTCGCAAATCTTGTTCAACTCTGACAACAGAATTTCTGTCAACACCGAAGTGCGGATATAATGTACTGTGCAAGCTGATACATCAAATGCGTATGTACTACACTTCAAATGCTCATAATCATCGCCCATTGTCCTGGCTCTTGCAAGATATAGCAGTTTTCCGCAGTCAGCACAATAAACCATTCCCGAAAACGGACTGATCTCCTCGTGTCTTGTAAGCTTCTTTCGCTTATTTGCTCGTATCTCTTGCACCAAATCAAAGTCTTCTTGGGAAACAATAGCATCGTGAGTGTTCTTGAAGATCTGCCATTCCTCAACAGGATTTTCAATCTTCTTTTTGCTCTTGTAGTTTTTCTTCCGAGTTTTGAAGTTTACGGTATGCCCCACATATTCAGCTCTTGACAGTATCTTTTTAACAGTTTCACAGCTCCATTTCTGTGAGTTCCTAGCAGGAAGTCCCGCACATTTTCCTGATGTAGACAGCTTGTAGCTCTGTGGTGAAACAACACTTTCTTTCGTGAGTTTCCTCGCTATCTGAGCAGGTCCCAAACCCTCAATGCAAAGCTGAAATATTCTGCGGACAACAGGTGCGGTGTTTTCGTCAATCTCCCATACATTTTTATCTTCCTCGGATTTCTTATATCCGTAAGGAACATTTGTAGCAAGCGGCTTTCCCGATTGACCTTTTGCTTTGAATACTGCCTTGATTTTTTTGCTTGTATCTCTTGCATACCAATCGTTAAAGACATTCTTGAAAACCATCATTTCATTCTCGCTTCGGAGCGTGTCAACTCCGTCATTCACTGCGATATAGCGGACATCATAATCGGGAAGTACGATCTCTATATACTGCCCCGTCATAAGATAATCTCGACCAAAACGAGAAAGATCTTTTGTGATAATAACGCCTACTTTACCCGCCTTAACATCGTCTATCATACGAATAAAATCGGGGCGATTGAAATTAGTTCCGCTGAAACCATCATCGACATAAAATTGAATATTCCGAAAACCGTTGTCCTCTGCATACTTCTGGAGCATAGCCTTCTGATTTGTGATACTGTTGCTTTCGCCTTGCAGATCATCGTCATTACTTAATCTGCAATATAACGCTGTGATTAAATCTAACATATAAACCTCTCTTTCCGATCTCACAGCGGAATATGACTACTAAAGTATAGCGCAAATTCCGCTGTACGTCTAGCCCTATTTGATACATTTATACTTCTTTTTTTAATAGTCTTGCGATAAGTTCTGACAGGCTCTCGCCGCCGTTGAATGTAGTAACCACTATGTAAGTAGTTGAGCCGATTTTGTACTCTGTTACATTGTTCATAATATCTCCCCCTTCTTCCGTTTGAAGAGATATAATTTGAAATCCTAGTAAAAAAATCGAAATCCTCTGAAATTTTAAAAACACTTAAAATTTTTATGAAGATCTGAAATAATTAAAATTTTTTCTGTAATAAAGTTGTGAAAATCAAAATGTCCATATTTGATCGTTTTTAAAGATTTTTTTGCTTTTTTCTTCTGAAAAAAGCACTTTTTTGGCTTAAAACGGTCAAAAAAATACTATGGACATAATTTCGAGGTGAAATTTTGTCCATATTTTATGTCCATTCTGTTTAAAAAATCTTTTTATAAAAGTTGATTTTCTTTTATAAAACATTTCCGTTGTTTTATAAAAAATATGCGTTATTTTGATCAAATTGTTTTCAAAAATATTTAGGTTGATTTATAAAATTTTCTTGTTGTTTTATAAAATTATTTCGTTGTTTTTGAAAACGCTTCAGTTATTTTATAAATTGCTTTCGTTGATTTATAGAAAATTTCCGTTATTTATAAAAGCCTTTTAATAGTTCGAAAAAATAGCCGTTATTTTATAAAACTTTTTCGTTATTTTATAAAAACATTCGGCTATTTTATAATTTCTTTATGTTGTTTTATAAAATATTACTGTTATTTTTGAAAAACAAATCGTTGTTTTTCGGCTGCCTGAGCCGAATATGAGACATTAATTTTTCAAGAATGTAACCTTTTTGTGAAAATGAAGAATGCCCGTAGCAAAAAACGGGCATTTTATGGCTTAAATTCGTCGGAGGAGGTATGGTTACATCTTTTTGAGGTGGAAAATGTAACCTGAAATGTAACTTTTGAAAGATAAAACTATATAATTGTGTAAAATACCTATTTAAGATGGTACTCACAATAATATAAATCCCGTCTCGTAGAAAATGCTTTTGTAAATAGTTCAGTAAATTTATTGAAATTACTCTGAAAATGTGTTATGATTTAGTTAATACAATTTATCTTCAGGAGGCATAAATATGACAGGTTCTGAAATGAAACTAGTAGCATATATGCAAGGTGCAAACAAACGTTTTGTTATTCCCGTGTATCAGAGAAACTACGACTGGAAAACCGAGAATTGCAAACAGCTTTATGATGACCTTATAAAAGTTGTTCGTAATGAACGAAAAAGTCACTTTTTTGGAAGTATCGTTTCTGTATATAATCCTATCGGTACAAACGATGAGTTTCTTGTAATTGACGGACAGCAGAGATTAACTACTGTTTCATTACTTATGCTTGCAATGTATAAGACAATGGAACAAAAACTTGTGGAACCCAAAAGAGCCTCTTTAAGTGAGCAAATCTTGGCAGAGTATCTTGTAGACAAATATCAGGACGAAGATACGAGAATAAAACTCAAACCTGTAAAGAATGATCGTGAAGCGTTTGGAAAGCTGTTTAATGATTCTAGCGAATACATTAAAGATTCTAACCTCACTGTTAATTATTACTATTTTTATGAGCGTATACAAAAGCAGGAAATAACCATTGATGAGCTGTTTGAAGCACTATGCAGATTGGAAATAATCAATATAAAGCTTAATCAGGATGATAACCCTCAACTTATTTTTGAAAGTCTAAACTCTACTGGTGTCGCATTAAACGAAGGAGATAAAATCCGTAATTTTATTTTAATGGGACTTCCATCTAACTTACAAAATAAATATTACGAGGAGTACTGGAATAAAATTGAGGTCTGCACAAATTATGAGGTAAGTTCATTTGTTCGTGATTACCTTAGTGTTAAGCAACAAGTTACCCCAAGTATGAGTAAGGTGTATTTTACATTTAAGGCTTATGTTGAAGATAAAAAGTTTGATACAGAACTTCTGCTGAAAGAATTGTACGATTATGCTAAATGGTATCAGGTGCTTTTGAAGGGCGGAACGGTTAACACATCTTTGAACGCCTGTATTTACCGACTTAACCGTTTGGAAACTACTGTTACTCGTCCGTTTTTCCTTGAAGTACTCCGACTTCATTATGAAAATAAACTGACCATATTTGATGTTGCTGAAATATTCAGTATAACAGAAAACTATGTATTTCGTAGAATGATTTGCGATGTTCCAAGCAATGCTCTAAATAAGATCTTTTTGCTTCTTCATAGGGAAATTATCCGTTATGATGGAACAGATGAAGATTATATTGCAAAATTCAAATATGCACTACTCTCTAAAAAAGAACGAGGCAGATTTCCCGATGACAATGAATTTATCCAATGCTTTACTGAGCGACAGGTTTATACAATGAACCGCTATCGTGTTTATATACTTGAACGCTTTGAGAATTACGGTACTTTAGAAGATAAGGATATTTATCGTCATGTTGATTTAGGTGCAGAAGAAGGCGGATATTCTATTGAGCATATTATGCCTCAGCATTTAACACCTGTATGGCGTACTGCACTCGGCGATGATTATGAGCAAATTCATGAGATATGGCTACACAGAATTGCAAACCTAACGCTGACAGCTTATAACTCCAAATACAGCAACAACCCATTTGATGATAAGAAGAATATGAAGAATGGTTTTGCTGAAAGCGGGTTGCGTATGAATCAATGGATTGCTAAAAAAGAAAAATGGAGTCTTGCTGAACTTGAAGATAGAAATCAATATCTGATGAATAAGGCTCTTGAAATATGGCAATCACCTATAACAGATTTCAAACCAGCTGAAAAACAAATGGACACTTTTACTCTTGAAGATGACATCAATCTTACAGGACGAAATATTGCTAAGTTCAGTTACAAGAATATGGAGCAACCTGTTACAAGCTGGGTAGAGATGTATGAGGCGATGATGAAAATACTTCATTCCGAGGATAAGTCAATTCTCTTGAAGCTTGCCCATATAAAGGGAGACAATGATATATCTGTTCATGTTAGTTCTGACAAATCTGAATTGAGAGGGTATATTGAAATTGAAAACGGTCTTTACATTGAACGTAACACAAGTACCTGGCTGAAAATCTCTCTTTTAAAACGATTTTTCAAACTTTATAACGCTGATCCATCTGATCTGGTATTATATCTAAAAGATGAAAATGATGACGATGAAGAAAATTTAGAAGGTCGTTATGAATTAAGAATGCGTTATTGGGAATTTGCATTACCTATAATTAAACAAGCTCATGGTGAAAAAGGTGCTTTTTCAAATGTAAGCCCGACCAAAGACAATTGGCTAAATGGTTCTTTTGGTATAAGCGGTTTTAGAATTTGCTGCGTTGCCAATTATGATTCGGCTCGTGTTGAAATGTATTTAGGCAAATCTGATAAAGAAACGAACAAAAAAACCTTTGATGATCTGCTGAAACATAAAAACATAATTGAAACAACATTAGGAATGGCACTTGTTTGGGATAGAAACGATGATGTTAAGTCGTCAAAAATCTATTGTCAGCTTGATAATGTGAGTATTGAAAACGAAAACGATTGGTTACAAATGTCAAATTTCCAAGCAAAGTGGAGCAAAGCATTTTATGATACAATAGTACCATATATTATTTCTTAATCTGATTACAGTGTAATATATTATATTGCAAATTATTGTTTTGAATTGGTAAAGACTTGCTGTCATTGGTTATTAGCAAACAAAATAGCGGTATCGTCTAATAGGAGATACCGCTATTTGTCATATTCCGCTGTTTTGTCTTAACTACTTTTTCTGTAGTGAATGCCGCCTTTTCAGAGTGGGATTTTTAAATAGCAAACGCTCGGCTCGCAGGATGGCTCTCCATTTATAGCGTGAAATCTTTTTCACTCAGCATAGACATAATAAAGGACCGTCCATGGTGCGTTGCCTATACAGAAGCTTTTAATCCCGCCGTTAAAACAACAGCGGGATTAATTATTTCTTATAAAAGGCGGGAATTGTCCATAGGGGCTCCCTATCGGACGGCCTTTTTATTATGCTTTATCACTGCCTGCGTTTTTTCTGTTGTTATACCTGAACATAGCATAAGCGGCTGCGATGATCACGATATATCCGATGACGCTCAGACCGTCGGGTATCTGTCCCATGACCAGAAATCCCAGCAGGGCGGAGAAGATGATCTGCGAGTAGTCGTAGATGGAGACCTCTTTTGCAGGGGCGTAGGAGTAGGCCGCTGTTATGCAGAACTGCGCCACTGCCGCACTCAGACCCGCTCCAAGCAGCATAAGGAACTGGAACCACGTCATCGGGTGGAAGTCGAACACCACGAACGGAAGCGAGGCAAGGGAAGAGAACGCCGAAAAGAAGAACACAACATAATAACTCTTTACGCCCTTTTGGGTCGCTCTTCGCACGAAGGTGTATGCCGCACCTGCGCACATTCCGCCTATAAAGCCTGCAACGGATGGAACAAGCTCTGCGTTCTGAAAGCTAGGCTTTATCACGAACATAGCGCCTGCAAAGGCGGCGAGTATTATCAGCCACTGCGTCCTGTTGGCTTTTTCTTTAAGCAGCGGCACGGAAAAGATGATCGCAAAGAACGGGGACATCTTGTTGAGCAGCGAGGCGTCTGAAAGGGCGAGATGCCCCAGCGCATAGAAGTTGCAGAGGACACCCGCATATCCTATCACAGAGCGCAGCAGAAGATCGGCTCTTGCGCCTTTTTTCGGTATGACGCTCTCCCTGTTCTTTATCATAACTCCGCTTGCCACGATAAGCGCAAAGAAGTTACGGAAAAACGTTTTTTGCACCGTCGGGACGTCGCCCGAAAGGTTTACGAACATATTCATGAATGCAAAGAACAGCGCCGAGGTGATAAGCAGTAATATTGCCTTATGAAGCCTTTTAATTTTAAACCCTGCCATTTTCAACTATCTTTCCTATCTGCTCTATGTAATAGGGCAGTGCAAGTTCGAATTGCACGCCGTAGAATCGCCTGTCGGGGTCTGCGGCAGTAAGCCGCACAGCCTCATAGGTGAATTTTACCGCAGTGTCAAGCGCCTCGCTGAACTGCGCTCCACGCATCACCGCACCTATAAACGCCGCAGAAAGTATATCGCCCGTGCCTGCGCAGACTATATCCTCGTGGATCATGAAGCAGTCGTTGAAGCTTACGCCGTCAAAGCCCACCGCACCTATCATATCATCACGCTTGACGCCCGTGATAAATGCATATTTTCCGCAGAGTTCATACAGCTCCCTTAGCATCCTGCATATCTCCTCATAGGGAATGTCCGCATTGTATTCTTTTCCTAGCAGCAGACACGCTTCGGTGAGATTTGGCGCTAATATATCGGCTTTTTGGCACAGCTTTTTCATGTGCTGCGGATAGTCCCCGGAAAGTCCCGAGTATATCCTGCCGTTGTCGCCCATCACGGGGTCAACGAATATAAGCGTATTTGCGCCCCTGAATTCGTCTATAAAATCCGAGATAAGCTCCATCTGCCGCACTGAGGCTATATATCCTGTGTAAACTGCATCGAACCCTATGCTTTCACGCCTTAGCTGCGCACCTATCGGCGTAAGCTCCTCGGTGAGGTCACGGGAGTAGAAGGTAGGGAAGCCTGTGTGGTTTGAAAGCAGCGCAGTCGGGATACCGCAGGCCTCAACGCCTGCCGCTGAGATAACGGGCAGCGCCGAGGTGAGCGAGCATTTTCCCACGCAGGAAAAATCCTGTATCGTTACTATTCTTTTCATGTTCTTATCCCTCAGCAAACATTTCCGAGGAAAGGTATCTCTCTCCTGTGTCGGTAAGCACCATAACGGTTTTTCTGCCCTTCAGCTCTTCGCCGAGGCTCAGCGCCGCCGCAAGCACCGCACCGCTGGATATTCCGACAAGTATTCCCTCTGTTTTCGCAAGCTCTCTGCCGCACCTGAATGCGTCCTCTGCGCTGACGGTGATTATCTCGTCTATCAGGGACTTGTCGAGTATATCGGGAACGAAATTTGCACCGATGCCCTGTATTTTATGCGGACCTGCCTTGCCCTCGGAGAGCAGGGGAGAGTCTTTTGGTTCAACTGCGACGATACGGATATCGGGCTTCTTTTCCTTGAGGCAGCGTGCCACGCCTGTGAGGGTGCCGCCTGTGCCGACGCTTGCGATGAACACATCTATATCGCCTGCCATATCGTTCCATATTTCGGGGCCTGTGGTCTCGTAATGGGCGAGGACATTAGCATTGTTTTCGAACTGACCTGGGATGAAGCCCGAAAGCTCCTCTGCTATCTGCTGTGCCTTTGCGATAGCGCCCTTCATACCCTCGGCTCCCGGGGTGAGTACCACCTCGGCGCCGTAGGCGGCTATCAGCTTCCTGCGCTCCACCGACATAGTGTCGGGCATAGTGAGGATGACACGGTAGCCGAGTCTTGCGCCGACAGCGGCAAGACCTATTCCTGTATTTCCGCTGGTAGGCTCTACGATGACTCCGCCTTTTTTCAGCGCACCACGCTTTTCGGCGTCTCTTATCATATACAGTGCCACTCTGTCCTTGGCGCTGCCTGCGGGATTTGTGCGCTCGAGCTTTGCGAAAAGCTTACCGTTGGCGCCGTTGCTTTCGGCAAATCGTGATATTTCAAGAAGCGGCGTGCTTCCGATAAGCTCTGTTATATCTTTATAAAGCATAATAAATTCCCTCTTTTGTTCTGTTTTATCAGTCACATCTGCGTTTGTCGCCGAACCAGTGCTTCAGTTCTGTCACAAGCCGTGATATCTCAAGCGGCTTTGCTATATGCCCGTTCATACCATGCTCCTTTGCTTTCTTTACGTCCTCTACAAAGGCGTTTGCGGTCATGGCGATGATAGGCACGGTGCGTGCGTCATTTCGGTCAAGGGCACGGATCTTCTTTGCGGCTTCGTTGCCGTCAAGCTCGGGCATCTGGATATCCATGAATATCAGGCTGTAATATCCCTCGGGGGAATCGCTGAATTTTCTTACGGCTTCTGCGCCGTTTACTGCGACCTCTGTGATGAGGTTTGCCTCGGACAGGAATTCCGTTGCTATCTCTGCGTTGAACTCCAGGTCTTCTGCAAGCAGTATCCTTCTGCCGCCGAAATCATAGTCCGACATACGTACCTTTTTCGGCTCATCCATCGATATTTCGTCAATTATACGGGCATTGTGATCCTCGCCACGCTTGAGGCACACGGTTATTTCAAAGGCGGAGCCTTTTCCTATCTCACTGCGGACGGTAATGTTTCCGTTCATCATACGTGCGATGTTGAGTGCGATAGCCATGCCGAGACCTGTTCCTTCTATCTTTGTGGTACGGGTGTTGTCCGCACGCACGAACGGATCGAACATCTTTTCAAGGAACTCCTGTGTCATTCCCACACCGTTGTCCTCAACTGTGAACATATATCTTGCTATATCCTGGCGGTCAGGCTCAAGCTCTTCTGCTGTGAAGCGTATCTCGCCGCCGTCGGGGGTATATTTTACTGCGTTGCTCAGCACGTTCGTCAGCACCTGACGCAGCTTTGTCTGGTCTCCGTTGACGCTTGTGTGCATGGGGCGTATATCCGTGATTAGCCTGTGACAACGCCTGTCGGCAAGCGGCTTTATCACCTTCAGGGTGTCGTCTATGAAGCGGTTGAGATCAAAGTCGTCTGTTGCAAGCACGGTTTTTCCGCTTTCGATGGCGCTGAGATCAAGCACGTTGTTTATGATCTCAAGCAGATGCCTGCCCGAATATTCTATTTTATTCAGGCAGTCTGCAAGACGTTCCTTGTCGTCTATATGCTCGTGTGCGATAGCCGCCATACCGAGAATAGAGTTCAGCGGCGTGCGGATATCATGGCTCATCTGTGACATGAACAGGGTCTTTGCGCTGTTTGCTCTCTGTGCATGGTTGAAAGCGTCACGCAGCGCCTGTTCGATACGTCTGTCCTCTTCCTTTTCGTGTGTGACATTCTTGACGTATGTGAGTCCCCATATCTCCTTTGTCTGGAGATCTTGTGTAAGGATCACCGCCTCACGGAACACGCCCTTACGGTTGTGGGTATCCCTGAACTCGTATTCGGCGTCGAAAAATCGGCGGTTGCTATTGAACATATCAATAAGAGTCGTGGTGTTAAACGTCTTGCGGAACACCTCTCCCTCCTGCTTTGATGTCAGCAGCTTTGTTTTTCTGTTGATATATTCGTTATAGGAGCAGGGACAGCTGAGCCCCAGCTGGGGGAGCAGTGGTTTCACACCGTCCTGCTCTATTACCTCGTCGTACATAGTATCCGTTGTCACGTTGTAAGTATACACTGCGATAGAGCTGGAAAGAATAGCCTGCTTGTATTGCTTTTCTGCACGCAGCGCATACTCCAGCATCTGCTGGTTTTTGATCTGGCGCTCCTTTTCAGAGTTTATTGCCTGCACGGTTACGATGGCAAGATGCGGCTGTCCGTCCTCGTCGGTGGATGACATTGAAGCCTGTATACGCACCCATTCATATACCTTTGTTATCGGGTTCATTCGGCGTACTTCCGCTTCGATTATCTTTTCTCCTGAGGCGAATCGCTCTCTCATGCGGCGCACGGAGTATTTGTCAAACAGTTCGGAACGTTTTTCCTCGGTACACTCGCACATATATACATTTTTCGCAAGCTCGTCGTCATAAAATCCACGTATACTGAAATCCTCCGCATAATGGCTTCCCGATTGTCCCGAGGAATACCATCTGCCTGTTTTCAGGTTTACAAGGTCGATGTCCTCATACGGCAGGGTAAGTCCGTTTATCAGCTTTATACGCAGCGAGTCCTTGAACTCGGTATGATGATGCTCTGAGATATCACGGAAAACAAAGAATTCCTTATATTTTGAAGCAAGGTCGTTCTTCAGCCTTACAAAGCGCAGCTTCATCCACTTATAGTGGCGTGTTTTGGGATCAAGGCAGCGGAACTCCTCGTGACGTTCGTCTTCTGCTATGCTGAAATAGTGCATCAATGCTTTTCGTGTTGTGGCATCGTCGAAGCTTTCAGAATCCTCACGTGCTACAAGTCCCGATATGGTGTCACGCCAGTGGTCATAGGAAAACGTGCTGCCAAGCACGCTGCCCGTATTGAAGCAGTCTTTAAGCAGATACACGCTGTTGTTTTCGAGATCGGTAATGCCGCACACAGAAAAGCTGTCCATCATGGCGTCGGTCAGCAGGTTTTTCAGCAGGATGGTGTCGTATTCCTCCTTGACTTCGGGGCTGTCGGCGGTTCCCTTGAAATATCCACGGACGAAATAGCGGGACTCATCACCGTCGGAATGTACGCCGATGCATTTGACCTTTATCCAACCCAGCGCAGGGTGCTCCCAGCGGAAATCCACCTGTGCCTTAAGACCCACAGTGCAGTTGTGCAGCACGAAAATGATGCTCTGCTTGTCTTCTTCCATCACACGTGCGAAGAATTCCTTTAGCAGTGCGTCAGGGTGCAGTAGCGGATCCAGACCGAGCGTGATGACAAACTCCTTGTCTATGAATATTCCCCACGGCTTTCCGTCTCTCACTTCAAGTGAAAACAGACCTGTAAGCGTATCGTATTCAGGCTTTGCAGGATCAGTGCTTAATAAATTGCGTTCCATATATTTCTCCTGTTGTTTAAAATCGCAGGGCGCTTTCTGCCCTGCGATAGTCTGTTATGATCAGTCTCTGCTGTAAAGATCACGGGTGTAGATCTTATCTGCCACATCCTCAAGCTCCGCACTGCGGCGGTTTGCAAGGATGACGTCGGATTCCGCCTTGAAGCGTTCAAGCTCCTCGTACACCTCATAGTCAAAGAAGCTCTGTCCCTTTTTCAGCGCAGGCTCGTACACTATCACACGTATGCCGTGCTTTGAAAGTCGCTTCATTATTCCCTGTATCGAGGACTGACGGAAGTTGTCGCTGTTGGACTTCATGGTGAGTCTGTAAACTCCCACGGTCCTGGGCTGACGTTCCGCAATGCGGTCTGCGATGAAGTCCTTTCTGGTCTTGTTGGAGTGCACGATGGCGCCGATTATCTCGTTGGGGACATCTGCGAAGTTTGCGAGAAGCTGTTTTGTGTCCTTGGGCAGGCAGTAGCCGCCGTAGCCGAAGGAGGGATTATTGTAGTGCGAGCCTATTCTCGGGTCGAGACCCACGCCGTCTATTATCTGCTTTGTATCCAGACCCTTCATCTCGCAGTAGGTGTCAAGCTCATTGAAGTAAGCCACTCTCAGGGCAAGATAGGTGTTGGAGAACAGCTTTACAGCCTCTGCCTCTGTGGGGTCGGTGAAGAGAACGGGGATATCCTCCTTTATTGCGCCCTGAACAAGCAGGGAAGCAAACTGCTTTGCACGGCGGACGGAGTCCTCGCTGTCCTTTGGTGCGCCCACTATGATACGGGAGGGGTACAGGTTATCGTAAAGCGCCTGACCCTCACGCAGAAACTCGGGTGAGAATATGATCCTGTCACAGCCGAAGCGTTCTCTTATCGACATGGTGTAGCCGACGGGAACGGTGGATTTTATCACGATTGTGGCGTTGTCGTTCACTTCAAGTATCTGTCCGATAACGCTTTCTACCGAAGAGGTGTCGAAATAGTTCTTGTCGGGATCGTAGTTAGTGGGAGTTGCGATTATGATGAGCTCTGCGCCTGTATATGCGCTTTTTCCGTCGGTCGTGGCGGAGAGATCGAGCTGTTTTTCGGCAAGGTACTTTTCGATGTATTCATCCGCGATAGGCGACTTTCTGTTGTTGAGCATCTCTGCCTTTTCGGGAATGATGTCAACGGTGACTACCGTATTGTTCTGTGCAAGCAGAACGGCATTTGAGATGCCTACATAGCCTGTACCGGCAACTGCTATCTTCATTTTATATTTCCCCCTGTTTTCCGATAGTTTCGGATATATTTCTACATATATTCATTATACGACTCTTAGGTCCTTTTGTCAAGGCGTTGACACATCAAATGTTGCAGGTGACCGCCCTGTGTTATCTGCTTTTCTGCGGCTTACTTCAGCTCTACCACTGTAACGCCTGCTTCGCCCTCGCCGTAGGCTCCGAGGCGGTAGCTCTTTACCGAGGGGTTGGACTTGAGTGCCTGATGCACTGCGGCTCTCAGTGCGCCTGTGCCCTTGCCGTGGATGATGGTGACGGAGTGTATTCCGCCGAGGATACAGCTGTCAAGGAAGCGTTCCACCTCCATAACGCCCTCGTCGCCCATCATGCCGCGGATATCAAGCTCCAGCGAGCTCTTGCGCTCCATGTTGGACTTGAGCTGTTTCTTTACCTTGCCGCCTGTGGGTGCGGACTGCTGTTTCTTTTTGTTTTCTACAAGGCGCAGGTTCTTCTGATTGGTCTTTACCTTCATCATGCCCACCTGCACATAGCACACGCCCGACATATTCGGCACTGTAAGAAGCGTGCCCTCTTTCCTTGTATCGGCGAGCATCACGCTGTCGCCTGCCTTGAGGGGGCGGGGCAGGACATACTCCTCGCTCCTGCGCTCCATCACGGGGTTAGCCTCGTCGTGCATCTTGTTGAGGGTACTGCCGACTCCCGACTTCGCCGCACTGTGACGCTTACGGAATTCTTCCTTGTCCTTTATCTTCTTTATCTCGTCCAGCTCGTTGAGCAGAATATTGGAGCGCATACGGGTCTCCTCGATTATGCTCATCGCACGCTGACGTGCGTTTTCAAGCTCCTTTTCCTTCTGCGCTTCCAGCTCGGACAGCTTCTGTTTAAGCTCGCTCTCGGTCATTTTGGCGTTGCGCTCGGATACCGCTACGCTCTCCTTAAGCTCCTCCAGCTCCTGACGGGACTTTTCAAGGGCGTCCACCACCTGCTCAAATCGCTTGTTCTCGGTGCTTACAAGGTTCTTTGCACGCTCTATCACATGGTCGGGCATACCCAGCTTTGAGGATATCGCAAAGGCGTTGGATTTTCCGGGCACTCCCACTATGACACGGTAGGTGGGCTTCAATGTGTTCACATCGAACTCACAGCAGGCGTTCTCAACGCCGTCCGTTTCAAGGGCGAACATCTTTACCTCCTGATAGTGGGTGGTAGCTACCACCTTTGCGGAATATTCCTTTAATGTGGAGAGTATGGATACCGCCAGTGCCGCACCCTCAACGGGGTCGGTGCCGCTTCCAAGCTCGTCTATCAGCACAAGGGAGCGGTCGTCTGCCTTGTCCAGTATCTTTATCACGTTTGTCATGTGTGAGGAGAATGTAGACAGGCTCTGTTCAATGCTCTGCTCGTCGCCGATATCGACATAGATGCCGTCGAACTCGCCGATGATACTGCCGTCGCCTGCGGGTATCATAAGTCCGCACATGGTCATAAGGGTGAGAAGTCCCACCGTTTTGATGGCGACTGTCTTACCGCCCGTGTTGGGACCTGTGATGATAAGGCTGTCGTAGTTTTCGCCTATTTCCACGGAAATAGGCACCACCACGTCTGCGTTTATGAGGGGGTGTCTAGCGTTGTGGAGCACCACCTTGGGCTCTGAGGATATCTCAGCGGCAACGCCCTTCATCTTTGCGCCGAGGTTCGCCTTTGCGAAGTACAGCTCCAGTATCTCGGAAAGGCGGAAGTTGTTGAGGATAGCGTCGGCGTTCTCGCCCACCTGCTCGGAAAGCTCACGGGTGATGCGCTCTATCTCCGCCTGCTCACGGGCTTTGAGGACACGTATCTCGTTGTTGGCTTCAACGACGCTCATGGGCTCGATGAAGAATGTCTGACCCGTGGCGGAGGTGTCATGCACAAGGCCGGGGACCTCGTTCTTGTACTCGGAGCGGACGGGGACAACGTATCTTCCGTCACGCATCGTCACGATGTTTTCCTGTAAGTATTTCTGGGTGTTCTTGTTCTTTATCAGCTTGTCGAGCTGTTCACGGATGTTGAGTCCCTGTCTTACTATCCTCTTTCGGATGGAGGATAGCTCGGCGCTGGCGCCGTCGGACATCTCCTCCTCGGAGATGATGCTGTCCGAGATGCGCTGTTCAAGGCTCCTGATGGGATAAAGCTCACTGAAATACACGTCAAGGGAGTTCTCCACGTTCTCACACTGGCTGTACCAGTCGCACAGCATACCCGTTTCACGGAGTATCTCGGCTACGTCCAGGAGCTCACGGAATGACAGGGCAGAGCCGCTCTTGCAGCGCTTTAACGAGCCTGTGATGTCCTTTATCTTTCTGAAGCGTGGTGTTCCGAACTTTGCGGAGAGCCTGAAAGCGTCGTCAGTCTTTTTAAGCTCGGCACGCATCTTCTCGCCGTTGAATTCGGGGCGCAGCTTAAGCGCCTTTTCACGGCAGATATCGCTGTATGTCTGCTCGGCAAGAAGCTCCAGTATCTTGTCAAGCTCAAGCTTTTTATAGTATTTGTTCATCTGTTACCTCTTTTTCTCTGTATGCCATGTTGCTTTTAAGGCAGGGGGTGTGCCTTTAACACGGATGAGGCACACGATACCGCATAATTACCTAGTTTAATTATATTACAATGTGTGATGATTGTCAATATTCCTGCATAAAATAAGGGCTGCCGCTGGAGTACGGCAGTCCACGGGTTTATATGTAAGGCGGGAAGCCCCGCCCGTTATCACTTGTTGTTCTGCTGATTCTGCTTGTTCTGATTCTGGTTCTGCTGATTCTGCTGCTGGTTGTTCTGCTTGTTCTGCTGATCGTTACGGTTAGACATGATATCTACCTCCATTGTAATTATTGTGCGGATCATCCGCAAGGATATCATGTGCGGTTTTCATTCAAATATACAAAAAAACGGCAGTGATCAAACTGCCGTTTTCTGGTGGTTTATTCTGTCATTGACTCAACCATGGAGTTCAGCTCTTCTACGATAGCGGATACTTCCTGTACGTTTTCGCTTATCTCCTCGGAGCCTGTGCGGATCTTATCCATAGCGGTAACGGTATTGTCTGCGCTGGTGCGTGTTTCCTCCACCTTTTCGGTGATCTGACCTGTTACATCGTGGATCTCGTGGATGCTGTCCATGATGCTCTTGGTGTTCTGCTCAGCCTTCTTTACGGTGGCGTTGGATTTCATTGCGAGAGTTCTTACTTCGTTTGCAACAACTGCGAAGCCCTTGCCTGCTGCGCCGACTCTTGCAGCCTCGATAGAGGCGTTGATAGCAAGGATATGGGTCTGCTCTGCGATATCACGGATGCTGCCCAGCATACGCTCGTAGGCGTCGATGTTCATGCTGATATCACGAACAGATGTGCCGATCTTATCGATACCGTCAACGATGATCTGTATCTGCTCGTTGAGGGCGTTCATTTCGTCCATTACTTCGCTGTTCTTGGAGAGGTGCTCCTCGGAGTTTGCGGCGATGGGCATGATCTTATCCTGCAGACTGGCGAGGGCGGATCTTTTCTCAAGCACAGACTGGGAAAGCTCCTGATGCTCGTTTTCGGTCTTCTGCTGAAGCTCCTTGAGGTGCGCCTTTTCGTACTGGATACAGTTCATGGGCGTATTGTTTCCCGCAATGATGGAGAGCGCCATGTGGCGGCAGCTCTTGTAGCCGCAGGCATGGCAGTTGAACTCCTGCTCCACCTTGGTGTGCTTGCCCATCTGTGCGAATACAGCGGCGATCTCCTTTTCGGTGGGCTGTACGCTTACGCTTCTGTCAACGTATTCACGCAGGAAGTCCTCCATCTTCAGCTTCTTGAAGATGTTGCGGTGGAAGCGCTTTGCGTTGCTCTGCTTGCTTGCCCACTTTCTTGCGTGTATCATTACATCGTAGGCGTTGAAGGAGTCGAACTCTTCTCTTGCGCCCACGCCCGAGTTACATCCGAACTCGCAGGAAAGGATGTCGTAAACGGTGGGGAGCTTATCCTTTTTGGTCTCAAGGTAAACGTCGATATCCTCGTACACCTTCTGTACGCCCTCGGAGGTAGTAACGTTGAGGTCGGGTATGTACTCACGCAGACATTCCTTGAGTCCGCCGGGGATGGGGTAGAATGCGCCGTCAAAGCCACGTGCGTCGGAGAACTCGAACTCGCTTCTGCCAGTCTTGAGCTGGATGTTGTTCTTCTTTATGTAGTCCGCCAGCTTACGGAAGGTAACGTTGTACTTGATGATGCCTGTGTTCCTGAACTCGTCTCCCTTTGCGATACAGGGGGAGAGTCCCACAAGGGTGTCGGTGCTGCCGAGGTACTTTCTCACATAGATGGCGCTGCACAGCATGGGGCTCTGGATGGGGGAGAGGCTGGGGAAAAGCTCTTTCTTGTGCTTTTCGGCATAGTTGATGATAGCTGCACAGGGCTGTGAAACGATCTTAGCATTAGGGTGCTGCTTTACGTATTCAATATGCAGGTATGTACAGATATCCGCACCGAAAGAAACGTCATACACATCCTTTACACCCTGCTCCTTCAGCCATTGGAGAACATGGCGCCAGCTTCCGTCGAATGCGGTCTTGATGGCAGGTGCAACGATAAGCGAAACATTGCCTCTCTTAAGGTCGCTGAGGAATATCTCGATGTCGTCATCATAGTCTCTTGCGCCGTGGGTGCAGCCCTTGATACATTCGCCGCACTGGATACATTCTTCGTTGTTGATGTGCACTACCTTGCCGTCATACCTGTTGGCGTTTGGCACGGGGCAGGTCCTGATACAGGCATTGCAGCCTATACACTTTTCTGCGTTTACTTTTACCATGATCGTTACCTCACTGTCGTTTTATAAAGATACTGTAATTAAGACCTTATTGGAGCATCATCAGCGATATGTTAAAAAATGCTTCATATTAATAATCGACTGATGTTAATAAAAGTATAGCACATCTATCACTTTTTGTCAACAATAATCAAAATATAAAAGAACTTTTGTGCTTTTAGCACAAAAAACCTGCTGTTAAATTGTTAACAACAGGATTTTATTGTATATTTTGTTTAAATTTTATACATTTATCAGAATGAAATGTTGACAAGTCGGTTTATATCGTCTGCTTTTTCGTATTCAAAAAAAGCGGTGTTGTTTCCAAGTCTCGCTGCCAGTGTGTTGCCCGAAAGTGTGAAGCCGTATCCGTTCTGATAGAGATAACCTGCGGCAAGCAGCAGATGGTCGCAGTAGAAGCTGCTGAGTATCTCAAGGTACTGTCTGAACAGCACGTCGGGTGCGATTGGAGCGAACACCTCCTCGGGGAGGTCCTCCACAGTCACGAAGAGTGCGCCGTCGGAGTAGGGGCAGCGGTAGTAGCCGTCGTTTCTTTCCGAAACTCCGCAGCATATCATAGCGATGTCGTGGCCTGTGCGAAGCTCGTCCAGCATAAAGCTTCCGTTTCTGAACTCCTCCATATCAGGGAGCCTTCTCAGCGCCCTGCGTGAGGGAGCGAATGTCACCTCGGGCAGACCGCTTTCGGTGTTTGCCCAGCCCCAAAGCCATGTGCCGCTTATATCGGACTCGGAGCCGATTATGCCCGACTGATACACGTTATCCTCACCGAAGCTGATCGTGCCGTTTTCCACATCCACATTCCAGCCGTTGTCGCCTATCACAAGCTCGCCCATCCTGTTCTGACAGTCAAGGCAGTAGCCTACCGAAAGCGACAGCAGGTGCAGGAAATTTGTTTTATCAAATTCGATGGGGCAGTTGAGTACAGATAATTTTTTCATTAAGTTCACCTACATTTATATATTGATATTCACGCCGAATTTTCGCAGGATATCACGCATAAGCACCTTGTCGATGGTGTAGAGCCTGCTCTTTCCTCTCGGCAGGTCGTCCACACGGTACTCGAAGCGCATATAGATCTCGGAGTAGTCCTCCTCGTAGAAGAACGTGCACAGCAGATAGCTGTTCTTGGTGGCGTAATAGTTCACGGGAACGAACTCCAGCACCGCTCGCATATCGTTGTCCACAAGCGCTTCCGCCTCGGATATCTTCATCGGCTCGAACTGGACTTTCTTGGTGCGGGGCAGGGACTCGGCACGCTTTTCCTCCTCGGACTTTACAAGCCTGTTCTTTTTAAATAGACCGAACATACGCTTCTCCTTTCGGCATTCAGTGATGTCATACGTATTATTTTACCACACCTTTCCGTGAAATGCAATAACCCGTTTGGATTTTTCATGGTATGACTATCGGAGTGTGTTTTTGCGGAAATATAAAAAAATCGTAAAAACGTTTACATTTTTTCTTGAAACCCCTTGAAAACGTTTTCAAAATATGTTATACTGTTCACAATGGACAGCCGCAGGGTGCTGCGGTACGGAAAATGTTTTTATGAAACGGAGATTATTTATGGAACAGAAGATCTACGGCATTGAGATGGGGCCCGCAAAGTGTGCGGTAGACCTCGGCGATGGCAGCGAGCGCGGCGAGTACGTTAATCAGGACTACATCCTGCACAAGATGGGACGTCCCCACCGTGGTATCAGCCTTATGTACTGCTATTACCCTCTGGACAAGACCTGGCCTGCAAGAGCACGTGACGCTTTCGCAGATCAGGAGGTATCCTTCCAGTGGGACTATCCCTATGACGACTACTTCACCTACAAGGGCGGCATCGGCGGTACCACCGAGGACGAGCCCTTCACCTGCATGAGAGATGTCCGCCGTCACGGTCAGGATGTTATCCTCACCATCACGATCGACCCTAACCTCACCGACGAGTACCTTGTGAAGATCGCACAGGAGCTGAGAACATACGGCCGTATGCAGCTGCGTATCAACCACGAGGCAACAGGCAACTGGTTCAGCTTCACAAAGCGTGCGACATATCAGGAGGTCGCTGACTTCTATGTGCGCTTCCACAATATTATAAAGAGAGAGGCTCCCAATGTGCAGACAGTTCTGTGCATCGGCGGCGTTGAGCACCCCGAAAAGGGCGGCGAGATCGAGATGGAAAAGGAGTTCGCAGAGGCTGTAAAGGCTACCGATATCTGGTCCGTTGACAAGTACATGGCGCTCCACTGGGGCTGGCCCTACGATGTTGCGGAGGTAGGCGGAAACTCCTTCGGCAGAAGCAAGGTGTCCGACACCTATAATCTCACAAAGCTTTCCGAGAAGCGCTACAAGGAGATCTGCGGCGGCGTGAAGAAGCCCATGGTAATGTCCGAGTTCAACGCTGACGGCGACGTTACAGGCCCCTACGAGCAGGCAGACATGATAAAGGAATTCTGCGATATGCTGAAGAACGACGAGGAGCAGGGCTGGTTCAACGGCTTCACATTCTATCAGTTCCGTGACAGAGGCAGACTCGGCCTTGAGATAGAGGATCCCAACAACCCCGATGTAGGTATCGAGCAGCCCGCTCTCAAGACCTACAAGGAGATCATCCACGACGAGTATTTCTACCCCTCCATGAAGCAGGGCGCAGAGGTGGCACTCCCCGCAACGCTCCGCTGGGGCGGCGCAGAGGACAGCACAGGTCTTGCTATCCCCCTGCACTTTGAAAAGAACCCCACTTTCTGCGAGGTAACATTTGACGAGCCGCTGAACCTTATGATGGAGATAAACGGCAAGTGGTTCTACAAGTCCCCCGAGGCAAAGACCATCGATCTCATGTCCGCTTTCTACGAGAAGCCCCTTGACGGCGAGGCTGACCTTACCCTCAAGATCTTCGCACCTCCCGCAAGCGGCGAGAACGATCCCTCTCAGGGCGAGGACTGGCAGACAAACTACTACACCACCATCAGCAAGCTGCCCGATATCCGCATCAGATTTGCCCCCATCATCGGCAAGCTGTAATTTTCAAAAAATTCACCCGTCGCCTTTGCGGCGGGTGAAATAATGATTTAAAAAAATTTTTAAAAAATAAAAAAATTTTTGCAACCTTTTGAAACTATGCTCAGTGTTATCTGCGGTGAACGTAATTCACAAAAAACACTGAAGCAGGAAAACATCATGTTAAAAGCCACTGAGGTGACATTATGAGTTACATGACAGATCTTGACGCACTGCTTGAAACGCTTGAAGCCAGAACTCCCGATCCCGACAGACTGGTTACGGATGACCCAACGCCGAATACGCAGCGGCTCTTCGATTTTCTTAAGTCCTGCTACGGCCAAAAGCACATCTCGGGACAGCAGTACCTGTTCGAGAGCGAGCTGGAGGATCTCGTATACTATAAATATACGGGAAAAATACCCGCTATACGTGGATATGACTTCATGGGAATAAGCGGTCTCGGCGGCGGCTACGATCAGGTAGAGCGTGCACTGGACTGGTGCAGGAACACAGGCGGCATACTTACGATGTGCTGGCACTGGTACGCTCCCGATGATCTAAGCGATCCGAAAAAGCTTGCGGCGTTCTACTACAAGACCACCGACTACGACAGGAAGACAGGCTTCGATATGATCGAGGCGGTAAAGGAAGGAACTCCCGAAAACGAGTTCGTCATCCGTGAGATAGACATGGTTTCAGAGCAGCTGAAGCGCTTTGAGGCTGAGGACATCCCCGTTATCTGGCGTCCGCTGCATGAAGCAAACGGAAGCTGGTTCTGGTGGGGAAACCGTGGTCCCGAGAGCGTAGAGGCGTACAAAAAGCTGTGGTACATGATCTTTGACCGCATGATGAATTATCACAAGCTTAAAAATCTAATATGGGTATGGAACGGACAAAGCAAGGAAATGCTTGTCAATGCGAATACTTTTGATATCGCAGGGGAAGATATTTATGCAACGCCTCCGAACCACGAGTCGCAGGCCGAAAAGTTCCGTGAGGTATCCTCCTACACCTACGGCAAGATGATAACCCTGTCGGAGTGCGGAAGCATACCCGAGCCTGACCTGATGCAGCGTGACAGCGCAATGTGGCTGTGGTGGCTGCCATGGTGGGGACAGTTCGTATACAAGAACGGCGAGGACAGACGTCCGCTGTTCGATGAGGACGGAATGCCCCTCCCCAATCCAACGTACATGGACGAGGATTTCATGCAGCGTATATTCAATGACGAGCGTGTTATCACTCTTCATGATCTGCCCTGGTACGACGAGAAAAAACATCGTCTGCCGACTGCGCTCCTCAATAACCTTGAGAAGCTGGGCGGAAAATAAATACACATAGAAAATAAAAAGCACTGTATTATGAAAGGAAAAAACAACATGAAAAAGTTCTTAACAGCAGCAGCTATCCTGGCTGCCCTCACAATGACTATCACAGGATGTTCCAACAACAGCAACAGCAGTGACAACAGCTCCTCTGCTCCCCAGAGTGGTGTGACCTCCGAGGCTGACAAGACCACATCCGAGGCTGACAAGGTTACCTCCGATGCAGGTACAGAATCCGGCTCCGAC
Organism: Oscillospiraceae bacterium; assembly: GCA_017461565.1. Classification (GTDB taxonomy): domain Bacteria; phylum Bacillota; class Clostridia; order Oscillospirales; family Ruminococcaceae; genus CAG-115. Next base: position 22,585 of record JAFTXQ010000015.1, read on the forward strand.
TCTGAAACAGCTGCCCTCACGGCAGCTCAGATGGCGGCAAACGCACTCACAGCAGTTGAGTGGCCCGCTATGATGGAGATCCCCGACGCTGAGTCCGCAAACATGATGCTCAGCATCGATCCCGCACTCTGCGAGGACTACTACTTCTCCACACAGCTCATGAGCGCACAGCTCAACGAGGTAGTTATCGCAAAGCCTTCCGCAGGCAACGAGGCAGCTCTTCAGGAGCAGTTCGACGCTCACTTCGACTACATCAAGAACGGCGCAGCTTTCTACCCCGCACAGGAGGAGTCCGCTGCAGGCGCAGTTATGGGCAAGACCGATGACGGCTATCTGTACATCCTCGTTCACACAAACGGCGCTGATTGCGAGGCAGCTCTTCTGAACAACCCTCCCGCTGAGATGCCCGGCGCAGACGCAGGTGATGAAGGCGGTGTTGATGACGGCTTCGGCGTAGACGGCGGCGATATGGGTATGCCCCTTTCCCTCACAATGGCTGATGCAGCTTACGCAGCAGTTGAGTGGCCCGCTATGATGCCCGTTGACGATCCCGAGATGATCAACAGCTTCTTCGGTATCGACTCCACCATCTGCGAGGATTACTACATCGCAAACCAGCTCATCTCCGCACAGCTCAACGAGATCATCTTCGTTAAGCCTCTCGAGGGCATGGAGAGCGAGATCCAGGCACAGCTTGACGCTCACTTCCAGTATATCAAGAACGACGCAGCTTTCTACCCTGAGCAGGAGCCTTCCGCTGAGGGCGCTGTAATGGGCACACTTGACAACGGCTATATGTATATCATCGTTCACGAGAACGGCGCAGCAGTTGTTGATGCAGTAGTTGCAGCACTTACAGCTTGATCGGCGAAAAAACCGCATAATAAAATCGGGGAGAATCATTCTCCCCGATTTTTCTATATACTTTGACAGGCGGAGCGTTCCGCTTATTTTTCTATCTCCACTTTTACACGCATATCCTCGCCGAGGACCAGCTTTCCGCTTACTGTGTCTCCACGCTTTGTGGTGAAGCCCTTGAGGGTGATGGAGCTTCCCTTGTCGAGTATCCTCTTTGCCTGTGTCTCGGATATCTCCTTGCCCCACATCTCCTTCATGAAGAAGAAGCCGCAGGCGCCACGGCTGTCCTCGCAGGAGTAGGACTTCTGGAACTCGTACACATTCTTGCCGCACTTCGGGCACTTTCCAATAACGGGTAGCCTTGAGAAACGGAAAGGATTGTTGTCCCTTGCGGTATCCGTCTTGTTATCACTGACGAGCTTCTTTGTGAATTCGATTATCTCGGACAGGAACTCCTCGTCGCTTGCCTGTCCTCTTGCGATGCGCTGTAAGGTGGTCTCCCATTCGGCGGTCATCTTTGCGGATTTCACGTTGTCGGGTACTACATCTATAACACGTCTGCCCTTGTCGGTGGGGATGAGCTGCTTGCCCTTGCGCTCCACATACTGGCGCTTTACAAGTGTCTCGATGATGGCGGCACGGGTTGCGGGGGTGCCGAGACCCTTTTTCTCCACGTCCTCATTTTCGTCATAGTCATCGTTACCTGCGTGCTCCATGGCGGAGAGCAGCATATCCTCGGTGTAACGCTTCGGGGGAGTGGTCTTGTGCTCGGCTAGCTTCGTGCCCTTTACCTTTACGGTCTTTCCGACTTCAAGCGGAGGCAGTGTGCCTGCTGCATCCTCCTCATCCTCGTCGGAAGCGTCGGCAACGATGCCCTTCATGCTGGCCTTGATATCAGCCTCAAGCTGCTTCCAGCCGCCCTGCACCACGGTCTTTCCCTTTGCGGTGAACAGGGTATCGCCGCACTGCATCTCGGCGGTTACGGTGTCGTAGGTGTGCTTCGGAGCCACTGCGCACAGCAGTCTTGCTGCAACAAGACAAAGCACGTTGTAGCACTCCTCGGTGAGAGTATCGAAATTATATCGGGATATCTCCTTTGTGGGGAGCAGCGCATGATGGTCGGACACCTTGTCGTTGTTGATGAGGCGCTTCACGTCTGCCTCGCAGGAGAGTGAGTCATAGCTCTCGCCAAAGGGGAACACCCTTGCGCACAGCTTCACCATCTCGGCAGCCTGCGCCTCCATATCCTCGGTTATGTAGTTGCTGTCGGTCCTGGGGTAGGTCATCAGCTTGTTCTCGTAAAGCTTCTGGGCGCAGTCCAGGGTCTGCTGTGCGGTGTAGCCGTACAGCTTGTTTGCGTCACGCTGGAGGGTAGTCAGGTCGTAAAGCTTGGGCGGATTTGCGTTCTTCTGCTCCTTTACCACGTTCTTCACTTCTGCCTCTGCGCCGCAGGCGGATACAGCCTTTTCCGCCTCGGTCTGACCCTCTATCTTATCGCTCTCGGCGGTGAACTTTCCGCAGTTTAGCACCACGGAATAGTATTTTGCCGAGGCAAACTGCTCTATCTTCTTTTCACGCTCCACCAGCATAGCGAGGGTGGGTGTCTGCACACGTCCCACGGACAGCATATTGCGGTATTTCACGGTAAAGAGCTGGGTAGCGTTCATGCCCACTATCCAGTCTGCCTTGTTTCTTGCAAGACCCGAGCGGTACAGGGCGTCGTACTCGCTGCCGTCACGCAGGTCACGGAAGCCGTCACGGATAGCCTCGTCCGTCATGGAGCTTATCCAAAGGCGCTTGAATGGCTTGGTGCAGCCTGCCTGATAGTATACGTATCTGAAGACGCACTCGCCCTCTCTGCCTGCGTCGGTGGCGCAGATAAGCTCGTCCACGTCGTCACGGAGCATAAGAGCTTTAAGTATCTCAAACTGCGGAGCGGTGCTTTCAGCGACTGTCCATCTGAACTCCTCGGGGAGTATGGGTAGGTTCTCGAACTTCCACGGCTTGCAGTAGCGCTTGTCGTACTCCTCGGGAGAGGAGAGCGCCACCAGATGTCCGAAGCACCACGACACTATATAACCGTTTCCCTCGGTGAAGCCGTCTCCACGGCGCTTATTTGCGCCGATGACCTTTGCTATGGAGTTTCCTACCGATGGTTTTTCTGCAATAACTAATTTCATTTGTGTACCTTCCTGAATAAACTGAGTTGCTGCAAAGCAGCTTTTTTATTTTAACATATTTTGCAGAAAATTTCAATAACAGAAAAGAGGGAAATCGGAATTGGACGCAATGTTAATAAAACCGTTGTAGGGGCATGACGTTGTGAAACATCCCTTCATATTCCAATTTTACATATTGACGAGTCCGTAAAGCACATTCAGAAAGCAGTACCAGAATGAGATGCGCTCGATGTCGTCAGCCGCAACGATGTCCGAACGGAATACCGAAACCCCGTCGGACAGCACCAGATATTCACCGAGGAACTGTCCCTTTTTAACAGGAGCTTCCGCCTGCTCCACAAAGGAATATTCATATTCCACGGCAGAAGCGCTGCCTTTTTTTATTATACATTCGCTGCCGTTTTGTTGCACGATAGGAAGCACGCTGTTACTTGTGCCATGGGTCACGGGGATGGGAGCAAGCCTGCTGCTGTCCGTTTCGGGCGTGAACTTTTCAAAGCTGCCAAAGCCGTAGTCCAGAAGCGCTTCTGCGCTGTCGAAGCGGGCGTCGTCGTCCTCACATCCCAGCACCACGGCGATAAGCCGCATATCTCCACGCTCGGCACATACTGTAAGGCAGCAGCCTGCATTGTCAGTCGTGCCTGTTTTGCCTCCGATAATGCCGTCATAATAACGGACCATTTTGTTTGTGTTTACCAGCTGCGTTGCCCCGTCCCGAAGATAATCCATCCATGTCAGCATCCAGCCATGATACACCTCATGCTTCATCAGCTCTGCCGCAACAACAGCAATATCACGGGCAGTGGAATAGTGACCGTTGTCGTCATAACCTACGCAATTTGTGTAGTGTGTGTCGTTCATCCCAAGCTCTTTTGCACGTAAGTTCATGCGCCTGACAAACTGTGCTTCGCTGCCGTCAGTATGCTCAGCCAGTGCGATACAGGCGTCGTTTGCCGAGGCGATGATCACCGCTTCGAGAAGCTCTGCGGCGGTCATTTCCTCGCCGGGTTCAAGCCAGATTATCGAACCGTCGGCATCCTGCACTGCTGAAGTTGCCTTTACGGTATCCTCAAGTGCAAGCTTACCCGACTCTATATCCTCCGCCCAGAGCAGCAGCGACATCACCTTTGTGACAGACGCCATCGGCAGCTTGAGGTCGGATTGCGACGACGACAGCACCTGCATAGTATCGGCTTCAATGAGTATTTCTGCTCTCGCCCCGCCCTCGGCATGGCTTACAGGGCAGAGTGGAAAAAATAGTATCAATAGCGCTGTGACGATGATAAAACATACTGTTCTCCGCATAGAAACACCTCCTGTGGTCTGGTTAAAATATATGGGCTTATCCGTAAAATATGCCCTGCATACTTGATTTTAACGGCGTGAGGAGTTATAATTGTAGCAAGGGGAGGGTCGAACGATGAACGAAGACATTATCATCCAACTTATCGGAGAAGCGATACAGGCAAGGGAAAACTCATACGCTCCATACTCGGGCTATTGCGTGGGAGCGGCGCTTCTGTGCAGCGACGGCGGGATAATCACAGGCTGCAATGTGGAAAACGCATCCTACGGCGCAACTAACTGTGCGGAGCGCACCGCTGTATTCAAGGCTGTAAGCGAGGGCAGGAAGAGCTTCACTGCCATAGCCATAGCAGGCGGAAAAGAGGGGGCTGCGGAGCTTGACTATGCCTATCCCTGCGGAGTATGCCGACAGGTGCTGAGGGAATTCTGCGAGCCGTCAGCGTTTATTGTCATTGTATGCAGGAGCAGCACTGATTATAAGATCATGACCCTGGAGGAATTGCTGCCGTGCTCTTTCGGACCTGATAATCTCAAATGAAGCATGATGTGACGAAAACAGAAAAGCCGCTTCCGAAGCAATGTCGGAAGCGGCTTTAAGCTTATCATGCGAGAGGGTTTTCCAGCGATTTTTCAAGGAATGCCTTGGTCTTTTCGCTCTTAGGATCGCCGAACACCTCGTCGGGAGTTCCTATCTCTTCGATAACTCCGTCTGCCATGAAGATGACCTTATCTGCAACGCTGCGTGCAAAGTTCATCTCGTGGGTGACAACTATCATTGTGCGGTCGCTTGTTTTCAGCTCACGGATAACACGAAGCACCTCGCCCGTAAGCTCGGGGTCAAGCGCCGAGGTAGGCTCGTCAAAGCAGAGGATATCGGGCTTCATCGCAAGCGCACGAGCAATTGCCACACGCTGCTGCTGACCGCCCGAAAGCTCACAGGGATAGCTGTCTGTTTTTTCGGACAGTCCTACCATATCCAGCAGCTTACGGGAGTTTGCGTCGATATCCGCACGTATCTCCGCCTTTTCGGCGGCGGACAGCTTTTTCTCGCTGCCGTCTATACGCATAAGCTCTTGCGCAAGGGAAACATTCTTAAGCACTGTGTACTGTGGGAACAGATTGAAGCTCTGGAACACCATTCCGAAATGCAGGCGCTTTTCACGTATCTGCTTGTCGGTGTACGCCTTGTCCTCGGCGTTGAATATCTCCTCGCCGTCTATCAGGAACACGCCCCTGTCTGGTCTTTCAAGGAAGTTTATGCAGCGGCACAGGGTGGTCTTGCCGCTTCCTGAGGAGCCGATTATCGCCAGCACCTCGCCCTTTTCGAGTGTGAAATCTATGCCCTTCAGCACCTCTGTCTTGCCGAAGCTTTTGTAGATGTCTTTTATTTCAAGAAATGCCATATTCGCTCCTTATCCGCTGTAATAGTTCAGCTTTTTCTCCAGGAAATTCAGAAGTATCGTCAGCAGACCCGAGAACAGCAGGTAGAACACAGCTATGTAGAACAGCGGCCAGATGATAGCCTTCTGTGCGATGATATCCTGTGCGGACTGCACAAGCTCCACCACCATTACGACACGTGCAAGGGAGGTGTCCTTTACCAGTGTGATTATCTCGTTGCCCATGGGTGCAACAATGCGTTTTATCACCTGGAACAGCACTATCTTGAAGAATATCTGGCTCTTTGTCATGCCGAGGACCTGTCCTGCCTCGTACTGACCCTTGGGGATGCTCTCGATACCGCCACGGTATATCTCGGAGAAATAGCAGGCATAGTTGATTATGAACGCAATGAGCACGGCGGTTATTCTTGGCAGCGCCTTAGCGCCGAAGATAAGTCCCGGTCCGTAGAACACAAGGATTATCTGCACCATCAGCGGGGTTCCTCTGATTATCCAGACGAACAGCTTTGTAATGCAGCGTATGGGCTTGAAGTCTGCCAGCGTTTTAACGAATTTTGAGCTTGCTTCCGATGCCAGCCCTTTAAAGGGTGCAAAGTTTGACATAGAGCCAAAGGTGATGACAAGCCCCAGCGGTATTGAGCATAACAACGTCACGCCGAATATCAGCAGGGTGGTCATAAAGCCCTCGGCAAGCTGTAACGTTACATCGATAAATGACATAAAAACTATCCTTTTCAGATTTTCTGATGTTTATTGGAGGGCTTTCGCCCGTATATAAGAGCGGCACTAAGGTACCGCTCTTTTTTGTATTACTGGAAAGCGTATACGTCAGCGAGGTCGTACTTCTCAGCAAGTGCCTTGAGTGTGCCGTCCTCTACCATCTCTGCGATTGCTGCGTTGATCTTCTCCTGAAGAACCTTGTCCTCAAGACGGATACCGATAGCGTATTCCTCGGGAGTAAGCTCGATGCTCTCAACGATCATCAGGTCGGCGTAGTCTGTGCCCTCGCCGATGGAAGCCTTAGCCATAACATAGTCGATTACACCGATCTCTGTTGTGCCTGCCTTGATCTCCATAAGAACGTCCTTCTGTGCCGAACAGGGAACATACTCGTTTGTCTTGAGGGTCTCGTTTGTTTCGATAGCTGTCTGACCTGCGGAGCCGTTCTCGGCAGCAATGGTAACGCCTGTGATGGAAGCGAGGTCTGCGTACTTCTCAGCGTTATCAGTCTTGATAACAACTACCTGCTTGTTTCTGATGTAGGGAGTAGAGAAGTTGATCTGCTCCTTGAACTCTTCCTTGACTGTCATGCCGTTCCAGATAACGTCGATAGTCTTGGACTGAAGCTCTGTGATCTTCTGGTTCCAGTCGATGACCTGGAACTCTGCCTTAACGCCAAGCTTCTTGCATACTTCCTTTGTGAACTCTGTCTCGAAGCCTGTAAGCTCGCCGTTCTCGTCGAGGTAGTTCATGGGCTCGTAGTAGGTGATACCTGCAACGAGTGTGCCCTTGTCCTGGATGTAGTCCCAGTCGGTCTTGTTGCCGCCTGCACAGCCTGTCAGACCAAGCGCCATGACAGCTGCCATAAATAATGCTGCTACCTTTTTCATGATAATGTTCCTTCCTTTTGTCTGTTTTTGTTATTCGGGTATCATAGCATTGTGATACCTTGCTAAAGCGGAATGGGCATACCGTATCAAACGGCAATAAGCCATTCCACATTATCTTACCACAAAATATATGGTTTGTCAACCAAAGCCGCCAAAATCGGCACTTTTTCCAACCTCAGACATATAATGAGGTAAAACTTTATGCAAACAGAGGTGAACGAATATGCTTAAACAGCGTACACTCAGCGATATAGACATCGGCGGGCGTGCTGTTGTGGAACGTCTGCGCATCCACGGAAGTATGCGGCGGCGTATGCTTGATCTGGGGCTTGTCCCGGGGACTGCGGTGGAATGTGTGGGCAAAAGTCCGTCAGGTGATCCCAAGGCGTTTCTGATACGTGGTGCGGTCATCGCCATACGCTCAGAGGACAGCCGTGAGATCATTGTAAGATAGGGGGTGCGGCATGGGACTTACCGCAGCATCGACAGGGGCGGCCGCACAGGACAAGGGTGCTTGTCTGCGCAGGCGCACGCCCGAGGAAAGGATAATAGCGATAGCAGGGAATCCTAACGTAGGAAAAAGCACACTGTTCAACGCCCTGACGGGAATGAACCAGCACACAGGCAACTGGGCAGGAAAGACCGTAGCGCTTGCGCAGGGAAGGTATAAAGGTCATATCATGGTGGACCTGCCTGGAACATATTCGCTGCTGCCGCACTCCGCCGAAGAGGAGGTCGCCCGAAGCTTCATCTGCCTTGAAAAGCCCGACCTTTGTATTGTGGTGTGCGATGCTGCCTGCCTTGAGCGCAGCATGAACCTTGTGCTTCAGGTGACCGAGATATGCCCAAGGACGATCGTTTGCGTTAACCTTATGGACGAGGCGAAGCGAAAAGGCATACGCATCGATCTTGAGCTGCTGTCATATCGGCTGGGCGTGCCTGTCTGCGGCACCTCGGCAAGGGACAGAAAGACGCTTGCGGCACTGACTGCGACAATAGACCGCAGTGCAGACAAAGACCTTTCGCCACGCAGGATACAATACACTGCGCCGATAGAAACGGCGGTGGCGGTGTTGGAGCCTGTAATAAAACGGGAGCTTCATCTGAAACAGGAGGCAAGGTTTCTGGCGCTGCGGCTTCTTGAGGGGGACGCAGCAATAGTGGAGGAGGCGGCGAAGAAAGCGGGAGCTTCTCGGTTGCCTGAAGAGGTGATACAAGCGGCGGAGCGTGGCCGTGAGATGCTTGCCGCCGAGGGACTCACCGCCGACAGGCTGCGTGACACGCTGGTATCCTGTATAATACGCAATGCGGAGGATGTATGCCGTGGCGCAGTGAACTATCACAGCACAGATCATTTGCAGCGTGACCGCCGTGCCGACAGGATACTTACGAGCCGTGCTTTCGGCTATCCGATAATGATACTGCTGCTTCTGGCGGTATTCTGGCTGACCATAACAGGGGCAAACTATCCGTCGCAGCTGCTTTCCGAGGGATTGTTCTTTCTGGGCGACAGGCTTTCTGAGCTTATCACAGCGGCGGGCGCTCCCGAATGGCTGAGGGGCATCATAGTTGACGGAGCATACAAAGTGCTTGCATGGGTGGTATCTGTCATGCTGCCGCCGATGGCGATATTCTTTCCGATGTTCACGCTGCTGGAGGATTCAGGCTATCTGCCACGCATAGCGTATAATCTCGACAGACCCTTTAAAAGGTGCAGCGCCTGCGGAAAACAGGCGCTGACGATGGCGATGGGCTTCGGCTGCAACGCCGCAGGAGTGGTCGGTTGCCGCATAATCGACAGCAGGCGTGAGCGGCTTATCGCTATGCTGACAAACAGCTTTGTCCCCTGCAACGGACGCTTTCCCACGATAATTTCACTGATATCGATGTTTTTCATCGGTGCGGCAGGAGGTCTTTTCGGCTCTGTGATATCCGCACTGCTGCTAACTTCGGTGATACTTCTCGGTATCGGGATGACGTTTGTTACTTCGAAGCTGCTGTCGGCAACGATACTTAAAGGCGAGCCGTCCTCGTTCACTCTCGAGCTTCCACCGTACCGCCGTCCGCAGTTCGGCAAGGTGATAGTGCGGTCGATGCTGGACAGGACGCTGTTCGTACTGGGAAGAGCCGCTGCGGTCGCCGCACCTGCGGGAATAGTGATATGGCTGATGGCAAACGTTACAGTGGACGGAGCGACGCTCCTTGCCCACTGCACACAGTTTCTCGATCCGTTTGCACGGCTGCTGGGACTTGACGGCGTGATACTGATGGCGTTCATTCTGGGGCTTCCTGCGAACGAGATAGTTGTGCCTATAATCATCATGGCGTACATGGCGCAGGGCAGCATCACCGAGCTTGATATTGCGGGGATGAGAGAGCTGTTTGTGGATAACGGATGGACCTGGGTAACAGCAGCCTGCACTATCCTGTTTTCGCTGATGCACTGGCCCTGTTCCACCACCATCCTCACCGTGAAAAAGGAGGCAGGCGGAGTTAAATGGGCGGTGATCTCAGCGGTACTGCCGACGTTCATAGGAATGGCTGTGTGCTTCGTTTTTGCGCAGTTAGCGGGGATGTTTGTGTAAAAAACGCTTGACATCAGTGCTGTAATATGATATACTATATTATGGTATTTAAAACATCTGTTTTCAAACACCAAAATAACATGAAAGAGAGGTAATAAAGATGACCTATACAACAAAAAACTCAAACACCATAAGCATTATTACCTCGGTAGTATTAAAGTGATCATATTATGATACTTTGAGCCGCGGCAGTTTTGCTGCGGCTTTTTTGCGCCCAAAATCGGGTTGGACGTGTTAAATCCTGCAGCCTCTGCGGTCGTATTACCGAGGAAAACACCAAGAGGAGGAAAATGATCATGGATAACCAAGACTCACAATGCACATTTTTACAGCAAAACGGAACTGATCAAACCAACGAAAGGAATATCAAAAAATGAATATTACTATTGAAAAATTCACTGAAAACCATATAGGCGAAGCACTCAGCCTTTTTGAATGCGAATTTCAGGAGGAAGCCAGACACTGCCCCGATCTGCCACAGGAGGATTTCACTGAACGGCTTACAGGAGTGCTTCACTGGCTATGCGGACAACCATACGGAAAAGCCGCTTTTGACAACGGAAGATTGATTGGATATCTTATTTTTGCAGGTCCATGGGAAGGTTTCTTCGGGGATGTCAGGGGTGTGTTCTCTCCTCTGGGCGGCAGTGCTTTTTCCTTTGATGCAAAGGACAGAGGCAGGATTGCTTCGTTGTTGTTCGAAAGCGTTTCTCAGGAATTCGTTGGCGACGGAGTATATAGCTGTGCACTGTCACGATTCGCCCACGATGCGGATATCACCCGTTCATTAGTGCTTAACGGTTTCGGGATACGCTGTTCAGACGCTGTACGGAAAATTTCAGAACTTACTCTGTCATATAGTTCAGACGAAGTGCGTTTCAGTGAATTGCCCATAAGCGAGTTTGGACGAATAAGAAAATTAAGGCACGGTCTTGTGAAGCATCTTGAAAAAGCTCCGATATTCTATCCGACTGACATGGAGCGTTTCGATGAATGGTTTGCGAAAGAAGATATGCGAGTTTTTATCGCAGAGACAAAGGGTAAAACCGTGGGATTTATTTCATTGGATGATGATGCGGAAAACTTCATTACCGAACACAGCGGAATGAAGAATATATGCGGCGCATATTTTGATGAAAAGTATCGCGGAAAAGGTATCGCACAGGATCTGCTTGCTTTTATCTGTGACACCTTGAGAACAGAGGAAGTAACGCATCTGGGCGTTGACTGCGAAACACTTAACCCTACCGCACTTAACTTCTGGGGAAAGTACTTCACTCCATACACTTACTCTTTTGCAAGACGGATAGATGAGCGCATCGGGAAAAACTGAACTGCAAAACAAAAACTCCCCCTGACGGGGGAGTTTAATGTTTTCCGTTTAAGGATTAAAGCTCTGCGAAGTACTTGATTGTTCTTACCATCTGAGATGTGTAGGAATTCTCGTTGTCGTACCAGGAAACTACCTGTACCTCGTACAGATCGTCAGCGATCTTAGCTACCATTGTCTGAGTAGCATCGAACAGAGAACCGTATGTCATACCGATAACGTCGGAAGATACGATCTGATCCTCGTTGTAGCCGTAGGAAGCGGAAGCAGCAGCCTTCATAGCAGCGTTGATGCCGTCCTTTGTTACGTCTGTGCCCTTAACAACAGCTGTGAGGATTGTTGTGGAACCTGTGGGAACAGGAACTCTCTGTGCAGAACCGATCAGCTTGCCGTTCAGCTCAGGGATTACAAGGCCGATAGCCTTAGCAGCACCTGTGGAGTTGGGAACGATGTTAGCAGCGCCTGCACGTGCTCTTCTCAGGTCGCCCTTTCTGTGAGGACCGTCGAGGATCATCTGGTCGCCTGTGTAAGCGTGGATTGTGCTCATGATACCGGACTGGATGGGAGCATAATCGTTCAGTGCCTTAGCCATGGGAGCGAGGCAGTTTGTTGTGCAGGAAGCAGCGGAGATGATTGTGTCATCCTTTGTAAGTGTGTTCTCGTTTACGGAGAATACGATTGTGGGGAGGTCGTTGCCTGCGGGAGCAGAGATAACAACCTTCTTAGCACCTGCGTCGATGTGAGCCTGTGCCTTGTCCTTGGAGCAGTAGAAGCCTGTGCACTCGAGAACTACGTCAACGCCGATCTCGCCCCAGGGGAGCTCAGCAGCGTTAGCCTTAGCATAGATCTTCAGTGTCTTGCCGTCAACTGTGATTGTACCAGCCTCGTCATCAGCGGAAACTGTGTGAAGGTTCTCACCCATCTTGCCGCAGTAGCCGCCCTGAGCGGTATCATACTTGAGCAGGTGAGCCAGCATAGAGGGCTTTGTCAGGTCGTTGATAGCTACTACATCGTAACCCTCAGCGCCGAACATCTGTCTGAACGCAAGGCGTCCGATACGGCCGAAACCATTAATTGCAACTTTAACTGCCATTGGAATATTCCTCCTGAATTTTCCGGAAGTGGGAGCGACCCACATTCCTAATAATATTTGATATATATCATATCACAATTATTATACTAAAAAAATCCGATTTAATCAAGATGTTTGTCTAAAATTTATCATAAAACTTAGTAAAAATCTTGCGAAAGTTTTTGTGCATCTTTCACAATGAATTGCATTTTTAAATGTGCAATATACAAAAATATATCGAACAACGCCTATTTTATAAAAAGAAAAGTCAGGTCATACATCTGTGAAAGAGTGCATATACTCCAACAAAGGAGTGATAACATGGAGGAACTGCTTGCAGAGAAAAAAACGGAGCACCCTATACTCACAGGGATACAAACGGTAAGCGATACCGAGGAGCTTCACAGCGGACGCATCTACATAATGGATAGGCGTAGCCCTGCGGCGGACAAGTCGGACGCTCCTGCCGAGGCAAACGATGAACGGTCCGACGAAAATGCGCAGGAAGACGGGCCGCCGTCACAGATGGACGAGGCTCCACGTGCAGAGAGCCTTACAAGAGCCGCACAGATACATCATGAGGGCTGTACTGCGCTTTGTGCGGTGTTTGCGGTCATAGGGACTATTGCAGGGATTATTATTGCGCTGGCGTTTCCGCTGCACGGGAGCGACTTTACAGCTCTTGCGGAACCGTCTGATATCGGCTTTGCGGCGGCGTTTTTCGAGAGGCTGCGGCAGTGCGGAGCTTTCCTGCTGGCGGCATACCTGCTGGGATATTTTGCGGCAGGCGGCGTGGTGGTATGGCTAGTTCCGCTGGTATATGGAATGGGCGCAGGGCTTTCGTGCGCAGGCGGTATTGCCGCAGGCGGCTCCGTTGCCGCAGTGCTTCCGTGGGTGGTATGTCTTGCACTTGTGGTCAGTGCCTCGGCGGCGTCATGGGAGTTCTCCTCGGTGCTGCTGCGGCTGATATCAGGGCGCAGCGGCAGCGTCATCACACGTGGATCTGCGGCGTACAGCTATAACCTGCGCTTCGGAGTGTATATGCTTGTGCTGCTGGCTATTTCCATAGCTGAGGCTGCGGCAAGGACAGCGTTTCAGGGGTAACTCTTTTCGGTATCCTGCATATAATAGGTATAAAGGCATTCTGCCCTGACTTATTTTCGGAGGTACTTATATGACGATCTATACAGTGGAGAGCGGCGACAGCATAAACAGCATTGCACGGCGCTTCGGAATATCGCCGCTGCGCATAGCTGCGGACAACGGTCTGCGTAATCCGTCACAGCTTGCTGTGGGACAGAGCCTGTACATAGGTGCAGACAATATCAGATACGTATTGCAGCAGGGGCAGACCCTGTACTCGGTCTCGCAGGAATACGGCGTTCCGCTTGAAGCGCTGATAGAGGCAAATCCGACCCTTAATCCGCTGAATATCCGGGCAGGAACGACAGTTAACATCCCTGTTGAACAGCCCGAAAGGCGAACGGCGGTGGTGAATGGCTATGCCTATCCCACTATAACCGACTCATCGCTTAATTGTGTGCTTCCGTTTCTCAGCTTCATCAGTCCTTTCAGCTATTCTATGACGCCGCAGGCAGATCTTATTGCGCCCGATGACAGCGACCTGCTTTATCGTGCCGTTAGCTCCGCCGTTATGCCTATGATGGTGATGACGAATATCTACGACGGCAGCTTCAGCACCGAAACGCTTTCGGCAGTGCTGGGCGATGAGGAGCTTCAGGAGAAGCTGATAGCTAATATCCTCGAAGAGGTACGCAACAAGAACTATTACGGCGTTAATATGGATATGGAATATATCTCGCCCGACGACCGTGAGCGCTACAACAGCTTTTTGCGTGAGTTGACCGATAGGCTACACTCGGCTGGATACATCCTTACTGTCGCTCTTGCTCCGAAGATATCAGCCGACCAGCAGGGACTGCTGTACGAGGCACACGATTATGCGGTGCAGGGAGAGATTGCGGATTATGTGATCCTGATGACATACGAGTGGGGATTTACTTATGGCGAGCCGAGGGCGGTGTCGCCGATAGACGAGGTGCGCAAGGTGCTGGACTACGCCGTGACTGAGATACCGCCTGCAAAGCTTTTGATGAGTATGCCGAACTACGGTTATGACTGGACCCTTCCCTACACCCGCGGCACAGCGGCAAAGAGCATAGGCTTCACTGCGGCGACAGAGCTTGCACTGCGGTACAAAGCGGAAATAATGTTCGATGAAAAGTCGCAGACGCCGTACTTCAACTATACCGACGCTGAAGGCGCCGCCCATGTCGTATGGTTCGACGATCCTCACAGCATATACGAAAAGCTTCTTCTTGTTGATGAGTATGACCTTGCAGGCGTAAGCTGGTGGACGGTGAACCGTTGCTATGTCCCTGCATGGCTCATCATGCAGGAGCTTTTTGAGATACAGAAGATATAAGGAGATCTGCGCACGATCTCTATGCGGTATTGCCATAGTATTCCTCCATAAAAGAATAATCCCCCGTATATCTGTAATAATAAGGTAAAAAGATGATGCGGGGGAAAGTTCTATGTCAATAAAAGCGATAGATATATGCAAGCACTATAATGTAGGCGGTACGCTGGTCCGTGCGCTTGACGGGGTGAGCCTTGATATACTTAAGGGCGAATATGTTACCATCACGGGGGTCAGCGGCTCGGGAAAATCCACGCTTATGAGCATCCTCGGATGCCTTGATACTCCCACCTCGGGGACATACCTGCTGGATGGCAGCGATGTTTCCTGCCTTACGGACAGGCAGCTCAGCGGAATACGCAGCAGGAAGATAGGTTTTGTGTTCCAGAGCTTCAATCTTGTGCCGTCGCTGACGGCGGCTGAAAACGTGGAGCTGCCGCTGATATACCGTGGCGTACCCAAAAATGAGCGCCGCCAACGGGCAAAGGAGGCGCTTGAGATAGTGGGACTTTCCGACCGTGCAAAGCATCGCCCCTCGGAGATGTCGGGCGGGCAGCAGCAGCGCACCGCCATTGCCCGTGCGATAGCCTCGGACCCATGCATGATACTTGCGGACGAGCCCTGCGGCAATCTGGACAGCAGGAACAGCTCAGAGGTGATGGAGATACTTTCGGAGCTTAACCGTCATGGAAAGACCATTGTGATGATAACCCATGACGAGCAGGCGGCAAAAAAAGCGCAGCGGCTGATACGTATTGCGGACGGAAGAATAGTGACCTGACCACTGCTTGACAAACCCTTGAAGCCGCTGTATAATAACATTCAGATAAAAAATTAGAATGTTTACTGCGGCTTATTTTCTGCGGTATCAGACGTTCTGAAAGGGATAAGATGAAAAGCAGATTCAATGTTACTGGCATGAGCTGCTCCGCCTGCTCGGCCCATGTGGAAAAGGCGGTAAAAAAGCTGTCGGGGGTATCTGATGTAAGCGTCAGCCTTATGTCAAACAGCATGACGGTGGAATACGACGGCATAACTGAAAAGGATATCACAGACGCAGTGGTGAAAGCAGGCTACGGCTGCTCCGTCAAGGGCGAAAGCCCGGCGCCCACGGTGTCTTCGACAGACCGCAAAAAAGAGGAATCAAGGCAGATGAAGCGCAGGCTGTTCCTGTCTGTGGGATTTCTTGCGGTGCTGATGTATGTTTCAATGGGGCACATGATGGGGGCGCCGCTCCCGGCGTTTATGACGGGAAACGAGGGCGCTGTTGCCTTCGGATTTACGCAGTTTCTGCTGGTGCTTCCGATAATGTATCTCAACCGCTCTTATTATTCAAGGGGTCTTAAAGCGCTGTGGCGCCGCTCGCCCAATATGGACACGCTTATTGCGGTAGGCTCGGCGGCGTCCGTTATCTATGGAATATTCGCAATATACATGATGAGCTACGGTATGGGCATCGGTGATACGGAGCTTGTCCACCGTTATCACATGGACCTTTATTTCGAGGGTGCAGGCACGATCCTAACGCTTATCACCGTAGGAAAATACCTTGAGAGCCGCTCCAAAGCAAAGACCGCCGAGGCGCTGGACAAGCTGACGGAGCTTGCCCCGGAAACGGCTGTGGTGGAGCGTGGCGGAGAGGAGCTTACCGTCCCTGCCTCCGAGATAGCCGTGGGAGATATCTGCATAGTACGCCCCGGTCAGCGCATCCCCGCCGACGGAGTGATAACCGAAGGCTCAGCGGCAATTGACGAGTCCGCACTCACGGGAGAGAGCGTGCCTGCCGAAAAGACGGTGGGCGACAGCGTGATGACAGCCTCGGTCAACAGCAGCGGATTTATTAAATTCCGTGCCGAAAAGGTGGGAGGAGAGACGACCCTTTCCCGCATCATTGAGCTTGTCAGCGACGCTTCTGCTTCAAAGGCGCCCATAGCACGCATAGCGGATAAGATCAGCGGTATCTTCGTGCCTGTTGTCATGTCGATAGCAGTGCTTACGTTTGCGATATGGCTTGTTGCAGGGTACGACTTCACCTTTGCATTGTCCTGTGGAATTTCGGTGCTGGTGATCTCCTGCCCCTGTGCGCTGGGTCTTGCAACGCCCGTGGCTATCATGGCGGGCACAGGCAAGGGCGCAGAAAACGGAATACTTATCAAATCGGCGACCGCATTGGAAACGCTCCATAAAATAGATACCGTGGTGCTGGACAAGACAGGCACCCTCACCGAGGGCAGACCCGTCTGCACCGATATAATAGAATACGAGGGCGGCGCATTTGCTGCGGCCTACTCCATCGAAAAGCTGTCGGAGCATCCCGTTTCCGCCGCCATAGTATCACAGGGCGGGAAGATGGGTCTTTCGCCCCGTACCGTGACAGGATTTGAGGCGCTTTTCGGCAGAGGAGTTACGGCAAAGCTCGGCGGTGCTTCGTGGTACGTCGGCAACGAGCGCCTGATGAACGAGAAGAACATTGATATCTCAAAGGCGGCAGCCGATTTCGCACGGCTTTCGGACGAGGGCAAAACAGTGATGTACATTGCGGACGCATCTGAGGTAAAGGGCATAGTAGCCGCTGCGGATGTGATAAAGCCGACAAGTCCCGAGGCTGTGAAGCGCTTTAAGGACATGGGCATTGAGGTAGTGATGCTGACAGGCGACAATCATCGCACTGCCGAGGTCATCCGCAGACAGGCAGGCGTGGACAAAGCCATCGCAGAGGTGCTTCCGACGGGCAAGGCGGAGCATATTTCGCAGCTTAAGGCTCAGGGAAAGAGCGTTGCCATGGTAGGTGACGGAATAAACGACGCCCCTGCGCTTGCAGGCGCAGATGTGGGAATAGCTATCGGCGCAGGCGCTGACATCGCAATAGACTCGGCGGACATCGTGCTGATGAAGAGCGATCTGTGCGACGCAGCTTCTGCCATCGCTCTCGGACGTGCGACGATACGTAACATAAAGCAGAATCTGTTCTGGGCGTTCTTCTACAACACGGTAGGAATACCGCTTGCGGCAGGAGTGCTGTTCATACCGTTCGGAATAAAGCTTGATCCTATGATCGCCGCAGCGGCTATGAGCTTAAGCTCTTTCTGCGTGGTGACCAATGCGTTGCGCCTCAGATTTTTCAAAGCAAAGGGTGTGACAGCTTCCCTTGCTGCTGTCACAGAGATACATGAGTGCAGTGTGGATATGAAGCCATCGGCGCCTGTATCAGAGGAGCCTGCCGTATCGCAGGCAGTCACACGCACTATGCTGATAGATGGTATGATGTGCGGAAAATGCAAGGCGCACGTTGAGCAGGCGCTTAACGCTGTAAGCGGAGTGAGCGCCGAGGTCATACTCCGTGACAAAAAGGCAGTGGTCACGCTTACGGAGGATGTATCTGACGAGGCGCTTGAAAAAGCCGTCACCGAGGCAGGCTATAAAGTGATTTCGATAGAAGCTTAAAACTGATGATTAAATTGGGTTACACACGATGCAGACTTTTTATTATATCATTCTCGGCGGCAGCGGCATCTATCTTCTGGTGCAGCTGACTGCGTACATCTTTTACGGAAAGGTATTCTTCGCCAATGCGGGGATACTTTTTGAGCAGCGTAAAAATAAATTTGAGTGGCAGATGGTGTTCCCGAAGAATCTTGTGCTGCTTGTGGTGTTCCTTTTCAGCACCTCGCTCTTCGGACTTATGATGGATGCGCTGGGAGTAGTGGGCTGGCTCTCGCTGCCGCTTGCGGCTGTCGGAGGACTGGCAGTGAACTTCATTATTAATATTGCTGTATCGCCGCTTCTGTGCAGACTCAGCAACAGCGGTAGTCCCACCGACGCACAGCTTGAAGGCGCTGAGGGGACTGCCCTCGAGGAGATAACGGAGGACAGCTACGGAAAGATAGAGGTAAGAAACGGCGGCAGGTGCTACTATTTTGATGCGCTTACAGCCAACGGAAACCCTATCAGCGCAGGCGAAAAGGTGATAGTGATATATGCGCAGGAGGGGCTGTGCTTTGTTGAGAGCGAGGCACGCTTCTGCGATGTGCTTTTCACCGAGGATATGACCTATGCAGAGGTATTGGACGACCGAACGGAGCAATGATGGAAATAATACAGAACATAGATCAGACGATACTTGATCTGATACATAAAGAGCTTACCTGTTGCTTTCTTGATGCGGTCATGCCTTTTGTGTCCGCACTTGCCAATGCAGGGATCATATTTTTCGCCGCTGCGGGAATCATGATGTTTTTCAGGAATTACCGCCGCTGCGCTGTCAATATACTTATGTGCATGGCAGTGGCTGCGGTGGTGGCTAATCTTATCCTTAAGCCGCTTATCGCAAGAGAGCGCCCCTGCTGGATCAACGAGGAGATACAGCTTCTTGTGGCTGTGCCGCAGGATTATTCGTTCCCATCGGGGCACACGCTGCACTCCTTTATGGTGGCGACTGTGATAATGATGTATGACAAGCGGATCGGGATACCTTCGCTGGTGCTGGCGGCACTGATCGGTTTTTCAAGGCTGTATCTGTATGTGCATTTTCCGACCGATGTGCTGTGCGGTGCGCTTCTCGGAGTCGCATTTGCTGTGGGCGGTTATTATCTGCTGCGTTTTGCTCTTAAGAAACTCCCGAAGCTTTCACGCTATCTGCCCGAAAGATGATCAAAGCTAAATCCGATGTGGTACATAATGTATAATGAAAAGCTGCTCCTTGTGGAAATTTCTCGGAGCAGCTTTTTCTAAAAAATTTTTAAAATAACCTATTGACAAATTTAAAAGCCTGTGTTATAATAAGATCATCGGAAATCGATAATAATTACTATTTTTAAAATCAATAAATTTTCAGGAGGAAACAATCATGGCAAAGTATGTATGTCCCGTATGCGGTTATGTTCACGAAGGTCCCGAGGCTCCCGAGAAGTGCCCTCAGTGTGGTGTTCCCGGCAGCAAGTTCAACGTGATGGAGGCTTCCGAGAAGCTGGTATTCGCTGACGAGCACAGGATCGGCGTAGCAAAGGCAGTAACAGACGCAGAGATCATCGAGGGTCTGCGTGCAAACTTCATGGGCGAGTGCACAGAGGTTGGTATGTATCTTGCGATGGCTAGAGCTGCGCACAGAGAGGGCTATCCCGAGGTAGGTCTCTACTACGAGAAGGCTGCATGGGAAGAGGCAGAGCACGCTGCAAAGTTTGCTGAGCTGCTGGGCGAGGTAGTATCCGAGTCCACAAAGGAGAACCTCACTGCAAGAGTTGCCGCTGAGCACGGCGCAACAGAGGGCAAGCTGATGCTGGCTAAGCGTGCAAAGGAGCTGAACCTCGACGCTATCCACGATACCGTTCACGAGATGGCAAAGGACGAAGCAAGACACGGCAAGGCATTTGAGGGTCTGCTGAACAGATACTTCAAGTGATCGACGAAAGGAGACATAATTATGGAAAGATACATCTGCCCCTGCGGCTATGTTTATGACCCCGAGATAGGCGATCCCGACAGCGGTATCGCTCCGGGAACCAAGTGGGAAGACATCCCCGATGACTGGGTATGTCCCGTATGCGGTCTCGGCAAGAGCGATTTCACTGCTGAGTGATAAATTGAATTGAAGTAAAGAGGGCATTTCTCGATGTGAGAGATGCCCTCTTTTTGTTTTTGTGGCAGATTTGTCTTGTAAATCGCCTTGTAAATGATCTCTGAAAACAGTTCTTTTCACAAGCACCTTGTAAATGCTTTTCTATCTAGTTATACATTAATGATTTGCCTTTATACCATCAACTGTTGCAAGCAGATTCAGCAATTCGGGATCGGGCTGCATTTTTGAACGCTCCCTGTAAGTGCAGCATTTGTCGATCAGGGTGTGGGTGCGTTCCCAGAAATCATCGCTGAATCCCGAAAAGTCAGTGACCTGTTTCAGTGCAGTTATGACAGCGTTTCTGCAAAGCTCACAGCAGCCTGTGATACCGCTGCGTGAGGCGCTGCCCTGTTCAGGAGCGGGGTTTTTCTTCCCGTTGTTCCTGTTCGCTCCGAAGCGTGGCGGCGCTTTGACCTCTGCTTGCGTTACAGGAATACATAATGCGGCAATGTGATCTGATAATAATGTCATATATGTTATCATATCATAACAGAAATCGTAGTATGGCTGTGAGTCGCCGTATTTGTTGTGCTGTAATTCCAGTGCCGCTATTACCGCTGCGTTTGTTTCTTCGGTTCTGAACTCTTCTGCTGTACTCTGCATGGCAGACGAAAACGAACGATATAATATTGCGTGGGCGTTATGCGGTTCTGCCTTTAAAGCTTCGGAATACAGCTCAAACGTCTCTTTATAATTTTTTAAGCTGAATGCAGAATCTGCATTTTTCAGTATATTTGCGTTTGTGTCAGAGTGGTTGATCTCTATTGCTTTTTCCATATTACATACCTCAAAAAAATATATGTATTCACACTAAAAGGTTTCTTTCATATTATAACTCGAAATAAGTATTTTGTCAAGTGAATTTCATCTTATAATATGTTTATTATACCTGTAAGGGATTGTAAAATAAACTGAGGTGATAAAAATGTATGTTGATTATAAAGAGCTTGGAAAGAGGATTGCAGCACGGCGCAGAGAACTGGGGCTTAAACAGTCGCAGGTAAACGAAATGGCAGGATTGAGCGACAAGTATCTTTCTAATATCGAGCGTGCGACATCTGTGCTTAGTGTAGATGTGCTGATGAGATTGTGTTCGGTACTGGATACTACGCCCGATCATCTGCTTCTTGGGACGACAGCGAATGTCAGCCCTAAGGATTATCAGAAGAATATAATCTCAAAAACAGAAGCGATGTCACAGGAACAGTTGAAATTGCTTATGAGTCTTCTTGACTGGATCATTTCTATGAAATTATAGCGTGCCGCTCCGCAGGGCGCACCCAACGTTCCGGGAAGCTCTGATGCTCTTGCTTTTTCTGATATGTTATGATATAATTTGTTGAATATAAAAAACAAAAGAGGACATATTATGAAGAAATTTATCATACCCGCAGCAGCTGCAGCTGCTGCCATAATAGCTGCGGTAGTTATCATAGTTCTTGCGGTCGGCGGAAAAGAAGACGTGTACCGTCTTATCAAGGTCAACAGCTTTGAGGGCGCAGTCACCGTTCAGCGTGGGGAAAAGATGGACGCTTTCGAGGGGCTCCAGCTTGTTTCGGAGGATCTTGTAGAGGTCGGAAATCAGTCGCTTTTAGAGCTTCTTGCCGACAGCGACAAGCACATCGTGGCAGAAGCGGACACCGCCTTCAGGCTTCATTCCACTGGCACCGAGACCAGCGGAAATATCACTATCGACCTGCTTTACGGAAAGTCCCTCTTCACTATCGAAAACAAGCTTCCTGAAGGCTCTGCCTTTGAGGTGAACACACCAAACGCTTCGCTCAGCGTCAGAGGAACGATCTTTTCTGTGGAATATATTATCAAAGAAAGAAAAACGATAGTCGAGGTTACAGAGGGAATCGTTGCCGTTACATATAGGGACGGTGTAAAAACGCTTGAAAAGGGCGATGTGATCGTAATCAAGGACGTTGACGGAGAAATTGTTGTTGAAACGGAGAACGGCGCTGAAAATGCAGAGGCAACGCTCGATAGCTCGGAAATTTCCATAACGGAAACACAGGATACTTCAGATATGACTTCTGAAACGGCGAGCGGAATTACCGCAGAAACAGGTGGAGCGGTAGTTGATGAACCCGAGACCGACACTGCTGTAACCGAAACAGACACAACGGAAAGCGCTCCGACCGAAGCAGTAACAACGGAAAGCGCTTCAACCGAAACGGTCACAACGGAAAGCACTCCGACCGAAACGGTCACAACGGAAAGTGCTCCGACCGAAACAGTCACAACGGAAGTTGCCGAAACCGAAACGGCAGAGGTAATGGATGAGGAAGATTGGAACACATACTGGAATCTGCTCTTTTCCATCGGCCGAGAATATCAATTGACAGGCGATGACAGCTATGGGTCACTTGGCGCAAGAAACTGGTCTATGTTCATGGGACATCAAGAAAACCACATAACGTTGGGTATTTCACATGAAGATGCACATTATCGTGAAGACAGAGATGCGGGTGATAATCCTTATCTGTGCGATACACTCAACGACCTTAAGCCTTATGTAGAGGCACATATCGATGAAGCAAATGCTTACTTTGAAAAGAACAGGAATGAAGCGATCCGAAGATATAAAGAAGGCGAAGATGGCTGGGCCATGGAAGAAGAGGTGGACTGGTTTCCTGAAACGATTACGATGAAGACCGAAGCCGGCACTTTTAGGCTGAATATATCGCACGTGGATATCAATTTGTCAATGAGCGGAACCAACACAAACGGCAGTATATCAACAGACGACCTGATCTCCGATTATTTTATTGAAACGCTTGATACAGGCGAGGAAATGATCAATTACTGCAATGCGGTCAATTTTAATTTCTATGGCGCTATTGAAAAGATATCATAAATCAACTTGAAAGGAATAAAAAATGAAAAAATTCATCATCCCTGCCATTGCAGCAGGAGTGGTAGTTGTGGCTGTCGTAATAATTACAGTGATAGCCGTCAGCCAGAAAGACGTATATCGTCTTATCAAGGTCAACAGCTTTGAGGGTGCTGTCACTGTTCAGCGTGAGGAAAAAATGGACGCTTTCGAGGGGCTCCAGCTTGTTTCGGAGGACCTTGTAGAGGTAGGAAACCAGTCGCTTTTGGAGCTTCTTGCAGACAGCGACAAGCATATCGTGGCTGAAGCGGATACCGCCTTCAGGCTTCATTCCACAGGTACCGAGACCAGTGGAAACATCACTATCGACCTGCTTTACGGAAAATCGCTCTTCACCATTGAAAACAAGCTTTCGGAGGAATCCTTCTTCTCTGTAAAGACTCCCAATGCGACCCTTTCTGTAAGGGGCACGACATTTGAGGTGTCCTATGACCCGCAGACCGAAACCACTGTTGTTGAGGTCACAGAGGGCATTGTTGCGGTCGTTTCCGATGTGTTGACCGATGACCTTACGGCAGGCGAGTCTGCGGTCATCCGAAATGAAGAAACCGTGGAAAGCACAGAACCGACCGAGGAAGTTACAGTTGAAACTCAGCAGGCGAACGCAGAAACAGCGGAAACAGCGGAGACCGCTGAATCCATGCTTGAGCCGTTGTTTTTTGAACACACTGAAGATGTTGCGTTCAATATCAGATACAGTGATCTGACTACATATTCGGGACTGCACGCAAAGCACCTGAATGGATGGATAACACCACTGGAAAACAATAATGTTCCCTTTCCCAGTTTCGATTCCCTTAATGACAAGTCGACCCTTATGTATATGGCTTTGACAGCGGATGAAGCACAGCAGAAAAAAGCAGATCTGGAAAGTAAGGGTTATAAGATCCATACCCTTGTAAACGGTGATGGCGATACGATAGAGGTCGTGAAATTCAACTACAGCGGTGTATCGCACACGCTTCCGATGCCGGACGGTTCACCGTCCATATCGGCGGTAGCTGTCAACGAACAGGGATACGAGTATTTCAAGAAAGTAACCGATGATCTGTATCTGTCGATATCTGTTTCATTTGCCAACAAGGAACAGTTTGAAACCACCGATATCAATTCGTATATACAGCTTACGGAGGATGAGTTCTATATATTAGATCCTGATATAACAGATCAGGATACAGACGACTCAGAGGCGTCCGAACCTGTTACTCCGCCTCAGACGACTCATGTAATAGTACCGACTCCTGTTCCTGCACCTCAGACAACTCCTGCTCCCGTACTGGTTCCTGTCCCTGAAGAGGAGTATCCCGATGACAGCAGTACAGGTGGCCTTGTTACGATACCACTGGCTGAGTTTGAATCCGACTATGTGGAGGAAATAATTGAGCTGACAGCAGAAAACGCCTCGGAGTATTTTGAGGCGGCCGAATATAACGGCTCTCTCTATTTTGCATTGAAACCTGGGTATGCATCTTATGGTGACGGTTATAATGTAGAGACCGACTATGTTTCTTTCAGCACTACAGCACTGGGTGGTAGCAGATATAATTTTACTCTGTCGGAGGATGAGGATATACAGAAGCAGATGAACATCAACAGAGCAAGTGGAAGCATTGTTAAATACAACATCCCTGATGATATGTGGTTTCTTTCAGGAAACGACTATATAGTATTCATAAAATATCCTGACAGCTCCATATATGTTCTCGAACGATGATCTTTTATATATGATACGGGCGGTAAGACCGCCCGTATCAGGCTGTCGATAAAGTGCCATCTGCGTTGTCGCTCCGCACTGTGACAGGCACAAAGCCCGGTCACAGTGCGGGCTTCTGGCATCTGGCACATTCTCGTTCGCCTGAAAAATGGTTCTATCTGATATAATAAGACCAAGTAAAATTCCCCTACGGAGGCCATTATGGATAATATAATCGGCTCAAAAAGATCCGAAAAAATAAAATGCTTCATCAGAATAGCATTATCTCTGTTGCTTGGCATAGCATCGGGTATAATGTCGCTCTACAACTTTCCCGAAAGTCTTGAGAACATGACGGCAGACGCCATTTATCAGAACGCCGATGTGATCCCCGACAATATCAGGATAATCGCCATCGACGAGCAGACGCTGTCTGTCCTCGGACCGTATTCCGACTGGGACAGGAGCTGCTTCGCAAGGCTTATCGAGGTGCTTAATGCAGACCCTGCAAAAGCCCCTGCCGTGATCGGTGTGGATGTGGTTTTTTCGGGAACGAATGATAGCGAGAGCGATCAGCTTCTTGTGGATACCGTTTCGGAGTATGATAATATCGTGCTTGCTTCTACCGCATCTCTTGATACCTATCTTCATAAGGACGACAGCGGAGAATATATGCTCGGAAGTCATATCCTGACGGACGGAAAGCCTTTCGATAAGCTTGCTGAGGTCTCGGAATACGGCTTCACAAATGCTATTTACGACAACGACGGATATGTCCGTAAGGCATACACCCGCCTTACCTCGCAGAAGGACGATACAAGCTACGATTCCTTTGCCTATGCTGTCTCGAAAAAGCTTGGTGCAACATCAGACCTGCCCTCGGTGATAGAGATCGCATATACGGGAAATGCGGGCGAATTTGAGAATATCTCAATGCTTGATGTTCTTGAGGGCGCTGTTCCTGCGTCATATTTTGCAGACTCGGTCGTGCTTGTCGGCGCATACGAGGAGGGGCTTATGGACTCCTACCGTGTGCCGATCGATCGTTCAAGCGAAATGTACGGCGTTGAGCTTCAGGCGAATATAATCAACGCAATTCTTAACGACAGGATAATATATTCCGCCGATCCTGTGCTTCAGTTTATTGCCGCGGTGCTTATAGTGGGAATACTTGCGTATCTTTCGCTTGATACGAAGCTGCGGAACTCGGTTATATGCTATTTTGCGGCAGTGCCCGGATATATAGCCTTTGCGGTGGTATTCTTTAAGATCACTGCAATATCCGTGAATATCCTTGCTGTCCCGATCGGTCTGACGCTGGCATTTCTTGCCGCCCTTCTGTTCAGATACATCGATATGCAGAAGAAGCAGCTTATCGAAACACGTGGTATGCTGTTTTCGATGGCGGAAGCAATGGCGGAGGCTATCGACGGCAGAACGCCGTACAACGCCAGCCATACCAAGAATGTTGCGAAAAGATGCGTGGAGATGCTTGAATATATAAATCAGCTCCACCGTGAAAAAAAGACGGAGCTTTGCTTTTCTGAGGACGACAAAAGGCAGCTCTATCTTGCGGCGATGCTCCACGATGTAGGAAAAATGGATACGCCGTTAGAGGTAATGGATAAGCCCACCAAGCTCGGCGACAGGGAAAAGGAGCTTCGGAGCAGGCTGGAGATAATCTCCCTGCACATAAGAAACGACGCACTGAGCGGAACGATAACTCAGGCGGAGGCTGACAGCCGTCTTGAGAGGATACAGGAGTTTATCGGCAAGCTGGACGACTTTAACTGCGGAAGACCGCTCAGGGACGATGAATGGGCGCTTATTAAGGAGATAGAAGAAAGCGTCTATAAAGCTCCCGACGGAAAGGAGATCGCCTATCTCTCAGCGGAGGAGCGTGACGATCTGCATATCAGGGCGGGCACGCTTTCCGATGCGGAGCGCACGATCATGCAGGATCACGTTGTGTATACCGATAAGATCCTTTCGCACATGCAGTTCGGCGAAAAATTCAAGGATGTTCGCAGGATGGCGGCGGATCATCACGAGCTTTTGAACGGCAAGGGCTATCCAAAAGGAATAGGCGGCGAAAAGCTGGATACCATGACAAGAATACTCACGATCATGGATATTTACGATGCGCTTATTGCCGATGACAGACCCTACAAAAAGCCCAAGCCCAACGATATTGCCTTTAAGATCCTTGACGAAGAAGCGGAGTTCGGAAAGATCGACAAGGAGTTACTGGAGTACGCCAAGGAGCTTTATCTGAATGCTTCGGATGACGGCACAAAGCGGTGATACTCTGAAAGGTGAATGTTTTATTCTCTGTATGACACTTGCTTTATGTGATTTTACAAAAATACGGCTCTGTTTCGGTAAAATACCGTATAACGGAGCCGATTTTGTTGTTGTGATGTTATTATATCGTGTGTTACATTACGTTGTTGTTGAAAAATTAGTTAGTATATGGTATAATAAAAACAGCTCAAATCAATTGCTTTCGCAATTGCGCTGTTTTTATTGAACGGCAGTGTGTTTCGCTCGGCATTGCCGACCGAACCACCTTGCAATTTTTTCTTCAACGGCGGAGCGCCGTTGATTTCGCTGAGCGAAACCGAAAAAAATTGCCATTTGGATCGTAATTGCGACGACGGCTTGCGCCGTTTCCAAAAGCTTCGCATTTGCGTGGTATGATAAATACAGCTTAATACATATTAATGAAGCGGTAAACACAGCGACAATGTTCAGATCGTTACGCTGTGGCTTGATCTGTATTGGCTTGCGTGCGATGTGGGCGATAGGCAGTTCGCTTTGTATTGTGCGCAGAATGCGGCTGAAAAGCTACAAAAGGCAATACTAAGCAATGAGATCAGTAATCTGCAGATAAAATGCAGTTTAGCATTGACAGTAGCTCATTTTATGTTAAAATCAGGTAAGATGGAAGAGGTTTTTAGGTTTTTCGATATCGCTGCCGAGAGTACGGACGGCTCAGTAAAGATGCAGGATACACTTTAAAGGAAAGTGCAGGAAAGATCACAGTATAAGGATGTTATGACTTGATGGACATTGTTGGTGACAGTGCTTGTTTTATATCATTCCGAATATGCTTGACGTTTAGGTTGAAAAGTGCTAAACTGTACAGTGTAATATTATTTTTTGTCAAAATGTAGGGAGATCGTTATGAGCAGCATTATATGCAGTGAGAATTTCAGGAGATTTTTTGAAAGTGTTGATACCGCAGGGCTTACTTTAGAGGAGCTTTCAAAGGTTATCAGCTCACAGATAGCCGCAGTAGCAGCTGATATCCGCCTCGGAAGCATGGCGTGTAAACTGGATATTCCGCCCTCTCCGTATAATCCAAGCAGAAGCATGATGGATATAGAGCTTTATCGCTCTGCATCCGGCGCAGGTGAAGCTTCTGTCGCTACGGAATTCCTTTCAGGTGAAAATGGAGGCGCCTCTATTATCTCGTATCCCGAAAAGGGCTATGTCTGGGATGATGAAGAGACGCAGGAGATAGGCTTTTTACATAATAGCATTGCGCTGCTTTATGACAGAGCCAATCTTCACAAAATAGTAAGGACCTCGCTTTCTGTCGATGCGCTTACAAAGCTTCCCAACGCCACGGGCTTTATTGCTATCGGAAAGCGTCTGTTCAAGCAGGGTACGCTGCACGAATACACCGCAATGTACCTCAATATCAAGAATTTCAGGAGCGTAAACACACAGGTAGGACGCAAGCACAGCGATAAGGCTATCGTCGCTTTTGCAAGAACGCTGCGCTCAAAACTTTGCGAGGATGAATTTGTCGCACGCCTGGGAGGAGATAATTTCACTGTTCTTGTGAAAAAGGAGAACAGCAGTGCATTGCTTGATTTCCTTTCTCATGCGCTGATAGAGCTGGAGCTTGAAAGCACAAGTATCCACTTTGTGCTTTCTTCACGTGTGGGAGTTTATAACATCGCACAGGGTGATGATATCGATCATGTTATGCTCTGTATCTCAACGGCAATAAACAATGTCCGCCGCAGTAATATGACCGATGTGGTGTTCTTTACAACAGAAATACTGGACAGGATGGAGCGTGAGCAGAATCTCACCGCCTTGTTCTCGGGGGCGCTTGAAAACCGTGAGTTCGTGGCTTATTACCAGCCAAAAGTCGAGCTGACGAGCAGCAGCCTGTGCGGTTGCGAGGCGCTTGTGCGCTGGCGCCGTGGAGATAAGCTTGTATCTCCTGCGGAGTTTATTCCTGTGTTTGAGCGTGACGGAAATATCTGTGCACTTGATTTCTATATGCTGGACAGAGTATGCCATGATATCAAGCAATGGATAGAACAGGGGCTTCAGCCTGTGACGGTGTCGGTCAATTTCTCCAAGACGCATCTGCACGACCCCGACATTGCAGACAAGATCATCAGTATCATCAATAATTACGGTATAGATCATCGTTATATCGAAATAGAAATGACAGAGATGTCTGATTTCAGTGATTACCAAGCGTTTAAGGCATTTGTGACAAAGCTTAAGGAAAATGACGTTATTACCTCTATCGATGACTTTGGCACGGGATATTCCTCGCTTAATCTGCTTACAGACTTTATGTTTGATGTGGTGAAGCTGGACAAGTCCTTCCTTGACAACATTTCCCGCAGCGCCAGCAAGACGGATGAAATAGTTGTGCGCAACATCGTAAAGATGATAAAGGAGCTTGGCATGAAGACCATTGCTGAGGGCGTTGAAACTGTTGAACAGGCACATCTGCTGAAGGATATCGGATGCTTTATGGTGCAGGGATATCTTTACGACAAGCCGTTGTGCGTTGATGATTTTGTTGAAAGATTAAGGGCAAAGAGCTACTCAATAAAGGTAGAATGATAAAACTTGTGTGTTAAGCTCAGAATATCACGTCATGTCAGTATAGTCGGACAGGTGCCCTCAGGCATAACGCACAGAATATGATCAGGCAATGGACGGCACCGTTTTTGAAACGGTGCCGATTTGGTTTTATGCGTCTCCTTATATTTCAGGTATGAGTGAGCCTTTTAAAATGATCCCTTTTTTCGACAGCGATGAGTATATAATATAACGCTGATAAACAAAGACAGCTTTTTTAATTTCTTTGTGAGCTTAAAAAGATTTAAGGATTATTTAATAATTTCCATGATATAATTAGGCCACAACGATGAAAGGGGAACTGAAATGTATCTCAACATTCTTAAAAAAGACCTTAAACGGAAAAAGGCAATGAATATAATAGTGCTTGTATTCATCATACTTGCGACGATGTTCGTGGCCTCCAGTGTAAATAATATTTTAACTGTGACGACTGCGCTGGATGATTATTTTGAAATGGCGGATGTGCCTGATTATGTTGCAGCAACGATGAATAAGTCGGTGTCGCCTGACCTTGATGAGGCGCTTGAAAATGCTGAAAGTATTGATAATTATAAGTCTGAAGATATAATATATATGACTGATTCAAATATCTTGTATAAGAACGAGCCGTTAAATGCGTCTTCTAATACACAGCTGCTTCAGAGCGATAAGGATATGTCGGTGAATTACTTCCTTGATGATAACAGTATCCTTGAACGAGTAGCCCCCGGTGAGCTGTATATGTTCAGTTCAGCTATGGAGAGCACAGGGCTTGAAGTGGGTGATAAGCTTACTATCGTGATCGAAGGCTTAAGCCGTGAATTTACGATAGCAGGCGGTATCAAAGACGCCGTTCTCGGCTCGAATATGATGGGAATGGTAAGATACATAATAAATGCAGATGATTATGATGATTTTATTTCAGATGAAACAATAAGTGTTTTATACGGTGGCAGGCTCTATTACATAAACACTTCCGATATGGGGAAGATGTTGTCTGAAATAGCTGATATAACTGATAGCTTTATTTTCACAATGGATCATGCGCTGCTTACTTTCAGCTATGTTTTTGATATGATACTAACAGGTCTGCTCCTTGTAATAAGTCTGATACTCATTGCGGTTGCATTTGTGGTTCTTCGCTTTACCATCGCCTTTACGCTTTCGGAGGAATTCCGTGAGATCGGTGTAATGAAGGCTATCGGTATAAGCAACTTTAAGATCCGTGGTCTTTACCTTGTAAAATACGCAGCGCTTTCCGTGATAGGTGCAGTTATCGGTCTGGCGCTCAGCTTCCCCTTCAACGAGATCCTTATGAGCGTTTCCTCAAAATCCGTTATCATCAATAATCAGAATCCCGTTTTTGTAAATATTCTATGTGTTATTTTCGTGATTGCCGTAATTCTATTGTTCTGTTACAGCTGTACGGGCAAGGTGAATAAGCTTACTCCCATTGATGCGATCCGGAACGGTCAGACAGGCGAACGCTTCCGCAAAAAGAGCCTTATGAGCCTCGGCAGATCAAAGCTTTCCGCTACTCCGTTCCTTGCACTCAACGATATTGTAAGCAGTCCGAAGCGTTTTGGTATAATCACCCTTACGTTTTTCCTCTGTCTTTCTCTTATGCTCATGCTTTCGACAACTATTACGACACTTTGCAGTGACAAGCTTTTCAAGAGCTTCGGCTTTGCGGAATGTCACATTTCACTTGATGCTAACGACAAGATAACGTCCTTTATGATCGAGGGTGGCAGAGAAACATTAGAAGTATATCTTGATGATCTTGAAGAGAAGCTTGCGGAAAACGGAATGCCTGCCGAGTGTTTCCAGGAGCTGGCGTTCAATTTTAAAGTTTCGCACGGCAATGAGACTGCCAAAATAATGGCATATCAGGGCACAGGAACAACAATGGATATGTATGAATACACGGCAGGAACCGCACCGCAGAGCTGTGATGAGATCGCCATCACCCGAATTGCGGCAAATCTTATAAAGGCTGACCTCGGAGATACTGTGACGATAAAAACGGTTGACGGAGATAAGAAGTATATTATCACAGCCTTTTTCCAGTCAATGAACACACAGGGTTCAACCATAAGGTTTTTTACAGATGAAGAGATCAACTATGTTCAGGCAAGCGGCGGAATTTCCACTCAGGTCAGATTTACCGATGATCCCGATAATGCGGAGATCATTAACAGAATGGATAAAATAAAGGAGCTTTATCCTGAATTGGACGAAGTAATAACCTGTGCCGAGTGGACAAAGAGAAATGTTGGAGTTGCAGATGCACTTGAGGCTGTAAAATCCCTTACAGCTATCCTTTCGATCGTCTTAGCCGCACTTGTTACAGTGCTTATGGAGCGTTCCTTTATCGCAAAGGAAACAGGCGAGATAGCGCTTATGAAGGCTATCGGCACACGCAACGGAAAGATCTGCGCTTATCATGCACTGAGATTTTTATTCGTAGGCATTATTGCGGTAACAGTTGCAGAAATCTGCGCAATGCCTCTGACTCACCTTTGTATCGACCCGCTCTTCAGGATGATGGGTATGGAGCTTGCGGCTGATTACATTATCGATCCTCTTGAGATGTTCCTCATTTTCCCGGCAATCATCCTTGCCACAACAGCTCTCAGCGCATTCCTTACATCACTTTACACAAGGAAGATAAACGCTTCCGATACTGCTAATATCGAATAAGAAAGGAAACTATCATGAATATTCTCGAAGTAAAGGACCTCTGCAAAACATACATCGTAAACAAGCGTCAGAACAACGTTCTGAAGAACGTGAACTTCACCGTTTCCGAGGGGGAGATGGTTGCGATAATGGGACCCTCGGGCTCGGGCAAATCCACTCTGCTGTATGCTGTTTCGGGTATGGACAGCATCACCGCAGGCGAAGTGCTCTTCTGCGGAAAGAACATAGCAAAGATGGGTGAAAAGGAGCTTGCCGATCTGCGCCTTGATGAGATGGGCTTCATCTTCCAGCAGATGTATATGCTTAAAAACCTCACAGTGCTTGACAATATCATACTCCCTGCGGTACAGTCAGATAAGAATACCGAAACACGCAAGGAGACCGTAGAGCGTGGTCATGAGCTAATGCGCAAGCTTGGCATCATTGACATCGCCGACAACGACATTAACGAGGTCTCGGGCGGTCAGCTACAGCGTGCGTGCATCTGCCGCAGTATGATAAACGATCCTAAGATGATATTCGCAGACGAGCCGACAGGCGCCCTCAACCGTACTTCATCTGACGAGGTAATGGAGGAGCTTGCAAAGCTCAACAACGACGGCACTACCATCATGCTTGTGACTCACGATGTAAAGGTAGCGGCAAAATGTACAAGAGTGCTGTACATAGTTGACGGAAACATAAAAGGAGAGTATAATTTAGACAGGTGCGAAAACGCATCTCAGATGAGGGAGCGTGAAAGAGCGCTTAACAACTGGCTTTTAGAGCTTGGATGGTGATTTCGGCACGGGCGACCATTGGTCGCCCCTACGCTGTCTGAAAGGATATATTATGACCGACATTCTTATAGTTGAAGATAACCACGAGCTTGCCGGCCTGCTGTGTGATTTTCTGCGTGCGGAGAATTACACAGTATCGGTGGCAGATACAGGGGAAAAAGCCTTGTCGCTGTACGAAAAGTATGGGGCAAGGCTTATCGTGCTTGATATAATGCTCCCCGGGACAGACGGATTTGCAGTTTGCAGGAAGATACGAGAGGACAGCAATACTCCTATCCTTATCGTAAGCGCAAGGACCGACAAGGAGGACAAGCTTAACGGACTTGTTCTAGGCGCTGACGACTATATCGAAAAGCCGTATGACATCGACATCATGCTGGCTAAGATCGGTGGGATCTTCAAGCGCAGATATGCACTCGATGAGCTTGTCGACGGCGATCTCCGCATAAATAAGGTCAGCCGCACGGTCTGCAAAAACGATGTGCCGATAGAACTCACTGCAAAGGAGTTCGATCTGCTGTTGCTGCTTGTGGAAAACAAGGGGCAGGCTCTCAGCAAGGATTTTATTTTCAATCAGATCTGGGGCAGCGACAGCTTTTCCGAGCAGCAGACGCTTACGGTGCATATAAAATGGCTCCGTCAGAAGATAGAGGATGATCCTAAATCACCGAAACGGATACTGACTGTGTGGGGAGTAGGCTACAAATATGAAAGCATTTAACAGGATTTCAGCAGTAGTTATAGGTTTGATAGTTGCCGTTTTCGCCGTTGCAAATGCTGTATTGCTGACCGATAACTCCGACAGCGGCAGACCATATCGTGTGGAGATAAGCCGCCTTGCCCGTGAGATGGAAAACGGCTCTGTTCCTGATGTTTCGGAGTGCGAATATGTTACGGCGGTCACGGAATACGGCGAGGGCTTCTATGATTCCGACAGCGATCATGTTGTCAGAGAGATAAACGGCAAGCTGTATCGTTTTGATTATGTTACAGGAGAGGATACGGATAAAACTGAGCTTGTCATAACGGTGAATGTCCTTCTCGGAGCCATGGCGGTAGCTGTAATTGGTGTTATGCTGTACATACGGTTGGAGATACTGAAGCCGTTTGAACAGCTTTCCGATGTCCCGTATGAGCTTTCAAAAGGCAATCTTACTGCGCCTGTAAAGGAAAGCAAAAACCGATTTTTCGGACGGTTTATCTGGGGCGTGGATATGCTGCGTGAGAATATGGAACAGCAGAAGGGACGTGAACTGGAGCTGCAAAGGGAAAAGAAGATGCTCCTGTTGTCGTTGTCACATGACATAAAAACTCCGCTGTCAGCAATAAAGCTGTACTCCAAGGCTCTTTCAAAGGGGCTTTACACAAGCGCAGAAAAACAGCTTGAGATAGCAGAAAACATCAACTCAAAGGCGGACGAGATAGAAAGCTATGTTTCGCAGATAATCACCGCATCGAGAGAGGATTTCCTCAGCCTTGATGTGAATATGGGAGAGTTCTATCTGTCAGAGCTCATGACGAAGATAAGGCTGTATTACACCGAAAAGCTGTCGTTGATAAAAACGGGATTTTCGATTGAGAGCTACACCGATCGCCTGCTGTGCGGTGACATTGACCGCAGCACCGAGGTCATCCAGAATATCATAGAGAATGCGATAAAATACGGCGACGGAAAGAGTATTGATATCGGCTTTTCCGAGGAGGATGGCTGTATCCTTATTGCTGTACGCAACAGCGGTTGTACACTGTCTGAAACTGATCTGCCGCATATATTCGACAGCTTCTGGAGAGGCTCAAATGCCGAAAACGAAAAGGGCAGCGGTCTGGGTCTTTATATATGCCGTCAGCTTATGCATAAGATGGAAGGCGATATCTTCGCCGTGATAAACAACGGATTTATGTGCGTCACGGCAGTGTTCGTGAAAGTGTGATCGAGCACCGCACTTGGATCGGTTTTTAATAAATGCAAGTTTGTCAATCATCCTGAATAGTAATGATCAAAGAACCGGATAAGTGAAAGCCAATTGAGAGGACGCATTATACGGTCAGCGCAGGAATAAATGCTGTGATGTGATCTTCACGATGGTTACATTCAGCTTTGTTGTGTCTGGGAGTATACGGACGAATATATTCCTCCCCCAGGCGACTATGCCAAAAAATATATGTAAGAGCGTGCTTTGTTTACACATTAATTTTCACCATATTTCATCAGGAATTGATGATCCTTCATTATAATACTCATTAAGGGATAGACCACCTTCTTCTGTCGAACTTTATTCTGTCAGGTTTTCGTCTATCTCTCTTCTTTTGTCTGATATCTATTGTAGCACTACACATAATCATTTCATAAAATTTTACAATCTCATTGACAAATGTTACAAAATATATTATAATGTGATTATAAATTTTGAATATTATTACCGTTCGTGTTGTGAATTTGCTCCCTGTTCCGGGAGTTTCCGTATGGGTGGTGTAATATCAGCTTGTGGGAGGTAAAAATTATGAAACGTATGGCGCAGTCCACAAAGGGCAGACTTCTGCTCATAATTGCGATGGTGATGCTTGTTATCGTTGCTGGATGTTCTCTGGTGGTGAGCAATGTCAACAATAGGCTTGAGGATGCTCTTAACGATAAGCATGATCTGTACATCGGCGCAGTCAACTACAAGTCTGCCTCGGAGTTTCTCACAAGGCAGGCAAGAATGTATGCAACGACAGGCGACGCCGCTTATTACGATGCATATATGAACGAGATAAATGTTACTAAATCCCGTGAAACGAATCTCGAGGCTATGAAGGCTATCGGTCTTGAGGCTGAAGAGCTTGAGTATATGGAAAAGATCGCCGCAAACTCTGCGGAGATGTGCCTTTATGAGGACAGATCCTTTGCTTTTGTTCAGTCAGGAGATCTGGCATCCGCTTCTGATGAGGTATACAGCGACGCATACAATGCTCTTGCTTCCGAGGTTTCCGAGTATACCGATACATTCAACAGTCTCATTCAGGACAGAATGCAGGCAAGAGTGTCCGACTATCAAACGGCAATGCTGATATGCGACATCGGTCAGTACATAGCGATCGCAGTGACGATAATCATTCAGGTGATCGTTGTTCTGTTTGTGTTCAGAGAGCTTCTCAAGCCTATCATCGCTACCGAAAAGAAGATGCTGGACTTTGTGCGTGGCGATATCCACTCCGAGTTCAATATCAGGATCGACAATACCGAGGTAGGTCAGACAGCAAAGGCTATTGCTGATTTCCAGACATATCAGCAGGATATCATTTCCGATATCAACTATCTGCTTGGCGAGATGGCTAACGGAAATTTCGTGATCGAATCACGCTGTCCTGAGAATTACAGAGGCGATTATGAGGAGATCCTTGTTTCCATCAGAAACATCATAACAACACTGAGCGCTACACTGTCCGATATCTATGAGACAGCAAATCAGGTAGACAGCGGAGCTTCCCAGGTAGCTGCCGCTTCCATCAACCTTTCTCAGGGCGCTACCGAGCAGGCGGCTTCCATCGAGGAGCTTTCGGCTACGGTCAATGTTATTGCGGAAAAGATCAAGGCAAATGCTCAGGACGCTGTCACCGCAAACAATAAGACAAACGATGCGGGCGAAGAGCTTTCGCAGGTAAACGACAGAATGAGCGAGCTTGTAAAGGCTATGAACGATATCGGCACAGCCTCCAACAAGACCAAGGATATCGTAAAGATCATTGATGATATCGCATTCCAGACCAATATCCTGGCGCTGAATGCCGCTGTTGAGGCAGCGAGAGCAGGCGACGCAGGCAAGGGCTTCGCAGTGGTTGCCGACGAGGTAAGGAACCTTGCTTCTAAATCTGCGGAGGCTGTACAGAACACCACTGAGCTTATCGAGAGTATCGTTCAGCGTGTTGAACTTGGAACAGGACTTGTTGACGAGGTTGCCGACAAGATGAGCATCGTAGCTAATGCTGCTGAAGAAGCAGCTGAGCTCAACATGAGAATGGCAGACGCTTCTCAGGAGGCTTCCGATTCCGTTGCTCAGCTCACTATAGGTGTTGAGCAGATAGCCGATGTTGTCCAGACCAACAGTGCAACATCCGAGGAGACTGCCGCAGCCAGCGAGCAGCTTTCCGCACAGGCAGACAACTGCAAGGATATGATCGCAAAGTTCAACCTCAGATGATCGTAAGATATGCGCCGTTACCGGATGTGACGGCGCATTTTTGTCTGCTGATTTATGCAGAAAAACAATACTGTGGAGATATGACTGTCAAAACGGCTCTGTTACGGTGATGGCGACTGTATAACAGAGCCGTTTTGCAAATGCTGTGCTTTGTTGCGAAACAGCTAACGCCTCTTCAGTGTTCTGATGATCATCTTATAAATGTCGATTGACAAATGGATAAATATGTGTTATAATAATGTCGGATTGTGTCGTTTTTCATAAAAGTTGCACTCAAACACAATGAAAAATGGTGGTAATGCACAAAAAACATCTTGCTTTTTTGTCAGTTGTATGAAATGACACATAGATGCCAGCCCGATAAGCATTGGCGTCTGTGTTGTAATTATAGTATTCAGTTTATAGGAGGAAATAACATGGCTATAATTGATATGGTCGAATGGTCACCCCAAAACAATTCGGAATTTGCTTACCGTTTCCCGCACAGCAATCTCAGCACAGGCACACAGCTTATAGTGCACGAGTCGCAGGAGGCGGTGTTTTTTTCAAAAGGGCAGATACTTGGCAAGTTTGGCCCCGGCTCACATACTCTTTCCACTCAGAACTTACCGTTGCTGAGAAATCTCTTCGGTATCCCGTTCGGCGGTAAGAATCCATTTATGGCGGAGGTGTGGTTTGTCAATAAGACCGCTCCGCTGAATATCGACTGGGTAACTACTCCCATGCGTGTGCTGGATGCTGACTACGGTCAGATGCTCCCGCTGGTCGCAACGGGAAGATACGGACTTAAGGTGAGAGATGCCGAGCGCTTTCTTGTAAAGCTTGTAGGTACCATGCAGAGCTTTACGTCAAGAGAGCTTACAGACCATTTCAAGGGCGCTATGATAGCAAAGACAAACTCCTCTATCATGGCGTTTATGAATGCAAACCATGTGGGCATCAACAGTATCGCAATGCACCTTGACGATCTTTCCAGATTCATCAAGCAGCCCATGGCTGAGTTCTGGGAGGATTACGGCTTCAATCTTGAGGGCTTTTACATAACAGAGGTGAACCTTGATACATCCTCTGAAGAGGGCCGCAAGATCTCGGAGGCTATGTCTGAACGCTCCGCACAGGCGATCGCAGGCTACACATGGCAGCAGAAGCAGTCCTTTAATGTGGCTGAGCAGGCTGCAAACAGCAATGCCTCAATGGGAATTCTTGGCGTGGCAATGATGACAGGAGCATTTGCCGGCGGCAATTCAATGGGTGGTGCGATGATGCAGCCGCCTGCACAAAATCAGTATCAGTTCGGCGCTAATAACCCGTATGGCGCCCAGGGCGGAATGGGCGGTTATGGCGCTTCTAACCCCAGAGTAGCACGAAAAGAAGTGTTCTGTTCCAATTGCAGCAAGAAGTTTTCGATAGATTCGGCATTCTGTCCTCACTGCGGAAACCGCTATAATCCTTGCCCTGCCTGTGGGGCTGACAATTCGCAGAACTCCACCCGATGCGTTACCTGCGGAACTACGCTGGCGTCGGAGGTTGCGGCAGACAATATCTGCTTCAAGTGTCATAATCCCGTGCCGTTCGGTACCAGATTCTGCCCGATCTGCGGCAATAAGCTCCAGTAACAGAACGGAGGAAATATGAGAAAAAATGAATATATGATTCCTAGGCTCGTCATGTTCTTTTTGGGCTTAGCTGTGTTAGGCGTAATAGCAATGGTGACCGCTCCGTTATTCCTTGACAGGATAGGAGTGTATATCTTTACCTGTATCAGTGTCGTGTCGGTGTACGTAGCAGGCTTTCTGCCTGTGCTGGTCAGCAGGTTCCGTGGACAGGTGGCGTCGGTAGCCTCCGGTATGGCAGTGTACTATAAGGCTATGTCTACGTATGCATTCGTCACTGTTATCAATATCGTTCTTCTTCTGGTAATGATACTGCCTGTTGGCATTTCTATTGCAATACAGTGCGTGGCAGCGTTCGTGTTTCTGATATGGGTGATACTAGCCCTTGTATCAAAGGATCATATCGATGCTGTACAACAGGAAGAAAACGAGAAAAAATCCTTTGTTGTTGAGCTCAGAAGCAAGGCTGACAGGCTTGTTGCCATGACAGCGAGGGTTGATAACAGCGGCGTCCGTGCTGCTGTAAACAACATCGCAGAGAATATGCGTTATCTCTCGCCCGGAAGCTCTGCCGAGGCACGTGATCTCGAGCGCAGGATGCTGGTGATACTTGACACCATCCTTATGGACAGTTATTTCAGCGGCGACGCAGGCAGTCTGGGCGGCCTGGAAAATAAGCTTGGCAATTTCAATGCGCTGTATCTTGAGCGCAAAAATATGTATTAAGAAAGAGGACAGACGCTATGACAGGAAAGATCTTTGAAAATTCCTCCAATATATATCAGGATCAGGCGAAAATACTTTTTGACTATTACAAGACCGCAGCGGAGACTATCGTTGCGGCGGAGATGGAAGAGGAGCAGAACAAGGCTGATCTTATCAAACAACGTGACTCGATGATAGCCGAAAGAGATAAGGCAAAGATGATATCTACGGTCTGCTTTGTGCTGTTCATTCTGGTCATCACTCTCATTGTCGGACTTGTGTATATGTTCAAGCAGAAGAAATATCAGGCTGAAGTAGAAAGATTTGAACGAATGATCGCAGAATGCGATGAAAGACACCGCAATATCCGCCGTGAATACAAGGTCGATAAGATCGGCGTGGTATATGTTCCTGTTGCAACTAAGGTACCTTTCGAGGATAAGAGCATCGTGCTTGACCACACAGGAACAGTGGATGATACGGACTTCAACCTTACCCTGCTTAATCAGCCTGAAGATTTCCAGGATTCCGTGCAGCAGCTTTCCGATATGCTGGACAAGCTCCCCGTGGTGGAAGACAACACAATGACGGAAACGGTAAACACATCCGAGTATTCTACATCTATTCAGAGTATCACGCTGTACGATTATATGGGCAGTCTTGACAGACAGGTAAGAAATATCAGCTACCTGCTCGGAGATAACCGCAATGCGTCTGTAAAGATACCTGTTATCGCTCCGGATGGTCAGACCGCTCAGTATCTGAATGAGTATGCAACTACCGAGACAGGCTCTCACAATGTTGTGAAGGTGTTTGATGTTTCCTTTGATGAGCGCCTTGAGAAATTCGCTTCTCTCAACGCCCTCAAGGATCAGGTAAAGACAACGGGCGACTCGGACAGCAACGAGTACATAAGACGTCTTATGCGCCGTCTTGCAGAGTCCGTACAGCTTCTTACAAAGACAAAGATATCTTCTCAGAGCAAGCTTATCAACT
Source organism: Oscillospiraceae bacterium (assembly GCA_017461565.1). Classification (GTDB taxonomy): domain Bacteria; phylum Bacillota; class Clostridia; order Oscillospirales; family Ruminococcaceae; genus CAG-115. Next base: position 63,435 of record JAFTXQ010000015.1, read on the forward strand.
ATACATCATCTATCTTTAATCTCGTGCTAAAGTCCGGCTACACACAGTATTCGCCTTCACTTGAGGCGGAAGAGATCGAGAGAGCACGCTCCGAGAGCTTTTTTGATTACCGCACAGCTGTCAATGACTACACTCCGTTCTCTCTGAAATCCAGCTCCATCGTGAGATATGAGCTGCTTTCAAGCAGCTGGATAGCTGAGGATGGTTCCAGAACATCGATGCCTTTCGGTATGCATCAGATTGATGAAGAGATCTTCATGCCCGTTATCGCTTCACTCATGGAGGAGAACAGGATCGAAAGACTCAAGATCTACAACAACATCGACGATCAGAAGAGAATGTATGTTGACAGATGGAAGACCGAGATCGGCAACTATTTCAGAGATAACCGAAAGACTGCCGATGAGCTTATCACCCACATGCGTGAGACCTATTCCGATTACATGAATGCTTACAATATGTACAAATCGCTGCTTGACACCAGCAACTCCATGAAGAGCAGCGGAAGCATCGAGAACAGTGAGGTCAAGGAGATCGAGTCCCAGGCTGAGATGATCGCCGGCTTTGAGGCACAGGCTTCTCAGTGCAATCAGCAGCAGGAGGCGTTTGCCGAGTTTATGGACAGGATCAACGACAGCATCGACGAAAGCACAAAGAAGTTCGAGTTTATCGAATACTTCGAAGGCTCGCTCAGAGATACGATGGCGCATGATACTGCGATCGCATTCTCCGATCTGCAGTCGCTTGATAACCGCCGCAGAAGTCTGGTCGGCGTCAGCCCGTATGTAGCAAACAAGGCTGTGCTCCTTCCCGAGCCCACTATCAGCCCGGATGTATTTGAGGGTATCCACATGGATCTGATGCAGAAGGTCAACAATTCCATCGGTGCGGCAGAGCCTTTCATCGCTTCCGACGAAGCGGTCATGGCTGCTATGCAGGCGGAGGATACAGCTGCGATGCCGGTCACGGATGAAGCCGTGGCAAGCGCCCAGCCTGTTGATTGTGGGGTGTGATCTATGCCGAGTTTTGATTTTGTAGTAGATACCAAGCCGATGGCTGAATCGGTTTCGACTGTTTCTGATAATGTCAAGCTTACAACCGCAGCAGTTGTTGCGATGGAGGCGGCTGTTATTCTTGCGGAGAAGAACGCAGCAGACAAGATATGCGACAATGTGGACAGGGGCTTTTTCAGCCTTATCCGCTCACAGGTATCAATGAAGTTGTCCACCTGCTACACTGAAATGCAGGCAAAGCTCTCTCTGCTCATGGAGTACAGCAAAACTCTGGGAAAGACCCAGGAGCGTATGGAGGGTGACTACAACCGAGTAAAGGGACAGTACAGGCAGATATTCAAGGGACTTGACAAAGCGCTTTCCAACAGAATAGCTCAGCTTGACAAGGATGCGGTAGGCATCTCGGAAACAAGGAAAAGAGTCATTCTCAGTATGTTTGAGAGACAGATACCCGAAACGGTGGTTACTTCGACTGAGGTCGAGCTTGACGATCAGAAGATCGTTTCCACAAGAATAAAGAACAAGACAGATCGTTCTCTTGATGTTCTTGCAGGTAAGGTAAGAGAAAATCTGACCTACAAGAAGCTCATGGATGATATGCTGGACAGCTCAACGACTGAGAAGCGTGTAGAGGAGTACATCCCTGTCGTTTACGCAAACAAGCAGAGTAATCTTGTGACCGATACGTATGTCCTCAGCCTGCATTATCCCGAGTACCTTTCTGATAAGGTCAGGAACAACATCGACCTCAGCATACTCAATCAGGAGGAGCTTTGTATAAACGATCAGAAGGATGACTTCGAGAGAAAGAGCGTTTCGGATGAATTCCAGAATCTTGTTGCGGCATCCAGACTTGATCCTCGTGTTGCTGAAAGAATGATGTATCTGTTTCAACAGGGAGGCTGCTGATGAGTTATACCAGAACATATAACGGATCGGTAACCGTTACCGGTGATGTGACGGTGAATTATCCTGCAAGTCAGTACGGCGGTTCCAAGACAGTGTCGTATTCACAGACAGTGCCGCTTAGTTTCAATGTCACTGTTGAGACTACACCGTTTGATCAGAGCATCAATAGCGCTTCCAATCAGGTCAACGGTCTTACTGCCGCAGTTGCAGCTATGAACACCGCTAACTGTGCGGCTATCACGGCAAATGCAAATCGTATCTCGGATTCGATAATCGACGGATTCTATGGATTGATCCAGAATGATATCACCACCAAAAAAGCTGAATGCAGCACGTTGATACAGACAAAATCCGCACTGCTGTTAGCACATTCGGAGGCTGTCAGGGATAAGCATGACCGTATGCTCAATGATGTTGAGAGAGAACGTGCAAAGTTCGGTATGGTATTTGCAGAGCTTGACAAAGAGCTTGAAAGACGTGTTACCGAGCTTGATAAGCCTGCATTCAAGCTCAGTAAAAAGGTGCGTGACGAGATCGTACTCAAGCCCTTCCTGACGTCAGCTGCAATGACGACGGATCAGATCAGCACGGGCGGAGATGATACCAGAATAGCTATTGCAGGTCTTCGCCAGAAGATATCTACGGTTCTTCAGCATCTTGTCAACTCGTTAAAAAACAACCTGAGCTACCGCCAGATGATGCATGATATCCTCTGGAAGAAGGATACTGAGGAAGAACAGCTGTCATATATTCCTGTGGCATACTGCATATCTCAGGATCTTCAAAGCGCAAACAAACGATGCAATTGCTTTGTGTCTGACAACGCCAACAAGCAACAGATACTTGAATCGGTTTTCGCATATATCAATGAAAGCAGCGTCAATCCGCCAAGAGCGGTTCATGAGGACGATATGAAGCTTATACAGCAGGCGTTTTCCAGCATGGTGCAGGATGAATATACAAGCTTTGATGGCCACGATGAATACAGAGAGCGTGTATATACTGAGATATTCAGATTGTGGAAAGAAGATTCGGGATGCATTAAGCAGATATAAGCTGCTTACAAAAATGACTGCTATGCATACATATCCTGTTATCATGCGGTCAATATCACCAAGGAGGAAATCATGGAAACTCTAAATGAAATCAGGTTAGATGATAAAGACCTTTTTTTCAAAGACAATATAGTAAAAACAAGCGTTCTCCCACAGAATTCAAAGGAACTCGGCCGTAACATCAAAATCGAGGCCAATACATTTTTTGAAGGCAGCGTGTTTGGTAATACGATAAATGTTGATGGCGGAGGAGTAGTATTCAAGGGTGCCGTTTTCGCAAATAAGGAGCTGCATATCGCAACTACCATGACCGGAAGAGTGAGATTTAACAAGGCGGTTGCCAGTACAGAAAGCATTGCGGCGCTTGTTACTTCAGGAAGGGTCATCTTCGGCTCCGATGTCAACGCTCCCTCGGTAAGGCTCAAGAACTGCTATATTGGCGGAAGCGTGTTCGGTGCGGAGGTGTATCTTGAAAACTGCGTTGTGCTGGGCGGCGTGTTTGCAACTAAGAACCAGACCATAACAAATTGTGTGTTCGGTACATTCAATGCTCCCAGTGTACAGCTTTCCGGCGTGAATTATATGCTGTATCCTGCGGCTTTTTCAGTTGAGCCGCTGGCATTACTGCCGCACACGGAGCTGTACAATATCTCTATGGCACATCTCGGCGCACTGTATAAGGGCGAGCCTGAAAGTCCGAATACAGGTAAGATCAGAATGGACATCGATGATGACCATCAGAGAACGGTCCTCCTGGATGACGATGGCTCCACTACCACAGTAAACAGCTATTCTGTATCGGGAAGACTGCTTGTTGCAGATATGATAGATTTTGATAAGCTTGAAAATCATTTCCTGATAGGCGCAGGCGCACTTAACAGTCAGATACTCAAAGTATATTCATTGCCCAAAGCAGACGGTGAGCGTTCGGAAGAGCTTAATCTTGAGAACATTTCGGATTTCTTCTTTAAGATAATCTCGGGTGTCGTAACCATTCAGGATATCTCGGGCGATATCAGTTTCAACGATCTCAAAAAAGCATTCGAATAAGCAGTAATATACTAAAACGGCGGAAGATCTCGGTTTTCTGCCGTTTTGTTATGCTGCTTTATCGTAAATGATCCCCCTGCTGAGATGAAAGCTCAGTTAGTACAGCTGTGAGGATTAAAGATTTTTTGGGTGTGGCAGAGCCTCACACGGAAAATGTTGTTTCAAATGCCCGTTTTGCAGGAAAAAGCCTGATTTTAATGTTCAGTTAATGTTCTCCTATTTCTGATGTAAGATTTTCGGTGTATGATATATCCGAAATCATTAAAGGAGAGAATACTATGTCGGATATTCAATACACCAACGCAATTGAAATTAAGAATGTAACCAAACGATACAGCAGTGGATTTACGCTGGACAACATCAGTTTTAATGTGCCTAAGGGCAGTGTGATGGGCTTTATAGGTCAGAACGGCGCAGGTAAGACCACTACGCTCCGTTGCCTGCTGAACATCATCAAGGCAGACAGCGGCGAGATAAAGCTCCTCGGGCTTGACCACATCAAGGACGAACAGCAGATAAAGGAGCGCATCGCGGTCGTTTTCGATGAGCTTCCTTTCCACGATATCTTCAACGCAAAGGACATGGCGAGGATATTTGAAGGACTGTACCCCAAGTGGAGCAACGCCGTGTACAACCAGTATCTCGAGCGTTTTCAGCTTCCCTCCAACAAGAAGATAGGCGAGTTTTCAAAGGGCATGAAGATGAAGCTCCAGATAGCCTGTGCGCTGTCACATGAGGCGGAGCTTCTCGTCATGGACGAGGCTACAACAGGTCTCGATCCTGTCGTGCGTGACGATATCCTGCACATCTTCCTCGAGTATATGCAGGCAGGTGAGCGCAGTATCCTGCTGTCCTCCCACATCACAAGCGACCTTGAGAAGATCGCTGACAGCGTGACGTTCATCGACCGTGGAAAGCTGCTTGTTTCGGGCAGAAAGGCGGATATCATCGAGAGCCACAGCACAACAGAGCAAGCAAGCCTCGAGGACATCATGCTCTATTATGTAAATCGTGACAGAAAGGAGCTGTCGTGATGAAAAGTATTCGCTCTTTATTCTATCGTGAGATGAGGCTCTCCGCAAGGCACTACATAATACGTTTTCTTCTGTTGGTGCTGGTGGTAGGATTTGCGGCACTCTCGCTGCTTGTAACAGGGCAGAACAGCGCACATACAGGTGAGGATATGTCGGGATTTACGGTAATGCTGACATACATCATAGCGGTCGTTGCAGGCGTGGTCATTTCAGAGGACAACGGTGTTTTCAAGGCTGATATGGATGCAGGCTGGCTGAGATACTCCTACGCTCTGCCCATGAGCGCCGCTAAGAAAGCGCTCACGAGAACGCTCGTGAAGCTGCTCTCTGTCGCTGTCGGAATGGCTGTTACTGTCGCAGGGGCGGCGGCTGTCTGTGCAATGAACGGAAGTTCTCTTGATCTCACAACTATACTTAACTTCGTGCTGATACTGGATATCTTCCTGCTTTATGACATGGTTCAGCAGATATTTATCCTGCGTGCAACGGATGCGGACGAGTTAAAGCGCAACAAGCTCATTGGCGGTGTTGTGGGAGTCGGTGCGATCCTGCTCGTCACGGAATTTCTTCCTATCGACATAAGCGGCCTTGAAAAAGCGATGGAGCTCATCCCCGAAATGAAGTCCCCTGCTGAGATGTCGCAGCTTGGCGAGCTGTTTGAGCTCCCTGAGATAGTAGGCTATTTCGGAATTCCTGCTATGCTCGTGATACTCGGAGTCGGCTTTTTTGCCTCTTGGAAAGCCCTTGAAAGGAGACCCGACTGATGAAAGGTCTGCTGTATAAGGAGTGCAAACAGAATCGGCTGTATCTTCTGCTGACGGCGGCTGCGGCGGTCGCTGCGATATTCCTGCCTGTTGCACTCTGCTTTGCCGACGAGGTAGAGCCTATGGAGAGCTACAGACTGCTCCTCAGTGAGGGTGAGACGCTAAGGCTTATATTCCTGCTTCTCGGCTTTGTGGCAGTGGGAATGATGCAGGGGCTCACCATGATGGGCGACGACACAAAAAAATGGGCGCTGTTCACCGCCTCAAATCCAAAGGGTGTGAGCGGTTTTGTCTACACGAAATATCTCCTGGTTTTCGCTATGAGCGGTATCATGCTCATCGGCTGTTATTCGGCTGAACAGGCTTTCACAACGCTCGGATACTGCGTTGCAAAGCTCGATGCTATGCCTATAATGAGTTTTGCTATCCTGCTGTTTTATGCGCAGCTGCTTCTGCGTGCTGTTGAGCTTCCTTTTCTCATCCGCTTCGGAGTTAAGACGGGCAGTATGATAAAGGTCATCATGCTCGTGGCGGCGGTCATCCTGTTTATCCTGCTGACTTTATTCGGATTGATGAATGGTTTTTTCTTGGTACTGAATGAACTCATCAGCGGTCAGATGAACGACGCTCTCTCGCTTGCGATATCTGCTATGCCGTTTGTTGCAGTGGGAGCGTACTGTCTCTCGTACAGGATATCCTGCAAACTCTATCTGAAAGGAGCGGAGTATTATGTCAAGTAAAAAAGCTGATCTCAAAAGGCTCGTGATATTCCTGCTTCTCGCTTTCGGATCGACGTGGATTCCGTGGATAGCGTTCAATATCATTTTCGGCTACTCGGAGTGGTTTGAGAGCGGTCATTATGGGCTTCTTGTGCTGTTGTCGGGCTTCGGACCTGCGCTTGCAAATGTGCTGACAAGAAAGCTCACGAATGAGGGCTGGGAGGACAGCAAGCTTCACTTAAACCTCAAGGGAAACCTGAAATATTACCTCGTCGCATTAGTAATAATGAGCGCTGTGGGAGTGCTCTCGGGACTTCAGATAACATTCACCTACGGAAGCTGGGACTTTGCTGAAATAAGCGAAAATGCTCCGCTGACGGCGGTGCTGAATACAGTGCTCGGAACATTCGCCTCTGCTCCGCTGTTTGCGTTCATCACATTCGGCGAGGAATTCGGTTGGCGTGGCTACATGAACGACAAAATGGAGCCTCTACTCGGTACGGTCGGCACCTGTATCGTCGGCGGAATGATCTGGGGAGTATGGCACGCTCCGCTGACGTTGTGCGGTCACAACTACGGCACAGAACAGCCGTTTGTCGGAGTTCTGCTGATGTGTCTGAACTGCATTTCAAGCGGAATCATACTCATGTGGCTGACGAAAAAGACAGGCTCGGTATTTCCTGCCTGCATAATGCACTCGATGAACAACAACGGCGGCACGCTCGTGGGAAATTTCCTCGTGAGCGGAGTTCCCGAAACGCTTGAAACAACGCTCCTAGATGAGCTTTATCTGATGCTGCCGCAGGTGGTGGTCGGAGCAGTTTTCCTGATACTCATGCTGAGGGAAAAGCGACTTGAAAAAACATTGGCTTTATGTTAGAATTGATATTGAGGAAGTGATGAAATGCCGAATATCCTTATCGCAGACGATGAGAAAGAGATAGTCCGTCTGCTGAAGATATACCTCGAAACGGACAACATAAAGGTGCTTGAAGCGTATGACGGACAGCAGGCACTTGAGCTCATTCAGCAGAATGACGTTGACCTCGCAATAGTTGACATAATGATGCCGAAAATTGACGGCTATCAGGTGATAAAAAAGATACGGGAGCGCAAAAATTACGTCCCGATAATGGTTATATCGGCGAGGATCACGCTGTCGGACAGGGTGCTTGGAATAGATCTCGGTGCGGATGATTACATCACAAAGCCGTTTGAGCCGTTAGAGGTCGCCGCAAAGGTCAGGGCACAGCTTCGCAGGCTTAACATGGCAGTGCCGCAGAAGTCTGAAGCTCACGCCATAACGGTAGGGGATATCTCCCTTGACCTTGCCGAATGTACCGCTCACAAAAACGGTGAAACTATTGAGCTCACCAAAGCGGAGTTCAAGGTGCTGGAGCTTCTTATGGGAAGCCCGAAACGGGTATTCACCAAGGAGCAGATATACGAAAGCGCATGGTACGACAGCGGTGCGGTGGACGACAACACGATAAGGGTGATCATAAGCCGCCTGCGTGACAAGATAGGTACGGAGCATATAAAGACTATCAGAGGATTGGGGTATCGTTTTGAAGGATAAGCGTGAAGCGGAATTAAGAAAGAAGATAATCGTCTACTTCGTCAACTGCACGTTTGTGATATTCGTCGTGGGGGAGCTGTTTTACTTCCTCGTTGAGCCTTTCATTGAGGAGCTTGAAACAGACTCCCCGAGCGTGACTGCGGTCGTAGTTTCGCTGGTCGCTGTGGTAGTCTCTGCGGGAATATATTTTGCGGGAGCGTATGTGTTCTATAGGCTCACAAAAAAGGCTCTCCGAGAGGAGAGCGAGCGTCGAGTGAACGAGCAGAACATGATATACGCTGCAATAGTACACGACCTGAAAACTCCCATGACTTCGGTGCAGGGCTTCGCAAAGGCTCTTGCAGAGGGGCGCATCAGACCCGAGGAACAGCAGGAGATATACGACATAATCCACCGCAAATCAGACAGCATGAACGAGCTTGTGAACACGCTGTTCTCCTATGCAAAGCTAGGCACAGAGGAGTATCCGCTGAATTTACAGCAACTTGATCTGTGCACACTGGTGAGGGATATCGTGGCGGAGAACTACTGCGACCTGGAGGAGCACGGAATCGAGCCTGAAATCGAAATCCCTGATGAGCCGATAATGATATCCGCTGACAAAACAGAGCTTAAACGAGCCGTTACGAACCTCGTTGTGAACACTTACAAGCACAATCCCTGTGACATCAAGGTGCTGATAAGGGTCACGAGCAACGGGCAGAACGCATATATCTCAGTTGCCGACACAGGCGAAGTAATTCCGCACGACATGGACATCTTCGAGCCGTTTGTCACTGAGAACTCCTCCCGAATGAGCGGAAAGGGAAGCGGTCTGGGGCTCCCCATAACCAAGCGGATAATCGAGCGGCATGGGGGCTCAATATCAGTAGGCCCGACATTTAATGGCTATACGAAGGAGTTTACTGTGACGCTTAAAGTATGATCTCACGAATAAAATAATATCTCCACTCTGTGAACTGAACCACATTGTGCAGACAGCACAAAAAAGCCCCTACGGGCATTCGCTGTGCTCGGTGGAGGATATCGCAGCGGACAAGCTTGAGGCTATGCTGGAGCCTGTGGCGTTGATAAGAGAAGGGCAGGAATAATAATATCACCGAGGATTTAATGTCCTCGGTGAGTTTTTGCTGTTCAGAAGCTTGCATATAATTATGAATAATGATATAATAGTAGCGATAAAATGTAAACAGGCAGTATGTTGTGGGGGTAGAATTATGAGTGTTAAATGTGCGGTATGTGGTATGGTAGAGTTTGAAAACGACAATACGCTTGAGGGATGCGAAGTGTGCGGATGGTTCAACGATGGCGTTCAGTTAGATGAACCAGATCTTCGTGGCGGTTGTAACGAGATGAGCCTGAATGAGTATAAGGCATTATGGAACAAGCATTACATTTCCGTCTGCGTCGAGCTTTGCGTTATCAACGAATACCAGCTTGTCGCCGTCCTTCTTGTAGAGGTTTGCAAACTTGCCTGCGTTCTCTTTTGCTTCTGACATTTAGCAGAAGTTGTTACAAAGCAATTATACCACTTATTCCCTTAAAATGTTGTAAAACAGGGCAAAATCGTCACTATGCACAAATGGAAATATGAATTTTACACAAAAACGGCGCAGGGGGTTCCTGCGCCGTCTGTATTATCCGTTATGCCACGGGAGTTCCGTAAACTGTGCCCGATGCCGTCTGCCATGCACCGTTCACGTAAGCCTTAACTCGGAAGCTGTACTTCGTGCCGTTGGTAAGACCTGTGAATGTGTATGATGTTCCTGCAACAGCGTTGGACTTGCATACGTAGGAGCCGTTTTCGAGCATATATACCGCGTACTTTGTCGCGCCGTTTACTGCACTCCATGTCATGGTGACCTTACCGTTGCCGCCTGTTGTCTTGATATTGGTGGGTACAGGAGCCACGGGAGTTCCGTAAACAGTGCCCGATGCTGTCTGCCATGCACCGTCAACATAAGCCTTAACGCGGAAGCTGTACTTCGTTCCGTTTACAAGACCTGTGAATGTGTAGGATGTTCCTGCAACAGCGTTGGACTTGCATACGTAGGAGCCATTTTCGAGCATATATACCGCGTACTTTGTCGCGCCGTTTACTGCACTCCATGTCATGGTGACCTTACCGTTGTCGCCTGTTGTGCTGATATTGGTGGGTACAGGAGCCACGGGAGTTCCGTAAACTGTGCCCGATGCTGTCTGCCATGCACCGTTCACGTAAGCCTTAACGCGGAAGCTGTACTTCGTTCCGTTTACAAGACCTGTGAATGTGTAGGATGTTCCTGCAACTGCGTTGGACTTGCATACGTAGGAGCCGTTTTCGAGCATATATACCGCGTACTTTGTTGCACCTGCTACCTTGCCCCATGTCATGGTCACCTTACCGTTGCCGCCTGTTGTGCTGATATCAGCGGGGACAGGAGAAGTGGGAGTTGCGCTCACAGTTACCGAAGCTGTCCTCCATGCGCCGTAAGCACAGGGCTTTACTCTGAACGAGTATTTTGTGCCGTTTTTAAGACCTGTAAAGGTGTAGGATGTGCCTGTTACGTTATTGCTCTTGCATACATAGGAGCCGTTTTCAAGGATATATACTGCGTACTTTGACGCACCGTAAACCTCGTCCCATGTAAGGGTTATCTTTCCGTTCCTTGCGGTCGCTGTGATCTTTCCCATAACGGGCTCAGTAACGCACACAGGCTCTGAGAAAGGACCTTCACTGCCTGTTTCTGTGTCAATGGCTTCTACGATCAGGTAGTGACCCTTCGGCAGACCTTCAAGAGTGATCGTCGTTGCGGAGACAGTATCACAGACTGTCATTGTCGTATAACCGATGGAATCCGCATGATACACTATGTAAGAATCCGCACCGGGAACCTCGTCCCAGACGAGAGTTACAGTTCCGTCGCCGTAGGTCGCCTTTGTGATAACGGGAGCATCGAGAACAGTAACTCTTTCGATATCGGATACGACGTATACATCGTATTCGCTGTAGTAAGCCTTGATCTGATAGTAGTATCTGTTGCCTGCAACTACATTTGTATCGCTGTAGGAAGTTCCGTCTGCCGTAGCTATCTTAACAAAGTCAGAGCCTGTAGCAGAGCGGTAGACCTCATAGCTTACCGTATCGCCTAAGTCGTTCCAGGACAATCCGACAGACTTACCTGTAGTTGTGGGAACTTTCAGTGTCGGAGCCTTAACCTCATCTTCAAAAGCGAAACTGCCATCGCTGAATACATATAAATATGCGGTATCGTTAAACTTTACGATATGGTTTTTACCTGTGACGTATGCGTAGATCTTTTTCTCGTCGCCGTGCTTGTCGGGGAAGTCAACGCCGTCGATGGAGATGTCTTCGCCGTTCGGGTTGTCCAGCTCTAACAGGTATACAGGTGTTGTGCCGTCTGCAAGTGTGGGGGTAACAGGAGCGCCTTCTTCAGGTTCGGAATACGGATCTGGAGGAAGTATCACACCGCCACCGATATTTGCACCGTCTGCCCCGCCAACAGTTTCTTCATAATAATATGAACCGATCGCATTTACAGAGCCGCCATTGATGATAATATCTTCAAGCGTGCCGTCAACACCGCCACCGATACCTGCGCCGCCGTCTTTGCCTGATGCTGTTACGACAGCTTTATCTGTTATTTTAATATCTGTGGCTGAACCTCTTTTTCCGCCACCGATACCTGCGCCGCCTGTTGCTGTAACGACAGCGTTATCTGTAATTGTGATATCTTCGGCTGAACCCATATATCCGCCGCCTATGCCTGCGGCTATATCGCCGCCTGTTGCTGTGATGACAACTCCACCGCTTATCGTTATATTTCCGGTGGAACACCGATTTCCGCCGCCTATGCCTGCGCTGTCGATGCCGCCCTGTGCAGAAAGAGAGCCTGTGCCGCAGATAGTCAGCGTTCCGACGTTTTCGTCTGCGCCGTTCTTCTGCAGACCTGCATAGTTATTGCCGCTTACCAGAGTATTCACCGAGCCATCGGCAAGGGTGACAGTAACATCGCCTGTGCTGTTGTCTGCTATTGCGAATGCCGCACCGCTGCTTGTGTTGATATTAACTCCTGCAAGCGTGATGTCTGCGTCAATGCCGTCCGCTACGAATATGCGGTCATCTGTCTCGTCAACGCCGTCTGCGTTAGCTATAGTTATAGCCTTGTCGGTAAGTACAGTCAGAATGCCTGTTGCGGAAGAATAGGTGTAATCAACGCCGTGTTCCAGCGTTTCGCCGCTGTTTGTTGCGCTTACGCTGAGATCTGTGCCATGCACCATCTCTGTGAACGCACCATTATAGTATTCGTATACTGTGGATGTGTCGCCAACCTTTACAGTGTGGAAAGTGCCTGCGACGTATGCGTAGATCTTTGTCTCGCTGCCGTGACTGTCGGGGAAGTCAACGCCGTTGATCACGATGTCCTCGCCGTTCGGGTTGGATATCTCTAACAGATATCCGAGTGTTCTGCCGTCTGCAAGTCTGGGTATGACATACGCGCCGTCGTAATAGTAACCATCTTCACTCGTCACGCCGGAACCGATGGCAGGGGCATAATATCCGCCCTTGGTCGAACCTACAGCCTTAACAGAGCCGCCGCTGATGATGATATCTTCAAGATCGCCATTTCGTCCGCCGCCGATACCTGCGCCGCCATCACCGCCTGTTGCTGTAACGACAGCTTTATCTGTTATTGTAATATTTGCGGCTGAACCATAAGATCCGCCGCCTATGCCTGCGGCTATATCGCCGCCTGTTGCGGTAACCACGCCGCCGCTGATTTCAATATAGCTGCCGTTACCACCATTACCGCCGCCTATGCCTGCGCCGCCTATGCCGCCTGTTGCGGTAAGCGTACCTGTACCTGTGATGGTGAGCTTACCGAGGGTTTCGGAATATTCGCCGTTCTTCTGCAAGCCTGCGCAGCCACCTCCGCTTTTCAGCGTATTTGTCGTGCCGTCTGCAAGAGTGATTGTTACATTTCCCGTGCTGTTTTCAGCTATTTGGAATGCCGCTGTATAATCCTGCTCGAAAACATCAATATTTACCCCTGCAAGGGTGATGTTTGCGGAAACGCCGTCAGCTACGACGATGCAGTTATCAGTCACGTCAACGCCCTGTGCATTTGCTATAGTGATCGCCTTATCCGAAAGAACAGTAAGCACATCCGTATAGGTGTAGTCTGTGCCGAACACCAGCGTTTCGCCGCTGTTTGTCGCAGTTACAACGAAGTCCGTTCCCTCGGTCACTTTGGAAAATGCTCCGTCAATGTAGCCATACAAAGTGGAAGTATCACCAATCTGTACAGTATGGTACGCGGCTGAAAGATATGCGTATATCTTCTTCTCATCGCCGTGCTTGTCGGGGAAGTCAACACCGTCGATCACGATGTCTGCACCGCTCTCGTTGGCTATCTCGAACAGATATACGGGTGTAGTGCCGTCTTCGAGAGTGGGTGTGACAGGTGTACCGTTGGCTGTTATAGGGTTGATAACATCGCCCGACTTTCCGCCTCCGCCTATATCAGCACCGTAATAGCCGTAGAATTCGCCGCCGACAGCCTTTACAGAACCGCCTGTGATAATGATATCGCTTGCGGAGCCGTTCAGACCGCCACCGATGCCTGCACCGCATTCGAAGCCGCCTTGTGCTGTGATATTGCCGCCTTTTATAACGATATTACGGGCGCCGTTCATATAACTGCCACCGATGCCTGCGCTGCTTTCACCGCCAATCGCGGTAAGAGAGCCTGTGCCCTGAATGGTGAGCGTGCCTGCATTATCGGAAATACCGCTCTTATTAAGTCCTGCGGAACTCTGGCCGCTTTTCAGGATATTCTCGGTGCCCTCTGCAAGGGTTATCGTAACATCCCCCGTGCTGTTACTTGAAATATAGAACGCCGCACTACTGCTATCTATATTTACCCCATTGAATGTGATGTTTGCATCAACGCCTGAATCTACAAAAATGCGGTCAGATGTTGGTGCGGTCGGGTCACTGTTTGCTATAGTGACCGCCTTATCCGACAGGATAGTAAGACCTGTGTTCGCAGGGTAGGTGTAATCCTCCCCGTAGATAAGCGTCTCGCCGCTGTTGGTCGCAGTCACGATAAGTCCCGTGCCCAGGACTTCTTCCTCGGCATTCGCCGAAATGCCAAAGCCCATCGCCATCGTCAGCAGCGCGATAAGCAGCACCCCCAACAACAGCAGTCTGTTAGTTTTTGCTTTTGTCATGGTTTCCTCCTTTGGTAATTTCTGAGATATAGTTTTACTCATACATTATAGCACAATTATTGAGTGAAGACACAAGCAACGGCATATTTTTCCTGATTTTTAAAACAATTTTTTCTTTCAAATCAAATATCAGTTTCGTATATCAAAATATTTTGTGCGTATTGCATAATTGCCGTGCTATAAATACAGGCTCCAAAGTACAAAAGTTGTCTTGAAAGAATATATCGCATTAAATGTCTTTCTGATGAAACGGTTATATGGCATAGCAATCATGCGCCTCCTGCAAAAGCAGAGCGGTTTCCGAGGTTTGCGTATGAAATCGCTGTCGCTCCAAAAGTTGACGGAATGTGCAGGACATAAAAACCGTTCCTTTACGGAACGGTTTTTGTTGCTCCAGATGTGAGCGTTTTTGCAAAGCAAAAATGAAATGCCATAAGGGCATTTCAAGCCGAACATTTGCAAGTTAAAAAGCCATTCCAAACGGAATGGCTTGAGACCGTCGAAAAAGTCCCGTTGGGACTTTTCCGCCGAAACATCCGCACTGCCCGCACTCGTTGGCGGTGATACCGCCAACTTGCACAGTTGTGCGGATAGAAGTGTTTTTTGGCGTGGCAAAGCCACACCAAAAAAGCAATAAAAAATGCCCGCTGTGCGGGCATCAACCAGGTTTTTCGACAGGCAGAAGCCATTCCAAACGGAATGGCTTTTTAATCTATGTGGCACGCCAGAAGGGATTCGAACCCCTGACCCCTTGGTTCGTAGAAATGTAACTCAGGGAACGGCTCTGTTGTGACGATGAGAAATCGCATAACAGAGCCGTTTCGTATTATGATCGTGCTGTCAGAAATCGTCCGTAAAACGTGTCCGAAAACTCAGGTGTGGCCAAAGTGTGACCAGGATGTGGCCGTGGAAATGGCTGATTAAGTGTTGACAAACAATATATATCATGATATAATACATATATGAAATTCATATATGTAAAAAGGCGGTTATATGAGAGAATATATAGAGATAAACTTTCCTGAAATCTATACTCATTTCAGAGAGTTTCAGGAAAATAAAGAGTATAAGGCGTATTGGAACAAATGTATAGAGGCAATTTGTGATGAACAGCTATTGTCAAACATTATTTTCTGTAACGACATTTTCTGCATTCCTCCTGTAAAGACTTTCCTGACTTATTACAAAGATGACTTTATAGTTATGACGGGCAGACCTGATGCGGAGCTTCCGATATTCGTCAAAAAGAGTATCGGTGCATTCTGGGGTATGGTGTTTAAGTTCGGACTGCATTATAAGGGACAGAAAAATGTCTCTATATCAATGAACGAGTATTTTAAGGTAAGAACAGCAACTTATTACACAAAGGAGGAAATGTAGTATGGGTTACACAAGAGATCGTATTCTTGCTAAATGCACAGAGGCTTTCAATGACAAAAAGACATTTTATAAACAGCCTTTTATCAATTACAGAGGCAAGACCGAGGATACCGATGAATATTATACAGAAGTGATAGCAGAGTTTTTGTGCAATAACATATCTGCATATATAGGCGGAATGCCTGTAATTACAAGGCAATACTCTTACAAAACCACCAGTCATGACGGAAAAGTGCATAATCCTAATAGTGGTCGAGATGAAGAAAATATCGCAAAGAGAATGTATGGTCATCAGTATAGTTGTGTCGGAGAGATGCTTGACTATCAGACACCGTTGAATAGTAATGACAGTGACCATGCTGGCAAGATAGATCTGCTCGCTTATGACGGAAAAACGCTACGCATTCTTGAACTGAAAAAGCCTGACAGCGATGAAACGATGCTTCGCTGTGTGCTTGAAGCCTTTACATATTGGAAAACAGTTGACAAACCCAAATTGCTTTCAGATTTTAATTTGCCTGCTGATACGGTTGTCAAGGCTTGTCCGTTTGTATTCAAAGACGGTAAACAGTACAAAGAAATGGAAAAACCACGCCCACATTTGAAACGACTTATGGATTTGCTCTACAGTAAGCCTTATTATATAAGCGGCACTGATAATTATATTGTAACGGAGGATTAAAACAATGAAAAAGATTGATAGAGAAACTTTAATAGCGGGAATAATTGCTATAGTTGCATTTATAGCTATCATATGCGAAGTAGTATTTGGCGGTATTTCAACTGTATCCATTGCAGCAGCCGTAAAGGACATTGCTGGAATAATTGTAGATATGATGGTACTCTTCATTGCGTTTAAGGCTTTGGTCAAAAAAGATGTTGTTACTTTTAGAGGAAAGCTTGAAACAGCCATGGAAGATATAGAAAAGTCCTATGCACCGCTTATTCAAGAGCACAAGGCAAAGGAAACAAACGAAAACGATGTGCTAAAAAATCAGGAGTTTATCAGGTATGACCTTGCCAAAAATGTTGACGCATTATTTGGTGTTGAATGCAAGGATTATATGCGATTTTTCGAAATAAAAGCTCAATCTCCTGATAAAATTACATTCTATGTAAGAAAAAAGTTTTTTGGCGAACCATTCACCCCCGATATAATAGCTGGACACATTAAAGGTTTTTGCGAAAAGAAATATAATCATTATTCCACATCCTATTCTCTTGATAAAGATGGAGCAAATATTACAGTGTCATTTGGGAAAGTTTTGGAAACAAATGATGACATAGAGAATCTTATTTCAATAGTAGATGATGTATTGCTCTTATATATTGCTGAATATAAAAAGTGATATTTGAATTACTTGTAATTTGTTTCGAGGTAAAAAATGAAAATACTTCTTGTTTTCCTTGTCGTAGGAGAATTGTTTGTTATGATCGGAACGGCAATCGGACATTTGTTCCAACCTAAAGCAAAATCAAGAACGGCAACACCAGTATCAGACAGCTGGTATGGTATCTGCGAAAAATGCGGAAGAAAAGACGGATTGCACCGATTTGAAGGGAAAAAGTATTGTGCTGTATGTCATGCCAGACTTGTCGCTGAGAAAAAACTCAGAGCAAAGAAGAATGGTAAAAATGAAAGTTAATGTAATCCGTGGTAAAAACCAGATCGGCGGAAACATCATAGAAATCTCCACCGATAACACAAAAATCCTGCTTGACGCAGGACTTGAGCTTGATAATGATAAGCAAGATGAACTGCCTGATATTCCTGCTCTGTTTGAATATGCAGGCTATGATGCAGTGTTCGTTTCTCATTATCACGGCGACCATTTAGGGCTTGTATATAAAGCACACAGGGATATTTCTGTTTACATAGGCGAAAGTAGCTACAACATAATCAAAACAACGGATAATTACAAGGGGAACGAAACGATAACTCCGAAAGGATTTCTGCATCACAAGGAAGAGATCGTTGTAGGAGATATAACGGTAACACCGTTTCTATGCGATCATTCCGCCTTTGACAGCTATATGCTGCTTTGCAGTTCGGGAGGAGAAAGCGTTCTGTACACAGGTGATTTTCGTTCTAACGGAAGAAAGCCGTTCAGTATGCTCCTCAACTCATTGCCGAAGAAGATCGACAAGCTGATATGTGAGGGAACGACTTTTTCAAGAGAGGGATATTTCGCTGTAACAGAAAAGACTCTTGAAGAAAAAGCCGTCAAGCTGTTTTCTGAAAACAAGGGACCGGTTTTTATCCTGCAGTCCTCGATGAATATAGACAGAGCAGTAACTATGTATCGTGCTGCGAAACGTACGGACCGAGTTTTCCTAGAGGACGCATATATGTCAGGAATCACAACTGCCGCAGGTGAGCACATTCCCAATCCGAAGTTCAGCGATGTTTACGCTTTTATAACAAGTCCGTCAAAATATAGATTTGTTTCGGAATATAAAAGAAAAGTCGGTAAGGACAGAATATCGAAAATGCGCTTTGCGATGTGCGTAAGAACTACTATGCTTCCGTACCTGAAATCGCTTTCAGAAAAAATGTCTTTTGAAGATGGATTGCTCATCTATTCATTCTGGAGCGGATATAAAAACGATGAGAAGATGAAAGAGTTTTTATCAGAGTGTGAGGCTATGGGGCTGAAAATCGAAACGCTCCACACAAGCGGTCACGCAGATGAAAATGCTGTCAGAAAGTTTATCGACACTGTAAATCCCGATGTTATAATTCCTGTTCATACAGAAAACGCAGAGAGATTCAGGGAGATCGCTCCTGAAATTTTAGTAGAGATATAAAAATAACCGTCTGAATTACCGTTGTTGATAATGCTTCAGACGGTTATTTTCATTGTAAGTGTGGGCACGCCTCAGTAGAATACAAGCCTCGTATGCCATCTTCTGTTTCGTAGAAATGTAACTCAGGGAACGGCTCTGTTGTGACGATGAAAAATCGCATAACAGAGCCGTTCTGTGTTGTGAACGTGCTGTCAGAAATCGTCCGTAAAACGTGTACGAAAACTCAGGTGTGAACCAAAATTATTCCCCCGACCGAAAGAGGGCATTCACTACAGAAAAAGTTATTAAGACAAACTAGCGGAATATGACAAAGAGGTATCGTCATCAGATGATACCTCTTTAAATTTATAGTACATTAATCTTCCTAATCCGAATTGACCGCCTCAGCAAAAACAGTCAGGATCTTCTCTGCCTGCTTTTTGTTCTTATCGGAAAGGGTGTTTAGGATTGAAATGATCCCATCGTTATCGTTAGTATCCGTTGTACCGTTTACGATATGATCCGTCGGCACAAGCAAAGCGGCGGCAATTCTTTTAAGAGTAGCAACGGTCATAGATTTGCGCCCTTTTTCGATATCCGCAAGGAACTGTACCGAAACATCGGCAAGCTCTGACAGCTTTTCACGGGTATATCCACGTTGTTTGCGCAGTTCGGTTATTCTCGCACCTACTTCTATATTAAGTTCATTCATTCTGATCACCTCTTTAGAAATAGTATAAACCAATCTAAAGATTATATAAATCATCGATAGATATTGACAAACTATTGCTATTGATGTATAATAAAGCTGTGATCCTGATAATATGAGCATATTTTTACGGAACATCTTGACAAATTCAATTAGCAGTGCTATACTAAAGGAACATTATTTTTGAAAAGGAGGCAGACAATATGTTTAAGCGTTATCATCACACATCAGCTATGCTCATATTCAGAGATGAACACTTGTCTGCCGTTGATCGCATTATCTGATAATGCGTTATTATTGGTATTTCAAGGCGTGCATTTCTGTATGAAGTGCACGCTTTTTGCTTTAGATAAAGGAGAAAATTACGATGAATTTAAAACTGATAAAGGCAAGTGCTGAATATAAAAAGCAGATTTCCGATATGCTGGATGAATGGTACGGCACGGGCGAAAAAATAATACCCTACTCTATCCGCAGAATTGATTATCACGATTTTGAATATTATTGCGATAATCTGGAAATAAAGGATGCAAGCGGTAGTCTGGTGCCTGATTCAACTTTTTTCTGCCTTGATACAGACAGAAATATTGTGGTAGGTGCGGTAAATATACGACATTTCTTAAATGAATCACTTTTACTTAACGGTGGTCACATAGGCGATGGTGTAGTTCCCTCGGAAAGAAGAAAAGGTATTGCAACTGCTATGATTGGTCTTGCGCTTCAGGAATGCAGAAAGCTTGGCATAGAAAGAGTACTTATGGTATGTGATAAGGATAACATCGGATCTGCTAAAAGCATTATCAATAACGGTGGTGTGCTGGAAAATGAAATTTGTGTAGACGGCGTAATAGAACAAAGATACTGGATCGATATAAAATGAAAAGGAGAATAACATGAATGATACAAATCTTGTGAATAGCATAAAACAGGAAGAAATCGACTTCCCGAAGCGTTTTGCCTCATACGAAGAAAAGGAATACGGAATCCTTTTCTATATGGCTGACAACAAGGATTCTTATGACGGAAACCACGCCTGCATTTACCCTGACAAAATTACTGATCTTGGTGCAGTTCTTGATGATATTACAGAGTTTTATAGCAGGCTCGGAACAAATGCGTCGATATATCATCCCTTTGAAAAGGGCTACTTCAAAAATAACCTTGAAACGCTGAAGGCTCACGGCTATTACTACACCGCCGAGGACGACCACAGGGTAATGCTCCTGACAGCGGAGAACAGCATCGTTACTCCGAAGCGACTGGATATCCGTGTCCTGAACGAGTGGGACGAGCGTGTCGCAACTGACATTCTTATACCAAGCGGCGAGCCTTGGGAGATAGAGGTCACCAAAAAACGCACCGAACAGGACGGTACTTATCTTTTTGTTGGTTACCTCGACGGCAAGGCGGTCGTGTATTCAGATATTCACAAGTCAGAACATGGCAACACCCGTTTTGATTACATTGTTACCGCAAAGGAGCACCGTGGAAACGGCTATGCAAGCGAGCTACTCAGCTTTATGGTAGAATACTGCAAGGATAATAAATTCCCAATGTGCTGGCAGTGGGCGGGCCCGTCTGAACATATCTGTTACAGAGCGGGATTTCGTGAAGCATTTACTATGGAAGCAGGCTTTGCGTCAAAAGCATAGCTTGTAATATACAAAAGAAAGGACTGATCAAAATGAAGGAGAAAAAAGAAAGCAAGGTCCGCATATTTGCCAACAACTTCTATGCGCTGAAAACTGTATGGCAGATAAGCAAGCGTCAGGTAATACATCTGGCAGTGGGCAATATCATCCACTATGTGGAATGGATATTCATGAGCATTTTCTTCCTGCGTTACGTTATCGGTGCGATAGAAAGAGAAGCTCCCTTTGAGGAGATAATGCTGTTTATCGGAATCTGCTTTGCGGTGTGCTGTTCCATTGCGATATATTCAAGCTATCGCAAGGCGGTCGTATATCCCAGCACAGAGAATAAGGTCTACCGCTGTCTGTACAGGAAGCTCTATGCAAAGGCGAGAAATGTGGAGCTTCGCTGCTTTGAGGACGCAGACTTTTACAACAAGTACACGATGGCACTGGAGAACTCCGCTGATAAGATGATATCCTCGGTTAGAATGCTGTTCGAGGTGCTTTTCGGTGCTGTTGCGGCGCTGGCGGCGTTCTGGTCGATGTTTACTATCGACCCGTGGTCGGTGCTGTTCGTAATTTCGCCCATTATCGGAAACTTCGTTTTCGGTCGGCTTATGAACAAGATATGGGGCGGCAGATATGTCGATACCGTCAAGAATAACCGTATCGCAGAGTATGTCAACCGTGTGATGCACCTTGCTGAATACGCAAAGGAGATACGCTATTCAAGTATTCACGAGCTTATGATGAGCCGCTACAACAAGGCGATGGACGGAAATGTAAAGGTCGCTGACAAGTACGCAAAGAAAGCCATCGTCTACAACTGGGCACAGAACGTTACAACCTTCGCCCTTGTTTTCGAGGGAATTATGATTTATTCCGCTTACCGCACCATCGTTTCGCAGACGATGGATCTTGCGGAGCTTGCCATCATGTTCTCGGCTATGAATACATCCTCGTGGATGCTGTTCTGTATGTTCAATAACATCACAGAGGCTATGAAGAACGGTCAGTTCCTTGAATATTTCCGCACTTTCATGGAGTACAAGGAGAAGATCCCCGAGGATCAGGACGGAATCATTCCCGAAAAGATACGCTCCATCGAGTTCAAGAACGTGTGCTTTGAATACAAGGAAAACGAGCCTGTTATCAACGACCTTTCTTTCAAAATTGAGGGCGATAAGGTCTGCGCTCTTGTAGGTCACAACGGCGCAGGTAAGTCAACTATCATCAAGCTGTTGTTCAGACTTTACGACCCAACAAGCGGCGAAATTTTTGTCAACGGCATAAACATAAAGGAATACAACCTCAAAGCTTATCGCAAGCAGTTCTCTGCGGCATTTCAAGATTATAAGGTCATGGCTATGTCGGTGAGAGATAACGTGCTTATGGGCGAGAGTTTCGACAACCCCGATGAAACAGCCGAGCGTGCGCTTAAATGTGCGGGAGTATGGGACAAGGTTTCGAGCCTCTCGAATGGAATGAACACCATCATGACAAAAGAGTTTGACAATGACGGCGCTGTGCTTTCAGGCGGCGAACAGCAGAAGATAGTCGTTGCGAGAGCCTTTGCACAGCAGGCGAGCGTGAAAGTCTTTGACGAGCCATCGTCCGCTCTCGACCCCATCGCAGAGTATGACCTGTACAAGGGAATTATGGACGAGAGCAAGGGACACATCACGCTGTTTATCTCGCACCGTCTGTCCTCAGTAAAGGACGCAGACGAGGTGTTTATGCTTGAAAACGGTGCTGTTATCGAGCAGGGCACTCACCGTCAGCTTATGGATATGGGCGGTAAATACTGCGAGATGTTCACAAAGCAGGCACAGAATTATCTTGCGGATGAAACTTACAGAGAGGGGGTTACAGCATGAAAAAATACAAAAAGCTGTTATCCGACAATCTGTGGCTGTTCAAGATATGCTACAAAGCCGCTCCGGGATATATGATATGCTACATAATCGAGGCAATACGAAACGAGCTTGTGGTGTTCTTAGAGTTTACGCTTGCGCTGAATTTCGTGCTGGAGTGCGCGGAGTTCGGCAGACCCTTTGAGGTAGCGGCAACGTTCCTTTTAGCGCTTCTGGCATTCGTTGTCTTAGGCTTGCTTTTCAATGCTTTCCTCTATCAGAAATTACAGCAGAAAGCACAGCCGAAGATCAAACAGGCTATCAAGGAAATGATGTTCAACAAGGCTAAGGAGATCGACCTTGAATGTTACGACAACCCCGAATTCTACAACGATTATGTGCTGTCGGTTTCCGAGGTGGATAATCAGATAGGACGTATCTTTACGCTTATAACGAACCTCTGCACTGGACTTGTTTCCATCGTGCTGTCGGGTGCGTTCTTTATCGGCACTGACCCTATCTCGTTCATATTTATTGCGGTATCATTTGCGGCATCTTTATGGTCTGGTAAGGCTCTCAATAAGCTGAATTTCAGAATACGCACCGAGAAAAATCCTCACGAAAGAAAGCTCGGCTATGTAAACCGTGTGTTCTATCTCAACGACTACGC
>JAFTXQ010000016.1 GCA_017461565.1 Oscillospiraceae bacterium
GAAACGGAACAGTTACAATGAGCTGGAACGCAGTAAACGGCGCTACAAAGTACGCAGTATATATGCTTGAAAACGGCGCTTATGTATGCAAGTCCAACGCAGTTACAGGAACATCCTACACATTCACAGGTCTTACGAATGGAACAACATACAACTTCAAGGTAAAGGCTTATGTGAACGGCGCATGGAAGACAGCTTCTGGCGCAGTAAGCGGAACTCCCAAGGCTTGATACGGCAACTGAATAACATGAACGGCGCAGGAGAGATCCTGCGCCGTTTTTGTGTAAAATTCATATTTCCTTTTGTGCATAGTGACGATTTTGTTCTGTTTTACAACATTTTAAGGGAATAAGTGGTATAATTGCTTTGTGAAACTTCTGCTAAATGTCAGAAGCAAAATAAAAAGCGAGGTATGATATGAGAAAAATATTCGGATCAAAGCCGCTGATGCTGATTGTGGCGACAGCACTGACCGCAACATTCACAGGTATAAGTGCCGGTGCCGCAGGCGATGTGGTTATCAGTGAAGCTAATTTCCCTAACGAGGTATTCAGAAGCTATATTTCAGAGAATTTTGATACAGACAGCAACGGCACGCTCAGCAAGGATGAGATAGTTGCTGCAACAGAAATCTGTTTTTACACATCAGGGGTAACAAACCTCGATGGTATTGAATATTTTACCGAGCTGACAAAATTGGAGTGCGCTAATGATGAGCTTACAAGCATTGATGTAAGTAAAAATACTGCGCTGGAATATTTGGATGTTGGCAATAATCAGCTTACAAATATTGATGTAAGCAAAAATACCGCTCTGGTATATTTGGATGTTTCTACCAATCGGCTTACAAGTATTGATGTAAGCAAAAATACAGCACTGGAAAGTTTGCGCATCGATGCTAATCAGATTACAAGTATAGATGTAAGTAAAAACACAGCGCTGAAATTGTTGAATGCTGGTTCTAATGAGTTTACAAGTATAGATTTAAGTAAAAATACTGCCCTGGAAAGTTTAATACTTGAGCGTAGTCTGCTTACAAGCGTTGATGTAAGCAACAACACCAAATTGGATTATTTGGATATAATGTTTAGTCAGTTTACAAGTATCGATGTAAGCAAAAATGTTGCGCTGGGATATTTTTACGCTGACTATAATCAGCTTACAAGTATTGATGTAAGTAATAATACTGCGCTGGAATTATTGAGTATTGGCAACAATCAGCTTAAAAGTATAGATGTAAGTAAAAATACCGCATTGAAAAAGTTGGGCGTTTACCAAAATCAGCTTACAAGCCTTGATATTGAGGGGACGGTTGTAGATGGACTCAGGGCTTATATGAATTCCTTTACACTGCACACTGCTTCCCTCAACGAACTCAGGACCTACGGCTTTGATCCTGAAAAGGCAAGCAACTGGACAGGCGCAACTTATGACTACGCAACAAACTCACTTAAGGATATCACAGCCGATACAGTTACATACGTTTACGATGTAGGTAATGATAGCAGTGTAACATTTACACTGGTCATCGATATATATGAAACGCCTCAGAATATCAGGATCACTGCAGGCGACAGCAAGGTAACCATGACATGGGACAAAGTAACAGGTGCAACCAAGTACGCAGTATATATGCTCGAAAATGGCGCTTATGTATGCAAGTCCAACGCAGTAACAAGTACATCCTATACGTTCACAGGCCTCGCCAACGGAACAAAGTATAGCTTTAAAGTTAAGGCTTATGTAAACGGCACATGGAAGACAGCTTCCAATATGGTCGTAGCAATCCCATTCGCATAAAACAGAGATAAATATAACAAAACGGCGCAGGATCTATCCTGCGCCGTTCATGTTATTCAGTTGCCGTATCAAGCCTTGGGAGTTCCGTAAACAGTTGCGGATGCTGCCTTCCATGTGCCGTTCACAAATGCCTTTACTCGGAATGAGTACTTTGTTCCGTTTGTAAGACCTGTGAATGTGTAGGATGTGCCTGTAACTGCGTTGGACTTGCATACATAAGCGCCGTTTTCAAGCATGTATACAGCGTACTTTGTAGCGCCGTTTACTGCGTTCCAACTCATTGTTACTGTGCCGTTGCCGCCTGTTGTCTTTATGTTCTCAGGGATCACGGATGTGGAAGCCGAAGCCGTGGGAGTTCCGTAAACAGTTGCGGATGCTGCCTTCCATGCACCGTTCACAAATGCCTTTACTCGGAAGCTATACTGTGTTCCGTTTGTAAGACCTGTGAATGTGTAGGATGTTCCTGTAACAGCGTTGCTTTTGCATACATAAGAGCCGTTCTGGAGCATATAAACTGCGTACTTTGTGGCGCCTGTTACTGCGTTCCAGCTCATTGTTACTGTGCCGTTGCCGCCTGTTGTCTTTATGTTCTCAGGGATAACGGATGTGGAAGCAGATGCTACAGGAGTTCCGCTAACTGCGGCGGAAGCTGTCTTCCATGCGCCGTTCACATAAGCCTTTACTCTGAAGTTGTATGTTGTGCCGTTTGTAAGACCTGTGAAGGTGTAGGATGTGCCTGTTACAGCGTTGGACTTGCAAACGTAAGAACCGTTCTGGAGCATGTAAACTGCATACTTTGTAGCACCTGTTACTGCGTTCCATGTCATGGTTACCTTGCTGTCGCCTGCTGTGGTCTTGATGTTCTCGGGGATAACAGAAGCACCGGTGGGTGTGGCATAAACGATCGCAGAAGCGGCGCTCCATGTACCGTTTACGTAAGATTTTACCTTGAAGCCGTACTTTGTGCCGCCTGTCAGTCCTGTTACTGTGTAGGATGTACCAGTAACTGCACTGGACTTACAGGTATAAACGCCGTTGTCATAAAGATATACTGCGTATTTTGTTGCGCCTTTCACAGCGTCCCATGCTACTGTCACCTTGCCGTCGCCTGCGGTGGTCTTGATATTTGCGGGGGCAACAGGCTCGGGGATGTCGATAACCAGTGTGAATGTTACTGTATTATCGTTGCCTGCATCGTAATCGTATGTTACGGTGTCGGCTGTGATATTCTTAAGAGAGTTTGTTGCGGAGTCGTAAGTTGCGCCTGTCCAGTTGCTTGCCTTGGCAGGGTCGAAGCCGTAGGGCTTGAGCTCGTTGAGGGAGGAGGTGGTGAGGGTGTAGGAGTTGGAATCGCAATCCAAACCATAATACAACAGTTCAGGATTTTGGCTTATATCAATACTTGTCAGCTGATTGTTGCTGCACCATAATGATGAAAGTGCAGGATTGTTACTTGGGTCAATACTTGTGAGCTGGTTATCGTCACACCATAACCATTTCAATGCAGTATTCTTGCTTACGTCAAGACTTGTGAGTTGATTTTCGCAACAAAATAAATTTATTAGTGTAGTATTCTTACTTACATCAAGATTTGTAAGCCGATTGCTATTACACTCCAATATTTCCAGTGCGATATTTTTATTTAAATCAAGACTTGTGAGTTGGTTATTACTACAATACAAATTTATTAATGCAGTGTTATAACTTACATTAAGAGCTGTTAAATTATTTGAAGCGCAATTCAATTCTTCAAGTGCAGTATTTTTGCTTACATCAAGATTTGTAAATTGGTTGCCATCACAATCAAGCCATCTCAATTTAGTATTATTGCTAAGATCAAGACCGGTTAACTGATTGTTTGCGCAATACAGCAGTAACAATTCAATGTTATCGCTTAAATCAATACTGGTAAATCGATTATCGGAACATAGCAATCTCATCAACACAGTATTTTTGCTTAGATCAATATCGGTAAGCTGATTACCAACACAAGACAACAATTGCAGTACCAGATTGTTGCTCACATCCAGACTTGTGAATTCATTAGCGTTACAGTTAAAAGTTTTCAGTACAGAGTTCTTGCTTAAGTCAATACTTGTCAGTTGATTATAGCCACATCCTAAATTTGTCAACGATGTGTTTTTGCTTACATTCAGACTTGTAAGTTTATTATGTCCGCATGACAATTGTTCTAATGCAGTACAGCCACTCACATCAAGGCTGACAAGCTCATTGCTTTCACAAAACAATTCTGTTAATTCAGTACAACCACTTATATTAAGTTTATTTATCTGATTAGAGCTGCACTCTGCGTATTCTATTAAAATATTATTGCTCAGGTCCAAACTCGTTAAACTATTGTGCCTACACATCAGTCTTGTTAGTTTGGTATTTTTGCTAAGATCCAGTTCTGTCAGCGGAGAATTTTCACATATCAAAATCGTCAGTTCTGTGTTCTTGCTTAAATCAAGATTCTCAATTAAATTACCGCTACATGATAAGCTTTGCAACTTAATGAAATATTCCAAGCCAACAAGGCTGGAAATTCTTTGATTTGTAACATCAATCCTCGTAACCGCACTTATCTCCTCATCAGTGAGAGTGCCGTTTGCGTCCTGATCCAGATTGTCCGCAACATAGGTTCTGAAGTTTGCGTCGGGGAAATTGGTCTCGTTGATAAGTACGCCCTCAATGCGCTCGTAATAATTCTTGCTGAGCGTAGGGTAATCGAATGTATATCCAGCATAATGATCGCCGTTTACATGGCTTGAAGAAAACTTGCCGGATGAAAAATGCTCGGGTATCTCGTCGGAGCCGATGAGGAAGAAGTCATAGTATACCTGACCCTGATCATCCCATGTACAGTCAACAGCGTACCAGCAGTTGTCGTCCATCTTGACGTAATTCCACAGATGTGCGCCGCCGTTTGCTTTTCCGGGAACAAGGATATTGGGGATGCCGTAGCTGTCGCACAGCACCTTGAATCCCTTTGCATAGCCTGCGCATACTGTCAGTATTTCGCTGTCGCCGCCGACAGGGTAGAACGCAGAGTATGCGGTCTGATAAAGGCGGAGCTGTGCCTTGTCAGTAATAGTACCGTCTGCCGCATCATGATTGTATTCGATGTTTTCTGCGATATAGTCATGGATCTCCCTGACGGTATCGTATCTGTCCGCATTTGTCGGAAGCTCGGCGTTGATAGCCGTCTGAGCCTTGCTTACGGCATTGGTAATGTCGGAAGGCGTACCCGAGTCGGTACAGTTTGTTTTAAAGTAGAAAGTAGGTGTATATACTACTGTGACCTCCTGAGAGGATACGCCGGACTCGTATTCGGGTATGCTCCTGCTTGCACCCAACAGGAGGTCAGAGTTTACAAGCCAGCTCAGCTCAGGGTGATCGTATATCACTGCGCCTAAAGCGGGGGAATAGACGGTTTTATACCATGCAAAGAACTGATCGTCTGCTGTCTGAGGGATATTTATCGTGTTGTTTGAGATGGTTATAGTGACGTTTTCGATGGTGTGTTCTTCATCAAGTTTATGTACCTCGAGATCAGTGCCATCCGAATAAACATCCAGTATCATCTCGTAAAATTCCAAAGAAGCGTCATCAAGTTGTGTGCTGTAGGAAGATCCGCTGAAAACAGCGTCGTCTGCGATTCCGTAGAAATAGGGTGCCTCTGAAGCGAGCATCTCTGAAACATTGACCTCGATAGGCTCTAATGTCAGCACTGCGGAAGCATCTTCCTGCGCATAAGCGGAAACACCTGCCGAAGCAATGCAGAACGACGAAGCCATCACAGTCAGTCCGATAAGGATGCGCCTGATAATTGACTTGTTTTTCGTATCCATAATAATGTCCTCCGTAATTGGTTTTTACGATAAAACTTACCATATTTATTATATCAAATAATCAGGCGTGTGTCAATGATGATCAGATATGATCGTGCTTTAAAATGATGGCGGCTTTTGTGGCTTAGTTGTCGGAGGAATAGACGGTTTTTCCTTCAAAACAAAAAAAGCTTTTTAAGTGCTTGATTTATTTCACAAAAAATGCTAAAATGTATTTGTATAATTATGTACCGTAATCTTTTGCTTGGAGGAGCCTCAAATGACGATCAAAACCTTTTACATCAATCAGGATAAGACTGCCTTTGTAAAGGCGTACATGCTGGACAATATCTCGGGTCTTGCTTTCTGTGAAAAGCGTCCTGCGGTAATCGTGTTCCCCGGCGGCGGATATGAGTTCTGCTCCGACCGTGAGGGTGAGCCTATCGCACTCCAGTATCTTGCGCAGGGCTACAATGCCTTTGTTGTGAATTACACAACTAATGCGAAGTTCCCTGCTTCGCTTATCGATGCGGCATATACATTCTACAAGATACGTATGCGTGCCGAGGAATTCGGTGTTGACAAGGACAAGCTTGCCGTTCTCGGCTGCTCCGCAGGCGGTCATCTTGCAGGCTGTCTTGCGACCATGTGGAGCGATGTGCAGATAGTGAAGTCCATCGGCTGCGAGCCTGAGGATCTCAGACCCAATGCTGCCATTCTCTGCTATCCCGTTATCAGCGGTGTGACCGCTCCCCATGAGGGAAGCTTCAAGGTGCTTCTCGGCGAAGAACCCAACCGCTCCGATCTGTCCAGACTTTCGCTTGAGAACCGTGTTACGCCCAAGACTCCTCCCGTGTTTATCTGGGCTACCGCAAATGATGACTGCGTTCCTGCGCATAACTCCCTTGTTATGGCTAAGGCGTGTATATCCAACAAGGTGCCTGTGGAGCTGCACATGTTCGACGAGGGCCCTCACGGGCTTTCCACCTGCGACAAGGCTACCGGCTGGCATGAGATGTTCTATCTTGACAACTGCCGCCGCTGGATAGAGCTTTCTGTTGAGTTCCTCAACAAGTACATGAACGTATGAAAAAACCAGGAATGATAATCTTCGATTATGGTCAGACCCTCGGCTATGAGCCGGGGTTTGATCTTATGCGGGGATATAATGAGCTGTATAAGCATATAACGAAAAATCCTGATAACATCACCGTTGCCGAACTCAAGCAGTTCGGTGACAGGATATTTCAGATGCAGCGTGATGTGCTGCACACGGGATATGAGCCGCACAGCCATCAGGGCTACCGTGCTGCGTTTGAGTACTACGGCATAGAGCTTGATGTGGATATTGCGGAGGCAGAGCGCATCATCTGGGACAATACTGCCATCGGTGCGATAATGCCCCATGCGGATACGCTGTTGAAATATCTTGATGAAAATGGCATACGTTATGGTGTCATCAGCAACATCGGATGGTCGGGAAAGGCTCTTTCCGACAGGATGAACAGGCTGTTCCCCGATAACAGATTCGAGTTTGTTATCGCCTCCAGCGAGTACGGAATACGCAAGCCCGACAGGCTGATATTTGATATAGCACTGCGTAAGGCGGGGCTTCCTGCTTCGGATGTATGGTACTGCGGCGACAGCATCGAAAACGATGTGCAGGGTGCCATATCCGCGGGGATGTTCCCTGTGCTGTATGAATGCCATGTCGAGGGCGGCTTGCCAAAGGATAACAGCGCTCTCTACGGAAGCTGCGAGTATCTTCATATTCACGACTGGCGTGAGCTGACAGATATTCTGGCTCAGACGGAGGCTACATTATGACAGAGCATGCGGGTTATTCTCAGGTGGATGACAGGTACGGCTTCTGTGCAAAGGGCACTTTCCGTTGCCCCAAAAAGAAAGAAGCCATGATGCTTAATATAGTTGCGGTGGTATATATCCTGTGGTTTGTCTTAGTGGTTGTAAATGCGGTGATCGTTTTTACAAGCGATCTCAGTGTGCCGATATTTGAGTACGATAAGACGATAGAGGATTTCGCTCCCACAAGAGATCTGATATGCGTGATAATATCGGTGCTGCTTCTTGTTGTTCTGACCTACGGCGCTGTGTTTGCGGTCATTCTGATTACAGGAGGCAGGGAGTACACCTACTTTGCGGATGAGGTTAAGATGGTGATCGCTGATCCTGATGGCGTGAAAACAGTGTTTGAATACAAGGATGTAGTATTCGTCAGATACGAAAAGCTGACCCTGTTTGCAAGAAGAGAGCGTGGCTTTGACGTTTATATAGAAACGAAGTACCGTACGCACAATTATAAGTATATATTCTCTAAAAACAAGTTCCTGCGGCAGGAAAAGGATACACCGTTTTTTATCCTTGAGGAGCGTGCGGGACTAAAGACACGGAGATACACCGACGAGATGGGAGCATAGCATGAAAGATATTGAGTGGTTGTTTTTCGATCTCGGCGGCACATTGATCGATGAGACATGCTCCTGGGATGACAGGATACGCCGCACCTGTAAAAAGCATGATATTCCCGAAGAAGAATTCCGCACTGTAATGGCGGATGCGTCACGGAAAAATCTTCATGAATACCGTGGTGCGTTGGACAGGTTTGGTATAAGCTTCGGCGAAAAGTGGGACGGGAGTTTTTCGGCTCCGTATGAAAAAGCTGAAAAAGTGCTCAGTGCGCTTGGTGCAAAATACAAGCTCGGAGTTGTCGCAAACCAGCCGCTTAATATCAGAAAACGCATGGAAAACGAGTGGCGGCTTGCAGAATATTTTGATCTTATGATAATTTCGGCTGAGGTGGGCTTCTCAAAGCCCGATCTGCGGCTTTTCAGAGAAGCATTATACAAGGCGCAGACCACCGCCGAAAAGTGCGTGATGATAGGCGACAAGCTGACGAATGATATCGCACCTGCAAAAAAACTCGGCTTTAAGAGCGTGTGGATAAGGCAGGAGTGGGGCGGGCTTCAGACCGCGACCTCACAGGAGCTTGAGCCTGATATTGTTATAGACAGTCTTTCGGAGCTGCCTGCATTGTTTTTGTAAGGATGTGATCGTATGAAACGCAGCTTAGCCGTGGCGGTTGCGGCTTTAGTTCTGCTTACGGGCTGTAACGATACGGAAAGCGGCACAGATATCGAAACGTGGTCGCCAGCGGAAACTGCCGAGATGCCCGAGAGCGTGGCTTCTACTACCGCAGGCAGTGCAGCGGTGGAGTTCTCGCCATCGGGAGTGAGCCTCGCAGAGGAACATCGTGAGCTTAAAGCAGTATTCGGTGGTGCGGATGAATATTGTGATTTTGAGGAACTGGGAGTATCGGTCAGCGACATAACGATAGATTACGATTCCGCTATGCTGATGATGAACGGCAGCGAGGAATATTGGGATGGACTCACAGCGGTGCGGACGAATATGCTCAGTCCTCCGGACGGAGATCAGTATTTCTTTTGTATTGAGGCAGTGGATGTCTATGAATCGGATGACGAATATATAAGTCACAAGGATCATGGCTACTTTATTGCCGATTGTAATACGGGAGAGCTTACAAGAATTTATCCCGATGCGGACTATGACGATATCGTATATGCCAACAGGTATTACACTGTAAGCAGCAGGCAGACCGAGGATGGCGTGAGGTATCGGGCGGTGCGCCGAAACAACGGCATAGCGGCAACGCTTCCGAAAGACACTGAGAGCTTTGTTATAGTTGAGGATAATGTATATTACGATGTTTACGACAGAGATACCGATACGTATACGTTATATTGTACCTACATACCTGCGCTTACCGTATCTTATGTCACTTCGGGAGATGCGCACTATCCCGTGCGTGGTGCAGGCAATATGGTATACAGTGTGGCAAACAGCCTGTATTCGTATTTCGGGGATGGGCATTACGCTGTCGGAGATCCCAGAGGACGTATCAGGGACTATCCCTACAACACTTGTTATGCGGGCAGCATAGTCCGCAGCAGCAACGCTTTAGGGTATACCTACAATATCAGCTATATCGGATACAACAACAAGGAAATTCCGTTGGGAACGCATTTCAGCACCCGTGAGCTTTCGCTTGATACGCTTAACTTTCACATCACTGACAGCAAGCTCGTGTATTTCGATCTGCGTGACGGAAATCCGATAGTGATGCGCATTGACGGCGATCATGTCTCGGTAGCTTTTCTGCCTGATGAATACAAGGGTATGAACGTCGCCTGCGACGGAGGAGCGATATATCTTTATAACAACAGCAGCGGCAGACTGGTAACACTGGTATAAAAGGAGGTAGCTTATGGTACCTGACAAGATTCCGTTTACCCGTGGAGAAAAGATTGCAGAGATCATCTGTGCTGTTCTGTTTGCAGTGTTTACTGTGATATATATAGTGCTTATCGCTGTCAGCTATCTTTCGGGAGAGGCGATCATCATGATGGTGTGCAGCGGTATCCTTTATTCAGTATGTACATTGTGCTCGGTTTGGCCACAGGGGACAAACCTTGTAAGCCGCCCCGAAAATTATTCCGAGGAAGCTTTTCACAAGCTGAGAAAGGGCTGCATTGCGGCTGCTTATATATTCCTTGTTGTAGTTTTTGCCATAACTGTTGTCGGGAGAGTATAAAACCTCTTGACAACTTATATGAAATATGATATTATAAGGCTAGTTAGATTCAGCTAACCTAAAGAAAGGAACGACATAAAATGAAGACTCCATTTGTAACAAAGGAACAGGTAGAGGAGATAGTAAAGACCTACCCCACACCGTTCCACATCTATGACGAAAAGGCTATCAGAGAGAACGCCCGTGCACTTAAGGCTGCATTCTCCTGGAACAAGGGCTTCCGTGAGTATTTTGCGGTAAAGGCTACTCCCAATCCCTTTATCCTCAAGGTGCTTCAGGAGGAGGGCTGCGGCTTTGACTGCTCCAGCTACACCGAGCTTATGATGAGCGATCAGGTGGGCGGCAAGGCTCACGACATCATGTTCAGCTCCAATGCAACTCCCGATGAGGACTTCCTGCTGGCTCACAAGCTGGGCGCTATCATCAACCTTGACGATTTTACACATATCGATGTCCTCGACAAGCTGACAGGCATCCCCGAGACCATCTGCTGCCGCTACAATCCCGGCGGAGAGTTCAAGACTGACGGCAGCCCCAATGTAATGGACACACCCCGTGATGCAAAGTATGGCTTTACTCACGAGCAGATAATCGAGGGCTACCGCATCCTCAAGGAAAAGGGCGCAAAGAAGTTCGGTATGCACGCTTTCCTTGCTTCCAACACACTTACTAATGACTACTATCCCACACTGGCAAGGATAATGTTCCGTGCCGCTGTTGAGATCAAGGAAAAGTCGGGCGTACAGCTCAGCTTTATCAACCTTTCGGGCGGCGTTGGTATCCCTTACAAGCCCGATCAGCCTGCTAATGACATCGCAGTTATCGGCGCAAAGGTAAAGGAAGCCTACGAGGAGATACTCGTGCCCGCAGGAATGGGTGATGTGGCTATCTTCACAGAGCTTGGCAGATTTATGCTGGCTCCCTACGGACATCTTATCGCAAAGGCTATCCGTGAGAAGCACATCCATAAGGAGTACATAGGTCTTGACGCTTGTGCGGCTAACCTGATGCGTCCTGCAATTTATGGTTCTTATCATCACATCACGGTCCTCGGCAAGGAGAACGCAGAGTGCGACCACAAGTATGATGTAACAGGCGGTCTTTGCGAGAACTGCGATAAGTTCGCTATCGACAGAATGTTACCTAAGATCGATATCGGCGACTATGTGGCGATCCACGACACAGGCGCACACGGCTTCTCTATGGGCTATAACTACAACGGCAAGCTGAGAAGTGCGGAGCTTCTTCTCCGTGAGGACGGAAGCGTTAAGCTCATCCGCCGTGCAGAGACTCCCGAGGATTATTTCAGAACATTCGATTTTGCTGAGGGAAATTTCGACATTTAAGGCTGCCGATAAGCACACATCTACTTCGTCAACCGTCAAGCGACAGGCACAAAGCCTGGTCGCTCGGCGGTTTCCTCGTATCTGTGCACTTCTCGTTCGCCTTTGGCGCTTTGGATCGATCTTATTATAATTGGAGGTACCATATGAAGCGTCTTTTCACCATTGATAAAAATGACTATGATGAAAGCTGGCAGCACTCTAAACGACCATCTATAAGAGCAGTCATCTTCAAGGGTGACAAGCTTGCCATGGTGTACAGTGTTCGGGACGATTATTATAAGTTCCCAGGCGGTGGCATGGAGGAACATGAGGATCATCATTCCACTCTTATCCGTGAGGTGCGTGAGGAGGTAGGGCTGAATGTCATCCCGTCCTCAGTAAAGGAATTCGGTGAGGTGGTCATCCTCGGCAAGAGCGACATTTTCGAGAATACCGTATTCGAACAGGAAAATTTCTACTATTTCTGTGAGGTGGAGGAGAACATTACGGAGCAGAGTCTCGACGAATACGAAGCTGAGTCAGGCTTTGAGCTGCGTTATGTTACTCCAGAGGAGGCTTATGAGCTTGACAGCCGGTATCCTGATGTGGATTTTCTTGTCAGAGAAGCAGGAGTTTTGAAAATGCTTGCTGAGCAAACATACAATATAAGTACAGGAGGGCGTATTGTGAAGCTTGTTGATATAACCAAAGAGAATTATGTTCAGGTGGCTTTGCTCACCACAAATGAGGACCTTATTCCGACTGTATTGGAAAAATACGTCACATCCAATGCGTTTTCCATGGCACAGTCGAAGTATTCAGACAAGTGGATTACCAAGGCAGTTGAGCACGATGGAAACATTATCGGCTTTGTTATGTACGGACCTACCGATCTTGACGGAGCCACTGTGTTTCAGCTTTGCAGGTTTATGATAGATGTGCGTTTTCAGGGTAAGGGCTATGGCAAGCAGGCGCTTTCGCTTGTCCTTGATGAGATGAAACGGCTTGACGGCTGTAAGGAAGTTTATCTTTCGATAGAGCCTGAAAACAAGCGTGCACGTCACATTTATGAAAATGCGGGATTTGTTTGTCTTGACAGGGAGATAAGCGGCGAGCTGCTGTTTAAGCTGAAGTTCTGATGTTTTCATTGAGCGGTGGCAGTTATGTAAAAACGTTTCGGTATGATGTGCTTACAGATCGAAAAATGACAGAGGTAAAATATATGACAAAGGAACAAATAATTGTAGCGTTGAAAGATGCAGCAAAGCCGTATGAAAGCTATTACATCGATGATGAAACAGGACAGGCTATGATGCAGCTTCCGAATCCTTTTGAATTGGTTGAGCCTATTCTGGATATTATCGGAACGAACCCAACCGTAGATTTTGGTATGCCGGGGGAACTGGTTCGTTTTGTAGAGAGTTTCTATAAAAAAGGATACGAGGAATTGCTCATTGCTTCTGTAAAAAAGAATCCAACCGAGCATAACATTTGGATGGTACATCGTTGTTTTAATGATATTAATAATCCGATGCGAGAGAAGTTCAAAGCATTGATCGAGGAGCTGAAAGAAGACAGCTCCGTTTCCGAAGAGGTTAAAAATGCGATTGATGATTTCAATTGGTGAATTTCAACTTACCCAAGAGAGGTGATATCCATGAACAAGGTGATAGTAGTCTGCGGACCGACAGCCTCGGGCAAAACTGCACTCGCAGTAGAGCTTGCGAAGCTGTATGACGGCGAGGTCATCTCTGCTGACTCCATGCAGATATATACGGATATGGATGTAGCCTCCGCAAAGGCAACTCCCGAGGAGCAGCAGGGGATACCGCATCATCTGCTGGGCTTTCTAGACCCTGCCGAGGCCTTTTCGGTGGCTGATTATGTGAAGCTGTGTGATGAAAAGGTGCGGGATATCCTGTCCCGTGGGAAAACGCCTGTTATCTGCGGAGGAACCGGGCTTTACATCTCGTCTTTTGTGGATAATATACAGTTTGACGACTCCGGAAGCGATCCCGATTTCCGTGAGAAGATGCGTAGGATCGCAGAAGAGAAGGGAGCGGCAGTGCTGCTCGAACGACTGCGTGAGATCGATCCCGAAACAGCGGCAACGCTTCATGAGAACAATGTTGGCAGGGTCATCCGTGCATTGGAGGTGCACCATATCACGGGGCACACCATAAGCGAAGCAAAGCGGATGTCGAGAGGTGTTCCGTCGCCGTATGAGTTTATCATGCTTACGCTTGAATACGAGAATCGTGAAAAGCTGCATGAGCGTATCAATCTGCGTGTTGATCGCATGATGGAGGCGGGTTTGCTTGATGAGGCGAAAGCCTGTTTTGCTCAGCCTGACCGTCCTACTGCGGCACAGGCGATAGGCTGCAAGGAGCTGTATCCGTATTTTCGTGGGGAAAGGTCGCTTGAAGATTGTGTAGAAGAGCTTAAACTTCGCACACGTCAATATGCAAAAAGGCAGATGACATGGTTCAGGCGGGATGAAAGGATACATAAAATATCCCTCTCCGACACTGACGGACTTGCTGAGGCAGTGGAAAAGGCAAGGCAGATCATCGCTGCTCAGGTGTAAAATCGCCTAAAGTCAGCATTGAAATGCAGCATTTTCCATAATTTTTTCGTATTTATTAAAAAAATTTTTAAAAAAATATAGCTTTTTTAAAAAAAGTATGCTATACTAGTTCTATATAGTTGGGGATACCATGCGCAGGGGCGTCATGCCTCTGTGACAGATATTAGAAAAGGTGGTATAATATGGCAAAAGACATCAATCTCCAGGACGTATTTCTCAATCAGGCGAGAAAGGACAGAATTCCTGTTACTATCTATATTACTAACGGCTTCCAGTTCAAGGGTATAGTAAAGGGTTTTGACAGCTATACCGTAATTCTTGATACAGACGGAAAGCAGAACCTTATTTACAAGCACGCTATCTCCACTGTAACGCCCCTGAAGCCTATCTCCATCCTGGACGCTTACGATAAGCCCGAAGAAGAGTAATGGAATCCCGCTGGACGACCACCATCATCGTGGTACTGTCGGTTTTTGTTATCGTTTTTTTCATGGGACAGGTGTTTTTCACCGGCAGGTCTGATGTGCGTACAGAAACCGCTTATGTTTACGACATGACGGAGGACATCCCGTTTGAGGGTGTGTATCTCCGTGATGAAACAGTGATTTACAGCGCAGGTTCGGGCGTTCTCAGCTATGAGCATGAGGATAGCTCAAAAGTGGGAAAAAGTTCGGTCATTGCTTACAGATATAGCAAAGAGACTGATATAGATGTACGCAGGCAGATAGAGGCTCTTGATGCGCAGATAGCTGTGCTGAATGAGGCGGAAAAGCTTGTGGGCACTGATAATTCCCAGCTTGAGACTATAACAAGCCAGATAAATTCTGTTCACTCCTTGTTGACGGACAGCATAATCAGCGGCGACTATACAAGTGCTGCCGAATATGAAAACCAGATGCTTGAAGCAATGTGCAAGCGTGAGATCGCAAGAGGCGAAAGCACGGGATATTCCGACAAGATATCCGAGCTTAGGCAGCAGCGCTCCGAGTTGTCGTCGAAGCTGTCGGGAGAGGTACAGAGCATTTACGCAAATGATACAGGCTACTTCGTGAGCAGTGTAGACGGCTACGAGGACAGCCTTACTTTTGATACGGGAGATGCGATCACCGCATCAAAAATAGAGAGCATAATCGAGAACCCCGATATCTCCGAGGGCGGAAACGCTGTCGGAAAGCTTATTGCGGATTATCGCTGGCGTGTTGCGGCGGTGCTGGACAGCGAAAAGCTGTTCGGAATGTATGCAGGCAGCACAGTCACTCTTCGTGTGGGTTCGCAGAATACCGAGCTTAAGGCTGAGATAGTGTCTGTGACGGATACGGGACGTGGCGACGGCACAGCTGTTTATGTGTTCCAGTGTGACAGACTCACCCCTGCGGTAGTTACAGGCAGGACAGCGCATTTTAAGCTTGTTGTCAACAGCTACGGCGGACTGAGGGTCAGCAGAGACGCTCTCCGCTATAACGAGGCGCAGGAGCGTGGCGTGTTTATCGTGCGTGGCAGCAGCCTTGTGTTCAAGAAGGTCAACGTTGTTTACTGGGGAGAGGATTATGTGATCTGCTCTCAGGAGGACAGCGATGATTTTCTCAAGCTGTATGACAAGATCGTAACAGAAGGCAAGGATCTGCATGATGGAAAAATTGTTGAGTAACACGCAGACGGGCTTTGGCGATATAAAGGAAAGCTACGAAAGGATCTGCGCAGACATAAAGAAAGCTATGGCTGAGGCGGGCCGCACAGATGAGGTGAAGCTTATGGCAGTCACAAAAACGGTGACGCCTGAGCGTATCAACTGTGCTGTTGATCTGGGAATAGACCTGCTTGGAGAGAACCGTGTGCAGGAGTTTCTGGACAAGCGTGACAGCTATAAGCCTGCTGAGGTACATTTTATCGGCGGACTGCAGACCAACAAGGTCAAATACATTATTGATAAGGTCACAATGATCCATTCCGTTGACAGCATAAAGCTTGCACAGGAAATAAGCAGGCGTGCCGGTCAGCACGGATTGGTCATGGATATACTGGCGGAGATAAATATCGGCGGCGAGGAAAGCAAGGGCGGTATCTCACCTGATAGCGTGAGAGAGTTCTGCGGACAACTCCTTGAACTGCCGAACATAAGGCTGAGAGGTCTTATGACGATACCGCCGCCCGGGTGCTCCGAGGAGATATTCGCTCAGATGCAGCGCATTTTCGAGGACATCAAGGCAGAACCGCCGCAGGGCAGCGGCGAATCGAACTTTAAGTTCGACACACTTTCGATGGGTATGTCGGGGGATTATGCGGCAGCCATCAGGTACGGGTCCACAATTATCCGTATAGGCTCAGGCCTGTTCGGGTATAGGAATTATATAACATAAGTAAAGAACGGATATGGGGTTGTGATCGGTGGCCGGTAAACGGGTTACCTCACAAATAAAATATCCGAAAAGAAAAATTGGAGGAAAATATCATGGCATTTGGAGATTTACTTGCAAGATTCCGTCAGACAGACGATGAGTACGCAGAGGATTACGAGGAGTATGTAGACACTTCCTCCTCCGCTGTAACAGAGGCTGAGGTCGAGGCTGCTCCCGCACCTAAGATGTCTTCTATCAGAAATGAGAAGGTGATCAATATGCACGGTGGCGCACACGGTGGTGCGACTCTGGTAGTACTTAAGCCCAAGAACTATGATGAGATCATGAAGGAAGCTGTAAGATTCCTCAAGGAGAACGCTATCGTTATCCTTAACCTCGACAATGTTACTGCCGAAGCAAGAATGAGGATCGTTGACTTTATGACAGGCGTTATCGCTGTCATCGACGGCAAGATGGAGAAGATCGCAAGCTGCACATACACAGTTACACCCAGAAACGTAAGCCTTCAGGGTGATCTGGTAGAGTACGAGCAGTTCGATTGATCTGTGGCGTTTTCGCTTTTAAATGAGGAAGAGCGCTATCTTTCGGCGCACATCGCAGATCTGCAAAGGCTCAGTGTAAAATCGGGCGTGCCAAGATTTTCGGCGTTCCTGAATGAGCGTGAGGCTGTTGTAGCCAAAAACGCCGTAAAGGGCAGCCCATGTTTTTACGGAGGCTACGATGGCGCCGCAAGGGTCGTCTGCGGATTCACCGAACAGACGTATGCCGAGGAGCTTTCGCCATGTGATGTGTTTCCCATAGTCGCTCTTACTTTTACTTTCAGAGCACGTGATGTCCTGTCACACAGGGATTTTCTGGGTGCGATACTCTCGCTTGAGATAAAGCGTGAGTTAGTCGGAGATATACTTATTTCCGAGGGCTATGCTGTTGTGTTCGTACACGAAACAGCGGCAGAACTTGTCGGGGCTCTGGATAAGATAGGCAGAGTCGGTGTTTCCTGCGAGAGGGGTGTTACAAGACCTGTTCCGCAGCAGCAGACTCAGCGTATCGATACAACGGTTTCATCTTTGCGGCTTGACTGTATCGTCAGCGCTGCGGTGAATACATCAAGGGAGAGATCCGCATCGCTCATTAAATCGGGCATGGTAAATGCGGACTTTTCTCCATGCTTAAATGTCAGTGCCGAGGTGCGGGAAAACACCGTCATCTCTGTACGTGGCAGCGGCAGGTACAGACTGTCGCAGATCATCGGTGAGACCCGCAAGGGGAGGATCCGTATAGTGATTGAAAAATACATCTGACGTTCCTGCGGTCGGACCGCTGAGGCGAAGATCAGGCAGTTTAAAGGAAGGAAGAAAACACCAATGAACGCAAAGGATATACTGGCAAGGCGGTTTGAGAAGGCCACATTCAACGGCTACAAGACAGAGGACGTTGACGAGTTCCTGAGAGAGCTGTCCAGCGAATTCGCTCAGCTCCAGAAGGAGAAGAACGAGCTTGAGCGCAAGCTTGAGGTGCTGGCTGATAAGATCCGTGAATATCGTGATGACGAGGATGCGCTGAAGGATGCGCTTCTTATGGCACAAAAGCAGGGAAATCAGATAATCAGTGATGCAAAGACTGCTGCAGATAAGCTGAAGAAGGAAACAGATGAGACTGTTACAAAGCAGCTTGCAGACGCAAAGGAAAAGTCCGAGAAAATGATAAAGGACGCCGACGAATATGCCAAGCGCATGACTAAGGAGTCCAACGAGCGTGCGGATAAGCTTGTAAAGGACGCACGTGCAAAGGCTGACGAGATACATACCCTTATGCAGCGTCAGACCGAGATCCAGCAGACCGTTCTGCAGAAAACCCGCAAGGAAGCGGATGAATACCGCAACAGACTTATTTCTGCTTATCAGGCACAGATCGAGCTTATCGGTAAGCTCCCTGAGACCTGCGAAAATGAGTTTGTGAAGAATGCGGCAGCAGAGGTTGAAAAGCGTGAGGCTGAGCGTGCGAAGGCAGCAGCCGCTGCAAAGCAGAAGGAAGCAAAGCCCGCACAGCCTAAGCCTGTCGAGGCAAAGCCTGCACCCAAGCCCGAGGATAAATCCGAGGTGAAGGAAGAGGCGAAGTCCGAAGAAAAGTCGGAAAAGCCTGCCGAGGCACCTGCCAAGAAGGCGGAGCCTGTTGAGGAGGAGCCTTTTAAGAGCGTTCCCATCGAAGAAGATAATGCAAAGACAGGAGAGTTTGATCTTCCTTTCTTTAGCGCAGGTTCGGAGAAAAAGTCCCGTCACGGCGATCTTCAGTTTGGAAAACACAAGTAAGCTGAAAGGCTTATTTCAATCATATATAAAATAATTAAGGAGACAGCACTATGTCAGAGGATTTTAACAGCACACTCAACCTTCCCCAGACCGAGTTCCCCATGAGGGGCAATCTTCCCAAGAGAGAGCCCGAGATGCTCGAGAAGTGGGAGAAGGACCGCATCTACTATGCACTTTCCGAGAAGAACAAGGGCAAGCCGTCCTATACACTGCATGACGGACCTCCCTATGCAAACGGCAACATCCACATCGGTACAGCACTTAACAAGATCCTTAAGGATATCATCGTTAAGTACAAGAGCATGATGGGCTTCAATGCCAATTATGTTCCCGGATGGGACTGCCACGGTCTGCCTATCGAGCTTAAGGCTATCAAGCAGATGGGCGCTGACAGCGGCACTATCGATCCCGTAACGCTCCGCAAGAGCTGCCGTGAGTTCGCTCTTTCCTGCCTTGACGACCAGAAGGCACAGTTCAAGCGTCTTGGCGTATGGGGCGATTTCGACGATCCTTACCTCACCATCAGACCCGATTTTGAGGCTAAGCAGGTAGAGGTATTCGGCGAGATGGCAAAGAAGGGCTACATCTACAAGGGCCTTAAGCCTGTTTACTGGTGCGCAGACTGTAACACAGCACTCGCAGAGGCTGAGATCGAGTACCAGGACGACCCCTGCTATTCCATCTATGTTAAATTCCCCCTGTCCGATTCCAAGGGCAAGTTTGACGATCTGGGCATCGACCTGTCCAAGGCGTATGTAGTTATCTGGACTACTACCACATGGACACTGCCAGGCAACCTTGCTATCTGCCTTGGCCCCAACTACGAGTACACATTCGTAAAGGTCGAGGATGAGGAGAGCAAGTCTTACGGCGAGTACCTGCTGATGGCAACAGATCTTGTTTCCACAGTTATGGACGCTGTTGGTATCACAAAGTACAGCACAGTCGGCAGCTTCACAGGCGCTGAGCTGGAGCTTATCGAAACAGATCATCCCTTCATGGGCAGAAAGTCCCCTGTTATCGTGGGCGACCATGTTACACTTGACAGCGGTACAGGCTGCGTTCATACAGCTCCCGGCTTCGGTGTGGAGGACTTTGAGGTATGCAGCAAGTACAAGGGAATGTTCGAGATCGTGGTTCCCGTTAACGAAAAGGGCATCCTCACCGAGGAGGCAGGTCCTTTTGCAGGACTCAAGACAGGCGACGCAAACAAGGTGATCGCACAGCGTCTTGAGGACGACAATACTCTGCTTGCTATGCAGAAGATCGTCCACCCCTATCCTCACTGCTGGAGATGCCATGAGCCTATCATCTACCGTGCAACAGATCAGCTTTTCTGCAGCGTTGATATGTTCAAGGACGAGGCTATCAAGGCTATCGAGGGCGTAAAGTGGATCCCCGAGTGGGGCGAGGAGCGTATCAAGAACATGGTTTCCATGCGTTCCGACTGGTGCATCTCCCGTCAGAGAAGATGGGGCGTTCCGATCCCCATGCTTTACTGCGAGGACTGCGGCGCTACTATCGTAAATGACGCTACTATCAAGGCTACTGCCGATATGTTTAGAGCTGAGAGCTCCGACGCATGGTACAGCAAGGACGCATCCGAGTTCATCCCTGCTGACGTTAAATGCGAGTGCGGTTGCAACAAGTTCCGCAAGGAAATGGACATCTTTGACGTATGGTTTGACTCCGGTGTTACACACGCTGCTGTTCTGCAGGAGCGTCCCGAGCTTTCCTGGCCTGCTGACCTGTATCTTGAAGGCTGCGACCAGTACAGAGGCTGGTTCCAGTCCTCTCTGCTGACCTCCGTTGCAACAACGGGACAGGCT
Source organism: Oscillospiraceae bacterium (assembly GCA_017461565.1). GTDB lineage: Bacteria > Bacillota > Clostridia > Oscillospirales > Ruminococcaceae > CAG-115. The sequence continues at coordinate 20,671 of JAFTXQ010000016.1, forward strand.
CCCTACAAGGCTGTATGTACACACGGCTGGGTAGTTGACGGCAAGGGCGAGCAGATGCACAAGTCCAAGGGCAACGTTATCCTCCCCGAGGAGGTCATCAAGCAGTATGGTGCCGATGTGCTCCGTCTGTGGGTTGCTTCCCTTGACTTCCACAATGACATGAGAGTTTCTCAGGATATGCTCAAGCAGCTTTCCGAGGCTTACAGAAAGATCAGAAACACAGCAAGATTCATCCTTGGTAATCTGGGCAACGGCGATGGCTTCAATCCCGATACCGAGATGGTGTCTCTTGACAAGCTCAGCGACATCGACAAGTGGGCACTGTCCCGTCTTGATGTGGTGACCGAGAAGGTAAAGGCTTCCTATGAGAGCTTCGACTTCTATCTCGCATACCATGCTATCCACAGCTTCTGTGTCGTTGATATGTCCAACTTCTATCTTGATATCGTAAAGGATACGCTGTATTGCTCCGCTGAGAAGAGCGAGGAGAGAAAGGCTGTACAGACAACTATGTACATCATCCTTGATTCGCTTGTAAAGCTGATCGCACCTATCCTTACATTCACAGCAGACGAGATCTGGCAGTATATGCCCCACAAGTCCACAGACGATCTGCGTGGCGTTCCCTTCAATGCTATGGCTGAAAAGACAGGAGTTGCTGTTGACGCAGCATTTGAGGCAAAGTGGAGCAGGATCCACGCTGTTCGTGACGATGTTCTCAAGGCTCTTGAGGAGAAGAGAACAGCAGGCGTTATCGGTAAGGCACTTGACGCAGGTGTTAAGCTTTACGCTGACGAAAAGACAGTTGCAGAGCTTTCAGCTTACGGCGAGCTTGCTGCGGTATTCGGTGTTTCCTACGTAACAGTAGAAACCGGCGAGGGCGAGTTCAAGGGCGCTGTTGAGGGCGTTTCCGTAACCGTTGAAAAGGCAGCAGGCGAGATGTGCGAGCGCTGCTGGAGCCATAGTGCGACAGTAGGCACAGTTTCCGAGTATCCTCACCTGTGCGCACGTTGTGCAGCAGTAATGAAGCTCAACCTGAACTGATCAAATCTATAACAGGGGGAGGGGTTTACCCCTTTCCCTTGTTTTTTTAAGGGGAATAATAATTGAAAGAAAAAACTATAACTTCCGATAAAAAGCTGAATATTACGGTGTTTTTCGGGCTGCTGATGGCGGCGGCGCTGGTCGGGATAGATCAGCTTACAAAGTGGCTCGTGGTATCGAATATGGAGCTGCATGAGTCGGTTCACCTTATCAAATTCGGCGAAACGCAGGTGCTTAATTTCTCGTATTATCTGAATGACGGCTCCGCTTTCAGTATGTTCGGCGGTCAGACGGAGATGCTTATCTGTGTCACCTCCCTTATGATGGGTGCGTTGCTGTGCGCAATGGTGATGAAGCAGGTGCGCCGCACTCCTTATATCATCGCATTTTCGCTGATAATCGGCGGAGGTGTCGGCAATCTGATCGACAGGCTCTTCAATGAGGGTCTTGTGGTGGATTTTATTGATGTAAGGATAATAAATTTCGCTATATTCAATTTTGCGGATATATGCGCTGTGTGCGGCGGAATTTTTCTGTGCCTGCTGGTAGTCCTTGACGAGGTGAGGGACGCCCGTGAGAAGAGGGCGAAGAAGTCTGCCGAGGAAGCAGACGCTGACAAGCCCGAGGAAACCGAAAACAACGAAGAAGCTACTGAAGATGGAAACGATTGAGATAATTGCGCAGGGCGGAGTTCGCCTTGACAAGCTGATATCCGAGCAGACGGAGCTTTCACGCAGTGCGGCGGCAAGGTTGATCGAGGATGGATCGGTCACAGTGGACGGCAGGCCTGTTAACAAAAAGGACACGCCGAAAAGCGGAGCAATGGTGGAGATAACTCTGCCTGAGCCGCAGAGTGTTGATATACTTCCCGAGGATATCCCGCTTGAGATAGTGTATGAGGACGATGATCTACTTGTGGTCAACAAGCCCAAGGGGATGGTAGTGCACCCTGCGGCAGGGCATTACAGCGGAACGCTTGTCAATGCGCTGATGTTCCACTGCGGCGACAGCCTTTCGGGAATAAACGGCGAGATACGTCCCGGCATAGTTCATCGTATAGACAAGGATACCAGCGGACTGCTGATGGTGGCAAAGAACGACCTTGCTCACTTAGGTCTGTCGGAGCAGATAAAGGATCACAGCTTCACACGTGAGTATGAGGCGGTGGTTTGCGGCGCTGTCAAGGAGGACGGCACTGTGAACGCTCCCATCGGACGAAGCAGGAACGACCGTAAAAAGATGTGTGTTACGCTTGAAAACTCCCGTGAGGCAGTGACTCATTACTCCGTTATCCGCAGATTTGCGGGTTACACGCACCTGAGGATACGCCTTGAAACGGGAAGAACGCATCAGATACGTGTTCACATGGCGTACAAGGGAAATCCCGTGGCAGGCGATGAGGTGTATGGCAACGGAAAGCCGAAATGGCTGGATGGTCAGTGTCTGCACGCAAAGAAGCTCGGGTTCGTTCATCCGAGGACAGGGGAGTATATGGAGTTTGAGAGTGAGCTTCCCGAATATTTCACAAAGTTTCTGAAAAATATAGAGGACTAGATATGGATTTCAGTCAAGTCATAATAATGACCGATCTTGACGGCACGCTGCTTACGGACGATAAGCAGATATTACCGCAGGATCTTGCGGCGATAGAGCGTTTCCGTGCAGGCGGCGGTATGTTTACAGTCGCTACGGGACGTGGCTGCGGAATGGCGAGAGGCATCGTAAAAAAGCTTGGTATAGATATTCCTGCAGTGGTGTTCAACGGAGCTGCGGTGTATGATTTCGAGGAAGAGAAATTCGTGTGGCAGTGCGAGATAGGTATGCACGCACGGGATTATATCAGCAAACTTCATGAACAGTTTCCCGATCTTGGTATCGAGGTGCTTCACGAACAGACTATCTATACGCCGTTTATAAATCAGACGGAGCTTGATCACCTTGCACTTGAGGGTATACCGCCTCATCCCTGCACTATTGACGAGCTTCCCGACAGCGGATGGCTTAAGGTACTGCTGGCGCATGAGCCTGAAAGGATGGACGAGATACAGCGGTACATCGAGGCTTCGGATATGCAGCAGGCGCAGTGGGTGCGCAGCGCCCCTGTTTACTATGAGTGCCTGCCCGAGGGCGTGGATAAGTCTATGGGCTTTAAGCAGCTAATAAAGATACTTGGTGCAGAGAATAAGTTCACTGTTGCTTCAGGTGATTACATGAACGATCTTGCCATGATACAGAAAGCAGATCTCGGTGTTGCGGTGGCTTCCGCGCAGGAGGCTGTCAGGGCTGCTGCGGATCTTGTGGTATGCGACAACAACAGCGGCGCTATGGCACAGATCATCGACTATATTGAAGGGCTGTAAAATGCTTACGAACAGATGGTTTTTGCTTGGTATCAAGATATTTCTCGGTATAGCTTATTATCTGCTAGCCGTTACCCGAAGCGAGCCTCAGAATTATCTGTGGGCGGCTGTCTGGTTTGGTGCGGCGATGATCGATCTGATACTCAGCTTCCGAAAGGACAAAAAGAAAGCGGTTGTGAGTACACAGCCTGTGCAGGCGGCAGCAGTCGGCAATACCGACAAGGTAAAGGTCATGCCTGACGCCTTTCCCGATATGCCGCAGCCGATAGGCTACAAATCCACATGGATGTGCATAAAGGGTGCAACTCCCGAGGAGGTCATCGGAAAGCTCGGACTGAAAAACGCAGTTCCCGCAAACTGGCAGAGCGGTCTTTCCGAGTGCGGAAACAGGATATTCGTTTCGCCTGTCGTTAAGGGATATGTGATGGTTGTCGGCTATGATATATTTGACGGCGCAGATGCGGAGAAGGAGCTTCTTAAGCTTGCCGAGATAGCAAAAGGCTTCCGTGAGGTGCAGTGCTTTGCGACGCACCGTGTTGCGGAGTTCCATGTATGGGCTAAGTTTTCGCTTGGCAGGCTGATACGTGCCTACGGCTGGTGCGACGGAGTATATATGAACAAGTGCTCACTTACCACGGAGGAGGCTGAGCTTTACTTCGACGGACTTGTTCAGAGCAACGAGGACGACTGGGAGAACAGCATCATCCCGGGTGAGGACGAGGTAATGAAGATCGCCGCAGCATGGGGCGTTGACCCGTTTTTCTCTGACGGCGGATACGAGTGCGGAGTGGGATATCTCTGTGATAAATAGATGCCGTCAATATGCGATAATCTTGTACAGTATTGATATTGACTAATTTGAGAATACACGGTATAATAATTAAGGAAATTAATATCGGATCACCGATTTTAAAACACAGGAGGACTAAACATGGACGAACAGCTGAAAAAGCAGCTTGAAATAGCTGCAACAAAGGTCAGAATGGGCGTGATCGAGGGCGTTTACAACGCTAAGGCGGGACATCCCGGCGGCTCGCTCTCTGTAGCTGACACTCTGACATATCTGTACAACAACAGAATGAACGTTGACCCCGCTAACCCCGAAATGGCAGACCGTGACAGACTGGTGCTTTCAAAGGGACATACAGCTCCCGCACTTTATGCTTGTCTTGCGCACAGAGGATTTTTCCCCGTGGAGGAGCTTAAAACTCTGCGTAAGATTGACTCCAGACTTCAGGGCCACCCCGTAAGAGGCAAGGTTCCCGGCGTTGATATGAGCACAGGCTCCCTCGGTCAGGGTATCTCCGCTGCCTGCGGTATGGCACTTTCCGGCAAGATCTCCAACGACACCTACAAGGTTTATGCTGTTCTCGGCGACGGCGAGATCCAGGAGGGTCAGGTCTGGGAGGCTGCTATGTTCGCAGCTCACTATCAGCTTGATAACCTCGTTGCTGTCGTAGACAACAACGGTCTCCAGATCGACGGTAAGATCGGCGACGTTATGAGTCCCTATCCCATCGATGAGAAGTTCGCTGCTTTCGGCTGGCACGTTATCGTTATCAACGGCCACGATTTCGACGAGATCGAAAAGGCATTCAACGAGGCTGAAACAGTTCTCAACAAGCCCACAGTTATCATCCAGCGTTCCACAAAGGGCAAGGGCGTTTCCTTTATGGAAAACCAGTGCGGATGGCACGGCAAGGCTCCCAATGCTGAGGAGTACGCTAAGGCTATGGAAGAGCTGAATGCTCACCTCGCAGAGCTCGAGGCCTGATGATCGGCCATAAATTTTAATAACACCGAAAGGAAATCATAGATTATGGAAAAGAAAGCAACCCGTGACAGCTACGGCGAAGCTCTTGTAATGCTCGCTGAGAAGCGCCCTGACCTCGTTGTTCTGGACGCTGACCTTGCTGCCGCAACAAAAACAGGAACCTTCAAGGCTGCATATCCCGACCGCTTCTTCGACTGCGGTATTGCAGAGGCTAATATGATGGGCGTTGCCGCAGGTATCGCTACAACAGGCAAGCTGGTATTCGCAAGCTCCTTTGCGATGTTCGCAGCAGGCAGAGCTTTTGAGATCGTAAGAAACAGCATCGGTTATCCCCACCTCAATGTTAAGATCGGCGCAACACATGCGGGTATCTCCGTTGGTGAGGATGGTGCTTCCCACCAGTGCAACGAGGATATAGCACTTATGAGAGCTATCCCCGGCATGACTGTTATCAATCCTGCTGACGATGTTGAGGCTAAGGCTGCTGTACTGGCTATGGCTGACTATGTTGGTCCCACATACATGAGATTCGGCAGACTTGCTGCTCCTATCTTCAACGACGCTGCAACCTACAAGTTCGAGGTAGGCAAGGGCGTTCAGTTAAAGGACGGCAAGGATATCACCATCATCGCAACGGGTCTTATGGTTGCAGAGGCTATCGAGGCAGGCAAGGCTCTTGCTGAGCAGGGTATCGATGCACGCATCATCAACATCCACACCATCAAGCCCATCGACCGTGATATCATCATCAAGGCTGCCAAGGAAACAGGCAAGATCATCACAGTTGAGGAGCACAGTGTTATCGGCGGTCTCGGCGCTGCTGTTGCAGAGGTTGTTACCGAGGAGTGCCCCGTTCCCGTTATCAAGATTGGCGTAAAGGACACCTACGGTCACAGCGGTCCCGCAGTTGACCTGCTCAAGGAGTTCGGTCTTTGTGCTGACAATATCGTGGCTACTGCAAAGGCTGCACTGGGTAAGTGATATTAACCTTATAAAAACCGATCCCCTCGGATTTCCGAGGGGATCTTTATGTTTTATTTATAGTGTCGGTGCTGTACCTATTATAGTGCCGTTGGCGTTTATACCTGCTATTTCTCCATCCCATTCATAGGTTGGAATAAAAGTTCCATCCTCCTCAACATCTGGACAGCCTTCGCCGTACTTTATCGTAGATGTCATATCTTCGATGAAAATTACGGAAGTACATTCTCCACCACATAAATATGCTTTGAAAGAAGCATTTTCAATATCGGGAAAATCTTGTGACAAATAAAGGCATATCAGGCTTTCGGCATTAGTGATACTTTCTTTTTCGGTGGATGAGTCGGCACTGCCGGGTTCTCCCCATTTCAGTGAATCGGTAAAGCCATCTAAAAAGTTATCAGAATTTACAGCGTTGCAGGACCACTTTCCGTTTTCAGCAATAATGTCCAGTACCTGAGTGTAAGACTCTGATCTTTTCATGCCCAGTCCATACACATCCAACTCTACAAGTGTATAGCTGATGGTGTGTTTTGCGGTGCTTGCTGTTGAATTGGCTTTGTTTACTGCCGCTTGTAGTGCTTCGGGATAGATTTCTTCCATAAATACTGCATTCCAGAATTCATCGTCCGACATATTATCATATTGATTGTAGCTGCCTCTGTATTTTTTCCATAGTTCGGTATCGCTGAGCTTGGAGTTTTCATGCTCTCTTACTAACTGCCATTCTTCCGAAGAAAAGTTTCCTGTTGTTGTACATCCGCTCAAGGCTAATATTGCGGTAAGCCCTAAGGTCAATATCTTTTTTGTTTTATCCATCTTTGTTTATCCTCCTTGTGAATTAGCACGACATAAGTCGGTGTGCTATCATTTAGTATACAACATTTTGTTGTATTTGTCAATACTACAAATTGTTGTGTGAGATAATATCATCACAGAAATCGGTCGGAGGTGATGGTATGTACAGAAGGATAAGGGATCTTAGAGAGGACAGCGATCTGACACAAAAGCAGGTCGCACAGAAGCTTTGCTGCTCGCAGCAGGCGTATAGCAATTATGAGCTGGGGCTTCGGGACATCCCGACCGATATTCTTATTGCCCTTGCAAGAATGTATAATACTACTGCCGACTATATCCTGGAGCTTTCTGATGAGAGAAACGGCAGATGAATCTTATAGCGTTGATTTCGTATAATGTTTCTGAAAATACTGTTGGGTATTATATGAACCTGCATTTCAAAGGTATTATTGGTTCGGCGTATTTTGCTAAAAATAAAAAGCCCGGCCTTAAGCCGGACTTTTCCACGGTCTCAGACCACCGTTTATAGCGGTGGTTTTTTCGTATGTAATATTATTCTTTCTTTAATAAAGCTTCCCATCCTCCGACAAACGGCCATTTGCGGAATATGTACCAGACAGATTTCATTAGGTGCGAGATCAGCGCACCGACAGGTGCCGAGCGGAAGCTTTTTTCAACTATCGCAGGCTTTGATCTTATTACCTTGATATCTCCGTTTTTATACCCCACATGAGCAGGAGCATCATCCCACCAGCTTTTCCCGAGATCCCATATATGTGCCGGGAACCCTGTATTAAGATGTATCCTTAAGCGTTTGAGAGCATTAAATAATGGGAAAACATAAGGTGTCCTGAAATAAAGAATACCGTTTTTAGCAGTCAATTCGAACAATTTTCTCATGATCTCCCCTACATTGGGAAGATGTTCTATAACAGCGCTTGCGATCACCAGGTCAAAAGTTCTGTCTGAAATCGAGAATAACGGGAATGTCTGTGATAATTTTATTGTCTCATCATCTGAGCAGTAGAGCTTTTGCTCATAATCTACAACAAGTATCTCAATTTCACTGTATTTATTCTTTTTTAAAAGCTCTTTTGCAGTTGCGTATGCGATCTCGCCTGAGCCACCACCAAAATCCAGAATAGAGATCTTTTCCTTGTTTGTGCCAGGTAAGCTATTTCCGCATAGCTTTATGATATGCTTGCCTATTCTTTCTGCCCCGTAAAATGTTATATTGGAATTGCCTTTTGAATTATAGTCATCATAATAATTTTCAGGGTCATATAACGAATCAATAGTTTCGTCAGAATAAACACGATCGAATGTGACCGCATCACAGGTATTGCAACGAATATAATTGATAAGCGGTTTTTCGTATAATGTGGTCAATTTGGTGAAATCCTTACCGGAACAGCATCCACAGATCTTATTGTCGATGAGACACTCGGTGTTGATGTCCTGAGGCAGTACAACGCTGGATTTGTTGATTGAATTAAGCTGCATAATAACTCCTGATAATTAATATGTTATGTCAATCCATCTTGAAATATTCCCAGTTTTTGATCCTCTGAGGGAAGCCCTTGCCATCAGTGAACTTTGAAGGAAGATCCTTGTAGGTGATAAGCGCCTCGTGAGCGTAGTGTTCTACAAGCATTTCGTTGGTCATACGTTCAGTGTTTGGAGAGGGCGTACCGTCAAGGCTGGTCTTAGCCTTTCCGCTGGCGTTTGCTTCAAATACGAAGTCGCCGTTCCAGATCATGTAGTAAAGCCACATCGTGTCTGTTGCTACGCAGTCGGCAGGGTCGGGGAGGTATCCGCACTCGGTCAGTGCCAGCATTTTGCCTTCGTCCTCAGCGCTCAGGCCGTCAAGATGTTTGTATTGTCCGTTAAGCGCAGAATGATCTTCAGTGCTTGCGTAGTAGTCAACGCCTGCGATATCGTATGTGTTAGCGCTGACTGTGCAGAACTGAGACTGACCGTTCCATATCCATATTACATTTGTAAGCTTGTGATAGTTTTCGATGCGATCGAAGATCATGTACCACAGCTTCTGGAAAACTTCGTTCTCGGCGCTTTTCTTACCCTGGAGACCCCACCAGAACCATGCGCCGCTTGCCTCGTGAAGGGGGCGGAACATAACGGTGACGCCTGCCTCCTCAAGGCGCTGGAGGTGCATTGCGATGGTGTCTATATCGTGGATGACCTGCTCATACTCCTTGGTGCCCGGCGTAACTGCATTGACCTGATCCCAGTTCTGTATCTCATCCTGATAGAAAGCATAACCTTTAGAGGGATCGTCTACATCTATGGGAACATTCCAGTGCCATGTGAATGTGACAAGTCCGCCGCTTTCGTCATGCCATCTGATAGCCTCGTCGATCATTTCGTGGTTTATATAGCTTCCGGTGCAGAATATGAAGTCAAAGCCTTTCATTGCGGGCATATCACCTGTTGCGTTGTAGTACACGATATCCTCGTATGAGTCGCTGTCCATCATCTGCTGACAGGTGAGTATCTGCTTGCCGTATATGCTTCTGAGATATTCAAAGACCGCTGTGGTTTTTTCGTTGGAGTTGGCGGATACCGTATCGTTCGGATCTACTTCTTTAGCTGCCAGTGCTGCTTTTAAAGCCTCAATGTCTGTTTCGTAGGCGAGAGCCTTTGCCATGTCGATGTTGCCGTCCTCATCCAGTGCAACAGGGTTTGAGAGAGGCTCGCTCGTTTCGGGAGCTTCGCTGCTGTCAGAGGAGGTACCACTTGTGTTTGCTTCGGCTGTTGATGTATTTGTGCTGTCGGATGCGGAGCTTGTATCACCACCGCAACCTGCCATTGTAAGTATCATTGACGCCGCAAGCAAGGCGGATATAATCTTTTTCATCGTGTTTTCCTTTCTGTTGTATCAGTTTTCTGCGCCATATACTATCTGCTTGATCATGCGGATGGGACGCTGGCCAAGACCGCCGCAGCGCTGTATGAAGTACAGGAATGTATAACCGTTCTGAGGATCGTTTGCGAAGAAGCAGCCAAGCCATCCGTCCCATCCGTATTCGCCCTTAAAGCAGCTTATACCTGCGCCGTCACGTTCGTCCTTGCATATACGCATAAGGTTACCGTAATTGTAGCCTATCATGCTGTCCCATGTAAGCTCGCTCTGCTGCTTGTCTGTAAGCTGGGGAGAGGTGAGATATCTCACTGCGTTTTCGCTGAGGATGCGTCTGCCGTGGTACGTTCCCTTGTTGAGAAGCATGGTAGCAAATGCCGCATAGTCGTTCATTGTTGAGCAGAGTCCTGCGCCGCCCGACTGGAACTCCGGCATTTTGCGGCAGAGATATGTAAGTCCAAGATGCTGCCACAGGCAGGGGACGAGGGAGCCGTCCTCTTTAGGCTCATAGTTCTCCGCAAAGCGGCAAAGCTTTTCCTCGGGAACATAGAAGTCGGTGTCAACCATTCCAAGCGGCTCGAAAAGCTCATCCTTTAGGAAGTCGCCGAACTTCTTGCCTGATACGACTTCTATCACTGCGCCGAGGATATCCGCACTTGTGCCGTACATCCATTTTTCGCCGGGCTGGAATGCCAACGGCTGCTGACCGATGAGGTTGGCATAGGTAAGGGTATCGGAGGGGTTGCCTGCCTTATATTCAGCGTCCAGGCGGTCGTACAGCTTCTGCATTTCAGCGCCTGCGGGGAACCATCCGTCGGGATAGCACAGCCCGGAAGTCATATCCAGCAGATTTTTTATGGTAACAGGCTTCTGCACAGGGACAAGTCCGTCCTCTGTCCAGACCTTCTGATCCTTGAACCCCGGAATGTAGTCAGCCACCTTATCCTGCAGATCAAGCTGTCCTCTGTCAAAGAGTATCATAGCAGCGGCAGCGGTTATGGGTTTTGTCATGGAATAAAGGCGTACGATGGTGTCCTCTGTCCATTTTATACCACGTGCCTCGTCTGCCATTCCGCAGCAAGCCTTATAGATTGGATGTCCGTTTTTGAGGACGTATGCGGCATTGCCCTTTACAAGCCCCCATTCGATCTGCTTTTGCAGCATATCGGTTATCTGTTCAAGCTTTACTAAATTCATGTCGTTACCTCGCAGTTTTTACCGATCTTTGGGTGATGTTTATTTATATTATTCGTTCCAAGAACGTGAAAAGCTCGCGTCAGCGTATCTTTCTCGCCTCGCAGTAGAATCTCTTGTCATGAGCATGGCCCATTGAGAAGGTCTTTCTCGGCAGGGCGCCGTCTTTGATAACAGTGGGGAAGAGCTCTGCCTTTGTCATAGAGGGCAGCAGGAAACCAATGCTGTTGTCAGCTTCGCACAGGGATCTTACAACATCGTCGCCATGGATGTAGTCGATAGCACCCTTATTCTGTGCAAGATAGCCGTCAAGGAAATTCTGCAGGCTGCCTACGGTGAGGTTTGCGGTGGGCTTTGTTACAGCGTAGCTTTCCTCTGTGCCGTTAAGTACGACCACAAAGCTCTGACCCTCTGTGCCCTTTACGAGACCGAGTGCTTCGTTCATTTCTGCCATCAGCTTATCCGTATCAACATCAACTATAACACGGTGAATAGCCTCGAATTCAAGAGCTTCGCTGTGCAGGTTAACTACCTCTGCAAGAGCATAGCGTGCAAGCGCAGCTTCGGGAGAGTTTGCTGCCTTTTTCTCCTCGTAGCACGCCTTTGCGGTGGCGAGGGAGTGGTTGCCGTCGCCCATAGCATACAGCAGCACCTCCTGTCCGCTGAGTCCGTAGCGATTGTTGAAATCCGCCTTGTCAGCAAGAACATCCAGTGCAGCAAAAACAGCCTTTGCGTCATCGCCGTTAACAAGATAACCTGCGAGGTGCCCGCCGTTCTGCATAAGTTCAAAATCATACAGCTTTGTGAGTGTATCAAGACGTGCTTCAAGCGGCTCGATAACCGTCTTTTTCACATCGTCAATAAGTATCATGATATGGGGAAGCTCCAGCTCTGCGTCACGGCGTATCTCCATTCTGGGAGGGATACGGGAGGCAACGGTCGCTTCGGTAGCACGTACCTGCGAGGTGCTTCCTTTGGTATAATCATACATCTCAAGGTCGATAGCGCCGACAAGACCTGTGCGTACCTTGCCGTCAGCCTGTGTGCGGACGGTGAGGATGAGAGAATCCTTATACTCGTTGAAAATGGCTTCGCTGAGGTATTTGCGCATCTGTTCGTTGATGTCAGCGATGCGCTGTTTAGCGTCGGGGGATTCGAGATAGACCTCGGGCAGGATGAGCTTGAGTGCCGAGGGGCTGCTCCCAGCGATCTCCGCTGTTTTTTCCCAGTACTGAGGCTCGCTTGTGTACTGGTCGCAGGCAACGACCGCCCACTTTGTCATTTCCTCTTCTGAAAGCTTCGGCAAAAGTATATCCGCTGTGGTGAAAGCTGTCATGATATCAGTTCCTTTCGTATTTGTAAAACCCGTCCGCTGACGGATCGTGCATATATAGTCATTTTACCATAAAAAACGTATTTGTTCAATACTTTTTTAAGATGAAGCGACCGCTTTCACGAAACTTTTATATGTGATTTTTAACATATCTGATTGTGCTTTTTGCACAAATCTTGATATGTGGCGATTTTTGTTATTGTAAACTTGTTGAAATTTATTAAAAGATATGGTATACTATAAAAGATAATTGTGCATTTTTATTGGAGGAAGCGGATGGATTGTGCTTTATGGCTTAACAAAAAGAAGATCTATTCGGCAGATGAGATCGCCGATAACTTCGACATAGCTGCTATCCGTGGATATTTCCTCGGGGGTAGCCTGATAAAATGGCTTTCTTCCCACGGGGGAGAAGAGCTTGCGAGGGAGCTTTCCAACGTGCTCCCCGATGAGCCATGCCTTAATGACCGTCTGAGCGGTATTTTTCTGGAAAAGAAGTGCGATGTGCCTGTCCACAGGACGGATGAAAACGTTGTTGCGGCGGTGGAGCGCTTCAGAAGCAATGCAGCACCTCAGCCCTCTGTAACAGGAAGCTTTGCTTCAACAAGTTCTTTTTCGGGAAGCTTTTCTTTCGGCAGCTTTGGTTTTGGCATAACGGCGGCAAACGGTTCTTTCGGCTATGGTAGCTATTCTCTCAGCTCATTCAATCGTGGCAGCTTCTCCAATGCGTGGCAGTGGGAGTGGGAATGGTACTTGGGCTCTTTCAGAAAAGGCTCGTTCCGCTATGGTATGACAAGCTTCGGCGGGTCTTATGCGTATAATTTCGGCTTATATCGTTTCGGCTCTTTCGATTATGGCTCATTTAATTATGGTTCTTTCGGCTACGGATCGTATCCCTATGGGAAAGGCTCCTTCCGCTTTGGCGGTCCTTTTGCTTCGGGCGAGGCTTTATTGTTCGGCTCTTACAGAGGGGTTCCTATGTCAGGCGGCAGTTTCCGCTGCATCTCCTCGGACGAGTACGACGAGATAATGTACCGCACTCTCGGTATGTGTCCGTTAAATCGATTCGGCTATGGCATACATCTGATATGAGGTATTTATGAACGCTATTCATATAATTTCCACCGCTCCGTTTTTTGCAAAGAAAAGCGGAGCTTTTTTTCAGGAGGATTTCGACCTTTACTGCACCGTGCTTTCTGCGTTAAGCTGGAGGAAGCATAACGGTGATATTTCGCTTTATACCGATACCGCAGGTGCGGAGTATTATAACAGGATCGGACTTTGCGACATCTGGAATGAGGTGCGCATCTGTATTCCCGATGATCTTGAGGGGATCGACCCGCAGATGTTCTGGGCAGGCGGCAAGCTTTTCGCTTTGCGTGAGGCAGAGGCACCCTGCGCTATGATCGACACCGATATGATAATATGGAACGAGCTTCCTCTTGGAAAGGAGCTTGTAGCGGCGCATAGGGAGGAGATATATCCCGATATTTATCCTCCTGTTTCCTACTTTCGTCTTAAGGATCACATTCTGCCACCATTTGATGAGAGCATACTTCCGCTGAATACAGCATTTCTGTATCTTCCCGACAATGATTTCAAGGAGTTTTATACTTCTCAAGCGATAGCTTTTATGAAATCATCCGTACCCTGTGATGACAGGCTGTGCTATATGGTGTTTGCTGAGCAGCGTATGGCGGCTATGTGTGCCGAATACACAGGAACCCCTGTAAAGACGCTGCTTGACAAGGATCATTTGTTCTTTCCGCAGGATGATGTCACTCATCTGTGGGGCGCAAAGCAGGTTATGAGAGATAAGCCCGAGCTTCGCAGCGACTTCTGCCGCAAAGCGGCTCAGCGCATACGCAGTGAGTTTCCTGACTATGCCTATACAGTGGATATCATAGAGGGACAATCCGCAGTTTCGTCAAATTAAACAAAAGAAAAGAACAAAATTGTTTTATAAAAAAGTAGACATTTTCAAACTGTTGTGATATAATGTATTTATAAAAGTAGATTTTATTTCAGTGCGGATATGCTATCCGTCGGATGGAGGTAATATTTATGGCTAAGAAGAAGCTGTTCGGCAATAATATTAAGCCGTCCTGCAAATACTGCGAGCTTGGTACAGCAGGTGAGGGCGACAAGATCATGTGCTCTAAGTTTGGTCCTGTAAAAACCTACGACTCCTGCAAGAAGTTTGTTTACTCTCCTCTTAAGAGGGTTCCCAAGAAGGAGCTTCAGCTTGCAAACTCCGCTGTAAACGATATCGATTTCTGATACATACGGCATAATAACAAGATGACCGTCCCGATAGATATTCGGGACGGTTTTGATTATAAAGCTGAAGCTCCGCTTTATTGCAAAGCGGAGCTTTAGTTGTTTTTTTATTCGTCGGGGTGATTTTTGCGAAAAGCGAGGTAGCTTTCGAGAATGATCGCTGCCGCCACTGCGTCGAGGGTCTCCTTGCGCTTTTTGCCGCGCTTGTTGTTCTCGTTCATAATGCCGATAGCGGAAACGGTGGAGCTGCGCTCGTCCCACATCTTAACTTCAACATCCACAAGCTCACGTAGCTTCTCGGCAAAGAGATTGCACTTTTCGCTTCGTGGACCGTAGGTGCCGTTCATGTTGATGGGATTGCCCACGATCACCATTTCAGCCTTGTTCAGCTTTACTTCCTCCGCTACCATCTCAATGCAGCGGTCAAAGTCCTTCATGGTGATTATCTTAAGCGGCGAGGCGAGTATCTCGCTCTTGTCGCACATTGCAAGTCCCGTGCGTGTATCGCCGTAGTCTACTGCCATTATTTTCATATATGTCCTCCCTGTACAGGATGATTTTATTGCTTGTTATGTTTGTAGCCCAGAAAAGGCTCAACGGCAAGGCTGTGTGCCTGCCGTTGAGTTTTTGCTTTAGGAAGCATGAAGTATTACCACGGTTTAACTTGTCCAACTATTTCGCTAAGGCTCTTGATACCGTTGTCGTCCATATACTTCGCAAGACCCTCTGTAACCTTGAGGGGAGCGTAGGGATCGGTGAATATCGCTGTCCCCATCTGGATGGCGGAAGCGCCTGCCAGCATCATTTCAACAGCGTCCTCCCATGTGGAGATACCGCCCATACCGATTATCGGGATCTTTACAGCGTTGAAGCACTGCCATACGCAGCGTACAGCCACGGGGAATATAGCAGGGCCGGACAGACCGCCTACGTTGTTGTGGAGGATAGGTCTGCGGTTGCGGATGTCTATTCTCATGCCGAGGAGAGTGTTGATAACGCTGATGGAGTCGGCACCCTCTGCCTCGACTGCCTTTGCGATGTCTGCGATGCTTGTTACGTTAGGGGTCAGCTTCACGATAAGCGGCTTCTTTGTTGCGTTTCTCACAGCCTTTGTAACGGCTGCTGCGCCCTCGGTGGTAACGCCCCATGTAGCACCGCCTGCCTTTACGTTGGGACAGGAGATGTTAAGCTCTATCATATCAACGTTGCTGCTTTCCAGTATCTCGGCAGCAGCGATGTAGTCATCGAGAGTTGCACCTGCAACGTTTGCGATTATTACAGTACCCTTGCCTTCTTCCTTGAGGGTATCGAGGTAATAGTCAACAAAGCCACGCACGCCGATATTCTGAAGCCCCACGGAGTTAAGGATGCCCGAGGGCGTCTCGGCAATTCTGGGAGGGATGTTGCCCATCTTAGGCTCGATAGTCATGCCTTTGCAAGAGATACCGCCAAGCTCGGAGATAGGGTAGAGGTCGGTGTAGCACTCGCCGTTGCCGTAAGCGCCCGAAGCCATTATTACAGGGTTCTTGAAATCAACGCCTGCGATTTTTACAGAAAGATCAGCCATCGAATCTTACCTCCTTAGCGTCAAATACAGGTCCGTCCTTGCAGACTCTGGAATAATACTCCTTGCCGTTTCTTACTGTCATGCAGCTGCATACGACGCAGGCGCCTACGCCGCAGCCCATACGCTGCTCGAGAGAAACACGGCAGGGGATGTTGTTGTCCTCGCACTCCTTTACAACAGCCTTTATCATAGGCTCGGGACCGCAGGCGCATACAAGGTCAACGTTGCCCTTTGCAAGCTCCTCTGTGAGAGGAGTTGTCACAACACCGTGATAGCCTACGCTTCCGTCGTCGGTGCAGACGATGGTGTTTGCACCATAAGCTGCGAACTCCTTGTCGAGTATTACCTTGTCATAGCTTCTGAAGCCGAGGATGGCTGTGCAGTCAGCACCGCACTGCTTGGCGATGCCCAGCAGCGGAGGAACGCCGATGCCGCCTCCGACAACGATCACTTTCTTGCCCTCGGGCACCTTGAAGCCGTTGCCGAGCGGGCCGAGAACATCCAGATTATCACCCACGTTTGCATGGGAGATGACCTCTGTGCCCTTGCCACGGACTTCAAACACGAAGCGCAGCGTGCCCTGATCCTTGTCTATCTCGCATATTGAGATGGGGCGGCGCAGAGTGTAGCCGTCTGCCAGAATGTTGGCGAATTGTCCCACCTCTGCTGCGTTTGCTGCATCGGGACACTTAACAGTGATGGAGAATATCCCTCCTGCGAGGGCTTTTTTCTCAATTACGGGGTACTTGTCGCAGAAATAACTCATAAGTCCTCCTTGGTGTTTTTATCGTTTTCGGGAGCGTTGTCCTTGCTCGCCGTATCTTTTTTCTCGGATACCGCAACAGCCTTTACCTTGATGGCGTTGCTTTCGGCCTTTTCGGGCTTTGCGGTTATGGTGGCTATTCTGTGGGAGGTGTAGCGGATAAGAATAGCTATCAGCAGCGCATACAGTATCACCGACCAGCTGAACCACGAAAAACCGTACTGCGGCAGCAGCTTGTCCTGGGCGATACACATGATGTCAAATACGATAACAAGTGCAGGTATCTTACACAGTGAGGCGCAGAAAGCGAGTGCATCGTAGCAGTCTTGAGCGTTGCGTTTTGTGACTGCATAGCGGCTGAATTTATGGCTCTTAAGCACCAGCACTATGTATGCCGTAAGTATTCCCACTGCAAGCACTGGGAATATCAAGGCAAGCCACTGCTTCCACTGATAGTTGGGGTCGTTCGCTGTCAGTGTGGCCAGCACTTCGGGGTTTGAGGTGTCGATAAGGCTGTAGAAATCATCGTAGCGCTGAAAGAAGCTTATCGTTGACGATACTATCAGCACCACAAGTCCCAGCGAAAGAACATCCGCAACCAGACGGGATACCTTATATGTGTGCTTTACGGGATATTTGCCGATCTTCATTTGTTTTCCTTTCACAGAACAGGGGTCATATACCCGAAAACGGCGAGAGCCAGTCCCGCCGTTGGGTTGTAGTTCGTACTGTCGTACAATTTGAATAGAAATTACGCTCTAAGGGTGGCAGGATGGCAGAGTTCTTAGTGTATGCTAAAGATCCACCCTCAGACAAGTGAGAAGCACACAGATGCAAGAAATGTACTCGCAGATATGTGATTGGTCTGTGCTTAAAGGGTGGCGGAAAGGTGGTAGATGCAAGGAAACTGCCAACCGACTAGGCTTTGTGCCTGTCGGTCGGCGGTTGACGAAGCAGATGCCTCCTTAACGCCAGCCGTATCAGATTTTTGTGATGTCGACCATCTCAACATCATCCACACTCTTGTGCATCTCAAGGCACTCAAGCAGTGCGTTTGCGGTGTCGATGGAGGTAAGGCAGGCAATAGAACGCTCAACAGCCTTACGGCGCATCTTAACGCTGTCACGGGAGGGCTGTCTGCCCGTCTCGGATGTGGAGATAACGTAGTTGATCTTGCCGCTTTCAAGCAGGGAGATAACGTCGGGATCGCCCTTGCCGATGCGGTAAGCGTGGTTGGTTGCGATCATGTTGCGGTTGAGTATAGAAGCTGTACCGCCTGTTGCGTAGATATCGAAGCCAAGAGCCTCAAAGCGGCTTGCTATCTCGATAACCTCATTCTTGTCGCTGTCACGCACGGAGATAAGCACACCGCCCTTGTCGTACATCTTGTAGCCTGCGGCTGTAAGACCCTTGAGCAGTGCCTCGCCGAAGGTCTTTGCGATACCGAGACACTCGCCTGTGGACTTCATCTCGGGGCCGAGCTGGTTGTCCACGTCATGCAGCTTCTCGAAGCTGAATACGGGAACCTTTACTGCGATATAATCCGCAGAGGGGTAAAGACCGCTCTGATAGCCCATGTCCTTGAGCTTCTTGCCCAGCAGTATCTTTGTAGCGAGGTCTACCATGGGAACACCTGTAACCTTGCTGATATAAGGAACTGTTCTGGAGGATCTGGGGTTTACCTCGATAACGTATACTTCGTGGTTGTATACAACGTACTGGATATTTACAAGACCGATAACGTGGAGCGCCTTTGCAAGCTTCTCTGTGTAGTCGATGATGACACGCTTGATGTGGGGAGTGAGGGTCTGGCAGGGATATACCGAGATGGAGTCGCCGGAGTGGACACCTGCACGCTCAACGTGCTCCATGATGCCGGGGATAAGGAAATCCTCGCCGTCGCAGATAGCGTCTACCTCTACCTCTGTACCCATCATATATTTGTCGATAAGCACGGGGTTCTCAAGCTCTGTTGCGGTGATGATGGTCATATACTCCTGAACATCGTTGTCGCAGTGAGCGATTATCATATTCTGACCGCCGAGAACGTAGGAAGGTCTCAGCAGTACGGGATAACCAAGCTGGTTTGCGACCTTGAGCGCCTCTTCCGTTGTGAAAACAGTGGAGCCCTGAGGTCTGGGGATGCCGCACTTTTCAAGCAGCTCGTCGAACAGCTCTCTGTCCTCTGCTGCGTCAACGTCCGCAGCGGACGTGCCGAGGATCCTTACGCCGAGGTCTGTCAGATGCTTGATGAGCTTGATAGCTGTCTGACCGCCGAACTGTACAACAACGCCGTAGGGCTTCTCGGTTGCGATAAGCGCCTCAACGTCCTCACGGGTCAGCGGGTCGAAGTAAAGTCTGTCGCCTGTGTCGAAGTCGGTAGAAACGGTCTCGGGGTTGTTGTTGCAGATGATAGCCTCGCAGCCCTCTTCCTTAAGGGACCATACACAGTGAACGGAGCAGTAGTCGAACTCGATACCCTGTCCGATACGGATGGGGCCCGAACCGAATACGATGATCTTTTTCTTGTCTGTGGGATGTGTTTCAATGAACTCCTTAGCCTCATTCTCCTCGTCAAAGGTGTTGTAGAAGTAGGGAGTTGCAGCGGAGAACTCAGCAGCGCAGGTGTCTACCATCTTGTATACTGCAAGTTTGCGCTCCTTGATCTTCTGACCGGAGATGCGCTCGATAGTGCTGTCAAGGTAGCAGTACTTCTTGGCTGTTTCGTACTTCTCCTGAGTAAGCTCGCCCTCTGCAAGCCATGCTTCAAGCTTGACGAGGTTATTCAGCTTGCTGATGAACCATTTGTCCACCATTGTGATCTCGTGGATGCGGTCGATGGAGATGCCTCTCTTGAGTGCCTCGAAGATGCAGAAGCAGCGGTCAACGTCAACGTCGTACAGCTTCTTCTCAATTTCCTCGTCGGAAAGCTCAAGGAATGCCTTCTTGGTGAGAGTGTCCATGCCAAGCTCGATGGAGCGGACAGCCTTCATCATGCCGCCCTCAAAGCTGGGAGCGATAGCCATTACCTCACCGGTAGCCTTCATCTGTGTACCGAGGGTCTTCTTTGCGTATACGAACTTATCAAAGGGCCACTTGGGGAACTTAACTACCATGTAGTCGATGGTAGGCTCAAAGCAGGCGTAGGTGTTGCCTGTAACCTGATTTACGATCTCGTCGAGGGAGTAGCCGATAGCGATCTTTGTTGCAACCTTGGCGATGGGATAACCTGTTGCCTTGGAAGCCAGCGCAGAGGAACGGGAAACTCTGGGGTTTACCTCGATAACAGCGTACTCGAAGCTGTCGGGCTTGAGTGCGAATTGACAGTTGCAGCCGCCCTCTACGCCGAGCGCCTGTACGATGTTGAGCGCTGCGGAGCGGAGCATACCGTACTCCTTGGGGGTAAGTGTAACTGCGGGAGCAACTACGATACTGTCGCCTGTGTGTACGCCTACGGGGTCCATGTTCTCCATGGAGCATACGGTGATAACGTTGTTCTTGCTGTCACGGATGACCTCAAATTCGATCTCCTTCCAGCCGCTGATGCACTTCTCTACCAGTATCTGTGTGATGGGGGAGAGGCGCAGACCGTTGGTTGCGATCTCATGGAGCTCATCGGGGGTGTATGCGATACCGCCGCCTGTACCGCCCAGTGTGAATGCGGGACGAACGATAACGGGATAGTCGATAACGGTAGCGAACTCCATAGCGTCCTCTACGGTCTCAACGACCTTGGAGGGGATACAGGGCTGATTGATCTCTTCCATCGTATCCTTGAACGCCTGTCTGTCCTCTGCCTTATGGATGGTCTCTGGAACAGCACCCAGCAGCTTTACATTGTGGCTTGCAAGGAAGCCCTCCTCAGCAAGCTGCATGGAAAGTGTAAGACCTGTCTGTCCGCCCAGTGTGGAAAGCACACTGTCGGGCTTTTCGATCTCGATTATACGCTTTACAACGTCAAGTGTCAGCGGTTCGATATAGATCTTGTCCGCCATGTGCTTGTCCGTCATGATGGTAGCGGGGTTGGAGTTGATGAGTACTACCTCAAGCCCCTCCTGCTTAAGTGCACGGCACGCCTGTGTGCCTGCATAGTCGAACTCGGCAGCCTGTCCGATAACGATAGGACCGGAGCCAATTACAAGGACTTTCTTTATATCGCTTCTTAACGGCATATTACTTATTCTCCTCCATCATCTTGATAAAACGGTCGTACAGGTAGCCTGTATCATGAGGACTTCCCGATGTGTCAGGGCTGAACTGTGTTGAGAATGCGGGGATGTTAAGATATCTGATACCCTCGCACACTTTGTCGTTTCCGTTTATATGGGTAAGCTCCGCTGCACCTGCGGGCATTGTGTCGAACTCCACTGCATATCCTGTGTTCTGTGCGGTGATGTAGGTCTTGCCGTTTTCAAGGCTCTTTACAGGCTGGCTTGCGCCACGGTGACCGTACTTCAGCTTTGTGATTTTTGCACCGTTTGCGACAGCAAGCACCTGATGACCCTTGCATACTGCATAGATGGGGAGCTTCTTCTCGATGAGTGCCTTTACGGTCTCGATAGCTGCTGTATCAGCGGCAGGATCGCCGGGACCTCCCGAGATGATGACGCCGTCGGGAGACTCAGCAAGCACCTGCTCTGCTGTTGCGCCGCATGGCATAACGGTAACGTTGCAGCCACGCTTAAGAAGCTGATCCTTAAGCTCGTTCTTCATACCGAGGTCGAGGACTGCAACATTGTACTTTCCGTTTTCAGCGGCAAAGCTCTGCTTTTCCTTTACACTCACCTTTGCGGTAACGCATCCTGCGTCAAACGCATTTATCTCCTTAAGGAGTGCTTCCTTGTCGAAGTCGCCGCATACGATAGCGCCGTTCATAACGCCCTTTTCACGGATGACTCTTGTAAGGGAGCGTGTATCGATATCGCAGAGACCCACTGTGCCGTTCTTAACGAGGTAATCCTCAAGCTTGCCCTCGCAGCGGAAGTTTGAGGGGTCCTCGCAGCACTCACGTACAACGTAGCCTGCTGCTGCGTTGTACGCAGCAGCGTCGTCTGCGCTGTTAACGCCGTAGTTGCCTATCAGCGGGAATGTCTGTACGATTATCTGTCCACAGTAAGCGGGGTCTGTAAGTGTCTCCTGATAGCCGACCATGGAAGTAGTGAATACCACCTCGCCGATGACCTTGCCCTCAGCACCGAGGGACTTGCCCTCGAATACTGTGCCGTCGGCAAGAACAAGGCTGGCTTTTTTGCTGTTCTCTAAGATCATATATTGCCTCCGAACTATATTTATTTTAAATTTTGTTTTTGACTGTTACTTGCTGAGAGTGATCTTTCCTACAAAGCTCATGATATCGTCTCTCATGCGGATAGCTTCTCTGCGTGCAGCCTGTGCGTAATCATGCTCATCACACTTTTCCTTCTGGTATGCACACATGATTCCACGGGAGCTGTTTACGATACCGCCGAGGCCGTTCTTGTCAAATGCGGCTGCGATATCCTTTGCACCTGCACCCTGAGCGCCGTAGCCGGGGATGAGGAAGAATGTAGTGGGCAGCGCCTCTCTCAGATATACGATCTGCTCGGGATATGTTGCGCCTACAACTGCGCCGACGCCGCTGTAGCCGTACTTGCCGGGAAGCTCCTTGCCCCAGCCCTCGCACATGTGACCCATTACCTCATAGATGGGCATATTCTCGATCTTTCTGTCCTGAAGCTCACCAGAGGAGGGGTTGGAGGTCTTTACCAGTACGAAGATGCCCTTGTCGCTCTCACGGCAGATGTTCAGCAGAGGCTTGATGCCGTCGCTGCCGAGGTAGCCGTTTACTGTCAGAGCGTCGCCTATGAAAGGCTCATACTCCTTGCTGCCTACCTTTACCTTGCCAAGGTGTGCTGTTGCGTAAGCCTCCATCGTTGTGCCGATGTCGTTGCGCTTGCCGTCTGTGATAACGAACATACCCTTTTCACGGGCATATTCCTGTGTCTTCTGCAGTGCCTTCATGCCTGCGGGGCCGTACATCTCATAGTAAGCTGCCTGGGGTTTTACAGCGGGAACGATGTCGCACAGTGCGTCGATAAGTCCCTTGTTGTATTCCAGCAGAGCCTTGGATGCGCCCTTGAGGGTCTCGCCGTACTTCTCAAAGCACTTCTTCCTGATGTACTCGGGAACGTAGTCCAGCTTGGGGTCAAGGCCTGCAACGGTGGGGTTCTGGGTCTGCTCGATCTTTTCGATAAGTCTGTCAAATGACATGATGTCTTCCTCGCTTTCGATATATAAAATTTTTAATTACTTGGTTAACTGTGTATTCCGTCGTCCTCATAGACGATGTTACCGTCAAGGATGGTGAACTTTACTCTGCCCTTGAGCACCTTACCCTTGAAGCAGGTGTTCTTTGATTTGGAGTGAAGCTGGTCGGGAACGACCTTCCATTCCTCGTTGGGGTCGAATATGCAGATGTCCGCAACATCGCCTGCACCGAGGGATCCACCCGGGATGGAGAGTATCCTGCGTGGATTTATGCACATAAGGGATACTATTCTGGAAAGCTTAACCTTGCCTGTGTGATACAGGGCGGTAAGCGTTGCAGCGAGAGAGGTCTCAAGGCCTACGACTCCGTTGGGAGCTTTTAAGAAGTCTTCCTTCTCCTCCTTGGAGTGGGGAGCGTGGTCTGTAACGATACAGTCTATCGTTCCGTCGCAGATGCCCTCTGTGATGGCTTTTACGTCATCCATCGTTCTGAGTGGTGGGTTCATACGGTAGTCTGCATCACGGGTGCGGAGCTTCTCGTCTGTCAGCATGAAGTAATGCGGGCAGGTCTCGCAGGTGACCATGGTGCCGTAACGGGAGGCTATCCTTATATTGGACATGCTTGTCATTGTTGATACATGTGCGATGTGGATAGGCATTTCAAGGTCGGTAGCGAGTGTTATCTCACGGGATGTGATTATATCCTCGCTCAGGCGGTGCATACCGGGCACGCCGAGGTCCTTGGATACCTTTCCGCTGTTTATTATGCCGCCGTCGATTATATCAAGGTCCTCACAGTGGGAGATGACCTTAAGACCTGCGTAGTGCGCCTTTACCATGGCTCTTGCCATAAGCTTTGCGTTCTTGACGGGTCTGCCGTCGTCGGAGACCGCAACGCAGCCTGCCTTGCGGAGCTCTTCGAAATCGCACAGCTCCTCGCCCGAAAGACCTTTAGTGATGCTTCCTACGGGATATACCTTTGTTTTGGCCTGTTTTGCTTTTTCTATGATATATTTTACGGTCTCGGCATTATCCACAGTGGGGATGGTGTTAGGCATACATGCAACTGCTGTGACTCCGCCTGCTGCGGCAGCCTCGCTGCCTGTGATTATATCCTCCTTGTGGGTCTGACCGGGATCACGGAAATGCACGTGCATATCGCAGATTCCGGGTATTATGACGTAGTTCTTACAGTCGATGACACGGTCAGCCTTTGCACAGCTGAGTCGCTTTCCTATCTTGTGTATCTCTCCGTCCTTTATTATGATATCCGCCTTACCTTCAAAATCGTTTGCGCTGTCTACAACATAGCCGTTTTTCAGAAATAAAACCATCTCATCCTCCAAAATATGCTGTCATGTATACTGAAACTGTTATAAATTTTATCATTCCGATCTGCCGTAGATCAATACCTTATCGCAGCCATCCAGCTCTGAGACCATGACTTTTACCGTTTCCTCGCTTGAAGTGGGGAGGTTCTTTCCGATGTAGTCCGCCCTTATAGGAAGCTCACGGTGGCCTCGGTCTATCAGTGCTGCAAGCTGTATCAGCATCGGTCTGCCACGGGAGATAAGACCCTCAATGGCGGCACGAGCGGTTCTGCCTGTGAAAATAACATCGTCTACGATGACCACACGCTTGTCGGTGATGTCAAAATCGATGCGGCTGTTATCCTCGGCGTCTGTCCTGGGCTTGTCGTCACGGAACGGGGTGATGTCCAGAAGCCCGACGGGAACTTCGCTGCCCTCTACCTCTGCGATCTTTGCGGCGATCCGTTTTGCAAGTACTGCGCCACGTGAAAAAAGCCCGATCAGGCAAAGACCCTCTGTACCCTTGTTTCGTTCAAGTATCTCGAACGAAATACGGGTCACTGCCCTTGCTATCGTGCTTTCGTCAAGTATTTCGGCTTTTACTACAAGTCCTTTGGTACAGCACACGGTCGGCTCACTCCCTTTCTGTATTCCTGCATCAAAAAAGCCTGCCACCGTGAGGTGACAGGCAGTTTACGCACATTTCGGATATAGTTACAGCTATGCCGAACGAACGAAAAACATCTCTACCTTGCCGACCTCTCAGTGCCGCCTTAAAGGTGCCGATTTTCGCAACATTTTTACTTCAATAATTATAACTCATTCTGAGATTTTTGTCAATAGGGATTGAAGCATTTCCAATCTTTTTTTGTTGTCAGTTTTCACAAATATAGCGCATTGGCCGAACTGTGATTTTGTGACTGTGGTATGTGAACTTTTGAGGTAAAGCTCTTGCAATTTTATAAGGTTCATGCTAAAATAATTATATGAACGGAGGCGTAATATGTATCGAGTTTCATTTACGGGTTATCGTCCGGATAAACTGCCGTTTTTTGGCGAGGACGATCCTTTGTGTACAGAGTTGAAGCGGAGTATCGCAGATAATATAGTCCGTCTTGCGGAGGATGGCGCACGGGAGTTTTACAGCGGCATGGCGCTTGGCGTTGATACGTGGTGTGCGGAGGCTGTGCTGGAGCTGAAAAAGCATTGTCCCGATGTGCGCCTTACGGCAATGATACCATGCCCGCAGCAGTGCGATAAATGGAGTGTGCAGCAAAAGCGGCGTTATCAGGAGATACTGACACAGTGCGATCAGACTATATGTATAAGCCCGTCCTACACATCAGATTGTATGCACCGACGCAACAGGGCTTTGGTGGATATCTGTGATGTATTGGTGGCGGTTTTCGACGGTCAGAGCGGCGGTACAAAATATACTGTGGAATACGCACAGAAAAAGGGGCGTAAAGTGCTGATAATGCCGCCTGTATGATATCGGACAGTAGTAAAACTGATTGACAATCTTAATCTGATATAGTATAATAAAATGTACGCAAAAAATCATGGCATTTTACGGAGGTATAATGAAAGTGACAAAAAAAGCCGTTTTATCGGCTGCTGCCGCATTGATAATGATGATAAGCGGCTGTGCTGCGGATACGGACAGCGCTGTCGGCGGCACATCGGAAGTAAGTTCAACAACTATGGAGAGTGATACACCTATGGACACTAATTTCAGCTTTTTACCCTCTGCCGAGACAGTAAAGCTCATCGGCAGGACAGCAGAAGACGAAGGTATACTGTGGCTTGCGCTTTCAGCAAGCGGAATTGAGTTCACATTCACCGGCACATCGGCGACTGTTGATATCGTGGGAGACAATATGATCTCCAACGGCAAGGACAAGCAGGCACGCTTTGCTATCTATGTTGACGGCGAGAAGACCCTTGACGCTCAGGTGGATGCAGAGGCTAAGACCTACGAGATATGCTCCTTTGACGAAGCCAGGGAGACAACCGTTAAGATACTCAAGCTTTCTGAGGCCGCTGAGTCCACATTCGGTATCAGAAACATCACGGTCAACGGTACAGACGTAAAGCCGACCGGGTCCAAGGAACTCAAGATCGAGTTCATCGGAGACTCCATCACCTGCGGATATGGTGTTGACGATGAGGTTAAGGAGCATCATTTCTCTACATCAACAGAGGACGCTACCAGAGCCTATGCTTATAAAGCTGCACAGCTGCTTGACGCTGATTACAGCCTGGTTTCTTACAGCGGACACGGTATAATTTCGGGATATACGACAAACGGCAAAAAGGTAAAGGGTCAGCTCGTTCCTCCTGTGTATGAACAGTTTGCAAAGTCCTATGGCTCATACGGCGGTATTTTCAATGTGTCTTCCATCGATTGGAATTTCGGAAGCTTCCGCCCTGATTTTGTTGTTATTAATCTGGGTACTAACGACGCCTCCTACTGCGGCAACGATCCTGAGAAGATCGAGGACTATGCTGTAAGTTATGCCGAGTTCCTTAAGGTGGTTCGTGAACATAATCCTGATGCGCACATCATCTGCGCTCTCGGTGTAATGGGCGACAGCCTTTATAAGAACGGCGTATGCAAGGCAGTGGAGCTTTATACCACAGAAACAGGCGACACAGCGGTCTCATCGCTGCGTCTTACGCCTCAGAACGGCAGCACAGGATATGCTGCGGACTGGCATCCCACTGAGGCGACCCACGAGATCGCTGCAAATGAACTTGCAGATGAGATCAAGAGACTGATGGCAGAATGATCGATACATAATAGCGACCGCACACGGACGGGATCTGTGTGCGGTCGTTTTTTATTTATTATCGTTTGCTTCTTGGGTTTGTTGTCCGGCGGTGTTTGTCTGTGTTAGCACAGAGGGATCGATGGAACTTATCACTGCCATTACATCATCGGGAATAGCGCCGCCATCCTTTATTGCCTGAGAGGCCTGTGCTATCTGTTCGTCTGAAAATCCTGCAGCAGCGATAACATCAGCATATTGCGACATTACATCCTCAACATTTTCGGGGGTAAGCTCAAGGCTGCTGAGAACATCGGGAATCTGTTTACCGCTGGAGTCGATGGTGTAATTTTCGTGATAGATAAGATCACTGACTTTAACGAACTCATAGCCCTTGCTCTTAAGCTGTGACAGGATATCGGGCAGGGCTTCGGTGGTGTTTTTGAGGTCGTTATGGAACAGGAGGATTGAGCCTGATTTTACTCCGCCGAGTACCTTTTCGGCGATCTCCTCGGGCGTCGGCTCCTTCCAGTCTACGCTGTCAACGTCCCACTGCACAGGCTTCATTCCCATGCCCTCTATAGTTGTGATGAGGGAGTCATCATACTCGCCGTAAGGCGCACGGTAAAGGG
Organism: Oscillospiraceae bacterium; assembly: GCA_017461565.1. GTDB lineage: Bacteria > Bacillota > Clostridia > Oscillospirales > Ruminococcaceae > CAG-115. The sequence goes on from JAFTXQ010000016.1 coordinate 48,605, forward strand.
TTGGCTCAATGCCTGTTATCATTTCGATCTTGCGGGAACATTCCTTTGTGTCGCTTATAAGTTCGTTTACGTTTATTCCCTCAACGTGAGGGTGCTGATCGGAGTGGTTCTGTATCTCGTGACCTGCATCATAGAATTTCTTGACATCCTCGGGATAACGGTCGCACCAGTCGCCTGTGATGAAAAAGGTCGCCTCGGCGTCGTATTCTTCGAGTATATCTATCAGCTCCTGTGTATTTGAATTCTCCCATGCTACGTCAAAGGTCAGCGAGATCTTGTTATCGCCACGCTCAACACTGTATATCGGGATCATCCTCTGAGCTGCCTGAGTTCCGACTGAGGTGAACACCGCCAGTGCGCCCACTGCCACAGCGGCAGCTGCCATTGATGATACCGCCGCTATCCTTTTGACCTTCTTTTTGGTAAATGCTATCATCTGCATATAATGTCCCTCCGTACAAGGCTTTGTTTTTTGTATGAGTATATTCCGTAGTCGGGACAAATATGACAAGTCTGGTCTGAACAGGATGTATATGCTTCTGACATCATTTGAGATATCACAAGCCGCAGATCGTTGCAGTGATGATTGCAAGCAGTATATCTGGTTGTTAATAACATTGAATGATGTAACAAAATTGCTCCATCGGTCATTGTTGAGACCATGGAGCAATTTGTTGTATGATTCTTTTGAGAAATAATGCCGGATGCCGATCGGTCATTTATGGCCGTACATTGTCTTGTAGTATTCCTGATACTCGCCGTTGATGATGTGCTCCCACCACTCACGGTTGTCAAGATACCACTGAATGGTCTTCTGTATACCGTCTGCGAATTTTGTTTCAGGAAGCCAACCGAGCTCGTTATGTATCTTGGTGGGATCAATGGCATAGCGCATATCGTGACCCTTGCGGTCTGCCACATAAGTGATAAGGCTTTCGGGCTTGTTTAGTGCCTTGCAGATCATCTTTACGATGTCTATATTCCTCATCTCGTTGTGACCGCCGATGTTATACACCTCACCGACACGTCCCTTGTGGATGATAAGGTCGATAGCACGGCAGTGGTCTTCCACATACAGCCAGTCACGGACGTTGAGTCCCTCGCCGTAAACGGGAAGAGGCTTGTCGTTCAGCGCATTTGCTATCATCAGAGGAATGAGCTTTTCAGGGAAATGGTAAGGACCATAGTTGTTGGAGCACCTGGAGATAGTAACAGGCAGGCCAAAGGTCCTGTGGTAAGCCTGCACCAGCAGATCTGCGCTTGCTTTGGAGGCAGAGTAGGGGCTTGAAGTGTGGATGGGGGTTTCTTCAGTAAAGAACAGGTCGGGTCTGTCGAGAGGGAGATCTCCGTATACCTCGTCGGTGGACACCTGATGATAGCGCTTGATGCCGTATTTGCGGCAGGCGTCCATCATCACCTGGGTTCCCATGATGTTCGTTTTAAGAAATACAGAGGGATCCTCGATGGAACGGTCCACGTGGCTTTCTGCGGCAAAGTTCACAACGATGTCGGGATGTTCCTCCTCAAACACCTTGTTCACAGCCTCACGGTCTGTGATATCCACCTTGCAGAAGCGGAAGTCGGGCTTGCCCATTACAGGAGCGAGGGTCTCCATGTTTCCTGCATAAGTAAGACAGTCGAGGCAGATGATCCTGTATTCGGGATGGGCTTTTAGCATATAGTGGATAAAGTTTCCGCCGATGAAGCCTGCGCCGCCTGTTACGATTATCTTCATAAAGCTTCCTCCGAGAGTGAGAGTATGTATTTTCCGTAGTCTGTCATTTTCAGCTCTTCACCAAGCGTGTGAAGCTGTTCGGTGGTGATATAGCCGCATCTCCATGCGACCTCCTCGATACAGGAAATATAAAAGCCCTGCATCTCCTGGACTGTCTTTACAAAACCGCTTGCCTTATGCATTCCCTTTGGAGAGCCTGTATCCAGCCATGACATGCCACGTCCAAGCAAGGTGACATGAAGTGAGCCTTGTTCAAGATAATGATTGTTGATGGAAGTGATCTCGATCTCGCCACGGGACGATGGCTTGATATTTTCCGCAATCTTAACAACCTGATTGTCGTAGAAATACAGACCGGGAACAGCGTAGTGCGACTTTGGTACGGCAGGCTTTTCTTCAATAGAGATCACCTTATTGTTATCATCAAACTCAACCACGCCGAATTCACACGGATTTTTTACCGGATATCCGAATATGGTTGCGCCGCCATGTTCAACCTGTTTTTTGGCAATTTTGAGATATTCCGAAAAACCTTGTCCGTAAAACACGTTGTCACCCAACACAAGACAAACACTATCATTGCCGATAAAATCGGCGCCAATAATAAACGCATCGGCAAGTCCACGTGGCTTATCTTGAATCCTGTATTCAATATGTATACCGATGCGGCTGCCGTCACCGAGCAGCTTTTTGTAATTAGGTGTGTCCTCAGGTGTGGAAATAATAAGGATCTCTCTTATTCCGGTCAGTAACAGGACGGATAAAGGATAATAAATAAGTGGCTTATCGTAAATTGGTAGCAGTTGCTTTGATACCGCTATTGTGTTAGGGTAAAGGCGGGTGCCTTTACCGCCTGCCAGAATTATACCTTTCATTTCATGCCTCCTATCTTTACAGTGAACACGGTTCCTGATATGATCAACATCATACCGATCAGCTGGCGTTTAGTAAGCTTTTCTTTGAAGAATATGTAACTTAATACTGCAACGAAAAGTATCCGCTTACCTTAGGTATCGGCGCCATGGAAAGCGGTACAACCTTTTATTGCATACATTAAAATGAATGTTGTGCCGAATAAAATCCGTATGCAATTATAACAAGAGGACTTAAACACTCTTTCAATTTTGACGGGTATTCTTTCTGTGCACTATTTTTTGGCATTATTCGTGAAAAAACAAAAATTAAAGTTCCCATTACCATAATACAAGAGCAGCCCATTGACTCACTCATGTTTCTTATGTGTCACGGTGAACAAAAACGACAGTAAAAACTCTAACCAAATCGATATAGATTATTGTACCTCAAGAAATATGAAAAGTCAATACTAAGCGGTTCAATAATTACTCGCATTTATTTTCATTTGTTCAGCTTTTGTATTTTATCAGTATTATTACATTTTACAATGGCTGGATGTACGAGGGGATTCGGAAGAAAACGTTCAGAGCAACAAGGAAAAAGCGGTACTTGTTCCCGGCTGACAGGGCTTGTGAAATGCGCTTGCTCTCCGTGTGACGCAGCGTGAATGCACAGGCATGGCAAACCACAAGGCATGTGGAAGATTTCGGGTAATCTGTTTGTGTCTGATATAGAAGCGGTGTCGGGACAGAGATAATAATGCAGTGTGTCTCTTGAAACATATTGTTATTATTTGCACTAAAGTTTGCGTGATTTTTGTCGATATTATAAATATTGACAGATAACTATTTTTTTTGTATAATATAGTTGTATTGTACAAAAGTGCAACGCATTCAACTTTTAAATTTGTTGCTTTTGTTTGCAAAAAGTATTATTCTATTGTTCGATATGACAACCGAAGGAGAATTGACTATGCGAAAGGCATTTAAACAAAATCTGATAGAGGTTTTTGGAACACTGTATGAGGCGCACGGTGTCATAAAGGAATTTCTTGAAAAGGGAAATTTGGATGATGCTCATGCGCTTCTGTGCGATTGTCAGAATACAGCTATAGATATAGGCAATATCATAATCGACTCCGAAGGCGAGGGTCAGGCAAGCGTATCTTACCTTGAACAGTATTGTGAAGAAGTATATCAGGCAGATGTAGAGCTTAGCAACGGACTGACAGGGGCAAGAGCAAAAGAAATTCTCGATGAAAAGCTTGCTTGTGCCGAAAACAGCGTGAAGAACGATATCAAAGTAAGGCTTGAAGTGGTTTTTATGCCTTACAAGGCAAGTATGTGGGACTCTCTGGAAAGTGTCTGGAAAGCTGCAGACGCTGATCCTGATTGTGATGCATACGTTGTGCCTATTCCCTATTTTGACAGAAACAGCGATTTTTCCATGGGCACTTGTCACTACGAGGGAAACGATTTTCCGGATTATGTTCCTGTAACGCACTATGCGGCCTATGATCTGTCGTTAAGGCAGCCTGATATTATATACATACATAATCCCTATGACAATTTAAACACCGTGACTTCCGTTGATCCGGGATTTTACTCGTTCGAGCTTAAGAAATATACGGAATGTCTTGTATATATTCCGTACTTTGCAACTTCCGGATGGCTGGGAGAAGGAAAGGGAATGTGTCCCGTTTATAACTATGTTGACTATATAGTAATACAGTCGGAAAAATATCGATCCTTTTATCATAGCTCTATTCCTGCCGAAAAGCTTCTGCCTTTTGGTTCGCCTAAATATGATAGGGTCATAAATGCGTGCAAGCAACCTCGATCTTTACCGAGCGGATGGAAGCAGAAGACGGAGAATAAAAAGGTGTTCTTTTATAATACCAGTATCGGTGGCTTACTTTCGAATACAGGCGTTCTGCTGAGAAAAATGCAATATGTTTTTGAAACATTTGCGAAATATCCCCAGGCTTGTATCGTTTGGCGACCACATCCACTGCTTGAATCGACTATAGATTCCATGCGCCCTCAGTATAAGACCTTCTATAATGCGTTAAAGAACTTTTTTGTCAGCAACGATATCGGCATATTGGATACTACTCCTGACATCACCAATACTATTGCTTTGTGCGACGCTTACATCGGAGATCCAGGATCTTCCGTCGTTTCTCTATTTGGAGTGGCGGCAAAGCCGATATTTCAGTTGGATAATTTTATTACTGATGTACCTGCTGAAGATGACTGGCGTGGTCAGTTGCTTGATACAGGTTTCAGACAGAATGCTGATAATAAATGGCTCGTAACTATGCAGAACCGTTTGTTCCTTTCTGAGAACAATGACTACAACTATAAATATATCTGCCAGCTTAATCAGTATTCCAACTGCGGATATTATCTGTGTGCTGTCAATGTCGGTCAAAAAACGTATGTTTGCCCTGTTCATGCCAGAGATATTCTGATGATCGGCAAAAATGGCGTGGAAAAACGGATAGAGCTTGAGAACAGAACTGAACAGGTGTGTTCTTTTGTGGCTGCGCATACTATCGGAAAATATATTTTCCTGATCCCGTGTCATTATAATGCCATAGTAAGATATGATACCGAAACCGACGAGGTAAGATATATCGAAAATTATAACAGTATATTTACTGCTAAGATTAACGGAGAACTGACTACGGGAGGCTCATGCGTTCACAACGGAAAGCTGTATCTTGCCTCCCCTGTTGACAGCGGTGTATTGGTGATCGATCCTGAAAGCTGTATGGCGGAGATCGTTACTGTAAAAACAAATAACAGCAAGGGCTGTTATGCTTTGCAGTCTGATGGTGAAGCACTGTGGTTCCTGCCGATGAATGGCAAGACGGTAGTGTGTTGGAACACAGGAAGCGGACGTGTCAGCGAGTTTTCTGATATGCCACAAGAGTTTGCGTGTCATAATCTTGAACATTATTATCTGTGTGAGGAAAAACCTTTCTCAACAGCAGTGTTCTGCGGAGACCATGTTTATCTTTCTCCGAAATATGCAAATATGTTTGTTAAGCTCAACAAGTCAACAGGAAGGACAGAACAGTGGGAAACTCCGTTCACGCTCCCTGAGGATTTCAAGAACGGATATTTTAGATCATCTGAGACTGCAAGATTTGCAGATAGGCTATCTGAAAATGTATACACCGTATTCTCTTTGTTTGACAGAAAGCTTTATAAAGTCGATCTGTTAACGAATGAGTACGAAGAGATCCCTGTTGTGTTCGATCAGGATGAGGTCAGAAACAACGAAGCAGGCTTTGCTGTTTTTTCACAGTGGCATCAGTATTGTGCAAACGAAAGTGCTTTTTATACTCTTCCTGATTTCATTGAGAATAACGTTATCGGCAGGGCATTTGATCCAAAGGAGCAGATCCGTGCATACGATACCATCAATGCCAGCCCCAATGGCGATTGTGGTAAAAAAGTGCATCAATACATCAAGGATGCTTTAGCAGGTGAGGTGGAGTAATGAAAAAAGTTATTACATACGGTACTTTTGATCTGTTTCATGAGGGTCACTACCGCTTGCTCAAAAGAGCTAAAGAGCTTGGAGATTATCTTATTGTAGGAGTAACTTCCGAGGAGTTTGACCGTTCACGTGGAAAGTTGAATGTTATAGATTCTCTGGTTACACGTATTGAAAATGTCAAAAATACGGGTTTTGCCGATGAGATAATCGTTGAGGAAGTGCAGGGCCAGAAATTCCGTGACATAAAAAAATACGATATTGATATATTTACTGTCGGCTCGGATTGGGTGGGTCATTTTGACTACCTTAAAGATTATTGTGAAGTCGTGTATCTTGAACGCACCAAAGAAATATCCAGCACACAACTGCGTAACCGTGCCAATCCTATACTGCGCATGGGTATAATCGGAACTGGCAGGATCGCTTCAAGATTCATTCCTGAGTCGCACCTTGTAAGCGGCATCTCTGTTACAAGTGTATATAATCCTAACAAAGCGAGCGCTGATAAGTTTGCAAAACGGTGGGATCTTAATTCTTTCGGTGGAACGGAGGCTTTTTCTGATTTTCTGGAGTATGTGGATTGTGTGTATATAGCAACACCGCATGAACACCATTATGATTATGCGCTCCGTGCTATGGAGGCGGGCAAACACGTTCTATGTGAAAAACCGTTCACTCTGAGAGCAGCGGAAACCGAAGCACTGTATACCTATGCTGAGGAACATGGTCTTGTGATAATGGAGGGAATAAAAACCGCATATTGTCCGGGCTTCAATAAACTGATAAGTATTGCCTGCAGCGGCAAGATCGGCGCTGTAAGAAATATAGAAGCCTGCTTTACAAAGCTTGAAAATTCCCTCAGCCGTGAGCTTACCGACACAAAATACGGCGGCAGTTTTACAGAGCTTGCAAGTTATACGCTGCTGCCCATTATCAAGCTTTTCGGAGTTGATTACGAAGAAGTTAGATTTGATTCCATAAAGGATAAGAACGGCATCGATCTGTTTACAAAGGCTCATTTCAGATACCCCAACGGAATGGCTACTGCCACGTGCGGTCTTGGCGTAAAATCAGAAGGTCAGCTTATTATCTCAGGTACAAAGGGATACATACTCGCTGAATCTCCGTGGTGGAAAACATCATATTTCGAGGTGCGTTATGAGGATCCTAACAATATTGAAAAGTATTCGGATGTTTTTCTGAATTACGGACTGAGATATGAAATAAGTGATTTTGTTTCCACCATCAACGGAAACAAGACCAATGATTTCAAGCTTATCAAAGAGGAGTCGATAGCGATTTCCGGAATTATTGAGGATTTCCTCAGTATGAACAGGTGAGCCATTGATATTTCAGAGCTTTATCTGCTTACACAAACCAGAACAAGAGAGGTTATGATATCATAATGATAGAACTGGATGAAAATATGCTCAAGAATATACATGATATTGAGCTTGAAATGCTTGTAGAGTTTGATAGGATATGCAGAAAACATAATATCCTTTACAGCATAGATGGCGGAACTCTTCTTGGGGCGATAAGGCATGGTGGTTTTATACCATGGGATGACGACGCAGATGTAATAATGAACCGCACGGAATATGATAAATTGATAGCGGTCATTGATGAAGAGCTTGATTCGGACAGGTTTTACTTTCAGGATATGTTCAGGACCCCGGGCTACAGATGGGGTTACGGTAAGATGCGGCGCAAGGATACCGAGTTCATAAGGCTTAACCAGGAGCACATGCCGTATGAACAGGGACTGTTCATGGATGTGTTTGTATGCGATAATGTCCCTGATAATTACATTTTACGTTCTGTATGCAATTTTGTTTCTTTCATATATAGAAAGATATTCTTTGCGCCTGTTGGAGTCAATATTTCAAAAGGCTTTACAAAAATTGTGTACAAAATTCTGAACTGTATCTCTGAAGAAAGGGCAAAAAATTCCTACAGAAAATACATAAGCTTCAGGAATAGGAAGCATACATCCTGGGTCAAATGTCTTACCTTTCCTGCGTGCAACAGGACTTATGGTTACAAGCGTACTTGGTATGAGGATACGGTCGATGTGCGCTTTGAGGATAAGGTGTTCAAAGGTTGTAAAGATTACGATGAATATCTGACTTTTCTTTACGGCGATTATATGAAGTTGCCCCCCGTTGAAAAGAGAAAAATACATCCAGTATCAAAAATCAAATTCCCCGATTAAAGGAGGCTTTATTATGAACAAAATAATGTTTGATATCCTTCTGCTCATACATAAAGGAGAGCAGTATAACGTCAAGGCGTTTGCCAAGAAGCTGTATAAACCGTATTCGATAATAGAGCAGGAATATAATAATCTTGTTCACGGCGGATATATTTCCGATGCCCGGGTAACTGAAAAGGGTAAGGAGTTCCTTGATGGGAAAAAGATAGATAATGCCATAATACTTGCTGCAGGCATCTCTTCGAGATTTGTGCCTTTATGCTATGAGACCCCTAAGGCACTGCTCAGCGTCAAGGGCGAGATAATGATCGAAAGACAGATCAGACAGCTGCTGGATGTGGGCATTACAGAGATATGTATCGTTGTCGGACACATGAAAGAAAAGTTCTATTATCTCCGTGATAAATATGGTGTGAAGCTTATCGAGACCGACACATACCGCTCAAGAAACAATCATGCAAGCGTATATGCCGCAAAAGAGCATTTAAGGAATACGATCATCACATCCGCAGACCTGTACTTTAACGAAAATATATTTGAGAGATATGCGTTCGATGCGTATTACTGCACTGTATACAGAGAGGGCGATACTGAAGAACGTGGCGTGAATACAAACCAGTATGACAAGATCATCAAAACATATTATGGCGCTTCCGATACATGGGTAACTCTTGGATATGCTTATTTCAATGAGCGGTTCTCCAATAATTTCATTGAGATAATGGATAAGGAATATAACCGTGCAGAAACCCTGAATAAGTTCTGGGCTGATATTCAGGACGAGCACCTTCAGGAGCTTTATATGTACGCAAAGCACTGCGACAACAACATAATATATGAGTTTGACTCTCTTGAAGAGCTGCGTGATTTTGACGAGGAATACCTTGACAACACTGGCTCTGACCTTATGAAAAAGATTGCAGATCAGCTCAATACCTCTCAGAGGAACCTGAGAAGCTTCAAGCCGATAACAAAGGAAGACCTTGCGAGAGGAATAACGTTCACTTTTGAGCAGAAAAGATATATCTGCAGGATCGCCGAGGATCATCAGATAATCGACATAAAGAGATACGATGATTCTATTCAGGAGCTTGTAAATCTTACTGAAAGCTTTGAAACGTATTATGATATGACTCTTCCGCTGTGTGCAGCTGAAAATGTCATTTCACCGTTTGCAAATATGCCACTTTCAATGGGATTTCAGGAAAGGTATATTGTAGGTAATACCTATTCCTATGAGGAAGATAACAACTTCATCGGAAGTACATATCTCCTGCCTTTCTATCAGATGATATCCGAAAAATGCAAGAATATATTCCGTGCAAAGTACTCAGACGCCAGAACATTGACAGGTATGAACTGTCTTATGATGGTGCTGACTTCGTTATCAAAGATCGGCGATAAGATACTCATTCTTGGTGCGGCTGCGGGTGGACACGCCTCTGTAAAACCGATAGCAGAAAGACTGGGTCTGATCGTTGATGATGTGCCGTTTGATTATGACGTTCAGGATGTTGACTATGACAAGCTCAACCAAAGGATCAGGGATGAGGAGATAGATTATGTCCTGCTTGCTCCGTCCGATATAATCCATCCTTTTGAAGTGGAGAAGATGGACACCTCAAAAACCGTTCTTCTGTATGATGTAAGCCAGCTTCTTGGCCTTATCGGTGCAGGCGTGATAAAGAATCCGCTTGACACTGTTGATAACATGGTAATGTTCGGCGGAACACACAAGACATTCCCAGGCCCTGCAAGCGGACTTATCATGACCAACAACGAAAGCCTGCATAAGAGATTAGAGACCACTGTAAACCCCATATATATCCGACACACCCAGATGCACCAGAAGGTGAGTCTGCTGTTTGCGCTGGTAGAGTTTGAGATATTCGGAAGTGCGTATCAGAGACATATTGTAGAGCTTTCAAATGCGCTTGCAAGCGAGCTTGAGAAATGCGGTTTTTCTGTCGGTAAGGCAGATGAGATGTATTCTCATACGCATGAGGTGTTCATATATACCGACAAGGATATGATGGACAGGATATATCAGAACAGCCTCAGACTTGGAATCACACTCAATAAGAAGCATAAGGAGCTGTTCAGGGGCTACGGAATAAGACTTGGAGTGCAGGAGATCGCAAGATATGGCTGGTCGGTCGAGTCAATGAAGCAGATAGCGCAGATAATCCTTGAGACCTCAAAGCCCGATGTGAACGATAATGCTGTATATGAGATGATGTCGGGACTGCCACGCAAGAAGATCCAGTATACATTCGACGAGGCAACAGCATCGTATTTCAAGAGGTTTTTACATTAAATTGGAGGTGCGGTCAGTGGCTGAACTGCTATCAATAATCATCCCCGTTTATAACGTGGAAGAATATCTGCCGCAATGCATTGAAAGTATACTGGCTCAGACTTATCGTGAGCTTGAGGTCATACTTGTAAATGACGGTTCTACCGATTCAAGTCCCGATATCTGTGACGCCTACGCCAAAAAGGACGGTAGGATCGTTGTGATACACAAGGAGAACGGCGGTCAGGACAGTGCAAGAAAAGCAGGAATAAGAGCGGCGCATGGCGAGTATATCGGTTATGTTGACAGTGATGACTGGATAGAGCCCGAGATGTACGAGCGTCTCATGACCTATGCATCGGAATACGGTGTTGATGTGGTGGAATCGGGAGTTATAGATTCCTGGGAGGACAAGCACAAGCAGCGCCGACCGTTTCTGCCCGAGGGCTGCTTTAAGGACAAGGATTTCCGTGAGAAGATCGCTCCGTACATAGTGTATTCAGGCGTTTTCTTCAAGCACGGCATATTTCCGTATTTATGGAATAAGATCTACAGAAAGCAGGCTATGATAGGCTATCAGCTTATGGACGAGCCTACAAACAACCTTGTGGACGATGTTATGTGCACTTTTCCGTGCGTGTACAATTCGGCTTCGTTGTACATAACGCACGAATGTTTTTATCATTACCGTGTAAGAGGAAATTCTACAAAGAGAAATATCAGAAAGGATATCTATCCGCTGGTCAAAAAGTATCACAAGGAATGGAAGAGCAGATTTTCCGCTTCTGCCGATAGCAATATTGAAAAGCAGGTGGATCATTTCCTGATGTATCTGCTGCTTGCGAAAGCGATCGGGGTATTCGATCAGAATGACAGGGATAATATCCTTAAGCCATTCGGTTCAATAAGCAAGGACAAGAGGCTGGTCTTATACGGAGCCGGAACCGTCGGCATACATCTGAAGAGCTACCTTGACAGCTGCGGTGCTGATACGGTACTTTGGGTCGATAAAAACTACGAGCAGCTCCAGAGTGCTTATGCGGTATCTGCGCCAAGCGAGATGTGCAGCGTTGATTTTGATTGCGTGATATTAGCTATACTTAACGCCGATGCGGCAGAAAGTGCAAGAGCCGATCTGCTTTCTATGGGTATTGCTGATGAGAAGATAATGTGGATAGACAGAGAATATATCAATGATCCTACAGGGTCGCTGGAATTCATTTTGAATAGTTGATTTTTAACGGAGGAAAATATGGATAATAAAGAACTTGTTTTATCATGGCTTGAGGATGAGGAGTCAAGGTTTATTTACAACAAACGGATAGAGTTTTTGTCTACAAAACCGAATTGTAAGCCTATTAATGAGATTGTAGACAAATATTGTCCCGAATTTGTTAAAGGAAAGCATTTTTCTGAAAAAATGAATGAGTTTTTATCTAGAGTCAATGGGAAAAGTGTATATGTATGGGGTGCAGGAATAAGGTATTCAAGGGTAGCGAAGATGGCGGAAGATGGCGCTTTCAGCATCGTCGGAGTTATTGATGTCAATGCGGATGACCTGAATAGCAGTGGTAAGCTTGATATAACTGTATGTAAGCCCGAAGATGTAAATCTTCGTGAAGTGGATTGCCTTGTTGTTTCAATGATAAATGATCAGTGGATAGAACAAGTATGCAGATATGCCAAAGAGAATGGAATGGATGATGAAGATATTATCATTCTTAACGATTATTATGATTGGCATGATTACCATTTGGTGAACAAACAATATTTCGATGAAAAAGTAATTTTTGATGAGGGTGAAGTGTTCGTTGATGCGGGCGTTCTTGATCTTGCGACTTCTCTTCTTTTTGCTCAGAAGTGTAAAGAGCGAAACATATCCAAATTCAGTATGATCGCATTTGAGCCGGACAAAGAATGTTATATCAACTGCAAAGCGATTGCGGCGCAGCACCCTGAACTTGATATAGAACTGGTTAACAGTGGTCTATACAGCTCCAACACAACAATAGGTTTCAATTCTTTGGATAATGGTAGATCGACTATTTCTGAAGATGATGATTCATCGACTTTTATAGATGTTGTTACGCTGGATTCGTATATAAATGATCGCAGAGTTACATATATAAAAATGGATATAGAGGGTGCGGAGCTTGAGGCGTTGAAGGGATGTGCTGAAACGATCAGAAAGCAGAAGCCCAAGCTTGCTATATCTATTTATCATAAACCTGAAGATCTCACGGAGATTCCTGTCTTTATCAAATCACTGGTTCCTGAATATAAATTCTACATACGTCATTATTCTGATTCTATATCAGAAACAGTTCTTTATGCACTATTGTGATTCCTTCTGAATATACATAAGTTGCACCATAGCCTGTTTTAAGAAACGCAATCAAATAATTACAAAATGCAAATTGACAATTTTATACAATTGATGAGCGTTCATGCTGAGACACAGATTAACAATATAATATTTATGGAGGACTGTATGAATAACGAAGAAAAAATTCTATCATGGCTTGAGGACGAAGAATCAAGGTTTATTTTTTGTAAACGTATGGAATATTTATCTGTTAAACCGAATTTTAAGCCTATAAGAGAAATGGTTGATAGATGCTGTCCAGAGCTTTCACTTTTAGAGAACTATCCTGATAAAATGAAAGAGTTTTTATCTCTGGTGAGTGGAATGAATGTATATATATGGGGCGCCGGCGTAAGATGTGCCAAGATAGCTAAGATGGCTGAGACCGGAGATTTTAATATCATCGGAACTATTGATATCAATGCGGAAAAGCTAAATAGCAGTGGTAATCTTGATGTTGTTTTATATGCGCCTGATGATGTGGATCTGACAACGGCGGATCGTCTCGTTGTTTCAATTGAAAATATGAGTGCTGTGGATTCTGTATGCATATATGCAAAAGAACATGGACTGAAGGATGAGGACATTATTATTTTTAATGATTATCATGAGTCTATGCATTTGTTAGATAAGCAGTATTTTGACGAGATAATAAAATTTGAAGAGGGCGAGGTGTTTGTTGACGCAGGCGTTCTCGACCTGTCCACTACTCTTCGCTTTGCACAGAAGTGCAGGGAGCAGAATATATCGGATTTCAGGTCTATTGCCTTTGAGCCCGATAAGGAATCCTATAGCAAGTGCAAGGAGATCAGAGCGCAGCACGGCGATCTTGATATCGAGCTTGTCAACAGCGGTCTGTACAGTTCCAATACCACGATAGGTTTCAATTCGCTTGGAAATGGTAACTCGTCAATCATGGAAGAGGGTGGCTCAGCATCAAGTATAGATGTTGTGACACTTGATTCGTACATAGAGGATCGCAGAGTTACATATATAAAAATGGATATAGAGGGTGCGGAGCTTGAGGCGTTGAAGGGATGTGCCGAAACGATCAGAAAGCAAAAGCCCAAGCTTGCTATTTCCATTTACCACAAGCCTGAGGATATGACGGAGATACCACTCTTTATCAAATCATTGGTTCCCGAATATAAGTTCTATATAAGGCATTATTCCGATTCTCCGGCAGAAACGATTCTTTATGCGCTTCCCTAAAAACGAATAAATAAACCGCTCCATAAGTCATTGAAATGGCTTGTGGAGCGGTTTTTTGTGTATCGTTTTCTTGTCTGACGGATTTCAGATGCATCACTCTTTGTCTTTTGTACAAGTATATATACATCGGGACAGATACACCAATAAATGAAAGCGTTGGAAAAAGATTATGGTATTGGCTTAAGAGCTTGTGGAAATGCTGTTTCACAGTTTGACACTATGAAGAAAACTTTTTCTTTAAATAATCGAATGTGGCAGTCGGCACAAATTCGTGCAGTTTATCCCACTGATTTTCTTTAAGCAGTCTGCGCACCTCGCTTGCCGAGATGACATCATTGCCATTGGTTTTTCTGCTGATCTCCCTGAATTCGATATCATACAACGGCAGTATTTTTTCCATCTCACGGTTATATTGATTGGTGACGTTATCCAGAGGCTCGCTTCCTGCAAAGCGGATCTTTATATTCGCAGCAGGTGCGATCTCTTTCGCAAACAAAGTTACATCGTTAGAAGTATCGATGACTCTGTCCTGCAGCTGAGATTTATTGAAATAACCCTCAAATGTCAGCGAGGAGATTATAAATTCTCCGCTCTCCACTACGATAACATTTTTCAGATCTTTTGTGCCTTGACGTACAAGCTCTATTCGATCTTTGAACGGGAAGAACGATCTGTCCTCCTGTACAACAAAGATTACAAGATACTCGCATTCTTTTGCTGCTGTTTCTATCAGATATCTGTGACCTAATGTAAAGGGATTGCAATTCATTACAATAGCACCGACATTTTCAGAGCGGTGCATATCGTTTTCCCAGATGTCGGATATTTTCTTTCTGTATGCGTTTAGTTTTTCAGACTGCTCAGGCGAGAGATTTATAAGTGCCGCTGTGTTTTGCTTTTCAGGCTGTGCGATATCGAGATAATCCTCGAAAAAGCTATGTTCCTCCAGTGATCTGAAGACGCCCTCGGCGATCATTTTATGTGCAGCCTCTGTAAGGTGGGTCACATCAAAGAACAGCTCTCCGTACTTATATGGATCGGTCACCAATTCATCGTTTTTGGCATGATATTTGCTACCCAGACCAATAACTATATCGCCCGACTTCAATGGGAACGTGTTGAACAGGTTTATCATCTCTTCTTCGGCATTAAGGCCATCAAGGCACAGACCATAGTTTTCTACTATGAATCCTTTGTCGGCTGCATACTTGTTCAACAGCATTTGCAACTGTGATGAATATGTGCCCTCGTCTCTTACACCCACGCCCATAATGTAGCAGGGACCCATTACATATATCGTTCTCTTAAAGCTTTTAGGTTGATCTACCGTTATTCTGTGACCGTTAACGATGTTAAAATATTTACCTTTATAATCCTCATAGTGTCTGGCTCCGTCTATTCCTATATATGCTTTTGACGGTGGATTAAGCACCTCGGGAATATCATTGACGTCGGGTATGTATTGCTGTATTGCGAGCGCAGCACGGGGGTACTGGCACACAGTCGCAAAATTGATCTTATTTGTCAGGATAAATTCTTCGTTTTCCGTAACAGGTTTTTCAGGGAATATCGGAAGATCGATGCTCATAAACACGATCCCGGGATTCTGGTCGACTATATCCTTGATCCTTTTGCTGTAATCACGCCTGCAGGGTATACCGGGAGCATAAGTATCAAATATCGTAAAATCGACCATTTCCAGCGTTTCTTTATTATATACAAGAAATGCTATTCCTCTGGTGCTGTTCAGCTTATCCTTAAGCTTCCATACTGTCGTTCCGACACCGTCGATGGATATAGTGGCTCCTGAATGTCGGTAATTGGCGTCGGTGCTTTCAAAGCCTATGCTCTTTACTGATACCTGCATATTGCCTATGATACGGTTTACTTCAAGCGACTTGCCACAGCGCAAATCTTCAGCAACAAGCTTGCCGTCATCGATTATCGCAACATAAGATGCTCTGAATTTGTCGTAGAGATTTATCCCGGTTCCTAAGCTACAGAGCTTTTGTGCGACTGCGTATGTGAAATCGGGGCTTCCTGAGGGAGTGTTGCTGGAAAAGATAATAATGCAATGATCTTTTGTAAACCAATTCAGCTTATCCAGATATTTAACAAAATCTTCTTCTCTGTTTAAAGAGTCTGGAATACAGTTGTCTGCATATATCTCTTCGAGGTAAGTTTCAATATTATTTCTGAACTCGTACAGATCTATCTCAGCATCTTCATTGCCCAATGCGTCATATATGCGCTTTAATTCACTTCTCAGGGTGAGACATTCTTCGGCAGGTGCAGAGAATTCAATGATATTTGTAATAAAGGCCCGAATATCTCCTACCAGCTGATCGATTATAGCGGTTTCGTTCTGTCTGACAAGAATATCAAACGCTTCATTCAGGGTGTCCAGCAATTCACAAAGCTTATCATACATTTGTTTTTTCATAAGTTTCTCCTTATATTGAAAACGTGATAAGTGATACCTGATAACATTTTACCATATTAGATATGGAATTGTCAAATATGGGATGAATATTGAAGGTGCGGGCTTAGAGTGTTGAAGGGATGTGCCGAAACGATCAGAAATCAGAAGCCCAAGCTTGCTATTTCCATCTTTCACAAACCTGAAGACATGACGGAGATATCGACCTTTATCAAATCACTGCATCTTAATGTTGCCAAGATCAACTCCTATATATCAGAAGCATCCTCTGAGCAGCCTGAGTACCTACCGAGGTGAATACTGCCAGTGTGCCGGCGGTCATTGAAAATACCGCAGCTATCCTTTTGATATTCTTTTGGTGAATGCTATCATACGCATTAAAAATCTTCGTTTGTGAAAATTACCTTTTGTTTGGGTAGGAATAAATGCTCATTTACGGACAAATATGACAGGTTTGCAGAATAGCTATGAGGTCTGCAAAACAATATATCCCCCTTACATGTTTTCGATGTAAAGGGGATATATGCTTAATATCAACTATATAGCTCAGGGAAAAGCTCTGCCATCCGTGCGTCGGAAATGCTGAAAGTCTTGCGGAGATTATTGGCACATATCGCCCAGCGCTCCTCTACGATCATGCGAAGCCGCTGTACATTCTTCTGCCAGCCCGAGTAGGATGGGTTGTTCCAGACTGCACAGTGTCGCTGCATCTCGCTATCAACCTGTGCCACCATGTCGTCCAGTATCTGAAGCATTCGCTCCTTATCAAACACTGTGTGCATATATTTTGCGTAGGTTTCAATGAAATACTGCTTGTAGTTTTCGTTCTTCAGCATATTTAACGATATTGTTGTGTCAAACATATCGCCTGCGCCGTGTCCGTTGGGATCGGTCATCTGCCATACCGAGTTGCCTTCGTAAGTGGTGATGAACAGCGCCCAGTCGAGATCAAACAGTATCCAGCGCCATTTTCCGTTTCCGCTACGTGAGTTGTAGAAACGAATGTTGCCTGTGTCTGTGTTGCCGATAAAGGTTTCTGTTATCCAGTAGTTTGTCCATTCCTCAACATCTATCTGTGAAGCCACATAGTCAAAGTGCTCCTGCTTGGAAAGGTCATGGGTCTTGATGTAATTCAGAAGCTCCTTATATGCGTCTGACGATCCTGTTTCAACAATATTATTGCCCTTTATGGCATCAAGATCGTTTGCTTCTATACCGCTGTGGTCGTAGATGTAGGACTCGTTTATCTTTTCACGGATGTAGTACATTCCGTGGTATTTGCCGTTTATGTACAGCGCAACGGGAACCTCGTCCATAATATCAAGATCCATCTGTCCTTTTACTACACGGGCACAGTAGGCGTCAACAAGATTTGTGACCACCCAGTCCTGACCGCCTGTACGCAGCAGCAGATTGTCAAATTCCTTAAGGCCGTCCTCACCGAAAAATGGGTAGCGTATAGTATCCGAACCGTATGCCTCTTTGGCGTTGATAGACAGTGATTTCATGTCGGCTGCACGGGAATACTGTCCGTGATTTCTCATACCTGCGGAAAAGCCCACGCCCAGCTGTCCGTTGGTGTCATAGTATTCAAAGTATACCTCACGCTCCCAGTCCTTCCAGTAGTTAGCGCCGAGGTGCGGAAATTCCTCTGTCCAACCCGGTCCATCCGCCCAGATTCCTGTGGAATAGTCGTACAGGTCGTCAGGATCGCAGGTGAGGCAGACAACGTCGAGTTCGTGCGGCTCATCTACAAGAAATGTCTGTGCGACAGTTTTTGAGGGCAGCAGACCATCAGCATAAACGATAGCACGCACAGATGCCGATTCTGTCAGCTCAATAGGCGAAGTGTACATCGTGCTTTCGTTTGTCGGCTGGGTGCCGTCAAGCGTGTAATAGATAGCGGCGTTGCGCTGGTCGGTCTCAAGCATCACCAAGTGGCTGTCAGCGGTAAGCGTCGTGCTTTCTGTCACAAATCTCACGGGTTGTGCGTAAGCAGTAGCAGCGCTGACGATATCGTTTGCTTCGCCCTTAGTAGGGCTTGAGAAAAAGTAACGCCGAAGCGTCTGACCTTCGATCACACGTCCTGAGGTGACAGAACGCTGCTGATATCCTGTGGAAAAACAATCGGTGACAACTCCGTTGTTGTCTGAGAGATACAGCGTATCGCCTGTGTGGTCGATCTTAAAGCCTGTGCTCAGCTGTTCGGTATTTACCGAGGCGACATCAGAGGCTGTAACCACAAGATAGCCATAAGCGGGCACGGTCACAGCGGGGAAGATAAAATCACGCAGGCTGGTCACATCTTTACTGAGTGACCAACCTGCCATATTTATATCAGTGGGTGTGTTGTTGTACAGCTCTATCCAGTCTTCATCGGGAAGTTCTTTCGTTCTGTCGGAGCTTACTGCGCATACTTCATTTACAAATAGGCGCTCGGTGGCTCTGGACAGCACATCCTCAAGAGACTCAAAGCTGCTGCCTGTATTGGCTCTTCCGGGTGTAGGGTATGTGAAGAATTTCAGCTGCTTTGTATCGGAAACGTCCCTGCCGTGGGAAACTGTACCCGGCATAGGGATAAGCTCCACGCTGTCGATCATCACGCCCTTAGGATTTGAAAGGCGGAGCTGGGTATCGTTCTCGCTCAGCTTGAAATCTGCATGTATGTACGTGGAGTCGGAGGTGTATCCGATGTCGTTGCCCGACAGAATGACGATGAGATATCCGTCAGGCTGGATGGTAACGGAAGGGAACACCCATTTCAGCGGATCGGCAGGATCATCTGAAAGTCCGTATCCGCCGAGAGCAACAGGAGCGTCCGAAAGGTTGCGAAGCTCCACCCAATCATGGCAGTCGCCGTATTCGTCATACATGACACATTCGTTTTTGGTCATCCATTCGTTCAGAACCACACCTACGGTATCATCGTGCATATCGTCAAGTGCGCCTGCATTGAAGCCTGTGTTCTGCGCTTTGGGTGTAGGCTCCGCCATATATACGGCAGTGCCTGAGCTGTCAACCAGACCGTAAGAGTAGTCGGCGGGAAGATCGTCAGGGACCGTAACGCTCGTCAGCAGCTCGCCGTCATAAAACAGGCAGACACTTTCTCCTGCGCTTATTTTAAAGCTTGTGTGAAGCTCACCCGTATCGGTCAGTGTTTCACGACCTGAAGCAAATACGACGATATATTCGTGTGCGGGAATGGTGATATCGGGAATAGAAAACTGATCTGTATTGGTAGAATCATCCGAAAGGCAGCAATCCTTGAGATCGATGGGATGATCGGTAGTGTTGTACAGCTCTATCCAGTCCGAATACTCACCGAAGCTGTCTTTGAGCACAGTGTCATTTGAAGCCATGACCTCGGTTATGAGTATATCGCTTTTACCTATTACATCTTCGGGTGTTGTTATAGAAACATCAGGGACGCTTACCTCCGTCACCTTGTCACAGGCTGTCTGAGTAACAACGGCAGCCATTGCAAGTGCGATGGATATGCTCCTGTAAAATATCTTTTTCATTTTTGCCTCCATTGGTGATACATACTCGGGAACTGCGACAAATTCCGACATTTTGTTCACAAAACTTATTGTATCACAATAATATCAGTTTGGCAATAGATAATTGCGTTTTTTTGTTTTTTTCATAAAAATTACAGAAAAAGTCCGGAAAAGGGTCATATTGATGATTTGTGATACGACATAACACGGATCGCACAGCAGGCGGTTCCTGAAAGAATCCGGAAACCGCCCTGCACATATATTATGGATCAAATATGAAACTGCTTTACCTCGTCCTTAAGCTCAAGCGCCTGTGCGTTAAGCTCCTGACAGGACGCAGCTATCTCCTGTGCCGCAGCGCTGTTGTGCTGCACAACGTCAGAGATTTCCCCAAGTCCGTCTGTGATCTGTCCGATAGCTGTGGACTGGTTATCCGCAGCTGCGGATATATCGTCTACCATCTTCTTTGTTTCGCCGAATATCTCTACCACACGCTCAAGCGACTTAGCGTTCTTGTCGGCGATCTTTCTGCCCTCTTCAACAGCCTGTGTTGAGGCGTTGATGAGTGCCACCGTGTCATTGACAGACTCCGCAGATTTAGCCGCAAGATTACGGACCTCGTCGGCAACCACTGCAAATCCCTTTCCTGCCGCACCCGCTCTTGCAGACTCGATTGCTGCATTGAGTGCAAGTATATTGGTCTGGAATGCGATATCGTTGATGGTTTTGATGATGACCTCGATCTTTTCGGATGTGTCGGCGATCTTCGCCATTGCCTCTACCATCTGCTCCATGTGATCGTGCTGCTCGGCAAGCACATCAGATGCGTTGTCTGCAAGCGTGCGTGCATTTCTCGCATTTTCTGCGGTACCACGGACAGTGTCAGATATATCGTTAAGGGTAGCTGACAGCTGTTCGATAGCGGCTGCCTGTCTTGATGCGCCGTCAGCCAGCGCATTTGAGCCCTCGGCAGATTGACTGGAGCCATTATATACACTATCCGATGTACGGAAGATACTGTCTATGATACTGCGCATCTGCTCACTGATATGCTCTGCCGAGCTGCTGAGCTCCACAAAATCGCCCACATAATCCACTTCGGGATGGGCGGTAAAATCTCCGTCTGCCATCATTTGCATAACACGGGAGATATCGCTTATGTACATGGAAAGGCTGTCTCTCATGTTGTCAACGGAGGTGAGCAGCTGTCCGACCTCATCCTTTGTTCTGCTGACATTCTCGGGAACATAGCTGAAGTTTCCGTTTGCTATCTCCTCGGTCATTCTGCCTATCTGCTTAACAGGCGCAAGTATCTTCTTCCTGATAATGATGCTGCACAGCATAGAGGCTGCTATGCAGGCAATCACTCCTGCTGCGCCTCCTGCAACGATCATCATTATGATCTTATCGGAAAGTGCGGATTTTACGGTAGATGTATCGTATCCTCCGAAATAAGCTCCTATAACATTGCTGTTGAGATCATAAAGCGGCTCGTAGCAAACGTTATATACTACGCCGTTGATAGTAGCCTCGCCATTGTAGGCGTTACCGCTGAGTACCTGCTCGGCGATTGCGGCATCCATCTTTGTGCCCTCAAAACGCTCGCCGTTGTCGTCGATGATGGTGGTAGCGTATCTCACATCATCCTTGAACACTGTAAAATGCCCGCCGGTTTTCTCTCTTATGGGATCTAGATATTCGTATGCCCTGAGATCATATCCCACGAGATATGAACCAACTCCGTTTATCTCCTTGGCATAGCTGTAATACATACGCTGTGAGTCAGCACTGATCCCGTTTGCGGAAGTTGATACTGTCAGCTCCTCGGGACAGTTTTCGGTCTGCCATATCAAAGAGCCATCCGCACTATAAAAAGCACCAAATGAGCTTGCATCTGATGCATAGCTGTCATATATCGTTTTTACGTCGTCGGCATTCTTGGCGCTTAGCGCTGACTCAAGCAGGGGATCTTCTCCGATGATCCCAAAGAGATAGTCAGCCTCGACATCGAGCTCGCTGTAATCGCTCTGCATTATCGACACATACGAGGTTGACTGCTCGTCCAGAATGTCGTTGCTGAGTGCAATAAGTGACTGCGCCGCAAGCATGATAACTAATGACACTACTGCAATAACAGTGACGAGGATAATGACCAATATGTTCGTTCCTATTTTTGACATTTTCTGCTCCTTTCAAGTCACCGAGTGATTTAGCGTGCTAACCTGCTACTATAATGCAATCATATCACGTTGATAACATTTTGTCAAGAGCCTGCTGTCACATCCTTATTATGTCGGATAAGCAGGCAAAGCGCATTGTTAAGCGGCTTTTCGACACTTTGCAGGTGTGTGTCAAAAATAAGGCTTGTTTTTTGTTGGTTTTTACAGCATTTAATTATAATAAAACCGCTCTTCAAGCCGTATAAGGCATGACGAGCGGCATAGGATATGCGATCTCTTGTTGCGTAAGTGTGCAGATCGTTTTTGGGAACATTAAAGCTCATTGCGATGATTCTTCTGGGATATCATACGGATTTGAGTTGCTGTGAACTTCTTGCATCTCTCATATAAAAGGTCTTTCCGTGGCCGGGCAGTATTAACGTAGCATCGCTTATACTGTTGAGATAAGGAAGTGTGATCGTTTTGTATTCTTTTTCACTTCCACCGACAAAACGGGTTATTACGGGCTCGTTCAGTATAAGAGAGTCGCCCGTAGCAACCGTATCGTCATCCAGTTCTATGCAGCAGCTGCCTTTGGAGTGTCCCGCACAGGATATCATGCGGATGTTATGTCCGTTCCATACTAATTTATACTCGTCGGAAAAGGTTATGTCGGCATTGTAGCGGTAACCCTGCGGCAGGGTGCGCATGACAGCCTTTAGTTCTTCTGGGGAGTATTTGTTCATCCTGCTTGCCGCAACCACTAAAGGACGGCTGTTTTTTCCGTTTTTAAGTGATACGGCAGTTTGTTCATGACATATAACAGTGCTTTTAAAAATGCTGCACAGCCATGTAAGCCCCGATGTGTGATCGTAATGCTCGTGAGTCAGTAGAACAGTCACGTGTTTTACGTTGGCTTTTTCCAGCTGCGAGAGTGCATCTGTACAAACGTGAGGGTCTATCACCAGCGCTTCTTCGTTTTCTGTCAGTATATACATATTGCTGCCTGCATGGTCAAATATGTATTGCGTTATACTGCTGTGCATCGATACCCTCCTTTATGCGGAGCTTTGTAATTTTATAGAATGTTATGCTTGACAAAGGTATGCGCTATATCCTCGATAACATAACCGTTTCTGATCAGATTTCTTATCTGCGCCGGATTGTTGGTGGAAACGTGAGTACTTACAGATATTCCGCCTCTGGCTTTTACCGCTTCGGGAACCTTTACCACTGTACCTATCCCGCCTTTTCTATACTCTGGATAGATACCTCCCAGAAAGGATGTGTATTTTTTTTCTTCGCTTTCTCGGATCGCAAAGAAACCTATCGTATTGTTCTTGTATATGTATTTTATGAATTCTGCGCCCTTTCGGAACTCATCATCGATCCAGTTTATATATCTTTTCGCCGCAGAGGCATGGTCAAAAAAAGGGTCGATGTAAACTCTGTCCTTGTCAAACAGCCCGTCTGCTATCTTTTGCTTTAATAATGCCATATCGCTTTGGTCCATCAATGCGATATCTACCGCATCATACAGACGCTGTTCTATCGGCGAACGTCTGACTTCACTGAGATAGCTTACAAATTTCACGGAGTCTTCCACATAAGTGTAGCCGCAGCGCTGAATATCGAAAAGGAGATCCGTGCGCTCCGCAGGCACCTTTATTACGCAGTATTCTTTCCGGATGTCAGACAGTACGGAGCTTACATAGTCTGCGGTATCGCCGCTTTCGATGGTGATCTCACAGGCTTCTACGCCAAGATTGCGCTTTTCCCATACAGCATCGACTATTAACATATAATATCACCTCCGTAAATTTGCCAGAACATCTGAGGCTATCTGCTCGGGAGAAAGACCCTGAGTGGTTTCGGTATATTGAACGCTTCCCGGCATTGGGTAACTGTCGTCTACGCCTATCATTATGTGCAGAGGTCTTGTCAGTTGTCCGCAGTAGTATTCGGCGACTGCGCTTCCAAGTCCTCCGTGCAGCAGGTGCTCATCTATGGTGGCTATGATCCTGTATCCTCTCAGAGAATCAAGCAGGCTCTTGTCGACAGGGGAAATTGTGTGCATATTTATTACGGCAGTTGAAACTCCGTTTTGTTCCAGTACTTCAGCTGCTTTCAGGGCGTTGGCAACTACGCTTCCGCATGAGATAAGCGCAGCGTCGCTTCCGTTTTTTAGCACGACAGCTTTACCCGGTTCAAATGTGTTATCAGGCTCCTTGTATATTATAGGGAGAGTTTGACCGCCGGTGAGCCTTATATACACAGGACCGTTGATGTCGAGAGCTGCGTTGACAGCTTTGTATATTTCTGTTCCGTCGCAAGGTGAGATTATCGTGATACCAGGAATGGCGCGCATGATCGCAATGTCGGGAGGGTTTGCATGAGAATAACCGAATCTGGATTGCGTAAATCCGCTGTCCATTCCTATGAGCTTTATGTTTGACTGCATATAACCCATAAAATTCCGTATCTGATCGGCAGCTCTTACAGCGGCAAACATTGCCCATGATGTGGCGATCACAGGAGTTCCGTCACGTGAAAGTCCTGCGGCGATGCCGATCATATTCTGTTCGGCTATGCCGACATTGAGATAAGCGTCGGGAAATTCCTTGATGACACGTCCGAAGCCCGAAGCATAAGCAAGATCGGCAGATACCACATACATTTCACGGCCGTCTTTAAGGCTATCATATACGGCTTGTCCCAGAGCGCCTCTGGCTCCCATACGGGAAAGGAATCTTGCATTTTTAGAGTTCATTTCCAACAAGTCTGCTCACTTCCTCTCCGGCTTTTTCAAGTTCAGTTCCTTTAAGCGATCTGTCGTGCCATGTGAAGTCGTTTTCAAAAAATGACACGCCCTTGCCCTTGATGGTATTGGCTATTATGGCTTTAGGCATACCCTTTTCATTGGAACATGCAAGGGCTTCCGTCAGCTGCTTGCAGCAGTGACCGTCAACTGATATGGTATTCCAGCCGAAGCTGCAAAGGCGGTCTTTCATTGAGCCGCCTCCTACGATCTCGGAGGTGGGACCATCCGACTGAAGACCGTTGGAATCTATTATCAATGTAAGATTATCAAGTCTGTGCTGAGACGCAAACATGAGCGCTTCCCATATCGAGCCTTCGTTCATTTCGCCGTCTCCGACCAGAACATATACTTTATATGGGTAGTTTTTCCGTTTTGCCGCCAGTGCAAGCCCAGCTCCGTATGACAACCCCAACCCCAGGCTTCCGCCTGAGGTTTCAAAGCCCAATGAGCGATCTGCCTCAAGCAATTCCGAGATGATACTGCCATCCTGCTGATATGTTTCAAGCAGCTCATCTGATAACAGGCCCGACAAATTCATTGCTGAATATACAGCCATTGCGGCATGTCCCTTCGAAAGAAGGAATTTATCCTTATGCATATCGTCAAGTCCTTTATCCTTGACATTGAGAACAGCGCAATACAGTGTCGCCAGTATTTCGGCGCACGAAAAAGAGCCGCCCCAATGCATGGGGCCGCTGCTGATCTCTGACATTTCAAGCATTTTTTTTCGCATACTGTTTGCGAACTCATGGCAGATCTGAGCCTGATCCTTTATCATATACACACCACCCAATCAGTTTATTCTGCTGTCGATCCTGAAATTCTGACCTGTTATGCATCCTGAGCGTTCCGATGCAAGAAACAGGATCGTTTCAGCAACCTCGTCGGGTTCTATTTTTCGTTTTACTATATTTGCTGCCATTACATGATCCATTGTCTTTTCGCTGATCATATTGCCCATGTCGGTGTCCACCGGACCGGGACAGACAGTGTTGACCCTTATGTTAAAGCTGCCGTATTCTGTTGCTAGGCGTTTTGCAGCGCAAAGCACTGCCGCCTTGCTGGAGCAGTATTCTACATTGCTTCCTGCGTCAAACGCTGCGGACGAAGACACAAATATGATATTGCCGCTGTTGTGTTTTATCATATTTTTTGAAATAAGCTGTGTAAGTAGCAGCGGAGAAAACAGATTGATCTGAAATACATCCTTTATCCTGCTTATAGGAGTCATGTTGAGCACGCTTTCGGGATACATTACACCTGCGTTATTTATCAGCAGCGATATCGGGACTTTATGTGACAGTATTTTTTTTGCGCAAGCAGTCACTGAAGCCTCATCGGAAAGATCGCAGCACACGGGTATGATCTCTGTGCCGTGCTTTTCGGCGTGTACGATGATATCGGCAAGGGTATCTGAATTACGGACGATGGCAAATATGTTAGCGCCGTTTTCTGTCAGCTTTTCGGTTACTGCTCTTCCAATGCCTCTGTTGGCACCCGTGACTACCGCATATTTTCCTTCAAATTCTCTCATTCTCAGTAGCTCCCTGTATAAACAAATCTTGTCATAGCCTCTATCATCTTATATCCATCCCAGATAAACTCCAGTCCCATTGTCTGACCGAGAGGGACTATTCTGTCTACCCCTCTGACACCGTTGTCAAAGACGAGTTTTTTGATGTCGTCCTTATCGATGCCCAATACGGATATTGTCTGACATTGCTTTGTCAGCACAGGGGCGATCTCACTGATGTCTGAGGCGGTATATTCGAAGAAATATCCACCGCTGTTTTTATAGTTCATCAGATCGGCGGACAGTCCGCTGACCTCTGCACGCATAACGTAGTTGTCGTCTGAGATCAGTTTTATATTGCCGTATTTCATTCCGAGCGCACAGAAGGACGTGTACTTATCTATTGCCTGTATAGGCTTCATGTCGTATTGCTCCTTTACGAGCTTTCCGAGGGCGCTCCAGAAGCGCTGCTTGGCCTCGTTGACACTGCCGCCTGTCCATACCACAAGGCGTGGGGAACTGCAGGCGTTCTGATCGGTATAGTATGTATCGGTGTAAAAATCCTTTGCGGTCTTATCTGCGTCGCAGTTCATATATTCGTCGGAATTTATTATCGCAAGCGAGTGGCGGTCGGCAAATGTCATTTCTATTGCACGAGGCGGCAATGACGCTTTGCGTATCTCACTGATCGTTCTGTCGCCTCCCCAGATTATTCTTATATCGCAGATAGAGGACAGCTGCTGCGTTATTTCCGCACTGTGGCTGTATCTTAATATGCAAAGGTAAGGCTTCATACAACTGTGTTCGCCGTTCAGCAGTTCATTTATGGCGTCGCATATTATATCCACCTGCGGGAACTTTTTATCCGATACACGGATGAGCGTGCAGTTTCCGGCAAGAAGCGACGAGGTCATGGATACCGCAAAATTTACAGGCACGTTGGACGGAGCAATATGGAATGCCACGCCTCGGCCAATACGTTCATTTTTATCGGTGTGCTTCTGTTTTACATTTTCGAGAGAAGCTTTTCTTATCCAATACGCATAGGAGGTGATATCTGCGTATTCGTGTGAGCGTTTGTCTCTGATGATCGCTGTTGAAAGAGCCGCCAGAAATCCCACGGCTTTGTCCGAAAACATTCTTAGTGCAGGTGTTTCCTGCATTTTTTCGATGGTGCCGCAATCGCCTACAAGAAAGTCCATATTATTTGAATTTATCTGCATAGGTATCACTGCACCCCCTTATCTCGGCGCTTTTTATTCTTCCTAAGATCTGAATATACTTTCCTTTTCTTCCGCAAGGGCAGTCGTCCTGACCGAGGATGATGCCTTCATCTTCGGTCAGCAGGGAATGTCCGGGGTAGGAGTGGGGTAATACAGATACGACCTGAATGATCCCCTTTTCTCCGATACCGCAGGGGGAAAAATCCTTGTAGCTGCGTATTATCACGTCAGAATAGATGCTTGCGTGAAGATGTCCGCATTCACATTCTGCGTATATGCAGCCTGTCTGCTCCACCATACCGTAGTGATCAAGAAAGTGGCGTATTCCGCATAGTTCGGTGAAACGGTTTTTGAACTCTTCTCTTGAGATAGCCTGAGCTTCAAGCGTCTTCCAGCCTCCGCCAGTCATGAGAAACGCTTCTGACATATCAAGCTTTGTGTCGCTTTTTTTCAGCTCATGATAAAAATGCTGCCAGACCATAAAGGTAAAGCCGAAAATGATAAAGCGCTGTCCGCTGTATTTTTCCATAAAATCACGCAGCTTGTCCATGTTTAGCGACATATCATCATTGAGAGCATATACGGTATCTCTTGAGACGATATTCAATCCTATGATAGCTGCGCCACGTGCGGAAAATTTTGCTCTGTCCTTTATGACGTCCGGTGTGTCGATGACCAGCATTGGCAGTCTTTTGCTGCCCCAGTAATTGCTTAGTATCTTTATCATGGTCTTCTGCTGCATCATTGCGGTCTCTTTATCGACAAAGATCTTTGAAACGCTTTGTCCTGTGGTGCCTGAGGAGACCATCGTCTTGAAGACATCCTTGCGGTCAATGCTCATAAGCTCGTATTCCTTGAACATCCTTACAGGAAAGAACGGAATGTCTTCTACCGAGTTTACATTGGTTTTGTCATATCCTACGGATTTGAGAAAATTATAATAATAACCGCAGCGCTGTGCATGAAGTCCGGTAAGCTCTGTAAGCTCTGCCAGCAGCAACTCGTTTTTTTCCGCAGCGGCAAGAGAATATGGGTCTAGCCTGTAAAAATCATCTATCATCAGCTGTGCCTCAATTCGTTGATTATTCTGTCGGCGATCTGCGTGTCGGTCAGTCCCTTCTGTTCCCAAACATAGCGCTGAGATCCGGCTTCGGCAAAGCCATCGGGGAAGCCTATGAACACCTGACGGGGAGTATTGGCAAGCGTTGCTTTGTATTCTGCCACGGCGCTGCCCATTCCGCCTATGGTATTGTGTTCTTCGACGGTAACGATAAGATCGTTTTCTGCAAATATGTCATCCAGTGTGCTGCGGTCGATCGGTTTTATCGTGTGCATATTATATACGGAACATTCCACGCCTTTTTCAGCAAGAAGCTCTGCTGCTTTCATGGACTCCGCCACCATAAGACCTGTAGCGATTATTGCTGTTCTTCCCGCTTTACGCAGGCAGACCATTCTTCCTGCCTTGAAATCATAATCCTCGGTATATACGACAGGGCAATTCAATCCGCCACTCAGACGAATATATACAGGGGTATCTGTATTGGCTGCATATTCAGCCATTTTTATCGCTTCAAAGCTATCTGCTGCGGAAAGCACAGTGAGATTAGGGAGTGCACGCATAAACGCCATATCCTCTGTCGCCCAATGTGAGACGCCTGATTTTGCTGCGACTACTCCTGCTGCAGAACCAACTATTTTTACGTTGCATCCGAGATGAGACAGATGCTGCCTGATATGCTCAAGGCTTCTTACAGCTATAAAGGAGGCGTAGGTGGTAGCGAAAACGCAGTCTCCGTCCATGGCAAGCCCTGCGGCTATGCCTATCATGTTCTGTTCGGCAATGCCTGTGTTCAGGAACTTTTCGGGATGCGCCTTTATAAATCTGTCCATTCCTGAAAGAAGCGCAAGGTCGGCGGTCAGCAGCTTGACATTGTTTTTTTCTGAAGCTATTTCGGGCATTGCAATTCCGAAAAAAGCGCCTCTTTGTCCCAGCCTTGCCCAGGTCCTGATGTTTGCGGATGTTATATTCATGATGTCTGACCTCCGAGAACTTCTGCCTTTGCAAGCTCATATTCCTTTTCCGACAGCCTGTGATGATGCCATTCGGGACGGTTTTCAATAAATGAAACACCTTTGCCTTTAACGGTATCCGCTATGATAACTCTGGGTCTGTCCGCAGGTTCGTCGGCAAAGGCAATAAGCAGCTCCTGCGTGCTGTGACCGTTGCAGGATACGACATGCCAGTTGAAGCTCTGCATTTTTCCTGCAAGATCATCTATTCCCATCACGTCCTCGGTGTTTCCGTCGTAAGAGAGATGGTTCCTGTCTATAATGACAGTGAGATTGCTGAGCTTATAATGTGCAGCTGACATGAAGGCTTCCCATACCGAGCCTTCGTTAAGCTCGCCGTCGCCCATGAGGATATACACCTTTGTGCGGCGCTCCTTTTCACGTGCGCTCAGCGCAAGACCTACGCCGACAGAGACAGCCATTCCGAGACTTCCGCCCGAATATTCCAGACCGATCTCCTGACGTTTTGGATAACCTGTGAGTCTGCCACCGTCCTTCTGGAATTCAAGTACCTCATCATGCGTAATGAAGCCTGCCTCGGCAAGGGCTGGTATATGTGCAAGCACGCAGTGATTTTTACTGGGGATAAAACGGTCACGCTGAGGGTCCAGTGGTTGATCAATGCTGTAATTCAGCACTTCGCCGTAAAGAACGGCGAGGATTTCTATGCATGACAGGCTTCCGCCGAGATGCGATCCGTTATTTCCTGAGGCAAGCGCCATATCCAGTGCGTCAAGCCTCATGCGGCGTGACATCAGGGCAAGTCTTTCTGCGTTTTCGTTAGATGTATTTATGCTCATACTCTGCCACCGTCCAATACCATAATATGTCCCGTCATATATGATGCGGCATCTGATGCAATATACAATGCGGCAGATGCGATCTCTTCGGGAGAGCCTGTTCTGCCAAGACTCATTCTTTGAAGGACCTTGTTTTTTTCTTCTTCGGACTTATAGTTGCCCATATCTGTCTCCACAAGTCCGGGGGCTATTCCGTTTACTCTGATGTTATATTTCCCAAGCTCCTTTGCTGCCGAACGGGTTATCCATATCAGCGCTGCCTTGCTTGAGCCGTATGCGAGATATCCGGGCTCCGTCTCGATACCTCCGACGGAACACATATTGATGATACACCCGCTTTTCTGCTTCATCATTCGCCGTGCGATCAGCTGCATGATCTGCACCTGTGCAAATACATTTACCTCGTAGACCTCTTTCATTTTTTCGATCGGGGTCATCGTTAGCAGACCGCCGTGTGCGATACCTGCGTTATTTATCAAGACATCGATGTCCTTTTTTTCTTTTATAATATTTGTTACTGCTGCTTTTGTCTGCTCGGTATCAGCGAGATCGAAGTATACAGGTTGGATATCGACATGGTATTTATCGGCAAGTTGCCTGAGATGGTCTTCGAAATCCTTGTTATATTTTCTGGCACAAGCCCAGATATCATAGCCTGTGGATGCGAAATTCTCTGTAAGAGCTTTTCCTATACCTCTGTTTGCGCCTGTTATTACTGCGTTCATGTTTCCCTCCTGAGGCTGTTGATATGCCGTGATATGCACAAAATACTATACATATATATCATAAACTAAACGACTGTTTTTGTCAATAGATTTATTTGGCCTGCGGCTTGTAAGCACCCGTTGTGCGTGGCGCTGCAAGTGTGCTCGTGTGCTTGACAAATACGGTGTGCTGTTGTATAATAAAACAAATATACCTATGATCCCTGCGATGCTTTTTGTGAAAGTTATCATACCGGTGTTAAGGGGTAGTAAGTACAACTCAGGAGGTGTGACAATGATTCCGTTCAATGTGCCTCCCCGCACAGGCAGGGAGGAGGAATATGTAGCACAGGCGATAAACTCCGGAAAGATATGCGGCAACGGCAGGTTTACAAAGGAATGCACCGAGTGGCTAGAAAGCAAGACGGGCTGTCGCAGGGTACTTATGACTACGTCCTGTACACATGCGTTGGAAATGGCGGCGATACTTGCTGATATAAAGCCCGGCGATGAGGTGATAATGCCCTCATACACCTTTGTTTCCACCGCAAATGCATTTGTAATGCGTGGCGCAGTGCCGGTTTTTGTGGATATCAGACCTGACACTATGAATATCGACGAACAGCTTATTGAGGACGCTGTTACACCAAAAACCAAGGCGATCGTTCCCGTGCATTATGCGGGAGTGGGCTGCGAAATGGATGTTATTCTTGATATCGCACGCCGCCATGATCTGATCGTAGCAGAAGATGATGCGCAGGGATTGATGGCATCATACAAGGGTAAGCCCCTTGGTACTTTTGGTGCTGTCGGTTGTGTCAGCTTCCATGAGACCAAAAATTATTCCATGGGCGAGGGCGGCGCTCTCCTGATAAATGACGAGTCGCTTATTGAGCGTGCTGAGATAGTGTGGGAAAAAGGAACAAACCGCAGCAGATTTCTGCGTGGGCAGATAGATAAGTACACCTGGGTGGACTGCGGTTCTTCTTATCTTCCGAGCGAGCTTTGTGCGGCATATCTGATACCACAGCTTGAGGATGCGGACAAGATAAATGAAGCACGTCTTGCTTGCTGGCGGATGTATTATGACATTCTTACGCCTCTTTCGGAAAAAGGATTTATCGAACTTCCGTTCGTACCGAAGCACTGTACACACAATGCCCATATGTTCTATATAAAAACAAAGGATATCGAAGAGCGTACAGCACTGATTGCACATCTGAAGGAACATGACGTGATGTCTGTTTTCCATTATGTACCGCTTCATTCTGCCGAGGTGGGAAGAAGAGTCGGGCGTTTCAACGGCGAGGACCGATATACTACACATGAAAGCGAAAGACTGCTGAGGTTGCCTATGTATTATGGCCTTAAGACGGAGCATATAGATGAGGTGTGCCGTATCATAGCTGATTTTTACAGCAGATAGAACGATAGATTTGATTGATGCTGCGAGGTGAACTATGGATTTTTATAATGACATAGAAAGATATGGCAGCCGTATTGCCGTTATAACGGACAGTGGAAAAAGTTATTCCTATAAGGAGCTTGCCGAGGCGGCGGATGCTTCGGCTGTGGCTGTGCCTCCTCGTTCGCTGGTGTTCCTTGTGTGCGAAAATTGCTTTGAGTCAATAGCCGCATATATAGGATTTCTGCGGAAACGGGCGGTGCCTGTACTTGTTAACCCCAAGATAGATGATGAGATGAAATCGGTGCTTCTTGAGAAGTATCGTCCGCAATATATTTTCTGCCCGTCGGGTTGGATAAAGTGTGATGACAGTGTTTTTCGTCTGAATGACCATGTCCTTATTGCAACGGAAAACGCTGAGCTTCATCCCATGGATGCGGAGCTTGCTGTAATGATAACCACATCGGGCAGCACCGGCAGCCCAAAGCTTGTTATGCAGAGCTATAAAAACATCAGTTCAAACGCAGGCTCCATTGCCGAGTATCTTGAAATACGCAGTGATGACAGAGCGATTACTACCATGCCGATGAGCTATACCTATGGCTTGTCCATAATACAATCCCATCTGCTTATGGGTGCTGCTGTTATCGCAACAGAAAAAACCTTAATGGATAAGGGCTTCTGGTCGTTGATGAAGGAGCAGGGTGCTACCACCTTCGGCGGAGTGCCTTATATTTATGAAATGCTTAAAAGGCTTCGTTTCGGCAGGATGGATATTCCGTCACTGCGTTATATCACGCAGGCAGGCGGAAAGCTTTCCAGAGAGCTGGCGCTGGAATTTTCGGAGATATGCCGTGATAAGGGCATAAAGCTTATCGTTATGTATGGACAGACTGAGGCTACTGCAAGGATGGCGTATCTTCCGTGGGAGTACGCCTTTTCAAAGGCGGGTAGTATGGGTATTCCCATCCCCGGCGGCAGAATGAGGCTCATCGGTGACGACGGCGCCGAAATAACACAGCCTGATATTGTTGGCGAACTTATATATGAGGGCGAAAATGTCACTTTGGGATATGCGCTGTCATGGAGCGACCTTGCAAACGGCGACAGCCGAAACGGAATACTGTATACGGGAGACATGGCAAAACGTGATGCAGATGGCTTCTATACCATTGTAGGCCGAAAAAAGCGTTTTCTCAAGCTTTTCGGAAACAGGGTTAATCTTGACGAAGCAGAGGCAATGCTTAATAAGGAAGGCTATAAATGCGTCTGTGCAGGCAGAGATGACCTTATGAAGATATATATCGAGCAATGTGACGCAGCCGCATCAAAGAATGCGACGGAATATATCAGCGGCAGGCTGGGATTGCACCATTCTGCTTTCAAGACTATCGCAATAGACACTATCCCTCGCAGCGAGTCGGGAAAAGTGATGTACTCAAAGCTGGAGGAGCTTTATGGTTGATTATGGTGAAATACTGAATATCCCTCCATATTCCATGCAGAGGGAAGAAAAGCACAGCTTTCTGACGGATATACTGAAAGAGCTTTCGCTGTTTCATTACGATAATTGTCCCGAGTATAAACGTGTGATCGATGGATTGGGAGTAAAGCTTTCTGACATAACAAGCTTCTGCGATATCCCTTTTCTTCCGGTTCGCCTGTTCAAGGAGTATGACCTCAGGAGCGTAGGCGGAGAGAACATCACAAAGACGATGACATCGTCAGGTACGACCGGGCAGCAGGTCTCCAGAATATATCTGGATAAAGAGACTTCGGCAAACCAGACGAAGGCGCTGACTAAAATAGTAGGCTCTTATATAGGGAGCACACGTCTGCCTATGATAATACTTGATACATCGGCAGTGGTAAAGGACCGAAAGATGTTTTCCGCCAGAGGAGCAGGTATACTCGGCTTTCAGATGTTCGGACGTGATAAGATATACGCTCTGGACGAGGCGATGAAGCTGGATATCGAGGGTCTGAGTGCTTTTCTGGAAAAGCACAGTGGCGAGAAGATACTTCTTTTCGGTTTTACTTTTATGATATGGCAGCATTTTTATGAGGAACTCAAGAAAAGCGGATATCGTCCCGATCTTTCCAATGGTATTCTGATCCACGGTGGTGGTTGGAAAAAGCTCGCTGATAAGAAGGTCTCACAGGAGGAATTCAAATGCCTGCTGAATGAGGTGTGCGGTATACAGCAAGTATATGATTATTACGGAATGGTAGAGCAGACGGGCACTATCTATATGGAGTGCGAATGCGGACATCTCCATGCCAGCATTTTTTCGGATGTTATCGTTCGCCGTCCGCATGATTTTTCGGTGTGCGGCTATGGAGAAAAGGGACTTGTTGAGGTAGTGTCGATATTGCCTGCGTCCTATCCGGGACATGCTCTTCTTACTGAAGATGAGGGTGTTATACTTGGCGAGGATGATTGCCCCTGTGGAAGAAAGGGTAAGTATTTTTCAATCCTCGGACGCATCAAAAACGCTGAAATAAGGGGGTGCAGTGATACCTATGCCGATAAGTTCAGATAAGGTGCAGGTGTTATGTGGCTGTAATGACCTTGATGCTATGACTGCACAGTGTGCACTGCCGCCATTCAGCAAAGTTGTATGCGAATTTTTTTCAGCGCTGTCTGCGGAAATAATGAAGCATCCTGAAGCAAAACAGTATCCTGATGTTGTCACATTCGGCTTTTTTTGCCGAAGGGGAAATATTCAGCGCCTTAAGGATGAGTATTCCGATAAGATATCAAACAGGCTGGGACGTGGTGTATCGTTTCATATCGCACCGTCAAATGTGCCGATAAATTTTGCATACAGTCTTGCCGCTGCACTTCTGGCAGGAAACAGCTGCATCGTGCGAGCTTCGTCAAAGGGCTTCAGACAGATCGGGCTTGTTTGCGAATGTATACAGAACACCATAAGCCTGGTGGAGTTCAGAGAGATCGCTTCACGCATTTCTGTGATATGCTACGAAAGAAGCAGGGAGATAAATGACCGGCTTTCGGCGCTTGCGGATGTGCGTATAATCTGGGGCGGAGACGCAACGGTTACGGAACTGAGGAGCTCTCCTCTTTCTCCGAGAGCTGTTGATATAGCTTTTGCTGACAGATATTCACTTGCGGTGATGGACGCCCGTGCAGTGATCGATACGGCTGATCTGAAAAGGCTTGCACAGGATTTTTATAATGATACGTATCTTTACGATCAGAACGCCTGCTCATCTCCACGGCTTGTCTATTGGCTGGGTGATAATGAGGATACGGCATCCGCTGCTGAGCTTTTCTGGGAGGCTGTACATAAGGAGGCTGCGGCGAGATATCACATTGAGCCTGTTGTTGCGGTGGATAAGTATACAGAGGCATGTCGCATGGCGATAGAGCACAATGCCGATATACGATCGGGCAAGGATAACCTGATAAGCCGTATTGTGGTAGACAGCCTTTCTGCCGATCTGCCTGACCATCGCTGTGCAGGCGGCAGCTTTATCGAATATCATAGCAGCTCGCTTGATGCGCTTAAGACGATAGTTACGAAAAAATATCAGACGCTTTCGTATTTCGGAGTTGACAGGCAGACGCTTATGCAGTTTGTTGTCGGCAATGGACTGAGCGGTATAGACCGCATCGTTCCGATAGGAAAAACTGCAGATTTTTCGCTTGTCTGGGATGGATACGATCTTATAATGCAGATGTCGAGAGTGATCGGCTTCTGAATACAAAAATAACGGAGGTTAACAATTATGACAAATCTGGAGATCTATAATAACGCTTTTAAGGAAGCATTCGAAGTGGATGAGGCTCAGCTTGCAGGCCTTGAATATCAGGGTATTGCCGCATGGGACAGTGTAGGCCACATGAACCTTATCGCTCTTCTCGAGGATGCTTTTGATATCATGATGGATACCGATGATATCATTGATCTCAGCTCTTATGAAAAGGGCAAGGAGATAATGGCTAAATATGAAAAGAATATCTGATAAGAGAAGGGAGCAGGGGGATGCGGTATGAGTACTCTGCTTAGCTTTGTTATCCCGTGCTATCGCAGTGAGCTTACAATAGAAATGGTCGTTAATGAGATCATCGAAACTGTTTCACAGCGTGACGGGTATGATTACGAGATAATATGCGTCAACGATTTTTCGCCTGATGGAGTATACAGCGTCCTTGAAAGGCTTGCGGCTGAAAATAAGAGGATCAAGGTCGTGGATTTTGCAAGGAACATGGGAAAGCACGCTGCTGTACTGGCAGGTTATGCCCGTGCAAGCGGCGATTATATCGTAAATCTTGACGATGATTTTCAATGCCCTGTATATGAACTGTGGCGGCTTCTTGAACCGCTCGAAAAGGATGAATGTGATTTCGCAACAGCGAATTATAACCGCAAAAAGCAGTCGGGCTTCAAAAATTTCGGAAGCACGATCAATCTTATGATGGCTTCCGTGATGCTTGAAAAGCCTATGTCGCTGCGCTTTGAGAATTTCAGTATCATGCGTAGGTTCGTTGTGGAAGAGATCGTGAAATATGATAAGCCATATCCTTATCTTGAGGGTCTTGTATATCGTGTTACCCGCCGTATTTCTGTGGTGATGATGGAAGAAAGAGAGCGTGGCGATAATAAAAAGACAGGGTTTACATTCGGCAAGTCGCTTTCGCTGTGGCTGAATGGTTTCACGGCTTTTTCGGTAAAACCGCTGAGGATATCATCGTTTCTTGGAGCCTTTATTTCTGTTTTCGGATTTATTGTCGGCGCTGTCATGGTAATAAGAAAGCTTATATATCCTGAGGTGCAGGCGGGTTATACCTCGCTTATTGCCGCTGTCCTTTTTATTGGCGGTCTGGTGCTTATGGTGCTGGGGCTTATCGGAGAGTATGTCGGCAGAATATATATATGCCTTAACAATACTCCTCAGTATGTTGTGAAACGGACGATAAATCTTGAAGAAAAAAGTAATAGTTCACTCATCGGAAATTGAATTTGTTGAGAGGGCTTTTACGGAAAGCAGCATGATATGTTAAAAAAAATAGGACCCTATCTGCTTTTGCATCTTGTGCTGATCATCAGCACAATTGGTGGTATCTTTTCAAAGCTGGCTTCGAAGCAGCCTTTTTTCTCGTTTGAGTTCTGCTTGTTTTATGGGTTGCTCCTGCTATCGCTTGGCGTTTACGCCATCTTATGGCAGCAGGTGTTGAAGCTTCTGCCACTTAATCTCGCATACGCAAACAAGGGCGTAACGATTATATGGGGAATGCTCTGGGGTGTGCTGTTTTTCAGCGAAAGCGTTTCTTTGAGCAATATAATAGGTGCGGCAGTTGTTCTGGGCGGTGTTATCCTTATGACGTGGGATGGTGAAAAGAAGCATGAGTGAGCTGTTTGTTTATTCTGCGATAATGCTTGTCAGTATCCTTATATCTGCTGTGTCTCAGATAATGCTGAAGAAAAGTGCACAGAAGACCTATCCATCAAAGCTGAAAGAGTATCTTAATCCGATAGTGATAACAGCGTATATCCTCTTTTTCGGGTGCAGTTTTATCACTATGTATGCGCTTAAAGTCGTGCCGCTGTCTATGTATTCTATAATTGAATCCTGTGGATATATTTTTGTTGCGGTATTGAGCTTTTTTTTCCTTAAAGAAAAGCTTACAAAGCGGCAGCTTGCAGGAATGGCACTGATAATCATCGGCATAGCAATATACTCAATAGAAATATAACAGAAAATACGATATGATCGTTTTGTGGAGCGTTTGCTTTGCGATATCAGTACGTATTGTCGGATGAATTCTAATACCACGCAGCCGTTTGTTGAAACAAGCGGCTTTTTATGTTTGCTTTTTCCTGTTACAAAGGTACATGATACCATTTTAAAATTCATGTATTATCAAGATTATTTTTGCTGTATCAGACAATAATTATCACAAGGAGCGCTGACTTCGCTATGTCAAAGGCGGATGATGGGGAATGATGCAGAATAAGCGCTGTTTTGACATTTGACTCCATACTCTTCCGTTGATAAAAACGCAAAGTTTTCCACTGCGTTTTTGTTCAATGTTACAAATCGTTGAAATTGCGTGTTTTTTTTGACGATACCACTTTACAATGTTTCGTACCTTATGATATAATGTAAATGTATGAGTGCATACTTGCGCTCTTTGTGTAAGATATTTCCACAATTAGGATTGTGTTATATACAAATTATAAATAATATCAGTCCCGACTTGCGGGACGAGGGGATGTGTTCTTTTGGAAAAATACGTTATCAGGGGCGGAAAGAAGCTCAGCGGTGAGGTAGTTATCAGCGGTGCGAAAAATGCCGTTGTCGCTATACTTGCGGCTTCTATACTTTCCGATGAGCCCTGCGTCATTGAAAATATACCCAACATCAGCGATGTTACCATAATACTTCAGATACTTGCAGAGATGGGCGCAAACGTCCGTATGGTCAACAAGACCACCGTAGAGATCGATCCTACTACGCTGAAAAACGTTCCTGTGCCCTATGAAAAGGCAAAGCTCATGAGAGCTTCATCCTATTTCCTCGGCACACTGCTTGGCCGCTTCTGTGAGGCTCATGTTTCCATGCCCGGCGGATGCAACCTCGGCGACAGGCCAATAGACCAGCACCTCAAGTGCTTTGCGGCACTCGGCGCAAGCTATACTATTGAGGGCGGCATGGTAAATCTTACTGCCGAAAGACTTGTCGGCAACCAGATATTCTTTGACAAAAACTCCGTAGGCGCAACTATCAACGCTATTATGGCTGCTTCCAAAGCTGACGGACTTACAATAATTGAAAATGCGGCTAAGGAGCCTCATGTTGTGGATCTTGCAAACTTCCTCAACTCTATGGGCGCAGATATCCTCGGTGCAGGCACGGATGTTATTAAGATCCGTGGTGTGAAACGTCTGCATGGAACGACATATTGCGTTATCCCCGATCAGATCGAAGCGGGAACCTTTATGGCAGTTGCTGCCGCTACAAAAAGTGACATTCTTATTAAAAATGTTATTCCCAAGCATCTCGAGCCTATCACACGCAAGCTTGTGAAGATCGGTGTAAAGGTAGAGCAGTTTGATGACGCAGTGCGTGTCGTTGG
The DNA here is from genome assembly GCA_017461565.1 of Oscillospiraceae bacterium. Lineage (GTDB taxonomy): Bacteria > Bacillota > Clostridia > Oscillospirales > Ruminococcaceae > CAG-115. Next base: position 88,536 of record JAFTXQ010000016.1, read on the forward strand.
CGGCGACGATTATGTCGGCACCACTGTCAAGACCCAGCCGCATCCCGGCTTCCCCACTGATATGCAGCCTCAGATGGCGGCGGTTCTTACCTGTGCCAAGGGCGCAAGCATGGTGACAGAAAGCATTTTTGACAACCGCTTCCGCTATGTTGATGAGCTACGCAGAATGGGCGCAAATATCTCCGTTGAAGGCAGGGTAGCTGTTATCGAGGGTGTGGATCGCCTTAAGGGTGCTCCTGTCAAGGCTACTGACCTGCGTGCGGGCGCTGCGCTGATAGTTGCGGCACTCGGTGCAGAGGGTACTACCGAGATATATGATATCTTCCATGTAGAGCGTGGCTATGAGAATATGGAGCTTAAGCTCCGTGGTCTGGGTGCTGATATCTGCAAGGTGGATGAGCCTGATCCTGCCGAGGCAGAGAAGCCTCTCAGAAAGGCACTTTAATGGCGAGGATATACCCTATATGCAGCTCCAGTACCGCAAACTGCACGTTTATCGGAACAAAGGGGCACGGTATACTGATCGACGACGGCTGCTCGTTTGCTTCGCTAAAAAATGCGCTGTCGCTTATCGGTACGGATATAAAGCAGATAGAGGCTGTGTTCATAACGCACGAGCACATTGACCATGTAAAGGGCCTGAGCGTGCTTGCGAAAAATACAAATATCCCTATATTTGCAAGCGAGGGTACCATAGGCGCACTCAGATGCGGACGTGAGCCGCTGCCCGAGAGTGTAAAGCTGTACGATATTTTCAAAGAGGGCTATAAAAGTGCGGAATTTGAAGTAACGGCTTTTCGTACGCCGCATGACACGCCCGAAAGCGTCGGATATAAAGTAGACTATAACGGTACAAAGATCGCCGTTTGCACGGATCTCGGTATCGTTACGCAGGAGGTGCAGGATAACCTGCTCGGCTGCGAAGCGGTGTTGCTTGAATCGAATTACGATGAGGAGATGCTGAGACGTAATGTGAATTACTCCGCTCCGCTTAAGCGACGTATCTCTTCAGAGACGGGACATCTATCCAACAAGGATGCCGCTGTATTTGCGGAAAAGCTTGTAAAAAGCGGAACGACACGCCTTATACTGGGGCATCTCAGCCGTGAGAATAACACCCCTAACACTGCATTTTCTCATGTCTGCTCCCACTTGCAGAAGTGTGGCCTGAAATGTGGTAGCGATTTTACGCTTGATGTTGCTCCGATAATTACCGAGGGGCAGTACATAGCACTTGGATGAATAATAAAATAGTCAGGACCTGTGAAGAATGCTCACAGGTCCTTTTTGTTATAATTCAGATGTCGTTGCTTTCGCAGACAGACCTTATCCAGCCTGTCACACCGTTTGGGAGATTTTTGTCGGCAGGTGTTCCGTCATCAAACATAAGGTCGTGTTGGATCCAGTTTATCATGCAGTGCTGACCCATCTCAAAGCCGTAGAACACTGAGGATACTCCACCGTCGCCGTTGTATACCCATTCCGGGAAGAAGCACTGACAGTTTATGAGCTTTGACAGCTTTTCAAGGTGCGGAGCTATGCACTCGTCAAAGGTCGCCATCTCGTCGTGCCTGCCGTGGGCGATAAGCAGCTTTACGCCGCTCTCCACTATTCGGTCAAGTGCGCTGTATTCAGGAAAATACCCTGAGGATATTGGTATCGCACCGTCGAAAAAGCTGCCGTAGTCCTCCAGCAGCCGCCACGTGAAGTAACCGCCTGAGGATGCGCCCATAACGAATTTCTTTCCGATATTGTCAGCATTGTCGCTGCACACCTTGTCAAAAATACCCTTTATCGGTGCGGAGTGCTTGGGAGACCATGTGCCGAGTATATTTCCGTTTTCAAGGCGCTCTTCGTTTGCGAGCGGCACAATTATATATGCGCCGCCCATTTTCTGCTGATACTTTGGTGAGGCGTATTGTTCTGCGCCGCAGCACATTATACAGCCGACGCCCATAAGCGAGTTGCTTGCGCCGTGGAGCCACATAAGCACAGGGTATTTTGCTGATGGATCGGCGCCGTGCTTTACGGGATCGTAGACATAGTATCTTATGTCGCCTGTTTCAGCGCAGGGATAGGAATACTCGTCGAAAAGGTCAAAGTATATCTTGCTTTTATAGGTGTTGGAATAGCTGATAAATTCGCCGTCACTGAGATATTTTGCCCAGTCCGGCACTGCGCTTTTGTCCTGTGCGGTCTTTTTGAAATCGGGAAGTGCCATGCTGTCCTCCTTATGTCGCAGATATGCGGTCAGTTGAGTCGTTTTGGTGAAAAATCGCTGACTTTAGTATACACTATCAGCGTGTCTCCGTCAAGCCTTTCGTGGGACATATCAACAGCACGCAGCGAGCTGTCGTTGTATCTGCAGAAATAGTAGACTCCGCCGCTCATGCAGCAGGAATAATCTGTAAGCTCATGCCGCCCGTCTGCGGTCCTTACGCTGCCGAGTGGCATGGCGACATTTCGGAGAATGTGGAGTGTCTGCGTGATAAGTTTATTCTCGCTACTCGCTTCAGGGGAGTTCAGTTTTAAATATGCGGCTCTCACATAGCGTGAGGCAGGAGAGAAGTCCCCCGGAAGACCTATTGTCCCGAAGCCTCTTCCAAACGGCGAAAGCGTAGCCTTGCCGAATGTGATGTTATCGGGGTAGTCGGGTCTAATATGCAGATACTGTCTGAAGTTTGTCAGATGGAAGGGAAACGGCGGAGAATTAGTCAGCACACCGATTGGATCGTCATATATCCTAACTCCGTCAGCAGTGCTTTCAAGCACGAGTGCGCCGTTTTTGTCTGCAATATGCCAGTGCAGCGGTGTGAGCGGTATGTTTTCGCTGAACGGTATCGCTGCCAATGAAGTGCGCTGAAGAAGCGCCCTTGCTTCGCTGATATCCGCACACTGCGAAAGCACCCATGGGATAAGTTCAAACGGCGATATTACGATGCTATTATCGATGCGCTCTGAGATCCTGCTGTCAGGGAAGCTCAGTCCTGCCATGCACAGCCCTTTTTCGTTCATCGCATCCGCATAGAGAGGGTATCCTTCGGCGATCATAGCAGTTCCCGTAATTGCGTAGTGGGTGGATAGCTCTCCTGCTTTACGGAAATTAAGCGGATATTGTCTCGGTATTATCACGATATCCGCATTGAACTTAAATTCTATATCCATATTTCTGCCAAAGCAGAAGCCGCCGCTGTTCATCGAAAGACTTGTACACATTTTTGTTTCCTCCTTTTCGGATTATGATAACCGAAATGTAAGGGCGGATACATCAGAGAGTACAGAAGTTTTTCAAGAACAGCGGCGGAAGCTTTTATCCGACCATATCTGGACTTATCTGGAGCATACGTGCATTTTTTCCGTCGATGAAATCAATGCGCAGGAGAGTTTTGTTGTTCTGCCAGGAGAGAGAATAGCGTTCCTCGTTTTCAGCAAAGCTCTCAAGCCACGAGGTAGCAATCAGCTTTACGCTGTTGTCGGTAAGCGAGGGCATATATACCTTTACAAGCCCTTTGCCGTCGGAATATTTTTCCTCGGCTATTACTATGCAGGCGTTAGAGTCGCTGTAACTGTAATACTTTGTTTCAACGGGTACATCGCCTCTCACCATAAAGAATGACAGCAGTATTATCAGCACAGACGCTGTAAGCAGCACGGCGCTTCCGATTATTTTAGGCACAGGCTTTGCGTCGTTTTTCTTTGATAGTATACCGATCATCATGAAAGCTGTCATGGAAGCTGCAATAACAAGTGCGATTATCACAGCTATGATGAAGAAATCATACGGATGCGACATCGATATGGGCTGTTCGCCGTTGCCTGTAAGCGTGTATGTTGCTGAGACCTTGCTGCGAAGCGTACCGAGGACGACAGCGGTTGCTGCAATGACGAAGTCGGTAGCGAGGACTATTGTTGCTGCTGTTCTTGGTCTGCGTAATATCTTTGCTTGCATTTGTGCTCCTTTCGTCAGGGCTTTTCACCGAAGATCGGAGAGCTGCCTTTAAGTATCACGATGCGCTCTGCATTTCCTGCGGAATAGTCGTTTCCGAGATTGAAATCCGTCCAGTCGGCACGGGTGATGCGCACCTGCACTGTCATGCTGTCTCCTGCATTAAGACTGCCCTCTGAAAACTTTATGGCACATTTCGTGTCGCTGTTAGTGCCGCTTGCTTTGCTGAACGTGCCGTTCGTAACAGATGTAAGCGCAATATATCCGCTGCCATTGGTAGCGGCATGGTCGCACCAGAAATTGAGGTCGTTCATGCCGTCTGCTGTAAAGAAATAATCTATCTCAAGCTTTGAAAGATCTATCGCAGCGCCTGTGTTGTTCACTATTTCGAGGGTAAACTGGATAGTGTTTCCGCTGCCGCTGACAGCAGACTGATCCAGCCTTACAGAAACGCCGTTATCCTCGGCGGACGGGTTCTGTGGCTGTGAGGGAGCAGAGGGCTTTGGAGTGGTAGCTACAGAGGATGAATTCCCACCGGCGGGGGTGCTTACAGGCTTCTGCGAGCTGCTGCTCTTTCCGTCGGGTTCTTTGCCGAACACAAGCACGCCGCCCTCATATAGTGCGGTATTTACCGCACGAACCTCAGAGGATCCGTTTGTTCCGATAAGCTCGGCGAATGACGGGTCATTAGTTGCGTCCCACACACCGTTTTTAGAGGTTATGCGGAACTGGACCTCCTTTTTATAGGCGCTCTGTCCGCCCGGATATATCTTTGTGCCCGAGAAATCTATCGAAACATAATAAATATGGTTCTTTTCGTTATGCACGAAGATGCCACCGCTCTTGCCGCCCTCGCTGTAATTGGTGGTAACGGTAAGATCCGATGCACTTCCGCCTGCTTCATAAAGCTCGGTGAGGTCGATGTAATAGCGCAGCTCGAGATCATCGGTGACTCTTGCAGGCCATGCGGTCTTGTTGTAAATGAGCGCCTTAATCTCGGTGAAGCCGTTGCCCTGTGCATTGGTGCGGTACTCCACGTAAAGCTCCTCTTCTATATTTTCGATTGCTCCGAAGTCCTTGAGGGTCTTGCCACCGTATTTGCCGTACATCTTCGCAAGCAGCGCAGTGAATCCTGCATTGTAGTCGCAGGCGACCTCGTTGCAGTTGAAATCAGAAACGGTGTCTGTATATCCATCCGAGCTGTTCGGACCGCCTACAAGTGCGCCATAAAGGGTGTGACGGTGATGATTCGGTTCGTTCATATTGTCCGCCCAGCTTCCCTGTGCAGTACGGTGATGGGGATGCTCCGGAGGGTTAACACCGTAGCCTACCACATAACTTCTTCCACTGCTGCCGAGGGCATAGTTTATCTGACTTTCGTAGAACTCTGTGTAGGTGGCCTTTTTAGCCGAGGGACAGCCGCTCCAGTCGGAATACACCGCTGCAAGATATGCTGCGGTGGTAGCATATCTCAGGCTTCCCCAACCATCAAGCCATGCAAGGCCTTTGGGCGTATAGGTTATGCGTTCGCCGTTCGTACCTGTCGTCCACCAGTCGAGATTTTTTTCGACGATATTCTTGTAATCCTGCTCGCCTGTAAGCTTTGCAAGCATAAGGGCTGCTCCGATAGAAACGTCGTCCCAGCACATGGTCCACTTGTAGTCGCAGGAGGCGCTGGTTATGTACTTCTCTGCCTTGTCGAGATAGGAAGAGTCATCTGTAGCGAGATACAGCCATACTCCTGCCCAGGAAAGCTCATCATAAAAACCGCTCCAGGAGTTGTAGAAACCGTTTGCGGCAGTATATCCGCTGTCGCTCTTGGTGCGCTCCGCAAAGTCATAGAGCTGCTTTGCGTGTGTCAGACATTTCTTTGCGTAAGCGGAATCGATGTCTTTGAAAACATAGGCGCACGCCGCAAGGGAGGCAGCTGCCTCGCCCACCACGGCGGACCCGGGGCTGTTTACCGTCACCTTGAAGCTTGGACGTTCCATCTGCATTACTTCGGCAGCACCCCACCACGCATGGTCTCTGTTGCCGTCGCCGACCTGATAGTAGTAAACATCATCCTCGGGATGGCATTTCATTAAATAATCATTCACCCATTTCAGCGTGTCGAGGATATATTCAAGCTGACCGCTTTTTTCGTAGGCATCCTTATACTCATATACTGACCACGCAAGCACAGAAGTGGTATACGCCATCGGCAGGTTGAATTTAACGTTGTCGCCTGCGTCATAAAGTCCGCCTGTAAGATCAACTCCTGCGTCGGCGCCGTCATTCATTCCTGAGTCGCCACGCCAGTTGGTGCGTGCGTTAGCTTCATCGATATCGCCCGAACGCTGCAGCTCATAGAAAAGAATAGCCTTTTGCAGAGCCTCGCCGTAGTTGTAGTCGCCTGTGGAAGCAGTGCCCTGCGTACCGCTGCCTGTTTCGGTGAGTCCTGACTGGTTCTGCGTCGGCTTCTGCTGGGGCTTGCTTTCCGGAGAGGTAGATGTAGCTGGTGTCACAGCGGGTATAAGCGGTGATGTGTTTCCTTCGGAACTTTGAGTGCCTGATGAAGAGGGCTGCTGTACCTCCTCCTGTTGCGATGATGATACAGGTTTTTCCTCGCCTCCTTGCTGCAAAGAGGAGCTTTGCGGTGGAGCGCTCTCCGCACTTTCTGTGACGGCAGGCGCATAATATTCGCTGCCTGAGGTGCCTGAGACGTTGTTTGAGGAAGAAGATACGGAGCCTTCAGGCGCAGAAGTGCTGTCCGAAGCGGTTGTCTGAGATGTAAGATCAAGAGGGATGTTTTCAACATCTGAGGCGCAGCCTGTCAGCAGTAAAGACGCCGCAAGCATTATCGAGGCTATTTTAATGCGTAGCTTCATTGTGTGTTCCTCCGTTAATATGGTGAATAAAATATCGTCAGTTTTTGTCTCCATCCATTATACTCCCTTGCAAGACCTGTTGTCAAGGCTGTTGTATCCTTTAAAAAGCAGATGTCCGGCAGATGCATAATTATACCTTGACAAAGCATGATAAGATGTGATAAAATATTAACATTAAAATTATCATGAACATGGCGGAGGAGTCTGCCTGAAAGGAGCATGTTTAAGTGCTTGAACTGAAGAACCTTACATGGCGTCTGCCGAGCGGTGAAAAGATAGTTGATGATATCAGCTACAAGGCGACGCAGAAGCTTATCGTTATCACTGGCCCGAACGGCGGCGGCAAGACCACCCTTGCAAAGCTTATTGCGGGCGTTGAGGCTCCCGATTCCGGCAGGATACTGCTTGACGGAGAGGATATTACAGACCTTGATATCACACAGCGTGCGCAAAAAGGCGTTGCCTATGCGTTCCAGCAGCCTGTCCGTTTCAAGGGGCTTACTGTACGTGATCTGCTGATACTCGCAGCAGGCGAGCACATGAAGGAGACCTCCCTGTGCGAGCTTCTTGGCAAGGTGGGTCTGTGCGCCGAGGAATATATCGACCGTGAGATGAGCACAGCGCTCTCAGGCGGCGAGGCAAAGCGCATAGAGATCGCAACCGTGCTTGCAAGAAAGGCAAAGCTCTCCGTGTTTGATGAGCCCGAGGCAGGTATCGACCTTTGGAGCTTCTCAAAGCTTGTGGAGACATTTGAGGATATCAGGAACAACACCGACGGTACACTGGTGGTGATTTCGCATCAGGAGCGTATACTTTCCATTGCTGACGAGATCATCGTTGTTGCGAACGGAAAGATAAGGACCGCAGGTCCCCGTGAGGAGATACTTCCTGCGCTGCTTAAGGGTGAGTATACCTGTTCCTGCCCCAGAAGAAACGGAGGTGTTTGTCAGTAATGAGCGATATCATGGATATTAATTTCAATGCTGTAACAGGCGACCTGCTGAAGATGATCTCCGATTACGACGGAACCGAGTTCAAGGGCGCTTACAATATCCGTCAGGACAGCGAGTGTGCAGGCAGAAAGTCATCGGAGAACGTTTCTATCGAGCCTAAGACGGACAACCCCGGCATCGTTATCACAGTAAAGCCCGGCACAAAGGGAGAGACCGTGTTTATTCCTGCGTGTGTAACCCATAGCAATGTGGATGATCTTGTTTACAACGATTTTTACATCGGCGAGGGAGCAGATGTTGTGATAGTTGCAGGCTGCGGAGTTCACAGCGACGGCGAGGAGACCGCACGTCACAATGGTATTCACCGCTTTTTCCTTGCAAAGGACAGCAAGGTGCTGTATAAGGAAAAGCACGTGGGCACAGGAACAGGAACAGGCCTCAAGAAGATCGATCCGGTTACCGACTGTTATCTTGAGGAAAATTCACGGCTTGAGATGGATACTATCCAGCTTGGCGGCGTAGACCGTTCTACAAGAAACACCTCTGCGGTGCTTGGGAAGAACGCAAAGATTATCGTGCGTGAGCGCATAATGACAGACAATGAAGAGGTTGCAATAACAAATTTCAAGGTAAAGCTGGACGGTGAGGACTCGGGAGCGGATCTGGTTTCACGTTCCGTTGCAAAGGGAAATTCCCATCAGGAGTTCTATTCTCTTGTTGAGGGCAACAACCGCTGTACAGGTCACTCTGCCTGTGACGCTATCCTTGCGGAGAATGGCACAGTAGACGCACAGCCTGCGCTCAATGCTTCTCATGTTGATGCGGCGCTTATCCATGAGGCAGCTATCGGAAAGATAGCAGGTGAGCAGCTTATGAAGCTGCGCACTCTCGGACTTACCGAGGAAGAAGCCGAAGCAAAGATAATTGAGGGCTTCCTGAAATAATATAATGCTAACATTTGCCCACAGATAGCTGTCTGTGGGCTTTTGCTTATTGATATGTTTATCTGAGCTTTGCGGAATGTTTCTGCATAGGTCTTAGCTGTAATATTTTACAAACTGCTTAAAATCGTAAAAAACACTTGTACAAATCTAAAAAATATGATATAATAAAATGGAATAGATATGTTTAATGATACTATCACATTATAGGAGGAAAATTATGGAAGCAAATGAAAACAAGACCATTGGCAGCATAAAGGTATCTGACAGCGTTATCATTAAGATCGCAGAGGTTGCAGCTACCGAGATCGACGGCGTTGACTGCAAGGATCAGACGCTTACTCCCGCAAACAAGAAGTCAAAGCTCCTTGGCGTTGTTAAGACAAAGCTGAGCGGCGACGAGGCTTCCGTCAAGCTGGAGATCGTTGTCAAGGAGGGCTTCAATGCCGTAAACGTTGCAGAAAACGTACAGAAGAGCGTAAAATCTGCCATCCAGAACATGACAGGCTTCACTGTGACAAAGGTGGATGTTGTTGTTGCAGGTATCAAATTCAATAAGTAAGAGGTAGACATAAGAATGGAAGAAAATCTTACAAGACGTGAAGTGCGTGAGGGTGCGTTCATCATCCTTTACCAGACCATCTTCGGTATCTCTCCCGAGGAGATATGCGAAGCAAATGAGGAAGCATTCGGTCTTGCCAGAAACGAGGAAACAGACGAGATAGTAAACGGCGTACTTGCTCACAATGAGGAGCTGGAGCAGATCATCGCAAAATACAGTACCACACGTTCTGTTTCGAGAATTGCAAAGGTCAACATGGTCATCATGAAGATCGCCGTGTACGAGATGAAATACTGTGAGCGTGTACCCAACGCTGCTGCAATAAACGAGGCAGTGGAGCTTTCAAAGAAGTATGCTTACAAGGCTGACAGCGGCTTCATAAACGGAGTGCTGAACGCATATCTCGGTGAACTGGATGGAGCAAAGGAATAAGCCTCCCGTTGTCACGGTGTCGCAGGTCAACCGTGTTATCGGTATGCTGATAAAAGGCGACAAGCGGCTTGCGAACGTGGCGGTCAGGGGAGAGGTATCCAACTTCACGAGACAATACCAAAAGGGACATCTGTATTTTACACTAAAGGACGGACAGACCCAGCTCAAAGCGGTGATGTTTGCAGGGAATGCACAGATGCTCCGTTTTCAGCCCCGGAACGGCGATAAAGTCGTGTGCTGCGGCGCAGTTACGGTTTATGAGCCGGGTGGAGTGTATCAGATAAACTGCACCGAAATGTATCCCGATGGCGAGGGCGAGCAGGCGGCTGCTCTTGAGGAGCTGAAAAAGCGTCTTTCTGCTGAAGGACTTTTTTCACGTAAGCGAAGGATACCTGCGTTCCCTAAGAAGATAGCGGTCGTAACCTCGGCAGGGGGAGCGGCTTTGCAGGATGTGATAAACATAATCTCACGCCGCTGTCCTATGGTCACGCTGACGATAATTCCCGCACAAGTGCAGGGGGCGGATGCGCCGCAATCGATAGCAAAAGCGCTGAAAAGGGCGCAGAGTGTAGGGGCGGATACGATAATATTCGGCAGGGGCGGAGGCTCCGCCGAGGATCTTGCGGCATTCAATACCGAGCTTGTAGCAAGAGCGGTATTTGACAGCGATGTTCCGACGATATCCGCAGTCGGACATGAAACAGACCTCAGTATTGCTGATCTTGCGGCAGATATGAGAGCACCTACGCCTTCGGCGGCAGCTGAGCTCGCTGTGCCTGAGGCTAGTGCAATGCTTGCGGCAGTTGAAGAAGCCGGCAGACGCATATCTGCAAACACAAAGCGCTGTCTGTTGAAAAAGGAACAGGATCTCGTTTTCAGGAGCGAGGTCATACGTGCGCTTTCTCCGCACAACAGGATAAAAAACAGCGAGCAGAGGCTCGAAGGTTTGAGTGAAAGCATATCACGCAAGGCGCATTTTGTGCTGGACGATGCAGAACGCAGGCTGTCAGCAGCGGCTGAGATGATATCTGCGCTAAATCCCATGAGCATTTTGGTGCGGGGATATTCGGTAACTTATCATAACGACAGGATAATCACAGGCTCCGAGGGGCTTGAAACGGGCGACAGGCTTGATATACGCCTTGCACACGGAAGCGTGCAGGCACAGGTCACTGCCGTCGAAAAGGAATAAATAGTATATGGATCTGGAAAAATCAATGGCACGTCTGGCAGAAATATCCGAGCGTATGAGCGGAGAGCTTTCACTGGAAGAGTCTATGAAGCTTTATACCGAAGCGGTGGAGCTTGTAAAGCAGTGCCGGGGATATATAAACGAAGCAAAGCTTACGATAGAGCAGCTTGAGGCTGCGGAATGAGGGAAATGATGGTCAAGGAACGGTTGGAATATTACGCTGAGATAACGGAGGAGGCGCTTGATAAGTACCTTCCCGATACACAGTGTCTGCAAAGCAGCGTAATTAAGGCGGCACGTCACAGCCTGAGTGCAGGCGGTAAGCGTATCCGCCCTGCACTGGTGATGGAATTCTGCCGTGTGTGCGGCGGCGATGCGGAGGATGCACTCCCTGTTGCGTGCGCTATTGAGATGATGCACACATTCTCTTTGATACATGACGATCTTCCCTGTATGGATGATGACGATATGCGCAGAGGCAAGCCGAGCTGCCATAAGGTGTATGGAGAAGCGACTGCGCTTCTGGCAGGCGACGCACTTGCGATGCTGCCATATCAGATAATTGCGCAGGCGGCTCTTAAAAAGCGTCTTGACAGCGAAGCAGCGCTCAAGATCATTTCACTTCTCGGTGAAAGATCGGGTATATTCGGCATGATCGGAGGTCAGGTGATAGACACCGAGAACGAGGGCAAGCAGCTCCCCGAGAATATTTTACTTGAAATGTACAGGATGAAAACGGGTGCGCTTCTGGATTTTTGCTGCCGTGCAGGCTGTATTGCGGCAGGCGCAGGCGCAGACAGACAGCTCGCCGCAGGCGAGTATGCAGGACGTCTTGGTCTTGCGTTTCAGATGATCGACGATATTCTTGACGTTACGGCGGATGAAAAGCTGTTGGGCAAGCCCGTAGGCAGCGACGCCGACAGCGGCAAGCTCACATACGTTTCGGCAGTGGGTCTTGAAAATGCCCGTAAAGAGGCGGAGAGGCTCACGGCTCAGGCAATAAATGCATTGGAAGCCTTTGAGGATACGGAGTTCCTCATAGGACTTACTGAAATGCTTCTTAAAAGAAATTATTGATCTGCAAAGGTAGAGATAAGATGGATATTTTAATGGCTAATCCCATATTGAGTGTAGGCATAATCGGATGGTTTGCTGCGCAGATAATAAAAACGGTCGTCCATGCTATAAAGGTGAAATCCTTTAATCCTGAGAGGTTTATTGGCGCAGGAGGTATGCCTTCTTCGCATTCCTCGCTGGTGGTTTCGGTGGCGATCTATACTCTGAGGTCGGAGGGCTTTTCAAGCCCTGCGTTCGCTCTTGCTATGATACTTGCCTGCGTCGTTATATACGACGCTATGAGTGTACGCTATAATGCAGGTCTGCACGCAAAGGAGCTTAACCGTATGCGTAAGGTGATCGATGAGATAGACGATGAGATCGCACAGCTCTGCGGTGATGATGACGATGAGATAGATGATCTTTCTGAGCAGAAGGATCTGAAGGAATTCCTTGGTCACACTCCCATCGAAGTGCTGGCAGGCTCTATGCTTGGTATCATCATAGCTATGGTATTTCCTCTCAAGTGATGCCGTGCACGGCTATCCTACTTCTCTTTTCGGAGGATAACAATGTATCTTGACGACAATATCAACCATGATATGATCTCTGATATGACGCTTCCGCAGCTCAAAGGTCTTTGCCGTGAGCTGCGGGGCTGTATTTTAAGAACAGTGACAAAAACGGGCGGACATCTTGCTTCCAATCTCGGTACGGTGGAGCTTACGGTGGCGCTGCACTATGTTTTTGATATAAAAGAGGACCGCATACTGTGGGATGTGGGTCACCAGGCGTATGCCCATAAGCTGCTTACGGGAAGATATTCCCGTTTTTCCACGTTAAGGAGCAACGGCGGTCTTTCGGGCTTTACACGCAGGAGTGAGTCTGAGGCCGATGCTTTCATATCGGGACATAGCAGCACTTCTGTTTCCGCTGCCTGCGGAATTGCAGCTGCGATGAAGCTAAGCGGCAGAAAGGGCAGTGTAGCGGCGGTGATCGGTGACGGTGCTTTCACAGGCGGCATGGCTTATGAGGGTCTTAACAATGCCGCCAAGAGCCGTACGGGTCTCGTGGTGGTGCTGAACGACAACGCTATGTCCATATCGAAAAGCACGGGAGCGTTTGCGAGATATCTTTCTCAGATACGCTCTACAAGGAAATATTACTGCGCCAAGGAGAATGTAAAGTCGGCGCTGTCACGTCTTCCTGTTGTGGGTATCCCCCTTGAAAAGAGTGTGCGCACGGCAAAAAACCTTGTAAAGGACGCCATCTATGGCTCGGCAACGCTGTTTGAAAATCTCGGCTGCACCTATATCGGTCCTGTGGACGGTCACAATATGGAGGATATGATAGAGGCGCTCTCAGTGGCTAAGATGCTGCGCCGTCCATGTGTTGTGCACGTGTTTACAACAAAGGGCAAGGGCTATCGTCCTGCGGAGGAGAATCCGGGAGAGTATCATGCGGTACCAAGAAAGGCTGCAGGTGTGCAGACGGTGGTGCCCAAAAGCAGCTTTTCCGAGGAATTCGGATTGGAGCTGGAGCGCCTTGCAAAGACAGACAGCAGGATATGTGCCATAACTGCGGCAATGAAATACGCCACAGGTCTCAACTTTTTCAGCCACTCCTTTCCTGAGCGATTTTTTGACACGGGCATAGCTGAGCAGCATTCGGTTACCTTTGCGGCAGGACTTGCGGCAGAGGGGATGCTTCCTGTGTTCGGCGTTTATTCCACGTTTTTGCAGCGTGGATATGATCAGATCATACACGACTGCGCCATCGAAAACACCCATGTTGTGCTGGCGGTAGACAGAGCGGGCTTTGTCGGAGAGGATGGAGAGACTCACCAGGGTATAATGGATGTGCCGATGCTGTCCGCTATACCCAATACGACTATATATTCCCCCGCTAGCTATGAGGAGCTTCGCCGCTGCTTGAAGCGTGCGATATTTGACACGAAGGGTATTGCGGTAGTCCGCTATCCGAAGGGCAGCGAATACAGAAGCTATATGACTCCTGCGCAGGATTTCGCCTACAGTGGAAAGCGCAGCAGGACGCTAGCAATAAGCTATGGAAGGATAGCAGGCTGGCTGGATGAGGTGGCTGAGAAAACGGGTGCTGACTGGCTCCGTCTTGTGAAGATAGCGCCGCTTCCGGATTGGATAAGCGAGATAGCCGCAGCATACGAAAGAGTGGTTTTCTTTGAGGAGAGCCTGCTTAACGGCGGTATTGCGGAGCGCCTCGGGGCGCAGCTCATGAAGCGTGGCTTCCGTGGAAAGTATGAGACTGTTGGCGCAGATGGTTTCGTTCCGGCTGCCGGTGTCGAGGAGCAGCTGATCATGTACGGCCTGGACAGACAGAGTATGACTGAAAGGCTGCTGCACCCCTGAAAAGGAGAGCTGATATGATCCTTAATGTAATTGCAGTGTTTGACAGGACTCGTGAAAAATGCCTTTTCTGCAAGAGAAGAAAGGACCCCTATAAAGGTCTGTATAACTTTGTGGGCGGTAAGGCTGAAGACGGCGAGGATGGCCTTCATGCCGCCTATCGTGAGCTTTACGAGGAAACAGGCATAAAACAAGAGGATATACAGCTCATTCATCTGATGGACTTCACCTATTGGCTTTACGATGAAACAGTAGAGGTGTATTTCGGGTATCTGGATAAGGATATCGAGGTGTATGGTGACGAGAATGAGCTTTTGTGGCTGGACCGAGAACGTGATTTTTTCAGCATGGAGGAATTTGCGGGAGAGGGCAACATCGGTCACATAATGGAGCATATCCGTATGTATGAGCGTAATAACATATAAATTATGAACGGAGGTGCCGCAGTGCGTCTTGATGTCTATCTTGCCGAAAACGGAATGTGCAAAAGCCGCACGGCAGCACAGAGCCTTATCAGAAACGGCGGAGTGTCGGTGAACGGCACTCCCTGTGAAAAGCCGTCCTGTGAGATATCGGAGCAGGATGATGTTAAGATAACGGGAGAACAGCTGCGTTATGTTGGCAGGGGCGGTCTTAAGCTTGAGGGGGCATTGAACAGCTTCGGGATAGCGCTTCAGGGGCTTGTATGCCTTGATATCGGATCGTCTACGGGCGGCTTTACGGATTGTATGCTGCAAAATGGTGCAGCCAGGGTCTATGCGGTGGATGTGGGTACAGATCAGCTTGACGGGAAGCTCCGTGCGGACAGTCGTGTTGTAGTTATGGAACGCACGGACATCCGTACAGCTCAGCTGCCCGAAGTGGTTGATTTTGTTGGTACGGATGTTTCGTTTATCTCGCTTAAGCAGGTGATTCCGCACATTTTCCGTATGCTGAAAGGCGGAGGTACAGCTGTGGCGCTGATAAAGCCACAGTTTGAAGCAGGCCGTTCCGCCCTAAATAAAAAGGGAATCGTAAAGGATGAGAAAACACGCCGACGTACGGTGGATGACATAAAGGAATTCGCACAGCAGTGCGGTTTTGAGGTGCTGGGGCTTACAGAGTCGCCCATACATGGCGGCGACGGAAATATAGAGTACCTTATACATCTTGGAAAGGACTGATATTGTGGATAAGCGTGTTATCATATCCTACAACACGATGGATGAAGCGGCAGCAGTGCTTGCAAAGGACATCGCCGCACTTCTCGAAAGCAGCGGAATACAGCCTGTGCTTTATGACTCTGAGAATATATGTGAGCTTCAAAATGCGTTTTGCATGATAACCGTTGGCGGTGACGGAACGATACTCCATTGGGGAAAGCTTGCAGCGAAGCACGGAATACCTTTGCTTGGCGTAAACCGTGGCAGGCTCGGGTTTATGGCCACGCTGGAGCCATCTGATATCGGACTGATTCCACAGATGCTCAATAGCAGGCTTAATGTCAGCCGTCGCATGATAATGACCGTGGAGATACACCGTGCAGACGGCGGCTGTGAGACGAGACAGGCGCTTAATGACGTGGTCGTGGAGCGTGACCGTTGTTCAAAGCTGCCTGAATTCCGTATCTTCTGCGGTGACAGCGAGGTGTCAAAGCTTCAGGCAGACGGCGTTATATTCAGCACTCCGACAGGCTCTACGGCTTATGCGCTTTCGGCGGGAGGTGCAATAATAGCACCCGATATGGAGTGCATAGAATGTACTCCGCTTTGCCCGCACACGTTGTTTTCACGTCCTATGATATTCACTGCCGACAAGAGCATTACACTGCGGAGTATCGCATATCAGGACAGTGTGGTGACGATAAGTGTGGACGGCGAGCGTGGCATACCGTTTGCCGACGGCGACTCGCTGGTGCTTTACCGATACGATAAAAAGCTTGAGCTCATAGAGGGCGGCGAGGGATTCTTCGGCGCCGTAAGAAACAAGCTTATGACACCCTTGAAATAACGATATTTTGAAAGGCGGTGTGCTGTGTGGATAAAAGACAGCGCCAGGCGGCGATATTGTCTATCATCTCTGAAAATGAGGTGGAGACCCAGCAGGAGCTTCAGATACGACTTAAGCAGGCAGGCTTCCGTGTGACGCAGGCGACCGTTTCACGTGATATGAGGGAGCTTAAGATAACAAAGGGAATGTCGGAAAACGGGATAAACTGCTATTTTTCTGAGGCGATGGGAAAAACTCCTGAGTACAATAGCCTGTTTGCACAGGCGGCGTTGTCTCTGGACTACGCCATGAATACCGTTGTTATAAAGTGTCGCAGCGGTCTTGCAAATGCGGCGTGCGCAGTGCTAGATGAGCAGAAATTCGGCTTTGTGGTGGGCACCATAGCTGGCGACGACACGATATTTGTGCTGACTCGTTCCGAGAACCATGCGGTACAGCTTATATCACAGCTGAAAAAAATGATGAAGAATAACTAAGGAGGGACGTCACTTGCTCCGTGAATTAGCAATAGAAAATCTTGCTGTAATTGAAAAAGCGTCGGCGCAGTTTGGCGGAAACTTCAACGTGTTCACAGGCGAGACAGGCGCAGGAAAAAGTATACTTATCGGCGGTATAAACGCTATTCTGGGACAGCGCACCAACAAGGATATAGTGCGTACGGGTTCGGCCAAGGCTGTTATAACGGCGCTTTTTGATGATATTCCGCAGTCTGTTACGGACAAGCTGGCGGAGATGGGGTTTGCGGCTGAAGACGGCGAGCTTATGCTTATGCGAGAGATATCGGCTGACGGAAAAAGCTCCGCAAGGATAAATGGCAGGACAGCTACTGCTGCCATGCTGAGAGAGATCGGTTCAATGCTTGTGGATGTCCACGGGCAGCATGAGAACAGGATACTTATGTCCGCTGATAATCAGCGTGATATTCTCGACAGCTACGGCGGTATAGCAGAAGTGCTTTCTGAGTATCGTGAAAAATTCCGAAGCTTTTCTCAGGTTTCAAAACGCATAAGCAAGCTCAGAAGCGAGGACGAGACACGTTCCCTTAAAATTGCACGGCTTACTGCCATTGTTGAGGAGTTGGAGGCGCTGGATATCTCAAAAGGAGAGGGTGAAGCTCTTGAAGCGGAGCTTGCAAAGTGCCGCAACTTTGTAAAGATACAATCGGCACTTTATTCGGCGTACAACAGCTTCAATGGCGAAGAGACTGCGGGTGCGCTGGATCAGCTTCGTCGTGCTATGAACACGCTTAACTCGGTATCTTCATTTATGCCTGAAGCAGACGCTCTTGCAAAACGCATAGAGGATCTATTGCCTGAAGCAGAAGACATCGCTGCGGAGATAGCTTCTCACACGAATGATGACAGCGGAGCGGCAAGAGAAGCTGCGCTTGAGGACAGAGTTTCTGCTCTAAAGCACGCAAAGCGCAGATACAATATGGACGCAGATCAGCTTGTGGATTATCTTGACGAGTGCCGTAGCGAGCTTATGGAGCTTGACGGCGCAGACAGCGAGATAGAAGATCTTCTGATAAAAAAACACGACCTCGGCGAGGAGGTCAAAAGGGCAGCGGAAGAGATAACAACGCTGCGCACCAAGGCTGCGGCAAGATTGTCCGAGGAGATATGTGAGCAGCTTAAATTCCTTGATATGCCCAATGTACGCATAATTATTTCTGTCAGCCGTGACAAGGTGACGATAAACGGCATGGACTCGGTGGAGATGCTGATATCGGCAAACGCAGGTGAGGCGCCGAAGCCCATCAGCAGGATAGCCAGCGGTGGTGAGCTTTCACGTATAATGCTGGCGATAAAGAGCGTGCTTGCCGACAATGACGACATCCCCACTCTTATTTTCGACGAGGTCGATGCGGGAATAAGTGGCAGGGCGGCACAGAAGGTCGGAATAAAGCTTGCACAGACCGCACGTAAAAGACAGGTCCTGTGCATAACCCATCTTGCACAGATAGCTTCGCAGGCGGATCATCATTTGCTTATTGAAAAGAATACACAGGGCGAACGCACCTTTACACGTATTGAGATTCTTGATTTTGAAGGCAGGCGTGCAGAGCTTGCCCGTATCATTGACGGTGAAGGCAGCAGCGAGAGCAGTTTACAGGCGGCCGAGGAGATGCTACGCAGAAACGTACAATAAAATGTTTGATCCCCTGCCATGCGGCAGGGGACTGATATTTGACATGATCGCACTAAAAACTTCGTTTTACATGATATATATTCATTGAGGTTTGTACAGAGATTATATTGGATATTTGCGCTTACGTATTATATTTAAGTAGCGCTATTTAGGGTCGTTTCTGTTTATTGACAATAGCGCTGAAAAATGATATAATATTAAAATGTCAATTAGTAATCAACACTGACAGAGATGTTTTTATGAGCGATAGTTTTGTTATTGATAAGGATCTATAATTTGACGGTGTTTTGTCTTAAAATCAACAGCGAGGAAAATTTTCGATGAGTAATGTACTTTCTAAGATCGTGGTTAGTATAAAAAACAGGACTTTTTTTGCGAAAGTCAAAAAAAAGTTGAAGCAAATATTTAACAAGAATAATAGTACATCAGATTCGGAACTCGCAGCATTATATGCTAAGACTGAGGATTTGTCTCTGCAAATACAGTCGTTGACTTCTCAGTTGGATGGTGTCAAAAAATCGTTAAGTATAATGCAGAATAATGTCGCTGCAACAGTTGCAAAAAGTCAGACGATGATGTGGCAGTGCTTTGTCGAAGAAGGAGAAACAAACATAGAGGCAAGGAAAAGGTTTTTTCGCACTCTGCCACCTGCTGTCGGCACTGTCAGGTATGTCCAGACCGCAGTGCTCATTTTAATGAAGCAGTTGGATAGGATATGCTGGGAGAACGGTCTTATCTATTGGCTGGATTTCGATACGTTGCTCGGAGCCATAAGGCATAAGGGTTTTGTTCCGTGGGTATGCGACGCTACGATAGGTATGCCCCGTCCGGATGCGGATAAACTTGTGAAGTTACTGTCGCACGATCAGGATATATGTGCGGAAGATGAATATACTGTTGTGGACGGTATATTCCGCCGCAGGCTTCAGGTGCGATACAGAAACATCGAAAGCGGAAATCAGTTCTTTTGTGTCAATATACATCTTTTTGATTATTGCCGTGATGATAGTATGGCTTTGTGGAACAAGCACATTACGCTGAGGAAGGCGTTTAATACGGAATTTGACCGCCTCAGCAAGTCCAAGACATTGATATCTCAGGCTAACAGTCACGAAAAGTGTTTGGCTCTATTTAAGGCGCATAAAACAAAGAATGACAAAGCAATCGGTATCTCACAGGTCCCTGCTCCGTATGTCATAAGCGCATTTGACAATCCGGCAGTCGGAGACGCTGTGAAATACTGTTACAGAATAGCAGATATGTTCCCTCTGGAAAATATATCGTTTGAGGGTTATAATTTTCAGGCTCCTGTATGCCCTGAAAAATTCATCCTGAAGCAATATATGGATATGTATGATATTCCTGACGATATGTTGCCTGATATCGATCGTGAAAAAAACAATGAGATATATCAGGGATTGGAGTATATTTTTGATAAGTATCACGTTAATATAGAGAATATTAAATAGATCTCATATCGTGTGGACAGAAGCTTGAGTAACACATCAGGTTTTTGATCGTTATCAGTCAGAGATGCTCATGCGTGCAAAGGTAATATGTACTGTTGATGTGCAGCGAGTTCGTTTTGACTATCCGATGATGGTGCGTTGCCGTTTTCATGGGTCTGATCTGATGAAGAAGCGGTTCGGTAAATAATGCCTGATTGTTACATGGATGCAGGCATAGAAATGTGGCTTGTCTGGGACTGTATCACAGCAGACTTGTTTTGTTTGCAGCTTTTGGTGAAGGAAGATTTATTGACAGAATATAATTATTATGATACAATAAACTGTTATATAAGATATAAAAAGAAGGTCGTGCAGCATTATGGTACAGAAAATCAAACGTTATCGTTTTTTGTTTGAAGAACTGGTGAAGCGTGATTTCACCAGAAAATATAAACGTACTACATTAGGTGTAATATGGAGCGCTCTTTCGCCGCTGATGACGCTGGGTGTTATGGCATTGGTGTTTACTCAGTTTTTTGGAAGAAGTACTCCGCATTATGTTGTATACCTTTTTTGCGGAAATATAGTATTTGGTTTTTTCAGAGAATCCACAAGTGCCGGCATGACTGTGCTATGGGATAATGCAGGTATTTTTTCTAAAGTAAATGTACCGAAATATATGTTTTTGTTCTCCAAGAATGTTTCAACATTGCTTACCTTTGGTATCAATATAGTGATTTTGTTTGTTTTTGTGTTGGTTGATGGGTTAGCATTCACGTGGAAGTATTTTTTGCTTTTGTATCCTGTTTTATTTCTCAGCATTTTAAATCTCGGAATGGGATTTATATTGTCGGCGTTGTTCCTGAGATTCAGGGATCTGCAGTATCTTTATGGTGTGTTTACTAATTTGCTGATGTATGTTTCGGCTATATTTTATTCGGTGGATTCTTACCCTGAAGAGATACAAAAGCTTTTCCTCATCAATCCTGTTTATGACTGCATCAAGTATTTCAGGACTATCATAATCGATGACGCTATACCTTCATTGGAGCTTCATGTTATCATTTTTGCGTATGCAATTATTGCATTTGGCATTGGTGCATTGGTTTATAAAACACAGAACTATAAATTTTTATATTATATATAATGAGGCAATGTATGGGTAAAAGTATTATTGAAGTTAAAGATGTTTCGGTGGCATATATTGTCGGCGATTTAAGAAATATCGGTCTGAAAGAGTACGTCATGAAAAAACTCACCGGTAAATACAAGACCAATACGTTCATGGCAGTGGATCATGTTTCGTTCAGCCTTGAACAGGGAGATATGCTGGGTATCGTCGGCAAAAACGGTGCAGGAAAATCAACATTGCTTAAAGTGATAACACAGATAATGGTACCTTCAACAGGGTATGTCAAGGTCAACGGTAAAATTGCTGCGTTGCTTGAGCTGGCAAGCGGCTTTGACAATGAACTCAATCTTAAAGAAAACGCCTATCTGCGAGGCGCAATGCTGGGATATACAAGAGAATATATGAATCAAAAGTATCCTGAGATCCTTGAGTTTTCAGAGCTTCAGGAATTTGAGCAGTCACCGCTGAAGGTCCTTTCGTCGGGAATGAAAGCCAAATTCGCCTTTGCGCTGGCAAGCATGGTTGAGCCTGAGATACTGATACTTGATGAGGTGCTTGCTGTCGGTGATGGTGCATTCAGGAAAAAAAGTGAACAAAAAATGTATGAGATCATTGAAAACGGCAAGGTTACTATATTGGTTTCTCATTCTGTAGCACAGATCAGAAGGATGTGCAACAAAGTGCTCTGGCTTGATCATGGCAAACAGATCGCCTTTGGGGAAAGCAAAGAAATATGCGATTTATATGAGGAGTTTTTGAAAACAGGTATTCTTCCTGATATTCACCCCAAGAGTTAGTTCTTTCGGGGTGAATTGTTTTATTATAAAAGCTTGTTCTGCTGAGGGATCGTGATATAAGCTTTATGCGAAAAACTGAGCATATTCATTAACAGAGATCAGAGTGAAGATGACAAGACACTGATAAGTTCGGATGTCATGTAAAGTTGTCTTGTCTTCGTTTCAGAAACATGGAGTATAGTAGTTATGGGTACAAAAGTTTTGCCCGCTCTTCCTGATGCAGCGTGTACAGGATGCGGCGGATGTATCAGCGCCTGCCCGAAAGATGCGGTAACATTTGCCGAGGATAAAGATGGATTCTGGCATGCTTGCGTGTCGGATGAGTTGTGTATAGGGTGTAAAAAGTGCGAGAAAATATGCCCTGTTATATCGTATGATAATACAAATCAGAATCCTGAGTGCTTTGCTTTTAAGGGGCCTGATAAAACACGTATGATCAGCTCATCGGGCGGCCTTTTCTCAATGGCGGCAAAGGCAATGCTTGGAATGAAAGGCGTGGTAGTAGGTGCCGCCTTTGATGACGATATGAAGCTTGCGCTTAAGATAGCACGAAACAAGGAAGAGCTGGCACCAATGCGTGGCTCAAAATATGTGCAGAGCGATCCTGAGCTTATCTATCGTGATGTGATGAAGCTTTTGAAGCAGGGCACGCCGGTCTTGTTCACGGGCTGTCCGTGTCAGGTCGCAGCAATGAAAAACATGGCAGGCGATAACGAACTGTTGTATACTATCGACCTAGTGTGTCATGGAGTACCGTCGCAGAATATGATGCATCGTTATCTGAAAGAAAACTTTCCTGACAAAACCGTTACGGATATACGTTTCAGAGATAAGAAAAACGGCTGGCTGGCGACACATATCAATGTTGATTTTGATGACGGCACGGCTTATCATGGGCAGCTGAAGACAAAAGATCCGTATGAGATCATTTTCCAGCGCAACTATGCACTGAGGCAGTCCTGCCACGATTGTAAGTTTTCCCAATTCCCTCGGGTCGGTGATATTTCGATGGGCGATTTCTGGGGAGTTGATAAGTTAGACGCATCGTTGACCGACGGCAAGGGAACGTCAATGGTACTGATAAACAGTAAAAAGGGAAAAGAGTTCTTCGAGAAGGTCTCCCGTAAAGCTGTTGTTGACAGATTAGAGCCTGATGTTCTTAACAAAGTACCTAACAGATTAAAGGCGAAATATCCGCCCCATCCGGGCCGTGAACGTTTTCTGGCACTGCTTGAAAAAGGGGAAACTATTGAAGGAGCGATCGATATTATAGATAACAATTTTCATGATGTAGGCATCGTAGGTATCCATACCGTAGGAAATTTTGGTGGTGCCCTGACTTACTATGCGTTGTATAAGACGATATGCGATATGGGTTTTTCTGCTCTGATGATAGAGCGTCCAAGGGATTGCAGCCACAAGCCGGGGATTACTAAGATATATCATAAGGATCCGTATCCCGAATATGACGTATCAAAGTTTTATCCTAACAAACAGTCTATGAAGGAATTGAATTCACTGTGCGGTCAGTTTGTTGTAGGTTCGGATCAGTTGTTTAATGATCTGCTATACAATAACTTCGGTCGCTGGTGCACGCTCGACTGGGTAAACGACAATAAAAGGAAAACGGCATACGCAGCTTCTTTCGGTCATGATCATATCTGGAGTCCTGAAGAAACACGTGCTGAAATGGCACATTTCATGAGAAAATTTGATGCCTTTTCTGTACGTGAGCAGAGTGGCGTGAGGTTGTGCCGTGAAGAATTCGGGGTTGAAGCCGAATGGGTGCTGGATCCGATTTTCCTGTGCGACAGCAAGCATTACGAAGAACTTGCCGAGAATTCCGTGTTACCTGTCAAAAACAGATATATCGGCGCTTATATACTTGATCCCAGCAAGGATAAGAGTGATATATTGAAATATCTTTCAAGAAAGCTTGGAGTCACTACAAGCATTTATAGCGAAATGGCAAATGTGACAAATATTATGGCTGATTTTGAGCTTCCTGTAAATTCAGAGGGTATGATAGAGGATCGTCTTGCCAATATTCGTCATTCTGATCTTTTCGTTGCCGATTCGTTTCATGGTATCTGTCTGGCTATCATAATGCGTAAGAACTTCATTGCCATCAACAATCCCAGACGAGGACAGGAGCGTTTTACATCGATACTTGGCAAGTTAGGCCTTGAGAATCGTCTTATTACCGATCTGGCTCAGCTGAGGGAAAGAGAAACAGAGCTCCTTGAACCTGTCAATTATGACGAGGTCTACAAGAAGCTGGATGCCGAACGTGTCCGCAGCAGGCAATGGCTGTATGAAAGTCTTAGTAATACAACGAAAAAGTCGTATTCAACTTATGATATCCTGATGAGAAGGATCGATGAATTATCAGGCGCAGTATCACGACTTACAAGGGATAATGCGGCATTAAGACGGAAACTTCAGCGCCTTGAGCTTTATTCCGGTTTTTCACTGGCGGCGATCGATTCTCTTGAAGAATATCTGAAGCTTCTGGAAAAGGAGCTTGACAGCTATATAATCGCCGTGGCTGTAAAGGACACGCCCGGCATCTGCTATAATGCTTCTGTCTTTCGGCTGATGAATAAGCTTGGATTCTGTACGGATCTTACAAACAAGCATCTGTACGGATATGCTGCTATCTCTGATGCGGGTGTGTTATTGGCTGAAAAGACCGAATATAATAAAGGCGTTGTAGCCGAGGCATTGTTGCAGGACGCTCATATTAAAGCTGTAAGCAACCCTGCGAAAGCAGGAAATACTGCTAAGATCATGGTTGACGGTATTGATCATGCTATCAATCAGCGTGGATTGAACATTGTAGTCTATGATAAGACAAAGCAATGTGTGTGCGACAGTGTGTGCTTTGATACTCATATCAAAACCTTCAATTGCACCCGTTGATGAGCAGAGGCTCTTAATTTCGGGGTGTATTAGCTTTAAAGATCAAGCTCAGGCATTTTGATATGGCGATAACGCCTGATAATAAGACAATAAAACGGTGATAGAAATATCGCCGTTTTTACTTTAGCTCTAATTCTTTTTTGCTCGGATATATAATATCTATTTATTACAACGATTTTTGCGAATAAAATACAGCTTTCCCCTTGAAATAGTATGATGTTTATGTTATAATGTAAGTTGAATTATTATGTGGAATTATGCTTTGCAGTAGAGGTCCTGTGTCGCTGCGGCATGATCTGAAAATAAGCTATATCATCGGAAAGGGACGCAGTTCTGCTGCGGAGGTGGATATAATGGCTAAGCTCAAAATCGCAGTTCTCTTCGGAGGCGCTTCCAGTGAGCATGATGTTTCGCTGGTGTCGGCATATTCGGTGCTGACGAATATCCCTAAAGACAAGTATGATGTAATGTGCATCGGCATAACCAAAAAGGGACACTGGATGTATTATCCCGGCGAGTACGAGGATATAAAGACAGGCGAGTGGGAGAACGACCCCGACTGCTGTACAGCGATCATCAGTCCCGACTCTATGCATAAGGGAATACTTCTGCTGGAGGACGACGACAAATACTATATACGAAAGGTGGACGCAGTGTTCCCCGTGCTTCATGGTGTAAACGGTGAGGACGGTACTGTGCAGGCACTCTGCACGCTGGCAGGTCTGCCCTGCGTAGGCTGCGATATGACAAGTTCAGCAGCCTGCATGGATAAGGCGATCACCCATACCATCCTTGACGCAGCAGGAATAAAGACAGCACCCTACTGCTATGTAAACCGCACTGTACTCAGTGATATCGACGGAGCGTGCGAAGATATCGAGGCTAAGCTGGGTGGTTATCCTATGTTTGTAAAGCCTGCTTGTGCAGGCTCCTCTGTGGGTGTTTCCCGTGCTGCTGACCGTGAGGGATTAAAGAACGGACTTAAGATCGCTTTCGCCCATTGTGAAAAAGTTGTTATCGAAACGGAGATAATCGGCAAAGAGGTGGAATGTGCCGTGCTCGGAAACGGAAGTGCGCTGATAGCCTCCATACCGGGACAGATCACCCCTGCCGAGGAGTTTTACGATTACGACGCAAAATATAAGCTTGGTACTTCTGTGCTGGATATCCCTGCTAAGATAAGCGAGCAGCAGATGGATAAGCTGCGAGAACTTGCAAAGAAAGCATACACCGCAATGGGATGCAGTGGTTTTTCAAGAGTGGATTTCTTTGTTACAGATGACGACATCATCCTCAACGAGATAAACACAATCCCCGGATTTACGCCCATCAGTATGTATCCCAAGCTTATGGATAACATGGGCATTCCTTACGGCGAGCTTCTCGACAGACTTATCGAGCTTGCCATTGAAAGAAATTCCTGATATCAGTATATTGGAGTGTAAAAATTGTCAGATAACGCAAAGATAAAAATGAAGATAAAGCAGACTGCCGACGGTCAGACCGACAGCTCGGAGCTTTTTACAAAGGGCGAGTACAGAAAGCACGGAGAGGATTACTACATCGACTATGATGAGAGCGAGGCGACAGGCTTTAACGGAAGCCATGTACAGCTTAAAGTCAGCGATGGCATAGTGACTATGACCCGCACGGGCAAGGCGTTTTCAAGCCTTGTGTTTGAAAAGGGGCAGCGTCACTTCTGTCATTACGGTACAGAATTCGGCGACTGCATGATAGGAATAACCACCACGAAGCTCAGAGAAGTTATGGCGGATAATGGCGGCGAGATATACGTCAAGTATTCCATCGACGTAAACGGCGGGCTTATGCTGGAAAACGAAATAACAATAAACGTAAAAACGACAAAATAAAGGAGCAATCAAAATGTACAACGCAATAAGTGAAGCAAAATCACAGGTAAAGGAAATAATCATGGAGGCCCTTGGCAGACTGGTATCTGAAGGTAAGATCCCTGCGGAAGCACTTCCGCCCTTTCAGGTGACTATCCCTGCTGATGTTTCCCACGGCGACCTTTCCGCAAACGTGGCGCTGGTTTCTGCAAAGGCTCTTAAGAGCAATCCCAGAGCAATTGCACAGATGATCGTTGACGCAGCGGAGCTTTCAGGTACATCATTTGAAAAGATCGAGGTAGCAGGTCCGGGCTTCCTGAACTTTTTCATCGGCAAGAGCTGGTTCAGCGAGATCGTGACAAAGGCTAACGAGCTTGGCGAGGACTACGGTAAGACAGACCTCGGCAAGGGCAAGCGTGTGCTTGTTGAGTTTGTATCCGCAAACCCCACAGGCCCCATGCACATCGGTAATGCAAGAGGCGGAGCTATCGGCGACAGCCTCTCCTCCCTGCTTCAGGAAGCAGGCTATGAGGTAAGCCGTGAGTTCTATATAAACGACGCAGGCAATCAGGTAGAGAAGTTCGGGAAGTCCCTCTCCCTGCGTTATATGCACATCTGCTCCGAGGCAGGTCAGCGTGTTGTGAACGAGTGCAAGGACGCTGAGATGGATGTGTTCACAAAGGCTATATACGGCGAGGATGGAAACTCCGCAGAGTTCCCCATGCCTGAGGATGTATATCTCGGACAGGATATCATAGCTCATGCCAAGAATTATTACGATATGCACGGTGACAGTCTTGTTGCTCTTTCCGAAGAGGACAGGAGAAAGGCGCTTGTTGACTATGCGCTTCCCATCAATGAGGCAAATCTTGAAACAGACCTGCTGAAGTACCGTATCAAGTACGACAACTGGTTCAAGGAAAGCACTCTGCACAACAGCGGTGCTGTAAAGGATGTTATAGAGAAGCTCAAGGCAGGCGGTCACACCTATGAGAGCGAGGGCGCACTCTGGCTCAAGGCTACCGATTTCGGAGGAGATCAGGACTTCGTCCTTGTACGTGCAAACGGATTCCCCACATACATAGTACCCGACATCGCATATCACTATGACAAGCTCATCACCCGTGGCTATGACAAGGCAATAAACGTACTCGGTGCAGACCATCATGGTTATGTACAGAGAATGAGGATCGCTCTCTCCGCTATGGGAATCGATGACAGCCGTCTTGACGTTGTTATCATGCAGATGGTAATGCTGGTGCGTGACGGTCAGCCCATCAAGCTCTCCAAGAGAAGCGGTAAGGCTATCACACTTACAACACTGCTGGACGAGGTTCCGCTGGATGCAGCAAGATTCTTCTTCAACCTGCGTAACTCCGATACTCATCTTGAGTTCGATCTGGATCTCGCAGTCGAGGAAAGCAGCAAGAACCCTGTATTCTATGTTCAGTATGCCCACGCACGTATCTGCCGTGTTATCGAGAAGATGGCAGAGGACGGTGTCAAGTACGAGGGCGGTGCTGTTGAATACTCTGAACCCGCAGAGCTTGCACTTATCAGAAAGATCGCAGAAATGCCTGAGATGATAAACGACGCAGCAAAGGATTACAATCCCTCTGCACTTACAAGATACGCTTATGAGCTTGCACAGGCATACCACAAGTTCTACGATGGCTGTCCCATCAAGGACGCAGAGCAGGCTGTAAAGCTTTCAAGACTTGCGCTTTGCGGTGCTGCAAGAACAGCGCTGCGCAACGTGCTTACACTTCTCAAGGTGGAAGCTCCCGAAAAGATGTAAAACGATCTGTGTGCTCCGTACATTGCAGCACAGAATAAAGGACGTATGATATGATAAGATCAATGAACACAGAAAGAAAGCATCTGCTTTATTCTTTTCTGATACCTTTCATAATGGCGTTAGTTACACTGCTCCCCTTTATAATCGCTGACAAAGGCTTTTTC
This sequence comes from Oscillospiraceae bacterium, assembly GCA_017461565.1. Lineage (GTDB taxonomy): Bacteria > Bacillota > Clostridia > Oscillospirales > Ruminococcaceae > CAG-115. The sequence goes on from JAFTXQ010000016.1 coordinate 117,123, forward strand.
TTCTATTACGGCGACTATAATGCGCAGACGATACCGTTCCATGAGACCTGTATCAAAGCGATACAAAACGGCGAGACAGGATGGAACTGGTATACCGATATGGGCGTCAATTTTGTAGGCACCTATCCTCATTATCTCGCAAGTCCGTTTTTCTGGATAACGGTACTGTTTCCCGCAGAGTTTTCAAAATATCTTCTGGGACCTATCCTTGCACTTAAGATCGGTTTTTCGGGATTGACAGCATTCGTTTATATTAGACGATTCGTGAGCAAACCGCAAAGTGCAGTGCTTGGCGGAATACTTTACGCTTTTTCGGGATACTCTGTTTATAACATCGTATTTTTTATGTTCCATGATGTTTTGTGCTTCTTCCCGCTGCTGCTTGCGGCGCTTGAAGAGGCTGTGGTAAACAAGCGTAAGGGAATTTTCGCTGCCGCTGTTGCGGTCAATGCCGTATTAAACGCATTTTTCTTCTTTCAGGAGTGCATTTTCCTTGTGCTGTATTTCCTTTGCCGTCTTGCAGCCAGCAAGGAGTTCAGAATACGTGTGTCGGATTTCTTCTCGCTTGCCTTTGAAAGCATCACAGGTGTGCTGATAGCGGGTGTGCTTTTGATGCCGGCAATGTATTATGTGCTGTTCAACGACCGCATATCGGATGTCCTGACAGGCAATCCCTTTCTGTTCTACAAGCAGTCGCAGTACTACGGAAATATTCTGAGGAGCATATTCTTCGTTACCGATGTTGCCAATGAAAATATATTGTTCCCTAATATTCAGTATAACTGGAACAGTTCTGCGATGTATATCCCGCTTTTCTCTATGGCAGGAGTTATTGCGTTTTTCAGCGGAACGAAAAAGCACTGGGCAAAGATATTGCTTTCTGTACTGCTTGTTATAGCATTCGTCCCGGGTCTGAACGCAGTTTTCACACTGTTTAATGAAACATATTATGCACGCTGGTATTATATGCCTTCGTTGATATGCTCAATGGTTACGGTGTACACGCTTGAAAACGAACGAAAATTCAACTGGAAACTTGGTATCGGACTGAATGCGTTGGTGGTTGCGCTGATGTCTGCATTGCTGATATTCTATCCGACAGACAGAAGCTATACCGCCGAGACTGTTACAGGCGAAACCAAATATATAGAAGCGATAATGCCTAAATTTATGGCAGAGCCTATGACCAGGGTATATCTTTATTCGGGCGTTACGCTTCTTATCACAGTGATACTTTATGTTTTCTTCCGTTTCCGCAGGAAATTCACATCCGAAGTCTTTGTACGAAGCCTTACCGTATGTACAGTGATATGCAGTGTGCTGCTGGCTCAGGGTGCTATACTTTACGGAAGACCGATAAATGGTTATACTGCCGATACTTATGTGGAGTTCATGAGTGACGATGTCAGGATCAACGACGACAGCACATATCGTGTTGACGTAATGATCCCTTGTCATTCTTATAACATGAATATGATATGGGATTTGTATTCGTCGTTCAGCTTCCAGAGTACTGTCCCTTCGGGCACCACGGGAATATTCAGGTTGTTCAGTGGCACTGACCGTTTTGCTTCCTCGGATTATCCGTACGAGCATTATGCGGCACGTGCACTTCTTGGAACAAAGTACTACATCGTGCATGAAGATGCGATAGTTGATGATAGTGAGGCAGGCGGAATGGTGTTTGTAGATGCTGCCGATACATCCGCCGACAGTATCACAAGAGACGAGAACGATCAGGTTACCTTCCCCGGTGCAACACTTATCGAGGAGCGTGACGACGGTTATATGATCTTCAAGCTTGACTGTGCTGTGCCGATGGGATATTCCTATGATACTTGTGTTCCATACGATGTAGCGTTCACTTCAGTCGTTAAGATCGATGGCAAGGATTATCGTGGCGCTGACCGTCTTGCAATGAATTCTGCGGTACTGACCGAGGATCAGATAGAAAAGTACTCGGATATTCTTACGCCTCTTCCCGAGACCGAGTTCGTCAGCGAGAAATGGACGGACGAGCGTGTTATGGAGGACGCTGCCGCACGAAATGCCGCAGGCGTCAAGGCATTCAGCTTCGGTAAGAACAGCTTCCATGCGGAAACCGCCTACGCAGAGGACGAGCTTGTGGTGTTCAGCGTTCCTTATGATATAGGCTGGAGTGCTGTGATCGACGGTACGCCTGTTGAGACTGACAAGGTCAATGGCGGATTTATTGCGGTGCGTGTTCCTGCCGGTGAGCATTCTATCGATTTCAGCTACGAAACTCCCGGTCTTAAGCTTGGTGTGATCATCACGGCGGCAGGCTTGTTGCTGCTCGGCGGCTGGATCGTACTGTGGTATGTAGTGCTGAAGCGTGGCGTGCAAAAGCCTGCGCATATCAATACAGGAATATTCGCTCATGACACATATATCGCATCGGCGAGCGGCGATGATACTTCACGGAGATAAAAATGTACAAACAGGAAAAAGTCTATTATAAGCGTGCGTTCTTTTATGCGCTGCTGATGGCAGTGATATTGCTTGTCCCATTTGTGGCGGTGGATCAGGGAATGTTTATCTTCTACGGCGACTTCAATGCGCAGCAGATACCATTTTACAAGACCTGCATAAATGCGATACATGACGGCAGCTTTGGCTGGAACTGGCAGACCGATCTTGGTGCCAATTTTGTAGGTTCATACAGCTTCTATACGTTGGGAAGTCCGTTCTTCTGGTTTGCAGCGCTGTTTCCCGCTTCGATATCGCATTATCTTATGGCACCGCTTCTGGCGCTGAAGCTTGCATTGTCCTCGCTGTTTGCGTTCATCTATATACGCCGCTTTGTCACAAAGCCGTACAGCGCACTTGTCGGCGGTATATTGTATGCTTTTTCGGGATTTTCGCTGTACAATATTTTCTTTAACCATTTTCATGAGGCGATCGTGTTCTTTCCGTTGCTTCTCATCGGACTTGAGGAATGTGTGATCAATAAGCGCAGAGGTGTTTTTGCGCTGGCAGTTGCGCTTAACGCTTTTGTGAACTATTTCTTCTTTATCGGGGAATGTGTGTTCCTTGTTATTTATTTCATAGCACGTTTGTGCTGTGACAGCAGGTTCCGCATAAAGGCAGGTGACTTTTTCTGTCTTGCGTTTGAGAGCGTTGTCGGCGTTGCGATAGCAGGTGTGCTGTTCGTTCCGTCGATATTCCAGGTGCTGGATGTGCCACGCTCTACAAACATCCTGACGGATACAAGCTTCCTGTTCTACACAAGGGAACAGCGCTACGGCCTGCTGCTGGAGGCCATGTTCTTCCCGCCGTCTGTTTCCGCACGCAATATAATGTTCCCTGACGCCGGCGCAAAATGGTCAAGTGTTGCGCTGTATCTGCCGTTGTTTTCTATGGCAGGAGTTATAGCTTTTATAAAGGGTGCAAAGAAGCACTGGGCAAAGGCCGTGCTGGTAGTGTGTCTTGTTATGGCATTTGTGCCGGGACTCAATGCGGCATTTACCATGTTCAACAACAATTTCTATACAAGATGGTTCTATATGCCTGAGCTTATCTGCTGTCTTGCATCGGTATATGCGGTGGAGAAGCTGGATAACTGCGACCTTAAGTTCGGACTTAAATTCAGTGCAGTGGCGGCTGGAGTGACAGCACTGCTGGTGCTGCTGTATCCAACCACTCACAGCGAAGAGATAACAAATGCAGAGGGCGTTACAGAGACTATCGAGAGCATACGCCCGAATGTGATGCAGCTTTCTCCTGCGGCGTATGTACAGTTTGCGATATGTATTACATTCCTCATTCTGATGGGGCTGCTGATACGTGCCCACAGAAAGTCGCCCAGAGAATTCCCTCAGACCCTGCTTACACTTACGATCGTAAGCAGTATGCTGCTAGGATATTATTTCGTAGGCTACGGCAGGATACTGGGTCCGTATGTTGGAAGCTATAACAGGACGGTAAATGCTGATATCCATATCGACGACCCTGAATTCTATCGCATGGAGGCACTGGGCGAGATAAACAATGCCAATATGCTGTGGGATATGAGCAGCCTTAAGAGCTTCACAAGCATCATTCCTAATGCTACCTTTGAGCTTTACGATATGCTGGACATCACCCGTGATGTAAATTCCGCACCTGAAGAGAGCCGTTATGCACTGCGATCCCTGACAAGGGTGAAGTATCTTATGGTCCACAAGGACTATGATAAGGAAAAGCTTGAGAAAGCGCTCGGAGACCTAGCGGTGTATGAGTTCTTCACATCGCAGGGAGAGTACGATATCTATATAAACAATTATGCACTGCCTATGGGCTATGCTTATGACAGCTATGTGCTGAAGGACGATATCTCCTCGCATAGTGCGATTGATAAGCTTATGTGCCGTGCCGTGGTGCTCACAAAGGAGCAGGCTGAAAAATATTCCTCTGCGCTCAGCAAAATAGGCGATGAAGAACGTAGAGTAGTGACACTTGAACAGTTCAAAGAAGACGCCGAGTCTCGTATAGCAGCAGGGGTAAGTGGCTTCAGCATAACAAATAGCGGATTTACAGCAAAGACGGACTACGATACAGATGAGCTTGTAGTATTCAGTGTTCCCTATGACAGCGGCTGGAGCGCTACCGTAAACGGGCAGCCTGCCGAGATAGAAAAGGTGAACGGAGGTTTTGTTTCCGTGTATGTAAGTGCAGGGGAATCAGATATCGTGTTCACATATACAACCCCCGGCATAAAGCTCGGACTTATGGCAACGGTATGTGGCACCGCTTTACTGGGACTGTACCTGCTTATAATCTACGTCTTCATGAGGCGCAGACCGCAGAAATACGTACACCTTTATGCCGAAGAGCAGTCCGAAGGCATAAGGGCGCACGAAGCGTATATTAACCAGCTTTCAAGACAGATATACAGTGCGCATGATGCAGGCATACCCGTCCGTCCCGAAGCTACGGAGCATTTTATTGACGATGCGGAGCGTCTGCTTGAGCGCACAAAAGAGAAGCACCCCACCACCTATGAGAAGAACGAGGGCGATGATGCCCTTCGTATTATAAGACAGCTGGATATCAGGATACAAAACGAAGATTAACAGGAGTAACGATATGCACCTTCAGGAAAAAACAGTAAGCAGTGAACAGATGTTCGATGGAAAAGTGGTAAAGCTTTTCCTCGATCACGCAGAGCTTGAAGACGGAGCAGTAGTGACACGTGAGATGATAAAGCATCCCGGAGGCGTTTGCGTGGTACCGCTTGATGAAAACGGCAATGTGCTGTTTGTTAAGCAGTTCCGTTATCCACATCAGCAGGTGATGACTGAGATACCCGCAGGTAAGCTTGAGTGGGGCGAGAGCCACCACGAGTGCGGTCTGCGTGAGCTTAAAGAAGAAACAGGCTGCACCTGTGACGAGTATACCTACCTGGGCAGCCTTGTGCCTACACCTGCCTACTGTGGCGAGGTGATACACATGTACCTTGCGAGAGGGCTTCATTATGGCGAGCAGCGCCTTGATGAAGACGAGTACCTTGACGTAGAAAAAATACCGCTTGATAAAGCGGTAGAAATGATAATGAATAATGAGATACCCGATGCAAAGACCCAGATCGCTATTCTGAAAACAAAGCTTCTGCTGGATAAGGGCTGATATCACTGGATATAGTCGTTGTATGCTTCCAGTATCTGCTCTTCTATCTTTTCACGTATGTTTGCGGAGATAGGGTGGATGATATCACGGAAGATACCGCTCTCTTCACGGCGGCTGGGCATGGCAACAAACATCCGTTCGTCCCCCTGCACAAGCTTGATATCGTGGATGGCGATGGCGTTGTCGATGGTGATAGACACCACGGCACGGAGTCTGCCCTCCTGCATAGTTTTTCTGATCTTGATGTCGCTGATTTCCATAGTAGCTCCTCCAATGAAATTTGATCGTGACGGTACTATTGTGGTAATAATTACAGGGAATTATTCATAATTCTTTCTCGCAAGCGTATATTATTTTTTATGACACAGGAAAGGACTGTTTATTTTGGAGAACTTCCTTACAGGCAAAAAGCACATTCATTTTATAGGAATAGGCGGAAGCGGCATGTATCCGCTGGCGCAGATACTTCATACACAGGGCTACTATCTTACAGGCTCTGACAACAACGAGACTGCTACTCTCGATGCGGTGCGCAGGATGGGGATACCTGTGTTTCTTGGTCACGACCCTAAGAATCTTGAGGGGGCAGACCTCGTGGTGCATACAGCCGCTATCATGGCGGACAATCCCGAGCTTTGTGCGGCAAAGGCAAGCGGAGTGCTCACTGTAGAGCGCAGCGAGCTTCTGGGGCTTGTCACAAGCTGGTACAGCAAGGCTTTCTGTGTTTCGGGAACCCACGGTAAGACTACCACTTCCTCCATGCTTACACTCATTCTTCTTGCGGCAGGCATAGATATGTCGGCGGTCATCGGCGGAAAGCTTAAGAACATCGGAGGCAGCGGAAGAGCAGGCAAGAGCGAATATATGGTGTGCGAAGCCTGCGAGTTCGTGGATACTTTCCTCAAGCTGTTCCCCGATATTTCGATAATACTCAATATCGACCGTGACCACATGGACTATTTCAAGACCATGGAAAACCTGAAGCTGAGCTTCTCAAAGTTCTGCAAAAAGACCACAGATATGATAATCGCAAACGGCGACGACGAGAACACCATGCAGGCAGTTGCTGACAGCAGCAGTGCTGCAAAGGTGATAACCTTCGGAAAGACATCAAAAAACGATTTCTACGCCGAAAACATCAACGTCATCAGCGACTTCAACACCGAGTTCTCACTTATGCACAAGGGACAGGAGCTGATAAAACTTGCGATCCACGTTCCCGGTATCCACAATGTTTACAATGCGGTCGCAGCCTGTGCTGCGGCGTACTCAGCAGGTATCCCTGCCGAGGCACTGCGTGACGGTCTTGAAAGCTACAACGGCACCATCCGCCGCTTTGAGCGCATCGCAGAGATAAACGGAATAACAATCGCTGACGACTATGCGCACCACCCCGCAGAGGTGGCAGTCACTCTCAGGACCGCAAAGCAGATGAGCTTCAAGCGTGTCTGGGCAGTGCATCAGCCTTTCACATATTCCCGTACAGCCATGCTGCTTGATGAGTTTGCTGAGGCGCTCTCTATCGCAGATAAGGTGACTCTCAGCGAGATCATGGGCAGCCGTGAGAAGAACACCTACGATATCTACGCAAAGGATCTTGCGGCAAAGATAGACGGCTGCGAGTGGCGCACCACGCTGGAAGAAGTCGCACAGTACGTTGCGGCCAATGCACAGGAAGGGGATCTTATAATCACACTGGGTTGCGGCGATGTCTATAAAGCAGCAGAACGAATAGCAGAGATACTCAAAGCTGATTAAGCTTATTGGTTGAATTGACTAAAATACAAATAGTTGCCATTGACAATTATGAGCAAAACAACAAAATTGCAGTAAAAATCTCGCTAACCCCTTGATTTTTTCTGAATAATGGTTAAAATATAATTAGCACTCTTCGAAAGAGAGTGCTAATTATAAGTGAAAAAATAATACATAATATAATTAAGGAGGAACTATACAATGACAATCAGACCCTTAGCAGACCGTGTAGTTATCAAGATGGTCGAAGCGGAGGAGACAACCAAGAGCGGTATCATCCTCACCGCAGCAGCAAAGGAAAAGCCCTCTATCGCAGAGATCGTGGCTGTTGGCCCCGGCGGAAACGTTGACGGCAAGGAGATCGTTATGAACGTAAAGGTCGGCGACAAGGTGCTTATCAGCAAGTACGCAGGCACAGAGGTAAAGGTAGACGGCGTGGAGTACTCCATCGTTCGTCAGAGCGACATTCTCGCAGTAGTAGAATAATTTTCAATAATCACAGGAGGATTATCCATCATGGCAAAGGATATCATTTACGGCGAGGACGCTCGCAAGGCATTACAGGCAGGTATCGACAAGCTTGCTGATACCGTTAAGATCACTATCGGCCCCAAGGGCAGAAATGTAGTACTCTCCAAGAAGTACGGCTCTCCCCTCATCACCAACGACGGTGTTACAATCGCCAAGGAGATCGAGCTTGAGGACGCATTTGAGAACATGGGTGCTTCCCTTGTAAAGGAAGTTGCAACCAAGACAAACGATGCAGCAGGCGACGGTACAACAACCGCTACACTGCTGGCACAGGCTCTGGTTCGTGAGGGTATGAAGAACATCGCAGCAGGCGCAAACCCCATGATCGTAAAGAAGGGTATGCAGAAGGCTGTTGACACCGCTGTTGCAGAGATCAAGAAGAACTCTCAGGCTATCAACGGCAGCGAGGACATCGCAAGAGTTGCTACCGTTTCCGCAGGCGACGAGTCCGTAGGTACTCTCATTGCAGAGGCTATGGAAAAGGTAACAGCTGACGGCGTTATCACTCTCGAGGAGAGCAAGACCGCTGACACATACAGCGAGGTAGTTGAGGGTATGCAGTTCGACCGTGGCTACATCTCCCCCTACATGGTTACAGATACCGACAAGATGGAGGCTGTTATCGATGACGCTTTCATCCTTATCACAGACAAGAAGATCTCCTCTATCCAGGACATTCTTCCCCTGCTGGAGCAGATCGTACAGGCAGGCAAGAAGCTTGTTATCATCGCAGAGGATGTTGAGGGCGATGCTCTGACAAACATCATCCTCAACAAGCTGAGAGGCGTGTTCGTGTGTGTTGCTGTAAAGGCTCCCGGCTTCGGCGACAGACGCAAGGAGATGCTCAAGGATATCGCTATCCTGACAGGCGGCGAGGTCATCACAGAGGAGCTTGGTCTTGATATCAAGGAGACCCAGATGTATCAGCTCGGCCGTGCAAAGCAGGTAAAGGTAACTAAGGAAAACACCATTATCGTTGATGGCTGTGGCGAGTCCGACGCTATCAAGGCACGTGTAAACGAGATCAAGAACGCTATCGAAGTAACCACATCCGAGTTCGACAAGGAGAAGCTCCAGGAGCGTCTTGCCAAGCTTTCCGGCGGCGTTGGCGTTATCAAGGTAGGCGCTGCAACAGAAGTTGAGATGAAGGAAAAGAAGCTGCGCATCGAGGATGCTCTGGCTGCTACAAAGGCTGCTGTTGAAGAGGGTATCGTTGCAGGCGGTGGTACAGCACTTATCAATGCTATGCCCGCTGTAAAGGCTCTTATAGAGACACTTGACGGCGATGAGAAGACAGGTGCAAAGATCGTGCTCCGTGCACTGGAGGAGCCTGTTCGTCAGATCGCTCTGAACGCAGGTCTTGAAGGCTCCGTTATCATCGACACTATCAGCCGTGAGGGCAAGGTTGGTTACGGCTTCGACGCTTACAACGAAGTTTACGGCGATATGATCAAGGCCGGTATCGTAGATCCCGCTAAGGTTACACGTTCTGCTCTTCAGAATGCGGCTTCCGTTGCTGCTATGGTGCTCACAACAGAGTCCCTTGTTGCTGACAAGCCCGAGGAGAACGCTGCTCCCGCAATGCCCGCAGGCGGCATGGGCGGAATGTATTGATATCGTTCGCCTGATAATATTGTTTTCGACAAACTGAAAGCTCCCGTTCAACGGGAGCTTTTTTGTGTATGATATGATCACTTTTCTGCGATTATTTCAATCTCAGCTAATACGCCCTTAGGAAGATCAAGCCCTCCGACACAGCTTCGTGCCGGCTTTCCGATGAAATATTCTCCGTATACCTCGTTGAAAGCTGCAAAATCATTGATATCATGCAGGTAACAGGTCGTCTTGACCACGTTTTCAAAGCTAAGACCTGCCGCTTCAAGAATAGCGCCGATGTTTTTGCAGATCTGTTCAGTCTGGGCTTCGATACCGCCCTGTACTACCTCGCCCGTTTCGGGAACAAGCGCTATCTGGCCCGAGGCAAAAAGAAGATTGCCTACAAGCTTTGCCTGGCTGTACGGTCCTATGGCGGCAGGTGCTTTATTTGTGCTTATGTTTTCCATGATAATATCTCCTTTTCAATATCAATTATGGGATTCCATTAGAAGGAAGCCTTTGTCTGTGAGTGCCTGTTTGATCTCAGAAAGATGCTCAAAATTTCTGGTCTCAAGCTGTATGCGAAGATAGCAGCCATTTATATCTGAGTCAGAGTCTGCACGCTCGTGATGCACTGCTGTGACATTTCCGCCAAGCTTTGCGATGATAGAAGCGACGCCCGTAAGCTGTCCGGGCTTGTCAACGAGTTGAATTGTCAGCAGACAGTTTCTGCCTGATTTTACAAGTCCACGGCGGATGACTCTGGATAGTATAGTTACATCGATATTTCCGCCCGAAACCAGACAAACCACTTTTTTGCCCTTGACGGGTATCTTGTTGAACATCACTGCTGCAACTGAAACAGCACCTGCGCCTTCTGCAATAAGCTTCTGCTGCTCGATAAGTGCAAGGATAGCGCCTGATATCTCGTCATCGGTTACTGTTACGATCTCGTCAACATATTCCTTTACATATTCGAAAGTATTTACGCCGGGTTCCTTCACTGCGATACCGTCTGCTATGGTGGAAACGGAAGCGAGTCGCTCGATCTTTCCGTCGGTCACGGAGTTCGCCATGCTTGGCGCTCCTGCTGCCTGAACGCCGTAGACCTTGATATGCGGTGCAAGCTGCTTTATCGCATAGGCAACGCCGCTGATAAGACCACCTCCGCCGATAGGTACTACAACAGCATCCATCTCGGGAAGCTGATCCAGTAGCTCAAGACCGATCGTACCCTGGCCTGCTATTACATTTTCATCGTCAAATGGATGAATGAACGTATAGCCCATTTCGTCACGGAGCTGCAACGCCTTTTTATATGCGTCGTCATATACGCCTTCCACAAGGCATACATCGGCACCGTAGGCCTTTGTTGCCTCTACTTTTGAGATGGGCGCTCCGTCAGGAAGACAGATGAGCGACTTTATTCCTGCTTTTGTTGCCGCAAGAGCAACGCCCTGTGCGTGATTTCCTGCCGAGCAGGCGATAACGCCACGTGATCTTTCTTCCTCTGTCAGTTGGGAGATCTTGAAGTATGCGCCTCGCACTTTAAAAGAGCCTGTGACCTGAAGATTTTCTGTCTTGAGATAGACGTCCGCTTCGGGATTTATTTTCGGTGCCTTGATAAGGTCGGTGGTCCTGATGACCTCCTTGAGAACGTGTGAAGCCTTGTAGATCCTGTCGAGTGTAAGCATAGTATTTTCCTCCTCTAAAATCGTGTGCAGAGGGGGGCAGCATCCACTAAAAAAGCCCCCTGACCAAAATGGAGAGAGGGGCAACAGTATAAGCAAAACTCAGCCTCTGTACATCCAACAATGCACTTCCCTGTAACGGTGGAAATCCGTACGGTCTTACTTTTGGTTCAGACCGTCTGCTATGGGTGGATCATATCCGTTGTCCTTACTGCCTCGCACCAGACGGCAGCTCTCTGTAAAGGGTGGTGGCGAATATGGCGGTGATACCGCACCCGTCAACGCATTTATCAAGTTTGTGCTTTAATTATACAACGTGATAAAGCATTTGTCAAGGGGGTAACGAAAATTTTTTTAGTTGTTTTTTTTCTGTAAATATGTTATACTTTAAGCGTCGATAAATTACGAACAGGAGGATTAATTATGAAGCTTGCAGAAGCATTGCAGGAGCGTGCAGATCTCAACCGAAGGATCGCACAGCTCCGTTCCAGACTTATAAACAACGCACTTAAGCAGGAAGGGGAAGAGCCTGCCGAGGATCCCGCAGAGCTGCTTTCCGAGCTTGACCGCTGCACTGAGCAGCTTGAAGCTGTTATATCTGCAATAAATCTTGCAAACTGCCGCACTAAGGTAGACGGCAAGACTCTTACTGAGCTGATCGCACGCAGGGATTGTCTTACGATGAAGATACAGTCATACCGTGATCTTATTGCAGAAGCCAGTTGCACTGCACAGCGGGCCACTCGTTCTGAAATAAGAATATTAAGCTCCGTAAATGTCAAAGAGCTGCAAAAGAATGCGGATCTTCTTTCAAAGGAGCTTCGGCTGCTTGACAATCTGATACAGCAGACAAACTGGCTGACAGATATCTGATTTCGGAAAGCGGTAGTCCGGAGGGCGAATGTCATCTCTGTGGCTGAGAATGAGTCCACCTGACAGTGCTGAAGGGCAGGCACATCTTTTTGATCGTCACGCCCCGACACATTACAGATGTATTTTTATATTTCAATGCTTATTACCCGACATTGACTCAGGACGAGGGAGGGACTGGGGAACTTTCCAAAACAAAACACAAACAGTATATTCTGTTACGTATTACACTATGTGTATTGCGCTCCTGTCGGTTTCGACGTTATTTTATATTTCTATATTTTTTTGTGTTGTGTCTGTTTGTAATATATCTGATAATATTACTCAGTGTAATCGGATTTGAGCGGAGGTGCTGGCTTGCGCAGATTTATGGCGATAATAGTAAGTGTGCTGACGCTTGTAGGATGCGGTGTACAAGAGAATAAAACGCAGCGTAGCTTTTTCGCAATGGACACGGTCATGAATGTGACAGTATACGGTGATAATTCCGAGAAGCTGGTACAACAAGCAGGAAATATGCTTGATAATATGTCTGTACTGTGGTCGGTAACTGACGAAAACAGTGAGATATACGCCATAAATCACAGTGGTGGAGGGACCGTGGATATTTCTGCTGAAACATCAGAGCTTATACGCTTTGCATTGGAGATGGATGGTCTTACTGACGGCGCATTGGATGTCACACTGTATCCCGTTATTAAAGAGTGGGGCTTCACGACCGGAGAGTATAAAATACCTTCCGAGGAGCGGTTGTATCAGCTTCTGAAGTATACAGGCACCCAAAATGTCATACTCGCCGAAAACAGCGTCACGGTTGCCGAGGGTACAGAGATAGATCTCGGTGCCGTTGCAAAGGGGTATGCAGGAGACAAACTGTACAAATATTTGACCGAAAATGGAGTGACCTCAGCACTGCTTGATCTGGGGGGAAACATCCATGCAATAGGGGTCTCTCCTGATGGCAGTCCATGGAGGCTGGGCGTGCGTTCGCCTGATGGCAACGGTAATGTTGCAGTGCTTGAGATAAGCGATATGGCGGCTGTTACCTCGGGCGGATACGAGCGTTATTTCATCGGAGATGACGGAAAACGCTACTGCCACATAATCGATCCGGCAACAGGCTGTCCTGCTGACAGCGGACTTGCTTCGGCTACGATAGTGGGCAGACATGGAGCGTTGTGTGACGCTCTTTCTACCGCTGTTTATGTAATGGGTGCAGAAAAAGCCGAGGCTCTGTGGCGTAAGATCGGCGGGTTTGATATGATCCTCATAACGGACGGTGGAGATATGCTGATAACGGAAGGATTGAAAGACGTGCTGTCTATTGCAGATGCATTTTATGGAGAGCTTAAGGTCATCAGCTGAATTCTCCATATACAAAAAAACGTTCTGAATAAAAATGAACCGCTTCATGATATTTACATGAAGCGGTTTAGTTATTATTGTGATTTGTTACAATGCGGTCAGGGCATTATCTGGCTGAGAGTGTGTCAAGTATGAAACCTTCGATTTCACCTTCACTGATGCCAAGCACGAAGGAGAATTCACGGTTTATCAGCGCTTCGGCGGCTTTCATTGCTTTTTCGTCTGCTGCAAGTAGCTTTTTTCCCTGTGAAATGCGGTTCTGCTTTTCAAGGTAAAGCGAGTGCATCATGCTTATAATAAGTCGGTGATCACCGCTGCCAAGCACCTCGTTGAAGCGCTCCTTGCGGCGTATCTCGGTATCGCCCCAGTCAGGCTGCTCGCCTTTCATACTCTCTATAAGGGCATATATCTCATCTTTTGAAAGCAGTCGGCGCAGCTTTTCCTCGGCACGATCCATAGGTACATAATATTTTGAGCGCTGATCGTTCTCGGGCACGAGTATACAGTATTCACGCTGTGTTACGCCGTCGAAGCATTTGGTCTCAAAGCCGTCAATACGGCATATCTCGGATGAGCGATACATCACATAGTTGCCTGTCTGAAGCTGCATGGGGGACCTCCGTTTTCAAGTGTGAAAGATGTTTTCATAAAAAGGTACATTTTATGTCATTATATTAATTTTATCATGAAAACGGATTTTTTTCAAAGGCAATAATCCACAAGAAATCACGAGTTAATTATGGGCATTGTGAACAAACACATTTTATTTCCAGCAGTCCACGTCATGGGGAAGACCTATATCTGCGGCGTGAAACACAGGATCTGTGCCTGCCTTGCGCTGCTGCTCATAGTTTTTCAGCGCACGTACAGCGTATTTTCCTAGTATGAAGATAACCGGCATATTGATAAGCGTCATACCGCCCATAAGGATATCGGAGATGTTCCACAGCAGATCGGCGCTTAGGCCTGCGCCTATCAGTATAACGACCGAAGCTATGATATGATAGATCAGCATGAACAGCTTGCCGGGCTGCTTTTTCATGATGTAGATGATGCACTTATCTACATAGAACAGGTTACCGAGCAGCGTTGTGAATGCGAACAGTATCATTGCGATTGTAATGAATATCGGGCCGAAGTCACCGAGAGTTGTCTGAAGTGCCGCCTGGATATAGGGTGCACCAGAAAGCTCCTCAGAGGGCTGCACGCCCGAGCACATACACATAAAGGCTGTCGCACTGCACACGAGTATAGTGTCGATGAACACGGAAAGCACCTGTACAAGTCCCTGCTTTGCAGGATGACTGACCTCGGCCGAAGCGGATGCGTTTGGAGCTGAGCCTACGCCTGCCTCGTTGCTGAAAAGACCTCGCTTGATTCCGTACATCACGCAGGAGCCGCCAAAGCCGCCGAATATTGCCTCGGTATCAAACGCTTCAGTGAATATGGTGGTAAAAACCTCGGGCAGGGAAGTGATGTTTATAAATACGATAACAAGTGCAACAATGATATATGCAACGCCCATGACAGGCACGAGGAAGGATGTAGCCTTTATCACTCTCTTACCGCCGCCGATAAGGCACCAGCAGACGATGACCGCAACTATACCGCCGATGATCCACGGTGTGATTTTTGCGTCATAGAAGCTATATGAGGAAAACGTTGACTGAAGATTATAGGAGGCGAGCATATTGAAGCCAAAGCCGTAGGTAAGTATCAGGAACACTGAGAACACCACGGCAAGTGGTCTGCACTTTAATGCGGCTTCGATGTAATAGGCGGGACCGCCGTAACAGCCGTCTGCGCCATTCTTCTTGTATATCTGGGCAAGCGTGCTTTCTACAAATGCGGAGGCGCTTCCGATTATGGCGATGACCCACATCCAGAATACTGAGCCAAATCCGCCTATGCAAAGTGCGGTGGATACACCGATGATATTACCTGTACCTACTCGTGAGGCGGTGGACACCATCAGCGCCTGAAAGGAGGAGACGCTTTTGTCACCCTTTGGCTTTTCGGTGACGGCACGTATCTGCGCTCCGAATAATCTGAACTGTGCGAATTTTGTGCGGAAAGTGAAATAAAGTCCGCCTGCGATAAGCAGGATAATGAGGATATAGCTGTAAAGTGCATCGCTTACAACGGATACGATCTGATCAAGCATAAAAATCTCCTGTCTTTGTTTTTAACAGTATAATTATATCAAATATTTTCCGTTTAGTCAAATCAACTCTCTTGACCCCTTGGTGTAAAAGGAGTATAATTAGTTATACGCATACAGCGTGATAATAAACAGCAGGGAGCAATATTATGGGACTTAATGATACACCATCCGCAAACAGGATTCATATAGGTTTTTTCGGGAGACGCAATGCAGGAAAATCCAGCCTTGTCAACGCCGTCACAGGTCAGGAGCTTGCAGTGGTATCCGACTATGCAGGCACTACCACCGATCCTGTATACAAAGCGATGGAGCTTCTGCCTCTTGGTCCCGTCACTATAATTGATACGGCAGGCATCGACGACGAGGGCGAGCTTGGCGCACTTCGTATAAAAAAGACGCAGCAGGTGCTTAACAAAACGGATGTTGCGGTGCTGGTCGTGTCAGCTGTGGATGGGATAACGGAGTTTGACAGGCAGCTTATCGGACAGTTTGCAAAAAAAGATATTCCTTACATCGTGGCTTACAACAAATCAGACCTTAAGCGTGTTGAGACCGATAAAACTAGCATACTTGTCAGCGCAGAAGGCGGCGAGAATATAACAGAGCTCAAGGAGCGTATAGCCGCCCTTGCAAAAACTGAAGACATGCGCATGAAGCTGGTGGGTGACCTGCTTAAAGAAGGTGATACAGTGGTGCTTGTGGTGCCGATTGATGCATCTGCACCAAAGGGCAGACTTATACTTCCGCAGCAGCAGACCATTCGTGACATTCTGGAAGCAGGTGCGCTGGCAACTGTATGCCGTGATACCGAGCTTTCTGCGGCGCTCTCCTCCCTCAGTGAAAAGCCTGCAATGGTCATAACTGACAGTCAGGCGTTCGGCAGTGTTGCGAAGATAGTTCCCGAGGATGTGCCGCTGACCTCGTTTTCTATACTTATGGCGAGGTACAAAGGTCTGCTTGAAGAGGCGGTACGTGGCGCAGCTGCAATAGAGAGGCTAAAGGACGGTGACAGAGTGCTCATTTGTGAGGGCTGTACACATCACCGTCAGTGTGAGGATATAGGCACTGTGAAGATACCCCGTATGCTCCACAAATTCACAGGTATGGAGCTTGAGATATCTACGTCGAGCGGCAGAGATTTCCCCGAGGAGCTGTCGGAGTATTCGCTGGTGATCCACTGCGGCGGATGTATGCTGACCGAGCGTGAGGTGAGATATCGCATGAAGTGTGCCGCAGACGCAGGGGTGCCGATCACAAATTACGGTATTGCACTTGCAATGATGAACGGAATACTGCGCCGCAGTGTAGCGATGTTTCCTGATATTGCAGAAATATTGGGATAGATCTGTCATCAAGTGGTTTTTATGCAAGGGCACGGCACGCCGTGTCACTTAGGTTAATATACCACCAGATTCCGCTTTTTGTAATCGATTTGTAACCGAAAAAAGGTTGTTAAAACTATAATAATGTGTTATAATGGTTCAGTGAAAAGAATAACAGCAATTTATTCCTTAGAATATGCAACCTTTTATACAATAACAGCGTCTTATAATATATAGGTGTTTTTTATAAACATAATACGAAAGGACAGGAAAACCGCCAATGTCATATATGGAAGCCAACCAGAGGCTGATCAAGCAGCTGTCTGCCGAAATATCCAAAGTCATCAAGGGCAAGGAGAATGCGGTCAGGATGATACTTACCGCACTGCTTTCCGAGGGACATATCCTTATTGAGGATGTGCCCGGAGTAGGCAAGACTACTCTTGCAATGGCGTTGGGAAAGGCTACGGGGCTTTCTTTCCGAAGGGCGCAGTTCACACCTGATGTAATGGCTTCGGATATCACGGGATTTACCATGTATAACAGGGATGAGAACCGTTTTGAATATCGCACGGGTCTTGTTATGACTAACATTCTGCTTGCGGATGAGATAAACCGTACCTCGCCAAAGACGCAGTCGGCACTGCTTGAGGCAATGGAGGAAAAGCGTGTTACCGTTGACGGTGTGGTGCATCAGCTGCCATCGCCGTTTATCGTTATAGCAACACAGAATTCTCAGGGCTATGTGGGTACTTTCCCACTCCCCGAGGCTCAGCTTGACCGTTTCCAGATACGTATAAGTATGGGGTATCCTACTATTGAAGAGGAAACACGCATCATGCTTGACAGGCTGAGCGGAAATCCTGCGGCTGAAATAAACTCGGTGATGACCGCAGAGCAGCTTGCAGAGTGTATAGAAGATGTGAAGAATGTGACGTTTGCAGACAGCCTTGCGAAATATATTGCAGAGCTTTCGGCTGCCACACGTATGCATCCCGGAGTTGAGCTTGGAGCCAGCCCCCGTGCATCGCTTGCTCTTATGCAGGCGGCAAGAGCCTACGCTTATATCAACGGCAGAGATCATGTTATACCCGAAGATATTGCACAGCTTATATTCCCTGTGTTCTCGCACAGGATAGCGCTCCGTCAGGAAATGCGCATGAAAAAGCAGGATGTAAGCTCCGTGCTTCAGGATGTTCTGTTGTCGGTAACTCCTCCGGTAAAGAGCCGTTAAAAGGGGCACAGATGGCTAAAAACAGATTTTTTTATATACTTTTCATCCTGGTGTGCGCTGTGTTTTCGGCAGCGTATCAGAGCAGAGCGTCAGCGGTTCTGCTGACAGCGGCGCTTGCGTATCCTGTTATAGCGTTTGTGCTTACATTGATAAGCTTATTTACTGTCAGCGCTGATTTTGCTGAAAAGCGTTCTGTTCATGAAAAGAATGAGACCTTTGAGATCCCTGTTCTTATCCGTAATAATTTCATTTTCCCTTACGCTCCTGCAGAGCTTCACTGTACCATTCCCGATGCGGATACGGGGCTTTTTATGAAAAAGCAGCTTTATGTTGCTGTTGCACCTTTTAAAAGGATGCGGATATTCGTGCCGTGTATGCACCGCTATCGTGGCTCGTATATATCATCGATATCCAAGGTATCTGTATTTGATCCGCTTAAGATAATACGTCTTACACGAAAGCTTGACTCACGTATGCAGTTTATTTTCCTGCCGAGAAAGATACCGCTTGAGGAGCTTGGTTTTGTTTTCGGCGGAGACAGAGGTACTCTTCGCGAAAACCGTCCCGGTGCGGATAAGGAGGATTTTTCGCACGTGCGTGAATATGCTGTGGGCGATATTCTCCAGCTGATACACTGGAAGCTTACGGCAAAGCATGACGATATGATGGTAAAGCAGTACGATACCACTGGCGACCGCCGATGTGTAATTTTATGCAATTTCACGCAGGATGGTGCAGCTGCGTCATCGGTGATGCGGCGCTCGGACGCAGTGATCGAAACTGCTGTTGCGGTGGCAATGTCAGCCTCACGTGCAGGCGTAAAGTCTTTTGCAGATACAGGTGCTGCAAGCGGTCTGACTTGTGACATTGCGGATGCAGGATGTTTCAATCGCTTTTACGATATGATGTCGGTGCTTCCGCCGAATTTCGAGACGATAGAGTTTACTGAGCTTATCCAAAAATATTCTCTTTTTGATGCGGCAGCAACCTTTCTTATTACTCCGATTGTCAACGAAGAGATATTTGCAGCGGCGGAGACGGCTGCTTCTCGTCTTGCAGGAACATTGGTGCTTATCTACGTCAATTGCAAGGGGCGGTCGGACTTCGCTGAGCGTGACCCGAACAGCCGTTTCGTTTTTGCTGAGGTCTGCGGCGAAATGGAGGAAAATCTTCCTGCGGCGGCTGAACAGATACTTGCAGACTATATGAGACTTAATTGAATAAAAATAATGCGTCGGAAATGTGTTCCGACGCATTATTTTTGTATAAAACGCCCCCGAATGTGCTTCGGAGGCGTTTTGCCAGATGTACAATTCCGTTGCTGATGTTCAGGAGGATCTCACGTGTTTTAGTCCTTTACCACATGAACATCAAGCTGATCGAACGGGATTGAGATATTATTTTCGATAAACGCCGAGCGTATTGCTTCGGTAGTCTCGAAATAAACATCCCAGTAATCTGCTGTTTTGCACCACGGACGGGTCGCTATTACCACAGCGCTTGCGCCGTGCTCAAGCATTCTGACGGTGGGAGCAGGATCGTTGAGAACCTTTATGTTTTCGGAGAGAATTGACAGGATTATATCACGAGCCTTTTCGTAGTCGTCATCGTAGGATATGGAGAACTTCATATCAACTCTGCGGATATCATTTGCGGTGTTGTTTATTACGGTCGCATTTACCGCCTGAGCATTCGGCAGGAATATTGCCTGATTACTTGCGGAATCCAGTCGTGTATGCAGAATGGATATCTGCGCTACTGTTCCCTCTACGCCGTTAATGATTATGTAATCTCCTATCTTGAATGGCTTAGTCATCATAAGGATAAAGCCGCCTGCCACGTTTGAAAGGCTGTCCTGAAGTGCAAGTCCTATTGCAACCCCGGCTGTGCCTATCACTGTGATGACAGAGGTGGTCGGTATACCTAGGATTGACAGGACGATTATGAGCAGAAGTACATAAAGCACTATCTTTACGCACTGCTTTACGAATTTTGTGACCGTAAGATCTGTTTTGGTTTTATCAAGACCTTTTGAGATCAGCCACAGACAGAATTTACATAGAATGAGACCAAGTATAAGAGTCAGTATCGCAAAGATTATTGTAGGGATAGCATTGAGAAATCCGTTGAGTATGTTCTGGAAGAACTCTCCCAGCTTACTCATCGTTTCCTCTGGCTTTGAGGTGAGATCGTGGATAGCGTCGTTGAGAGTGGTCTCCTCGATCGCTGTTTCTGCGGTGGAAATAAGGGAATTTATGCTCATTTAAACATTTCCTCCAGACCCTGCACAGCGGCATCGGCGTCGCTTTCACGGATAAGCACGGATATCTCGTCCACGCTTGTTGTGATAAGAAGTATCATAGCGTCGATCTTATTAAGCAGGGCGAATACCTTTGCAGCAAAGCCTGCCTGCTTTTCCATGTCACTTGTTTTGATGACTATTTTGCGGTTGCCTGAATTTATCATAGCTGTGATGTCGTGCTTTTCTTTAAGTTCCTTTACGACTGTAAGGAGTCTGCCCATATCATCATCACTTACGGTAAAGCCGAAGCCGAAGCGTTCAGACATGGGGGCTGTCATGGAGATCATATCGATGTTTATGTCTGCTGCCGCTACCGCAGCAAGGGTATCCTCCATGATGGTCTTGTAAAGGGGTACATTGTTGAAATTTACTGCGGATACGTTTTCTGTTACGATGATACTCATGATCAGCTCTCCTTAATAAGATCGGACATGGCGTACAGTCCTGCGGGCTTTCCGGCGAGGAACACTGCGGCATTTACCGAGCCGACAGCGAAAACTTCCTTGGACTGTGCCGAGTGTGAAAGGGTTATTACTTCATCATGACCTGCGAATATGATATCGTGGTCGCCTACGATGGTGCCGCCTCTGATAGCGTGCATACCGATCTCGTCCTTGCCACGCTCCTTGCGGACATTGTGGCGGTCATAGACGAAATGCTTGCTGTTATGAAGCTCCTCGTTTATTGCCTCGCCTATCATTATTGCGGTGCCTGAGGGAGCGTCCTTTTTAAGGTTGTGGTGCTTTTCCACTATCTCGATATCGAACTGTCCGCCGAGTATCTGGGTAGCCTTTCTTGCAAGCTCCACCAGAAGATTGATGCCCAGCGACATATTGAATGTGAAGAATACAGGAATCTGCGCCGAAGCCGCTGTGATCTGCGCACGCTCTTCGTCGGTGTAGCCTGTTGTGGCGAGTACCAGCGGAACATTGTTCATCTTTCCGTAGGAAAGCAGATCGGGCAGGGCGGAGGGGTGTGAGAAGTCAATGATGACATCGGGCTTTTCGGGCAGGTCGAACACCTTTGTGACAACGGGGAATTCTGCATACTGTGTGCCGCACAGGTCGATACCTGCGATCACCTCACAGTCGTTTCTGCCGTTGATTATACCCGCAATAACTCTGCCCATTTTTCCGCAGGCGCCTGTTATAGCGATCTTTGTCATTTTTATCGTCCTTTCGATCGGTTCAATTAAACGTTAGGACACGGCAAGCCGTGTCCCTACAAATAAAAGATTGTTATTTTATTGCTCCTACAAGACCGAGGGGTTCCATTTCGGCCCTGAGAGCAGCCTTCTGTGCGTCTGTCATGGAGAACAGAGGGAGTCTGCATTCTCCTGCCTTGAAGCCCATGATATTCAGCGCTTCCTTTACGGGGATGGGGTTTACATCCATAAACAGCGCCTTTTCAAAGGCGAGTATCTTCTTCTGTATCTCCAGTGCTTCCTCGCGCTTGCCCTCAAGATACAGCATAACTTCGTCGTGCTTTTCCCTGGGCATGAGGTTGGAGGTGACGGAGATAACGCCCTTGCCGCCTACGGAGAGGGCAGGAAGCACCTCGTCATCGTTGCCGGAGTAGATATCAAGGTCGGTATAAGCGGCGATCTGCATGATAAGGCTCATGTTTGCGCTGGCTTCCTTGGTAGCTACGATGTTCTTGTGCTGTGCGCACTCCTTGTAGCAGTCGATGGAGATGTTCACGCCTGTACGGGAGGGAACGTTATACAGAATAATGGGGATGTTTACGCTGTCAGCGATAGAGGTGAAATGCTTTGCAAGACCACGCTGAGAAGTCTTGTTGTAGTAAGGAGTTACCTGAAGCAGTGCGTCGGCGCCTACCTTTTCAGCTTCCTTGGAAAGCTCGATAGCGTAGCCTGTATCGTTACTGCCTGTGCCTGCGATGATGGGAACACGCTTTGCTGCACGTTCTACCGTAAAGCGGATAGCC
The DNA here is from genome assembly GCA_017461565.1 of Oscillospiraceae bacterium. GTDB lineage: Bacteria > Bacillota > Clostridia > Oscillospirales > Ruminococcaceae > CAG-115. The sequence goes on from JAFTXQ010000016.1 coordinate 139,525, forward strand.
TCGATATGCTCCTCGTCGGTCATGGTGGAGGCTTCGCCTGTGGTGCCGCATACTACGATACCGTCGATGCTGTTTTCGATCTGGAAATCGATGAGCTTTCCGAACTCCTCATAGTTGATGGAGCCGTCAGCGTGCATGGGGGTAACGATAGCGGTAGCAGCGCCTGTAAAAATAGTGTTGTTCATAGTGAATACCTCAAATCTGTTATAGCAGATAGATTCTGCACGTAAGGAATGGAAAGAAGTGCGCAGATGCTAGGAAACACACCGTAGGCGTACTTTGTGTACGTCAAGGTGGGTTGACGACGCAGGTGCGTGCTTATTTGCATTCCGATCAATCAAAATATCCCTTTGCTGCGTACAGCTCTGCCATCAGAACTGCACCACCTGCTGCGCCTCTGAGTGTGTTGTGGGACAGGCATACGAATTTGTAATCGTACTGTGTATCCTCTCTAAGACGGCCGATGGAAACTGCCATACCGTTCTCAAGGTTTCTGTGCAGCTTAGCCTGGGGCATATTGTCCTCCTCGAAGTAGTTGAGGAACTGCTTGGGAGCGGAGGGGAGCTCCAGATCCTGGGGAACGCCCTTGAACTCCTTCCAGATGGAGAGGATCTCTTCCTTGCTGGGCTTGTTCTCAAAGCTTACGAATACTGCTGCGAAGTGACCGTTGGAAACGGGAACACGCAGGCACTGTGTTGTGATGCAGGGGGACTCAGCCTTTACGATCTTGCCGTCCCTGATCTCGCCCCATACCTTCAGAGGCTCCTGCTCGGACTTTTCTTCCTCGCCGCCGATGTAGGGGATGAGGTTATCTACCATCTCGGGCCATGTGTCGAATGTCTTGCCTGCGCCACTGATTGCCTGATATGTACAAGCGAGTACGTTCTTGATACCGAACTTTCTCAGGGGAGAGAGGGCAGGAACATAGCTCTGGATGGAGCAGTTGGACTTAACGGAGATGAAACCACGCTTTGTGCCCAGACGTGCCTTCTGTGCCTCAACGATAGCCATGTGGTCATCGTTGATCTCGGGGATTATCATGGGAACGTCGTCTGTGAAACGGTGAGCGGAGTTGTTGGACATTACGGGGCACTCTGCCTTTGCGTACTTCTCTTCGAGAGCCTTGATCTCGTCCTTCTTCATATCAACTGCGCAGAACACGAAATCTACCATACCTGCGATCTCGTCAACGTCTGCGGAAGCGTCCTTTACGATGATGTCCTTCATGTTCTCGGGCATGGGAACGTCCATATACCATCTGTCGCCTACTGCGTCTTTATAGGTCTTGCCTGCGGAACGGGGGGAAGCTGCGAGAGCCACCACGTTGAACCAGGGGTGATTTTCCAGCAGGATAGCGAAGCGCTGACCTACCATGCCTGTTGCACCGATAATGCCGACATTGTACTTTTTCATAGTTGTGTCCTTTCCTGTCCGCCTTTTGCGGACCTTGCGTATTTTTTGAGCTTTTGCTCTTTTTTGAATAAAATAAGCCGATGAATATAACGTCATCGGCTGAATATGCTGGTTAGCTTATGATCTTGATAAAATCGGATAGCTCTCCATCAGACTGAGTCGATGACAATCGCACGCCTGTTCGACGTGTGACCAGAAATGTACACGGCGGAATGCACACTCTTCGGCGGTTAGCCTTTCACTCCCTCAGCCTCCGTCAGCCGTAAGGGGGAGCTACTGATCATCCCGCGCCTCTATCACATCGGATATTCCGACATGCTTTATTTTAACATATATAATGCTGTTTGTCAATCGCTATTCAGCTAAATATTATCAAAATTCGACCAGTAATTTGTTGAAATTGTTGTGATGTGTCAATTGAAAACCTATCGCAGATGTGGTACAATATATAATGGTTATTTATGCAGATTGGAGAATTTATATGCTGAAATCAGATTTTTACTACGACCTCCCCGAGGAGCTTATCGCCCAGACTCCTGTTGAGCCACGTGACAGCTCACGTCTTATGAAGATAGACAAAGAAACGGGAGATATCGTACACGACCGCTTCTACAATATATGCGACTACCTTGAAAAGGGTGACTTGCTCGTCATGAACGACAGCCGTGTATTCCCTGCAAGGCTTTACGGCACGAAGCGTGTTACCGAGGCTTCGCCTCAGGGCGCAACAGGTGCAGCGGTGGAATTCCTGCTGCTTAAAAGGCTGAGCTTGACCGACTGGGAGACCATGGTGCGCCCCGGAAAGAAGCTCAAGGCAGGCGCAGTGGTAGACTTCCCCGAGGGACTTTCCGCCGAGGTGTTGGAGACCGTTGAAGAGGGCAATCGTATTGTGCGCTTTTCATTTGAGGGGGATTTCTTTGATATCCTGGACCGCATCGGTCAGATGCCGCTGCCTCCCTACATTACTGCGAAGCTTGAAAAGAATGACCGCTACAATACTATCTACTGCCGTGAAACGGGCAGTGCTGCAGCGCCCACCGCAGGTCTGCACTTCACGGATGAAGTGTTCGGAAAGCTGAAGGAAAAGGGCGTGGAGCTTGCGTATGTGACTCTTCATGTTGGATTGGGCACTTTCCGTCCTGTCAAGGAGGATAATATACTTGACCACAAGATGCACGTTGAGCATTTTTCCGTCCCTGAGGAAACAGCGCAGAAGATAAAAGAGTGCAAGGCACGTGGCGGCAGAGTTATTGCGGTCGGTACCACATCCTGTCGTACCCTTGAATCGGCAGCAGGGATCAGTGAAAACGGCGAGGTGAACGCCTGCGAGTGCGATACGGGAATATTCATCTATCCCGGTTACAAGTTCAGGGTGATCGATGGTCTTATCACAAACTTCCACCTGCCTGAAAGCACATTGATCATGCTTGTAAGCGCACTGCTGGGACGTGAAAAGACCCTCAACGCATATAAGGTCGCTATCGAGGAGCGATATCGCTTCTTCTCGTTCGGCGACAGCACCATCATCATCTGACGGAGGGGTTTATGAAAAACGAATACACCGTTACATGGGAGCTGTACCGCTCCTGGTTCACGGAAAATATGTTCCGTGGAATATATCTTGCTATGATGCTGATGTGGCTGGCGCTGGGGATAGTTTTGCTGGTGCTGGCGTTTCTGGTAAGCTCGGTGATCTATAAGATACTGTGTGTTTTCATGTGCCTTTTCTGCATCTACCGCGGTCTTTTCAGAAATTATGTTCTGGTGCATACACAGTACCGCCATCTTGCTAAGATGTATGGCGGTGAAAACTGGATGCGCACGGTGGAGCTTTCGGATAATTGCATTACCCTTTCTGAGGGAAACAACAGTGCAGAATTCTCGTATTCCGATATCGCTGATATAAGTGAAAAGGATAACAAGGTCTGGCTGAAAACAAAGAAAAGAACGGTCATCCGTCTGTACAAGGATGCTTTTGTAAGCGGTTCATGGGAGGAGTGCAGGGCACTGCTTGAAGAAAAGAGGGCATCATGAATTTTCACATTTTCGGAGAGGATAACAAGCCTGTTGTAGTTCTTGTTCACGGTGTGCTTACCCCATGGCAGATATGGGGGACCCAGATAGAGCGCTTCAAGGAGAATTATCGTGTGATCGCAGTGGCACTGGATGCCCACGAAGAGGATAAGGTGAGCCGTTTCGTTTCGATAGAGGATGAGGCTGAGAAGATAGAAAACTTCATTATTGATAACTGCGGTTCAGAGGTCTTTGCTCTGTGCGGGCTTTCAATGGGTGGCGTTATTGCATATCGGATATGGAAAAACGGCGTTGTACGAATACAGAAACTCGTCATGGACGGCGCACCGCTTAAGACCGTACCAAAGCTTGCGACGTGGATAATGACGAATAATTATCTCACAATAATAAATAAAAGCAAAAAGAGAGATCCTAAGACTCTTGAGGCGTTCAAGAGGGAGTTTCTCCCCGAAACATATCTCGACAGCTACCTTAAGATAGCGGACAATATGGAGGATGAGTCGGTACGTAATATAGTAGCCTCAGCCATGTCGCAGAATCTGAGTGCGGATATCGTTTCGGATACCGAGGTCATGTATATTCATGGCACAAAAGGCAACGAGGTGGTATCTGCAAAGGTCGGAAAGCAGATCAAAAAGTATTATCCGAAATGTACCGTGCTCCGCTTTGACGGACACAAGCACTGCGAGGCAGCTATATATCAGCCTGAAAAATGGCTGAGGTATGTCGAAGAATTTCTCGGAAAATAAAAGGTGATACAATGCTTGATATAGTAAGGCCGCAACTGCCCGAAATCTGCCGCATCATCTGCGTCAGCGATATCCACACACGCCGCAGGGAGCTTGAAAAACTTCTGAAAAAGTGTGGCTACAAGGCAGGCGAGGACTTTTTGTTCATACTCGGCGATATACTGGAGCGTGGCGAGGATAACATAAATGCTTTGCGCTATGTGATGAAGCTTGCCGCAAATGAACGTGTTTACGTCATTGAGGGCAACAATGATATGTTCGTGCATGGACTGGCACTGAGATACGATGATGAGAAGTTCCTTGAAAGGTTCATGCAGAAGCCGAAGTGTTGCTTCGGAGAAATGGCGTCACAGCTCGGTATAACTGACTTTTCAAAAAACACCTCGGAAAAGCGGAGGGCAGTATATGAGAGCTTTAAGGCGGAGATAGATTTTGTTACAAGCCTGCCCGATTGCATCGAAACTGACGATCATATATTTATCCATGCAGGACTTCAGGAACGTCCCGACTGGCAGAACTGCGACAGCACTCAGGTGAAGCTTATCTACCGCTTTGTCAACAATACAAATCCTGCTGAAAAAACAGTGATATGCGGGCATTTCCCGACCTATGCGCTAGGAAGACACAACAATAATCTACCTATATTCGATGAAGAACGCCGTATCATCGATATCGATGGCGGAGCGGGCGTAAAGCCTGCGGCTCAGCTCAATGCGCTTATCATCGAGAGAAACAAAAACGAGTACCAATATCAGACGGAATTTGTTCCTCTTGGTGAACCTAAAACGGTTGCTGCTGACCACAAGGGCAGTGGGGGCTGGATATTCGCAGACTATGAGGAGCACCGTTTTGAACGGCTTCCTGACGATGCGCCCGAGGGCTTTGCGGTGTTCCGTAATATCTACAACGGGGAAACAGGACTTGCTCCCCTCTGTATGAGCGGAGAATGGAACGGAGTGCTCCATGTATGGGGTAATCTCAATGCGTTTCCGACTGTCAGAAAAGGCGAGCCTATATGGGTCTACGCCGAATACGGCGAATACTGCTGGTGCATAACTGCCGATGGTGAGGTTGGAAGCGTACCTAAAAATATAATTGGAGAATAAAAATATGTATTAATTAATAAAGCAAGAGGGCAGAGCTAGGCGAGGAATATTCCACACTCCTCACGGCGATATAGAGGCTCCCTTTTTCATGAATGTGGGAACAGCAGCGGCGATCAAGGGCGCTATCTCTTCGGTGGATCTGAAAGGACTCAAGACTCAGGTGGAGCTTTGCAATACCTATCATCTTCATCTGCGTCCCGGTGATGATGTTATCTATAAGATGGGCGGTCTGCATAAGTTCATGAACTGGGATAAGCCTATCCTTACAGACAGCGGAGGATTTCAGGTGTTCTCGCTGAGCTCTCTCAGAAAGATAAAAGAGGAGGGCGTTTATTTCGCTTCTCACATTGACGGAAAACGCATCTTTATGGGACCCGAGGAGAGCATGAGGATACAGTCACACCTTGCTTCTACCATCGCCATGGCGTTTGACGAGTGCATTGAGAACCCTGCTCCCTACGATTATGTAAAGAAGTCCGTAGCCCGCACCACCCGCTGGCTTCAGCGCTGTAAGGACGAGATGGCGAGACTCAATGCGGATCCCTCCACCATCAACAGACAGCAGCTCCTGTTTGCGATAAATCAGGGCGGAACCTTTGACGATATCCGTGTTGAGCACATGAAGACCATCCGTGAGATGGAGCTTGACGGCTATGCGGTAGGTGGACTTGCAGTAGGCGAGCCTGCCGAGGTGATGTATCACATCCTTGACGAGGTAGTGCCGTATGCACCTGAGGATAAGCCCCGCTATCTCATGGGAGTCGGCACGCCGTCCAACATAATTGAAGGTGTATATCGTGGTATAGATATGTTTGACTGTGTTATGCCCAGCCGAAATGCCCGTCACGCTACCGTGTTCACCTGGGGCGGTATAATGCACGCTACCAATGAGTGCTACAAGCTGGACGAGCGACCCCTCGACCCCGAGTGCGACTGCCCTACCTGCCGTAATTTCAGCCGAAGCTATATCCGTCATCTGTTCAAAGCGGGCGAGCAGCTTGCGGGACGTCTTGCGGTGCAGCATAACCTGTACTTCTACAATACCCTTATGGAGCGCATCAGAGAGGCTCTTGACGAGGGCAGGTTTGAGGAATTCAGAAACAAATACTCGCCGCTTCTTGCAAGAAAGCTTAAGGGCAACGAGGATTGACAGACAGCCTGAAAGCGTGACGATAATACAATATCACAGTCTTTGCTTCCTTGTCTGACAGGCTAACAGCATACCGCACATTATAATAACGCATAATGACATAGTTGCGTTTACGGAAAACGGTTGTACTGTCACGTCACCTGACGGAGCATACACTGACAATACAGGCTCTCCGAGCAAAATTCCAACAGATGACAGAAGTGCGGTCAGAGCCGCTGCCGGTATCCTCGAAAAAATGAAGCTTTTCAGCGGTATACGTCCCTCGGTAATCGCCGATATCTGCAATATCACGCAGACTCCGCCAAAGGACAGAAGCGCACCGCATAACGGATAAGCATATCCGCTTGTGGGCACTATGTCTCGCAGACGGCTTATCTCAAGAAAGGTCGGTAGTATCACAGCGCTGTTTTTAAAGCCGAATAAGGACATTAATGTCTCGGCGGCGCTTTGTATGCCGATCGTTTCAAGCACTGCCGATACCGCAGCAAAGCTCACTATCATCACGCATACGGTGAACATCACCCTTGCCGCAGATGTCACAGAATTCACGAACCTTGCCGCACTCAGATCGTATATCGACTCTGAGGGGGCAAGGTCTATTTTGTTTTTGAAGCGGCAAACAAACAGTCCCACTATCAGCGATGATAAAAAGCAAGCCGCAAATATCACAGCCCCTGCGGCAGCACTGCCAAATACGCCCATGCCTGCAATGCCTATCACAAAGGCTGGACCACTGCCGTAGCAGCAGCACAACAGTCGCCCGGCGTCGCCATCTGAAAGTCTGCCGTTTTTCACAAGATCAGTAAGCAGGCGTGCACCTACGGGATACCCTCCGATATTGGCTAGCAAGAATACAGCGCACAACTCTTCGTCTAGCCGCAGAAGCTTTGACAGCGGCACGGTGAGTGGTCGGAATACTATCCTGTAAAGTCCGCTGCCCTGAAGATATATGGAAAGCACTGTAAAGGCAAACAGCGATGGTATCATCACCTCAAGACAGGCGTTTAAAGCATTTCTGACAGCGCTTCCGACAGACGCAGGCTGTGTCAGAAGAACCACTGACGCAACAAGTGTCGCCGCAGATAATATGTATCGCATAGACCCTCCTTGTTCTGTTTTCTTGTCCTGTTACATATTATATTCCATAAGACAAGTTTAATGACCCTTCGGAGGATATATGGGAATAAAGGAAACGCTTATCCGTCTTGGCGACTACACAGGGGAGTCTGCTGTTACGTTAAAGGGAGACCATGAGCTTTGCGCCGAAAACTGCCGCTGTATATTGGCGTGCGATGAAAATCTTGCGCTGCTTCGTATGCGAAATTACGATATCCGTGTTGTCGGTACAGGGATCACATTAGAAAATTACGGCGCATACGGTGTCAGGCTGACAGGGAAGATACATTCGCTCACACTGGAAGAAAACGGGGGTGATGACGAATGACAGGCGGCTTGTTTCTCGGACGGGTGGAATTCTGCGGCATCGGAGGCTTTCAGGAAAGATTTGTTTCAGAACTGCTTGATAACGGTGTCAGGCTGAGAAAGGTCAGAGCGTCAGGCGGTAGGATAACAGGTGTGATATCTCCGCTTAACTATCGTTTTGCGGCGGTTATCGCACGAAAACACGGTGTAAGGCTGCGTGCAGGAAAACGAAGAGGACTGTACTTCAGCGCACTTCGTTACAGTCGGCGTGCAGGCTTATATGCAGGGTTTATGGTGTTCGGGACGATATTATCCATCGGACAGGCGACGGTTGCGGATATCCGCATAACAGGCGATGGACCTGAGGCACAGATAGTGGAGATACTGGAGGAATGCGGAATAACGAGGGGCGTTCCCACTCACGGACTTGATGGTTCTCTTGCGGAACAGCGCATAATGCTTGAAGTGGAGAATGTAGCATGGGTGGACGTCTCATGCGTAGGCAGCCGTGTCAGTGTTAATGTGGAAAGCGGCACACCAAAGCCTGACATCATAGATGATGCTCAGCCCTGCAATATTGTTTCGGTGCGTGACGCAATGGTAGTCGACACCGTGGTACGCAAGGGGCAGGCTGTTACGCAGATCGGCAGCGGCGTTCACAAGGGCGGACTGCTGGTCAGCGGTACTGTTGCGGATGGCTCGGGAGAGTTGTTGTATCTTCATGCAAATGCCGAGGTGATAGGAGAGTTTACTGAGACACGTGAGTTTTTTGTGCCCTATAATGAAACGGTAAAGATTGCGGACGGTGAGCAGACTCAGTTCCGTTATCTCGCTTTAGGAGAGGACATATATCCGCTGTTTTTCGGCGAAGCTTATGCCGAGGACTCGCTTTACAGTGAACAGACCGAGGTGCTGGATATATTAGGCGCCGAAACTCCTTTCAGACTTATTACAGGAACCTTTACAAAATACCGTGACAGAGAAGTCGTACGCAGTGACGACGATTGCCTGAGAGAGCTAAAAAAGCTGAAAGAACGTTTTGAGGAGAATTTCTATCCGGAATTTGACATGATAGATGAGGTTGCAAAATATCAGCCGGAAAAAGAGGGGATACGGCTGGTCGTGGATTATACCCTAAGGGGAAATATTGCACAGACCGTACCAATAGAGGTGGAGCTTGCGGAAATGAGTTAGCGTTATGACGTCGAAATGTACAAACTATAATAAATTCCCGTGTTTTTTGTGTGAAAATACGGGAATTTTTATTTTTCCGCTTGACAAATACAATATAATCTGATATAATACCAATGTTGCTGTAAAGTAATTTTACTTTCCACTGTTTGACAGGCAGAAAGGCGGTATTTATGGAACGTAGCTTTGATACGGTCATACTGCTGGATATCTATGGCGAGCTGCTGGCAAACTCCCAGCGTGAAGCGCTGGATATGCGTTATAATGCCGACCTGTCACTTTCCGAAATAGCGGAGGAAATGGGCGGCGTCACAAGACAGAGCGTGCTTTACTCCATCAAAAAGGGAGAGCAGAAGCTGCAGGAGCTTGAAAATAAGCTTGGCTTCGCTGAAAGGCTCAATACTCTCTCAGCAAAGCTTGACAAGGCAGATGCGCTGCTGACCGCTATGTCAGCCGAAAACAGCGACGCACGACTGGATGAGATAAAGGATATCCTTTCTTCTGTAAGAAAAGGATTATGATATATGGGGCTGTGAGGTGAGGATATGGCTTTTGAAGGACTTTCGGGAAAGCTCAACAACGTATTCAGCAAGCTGAAGGGACGTGGCAAGCTCAACGAAAAGGACATCAAGGCGGCTATGCGTGAGGTGCGTATGGCACTGCTTGACGCTGACGTGAACTACAAGGTCGCTAAGGATTTTGTGGCAAAGGTAAGCGAAAAGGCAGTAGGCGAGCAAGTGATGGAAAGCCTTACTCCCGCTCAGCAGGTGATAGATATAGTTCACCGTGAGCTTATAGACCTTATGGGAAACACCACCGCAAGACTGGATTTCCCCTCAAAGCCCCCCTGCGTTATCATGATGTGCGGACTTCAGGGTGCAGGTAAGACCACCCACTGTGCAAAGCTTGCAAAGCATCTCATTGCACAGAACAGACGTCCCCTGCTGGTAGCCTGCGACGTTTACCGTCCTGCCGCTATCGATCAGCTTAAGATCGTTGGTGAAAAGGCAGGCGCTCATGTTTTTGAGATGGGTCAGATAGACCCCGTGAAGATCGCAAAAGAGGGTATTAAATACGCCAAGGACAACGGCTTTGATGTTGTGATGCTTGATACCGCAGGCCGTCTGCATATAGACGAAACGCTGATGGAAGAGCTTGAAAATATCAAGAGAGAAACAAACCCCAATGAGATACTGCTGGTGGTTGACTCCATGACAGGTCAGGACGCAGTTAACGTTGCGGAGAGTTTCAACAACACACTTGATATCACGGGCGTTATCCTCACAAAGCTGGACGGCGACACCAGAGGCGGTGCGGCGCTTACCGTACTTGCTATCACAGGCAAGCCGATAAAGTTTGCGGGTATCGGCGAGAAGATAGACGATATCGAGCCTTTTTACCCGGACAGAATGGCAAGCCGTATCCTCGGCATGGGCGATGTGCTGACGCTTATCGACAAGGCAAAGAGCGCCATCGATGAAAAGGCAGCCATGAAGACCATGCAGAAGATGCAGGAAAATAAATTCGACCTGAACGATCTGTATGCACAGTTCGAGCAGATAGAGAAGATGGGAAGCATCTCTTCAATACTGAAGATGATCCCGGGCGCAAACAAGATCGACGAAAGCCAGATCGACGAGCGCAAGATGCCCCGTACAAAGGCTATAATCTCCTCCATGACCAAAAAGGAGCGTGAAAAGCCTTCCATAATCGATGCGAAGCGCAAGCGCAGGATCGCAGCGGGCAGTGGCACAAAGGTCGAGGACGTAAATCAGCTTCTTAAGCAGTTCGATCAGATGCAGAAGATGATGAAGCAGATGGGCATGACTGGCAAGGGCAAAAAGAAAATGCGCATCCCCATGAATATGATGAAGCAGATGGGCAACATGGGCGGCGGAATGGGCGGCTTCGGCGGACCCGGCGGCTTCCCGATGTAAAATGATGATTCATAGCGGTCACCGCTTTGATATTAAAAATCTATGAAAGGAGAAAACTAAAATGGCAGTAAAGATCAGACTGAGAAGAATGGGCGCTAAGAAGGCTCCTTTCTATCGTGTAGTTGTTGCTGACTCCCGTTACCCCAGAGATGGTCGTTTCATCGAGGAGATCGGCTACTATGATCCCACTAAGGAGCCCGCTATCGTTAAGATCGATATGGACAAGGCTAACGAGTGGATCAAGAAGGGCGCACAGCCTACCGAAACTGTTAAGAGACTGATGAAGTAATTGACAGCAAGGTTTGCGGGCATTCGCCCGTTTGAACGATCACCCCAAGGAGGGATAATATATGAAAGAGCTTCTGACAACTATCGCTTCTGCCCTTGTAGAGGACAAGAATGCGGTACAGGTCACTGCCGATGAGCCGGATGCAGAGGGCGTTGTGGTATATCATCTCCACGTTGCTCCCGACGATATGGGCAGAGTAATCGGCAAGCAGGGAAGGATCGCCAAGGCTATCCGTACTGTAATGCGTGCAGGCGCAGTCAGAGCCGATGAGAAGATCTCCGTTGAGATCGATTGATGCATAAAAAACCGCCTTATCTCGGCGGTTTTTTTATGCTTTGAAATTATAAAAATGACTGCCAGTATGAAAGATTGGCAGCCATTTTTGTTTGTTGATATTAAATAAGCTCAAAATCGATGAATCCGCCGTTTACGTTTGCATTCACGCACTTTACACGCACCTTGTCACCTACGGTGTACAAGCTGCCGTCGCAGGCGCCTGTAAGGATGACTCCATGCTCCACCTCGTAATCTCCGGCAGGTAGTGTGGTAACAGAAACCATTCCCTCAACGGTGTTGGGAAGCTCTACGTAGATACCGCCGCCGCTGACTCCCGAAATGATGCCGTCGTATTCTTCTCCTATGTGGTTTTTCATATATTCAGCCATGTAGAAGTTTTCGCATTCACGCTCGCAGCGCACTGCCGCAAGTTCTGTGTTGGACGCCTGAAGTGCAGCGCTTGCTGCAAAGGTGTTGTACTTTCGGCAGAGCTTTTCGTGATCCAGTGCATACACGTGATCGGTCAGTATACGATGTATTGCAAGATCGGAATAGCGCCTGATCGGAGAGGTGAAATGCGCATACTCAGGCATGACAAGACCATAGTGTCCCAATGGTTCTTCACTGTATTTTGCTTTCATCATCGTGCGCAGAACGATACGGTTTATCACGGTATATTTATCGCTGTCAGCGCTGTTCTTGAGCACTGCTGCAAGGTCTGCCGCTGTAGACTTCTCGCTTATTCCCTCGGGGTTGATGCCGAGGGCTGTGAGGGTATCGCCAAGCTGTAAAAGCTTTTCGGTAGCCGGCGCTTCGTGAACTCTGTACACGAAGGGTATTTTTTCTTTCATAGCAAGAGAAGCTGCGGAGTTGTTTGCAATAAGCATGAATTCTTCTATGATCTTTTCGGATACGCCTCGTTCACGTGGCTTTACATCCACACAGACTCCGTCCTTGTCGGTGATTATCTTGCTTTCAACGGTGTCAATTTCGGGAGCGCCTCGGTTTTCACGGTTCTTTTCCAGTATTTCGGCAAGCTCTCGCATTATCGGTAGCTTATCGATAACACAAGCGTATTTTGCTTTTATCTCATCGTCGGCGCTGCCGTCAAGGATTTTATTGACCTCAGCATAAACGCCCTTTACACGGCTGCGTATAACGGACTTTTCAAAGCGATAAGACATAAGCTTGCCCTGGAAGCTTACTTCCATAAGGCAGGAAAAAGCAAGCCTGTCCACCTGAGGATTCAGGGAGCATATACCGTTTGAGAGTTGCTTTGGCAGCATAGGAACGACCTGATCTGCATAGTAGATAGATGTGCCTCGGGCGTATGCCTCGTCGTCGAGGCTTGTGCCTTTGCGGACATAGTGCGACACATCTGCGATATGCACGCCAAGCTTATAGCATTTGTCTGTTTTGGTTATACTTATCGCATCATCGATATCTTTTGTATCGGCTCCGTCGATAGTGAATATTGCCTCCCCACGCAGATCAAGGCGACGGTTGATCTCATCTTCGTCAGGATCGTCGATATCGAATTTGGAAGCCTCTAGCAGCACTTCATCGGGGAACTCCGTATGAAGTCCGTTTGCAAGCATATATGCCTGTGCGCCTGATTTTGCATTCTCGCAGCTGCCGAAGCCGCTTACGATGGAGACTGTATGGTCGAAGTGACGTTCGCCACGCTTTTTGATGGCAAATACGACCTTGTCGCCTACGTGGAGCAGGTTTTTGCCTGTTTTTGCAATAGTAAGCGGCTCATCGCAAAGCTTATCGGGGAGCACCATCAGCTTGTTGCCAGACGGCACTATGATGCCTGTCAGCAGCATATCGCTCTCCTGTATAATGTCCAGTACAATCGCCACGGGTGAGCGGTTGTACTCGTCGGCGTCGGCTATTTTTTTGGCAAGCACAAGATCGCCGGGAATAGCCCCAAGCATATCTCTGCCACGCACAAAATACTCCACAGGTACGTCCTCTGCGGTCATAAATCCCGATTTTGGTGTAACACGTGTGACGGTCGCCTCAAAATAAGCAGACCTGTTTTTAAGGTAGCAGTTTTCTTTTTTTATCGTGATATCTCCGAAGCGCTTCATCTCTTTTAGCGCAGTATCAAGCTTTTTCATGCCCTTTTTGGTTATGCCTAGCCTTGAAGCCAGCGCTTTTACGGTCAGTCCCTTTTCATTTGCGTAATAGAGGGCAGTGATAACGGACAATTTAAACGAATTCATACTATCATCCTTTCTGAAGATCTGTCATTGTTAATATCTCATATTTTGCGTAGATTAATACAGGTTAATAAAAAGGACAGACCCAAGAGCCTGTCCTTTGTTGTTATTCGGAAACTGTGCTGTCAATAGCAGAACTTGTGGATGTTGTGCTGTCAGTTGCGGAAGAGCCGCTGTCTGTGCCCGAAGCCTCAACTGTAGCCGCACCATCAGCCTCTGCTGTTCCGAGATCGGATACTGTGCTGCTTGTGCTTGTTGTGGATCCGGTGGAAGAGGATGAAGTTTCCTTGCCGCCGAAGTGGACATTGATGATATTAACTGCAAGAGCAAGCACAAAGAATATTGCTGTTGCAACTACGGCTGCTCTGTTGAGCTTTGCCTCTTTTGTTCTTCCGGAATTTTTCTGGAAGAAGTTGTCGCTGCTTGCGCCGCCGATCGCCTGAGACATACCTGTCTTTGTTTCGGTCATAAGCACTACTATAACGATGAACACGCATGCAACGATCAGAACGACTGCACTGATTATTTCAAAAATTCCCATTATTATTTCCTCCATAGGCCACAAATAGGCATAACTTATATATCATACCATGATATTATATCACAACAATTCTTAAATTGCAAGGGGTTTTTGAAATTTTTTCTCTTTTTGATGAGGTTTTATTCCAGAATTATTGTGAATGGTCCGTCGTTTAGCAGTTCGACCTTCATATCGGCACCGAAAATGCCTGTCTGCACATCAGGGATATCTTTTTTGCAAAGTTCTGCGAAGTATTCGTACAGGCGCTGTGCCTCAACAGGTTCCTTTGCCATGAGGAAATTCGGACGGTTGCCCTTACGGCAGTCGGCATACAGCGTAAACTGTGAGATAAGCAGAAGACCGCCTCCCACATCTCTCAGTGAAAGATTTGTCTTGCCGTTTTCGTCCGAGAATATCCTGAGATTTATCATCTTTGCGGCGAGACGCTCACAGTCCTTTTCGGTGTCCTCTGCGCCTATTCCGATAAGTGCGAGGTATCCCTTGCCTATCTGTCCGCAGACTTCGCCGTCCACCTTTACGCTTGCGTGTTCCACACGCTGGATAACTATTTTCATTTTTTGGCCACCTTTATCTTCTTCTGCCGCCACCGCCGCTTCTGCCACTGCGGCTTCTTCCGCCGCCACCGCCACGGCTTCCGCCGCCGCCACCGCTGCTGGAGCTGCTTATACGCACATGAGTGGTAGTCTCACGCAGGAACACATCGCTGCGTGTTGTGTATTTTGTTCGGTTGCTGTCCATATAGCTGCGTGCGCTGACAGGTTTCTTTTTGGTGTATCCCGAGGTAGTGCTTGAAACTACTATTGCTGCAATGGCGATGGAAATTCCTGCGGGTATCAGAAGTGAGCCGATGGAAAAGCCTTCATCGTCCTCGTAATAGTAGTTATTATCAGAGTAATAGTCGTCGTAATTTCCGCTGCTTGCGGTGGTCTTGTTGTCACGCAGATAGGAGCAGAAATACTGGATCGCACTGTAATAATTATTTCCGCCGCCGCTGTCGAGTCCATCATAAACACGGTCGAAGATGTCATCTATCAGCGGCTCATACATATCCGTCGCCTTTCCGTAGGCGGATATCCAGTCGTAGTGGATATGGTCATTACAGAACAGTAATACGATATTATCGCTTCCGTAGCCGAAGCTTTCATCAGCGAAATTATCGGCATATTCGGAGTCTCCCATTCCCTTGAGATCATCAGTGATAACCACACCGATGTGACACTCAATATCCTGTGCGGTTATGTCCATGTAAGCTAGAAGCTCCTGCTCCTCTTTGTCGCTCAGCATATCGTCAAGGTCCTGAAGCTCGGTCTGCCATCCCGTTTTATCAGGTGTTTCTTCTGTGTTGTTTTCGGATGCTGCACCGAAATATCCGCAGAAGCTTTCCACTGCACCTGCGTAGCCGTTTTTGTCGAGTCCGATATACACATCTCCGAGGATGGTACCAAGCTCGTTAAAATATTTATCGGCAGCGTCGCCGTCCATCTCTATCCAGTCGTAGTGATATTCGGCATCGAAATCGTTGCACAGGAGCAGCATTATCGAGCTGCTGTCATCGCCGAATGTTGTATTCAGCATATCCGCTGTATACTCATCGGGGTACATACCCAGGATGTCGTCCGCAATTACTACGCCGAGGTTGCAGTCCGCAAGCTCAGCTGCCTCTGAGAGAAGCTCCGCAAGCTCGGTCTCCTGTTCATAGGTAAGAGAGTCGTCAAGGTCGAATATCTTTGCTTCGTATTTTGCTGCGTAGGCTGTCACGCTCATGGGAAGCACTGCGCAGAGCATTATTGTCGCCGCTGTAAAAAGCGTTTTAAGTCTGTAAAACAAGTAGCTACCTCCCATCTTATATCAGCTCAGAAACAGCCATGTGAAGCCGCCGCAGATGATCAGCGAAACGAGGAACACCGCTGCACCGAAAAGAAAGCTCTTTAACTTACTTACGGGGAGTATTCCGAAGCGGCTGCCTGTCTGTCCGTTCATCACGAATGGGTAATCCTTGCCGTTGTACTGATAGTTCAGGAACCATACGGGCAGCAGGGCATACACCGCTGTTTTCTGACGGAAGTCCACGTTGGTGGAGGTAACGCTGACGCTGCTGTATGACTGCGCTGCGATATCCGCTTTAAGCACCTCCTCGGCTGCGTCACGTATCCTTTTATCTATACGATTTTCCGCTTCGTTAAGGGAGACATCGTACTTTTCGGCTGCACATCCTGAGAGATAGGACATGGAGAACGGCTTTATGCCGCTGTAATTGAACGGCTCTATACTCTCCATCAGCGAGTCGTCTATGCGCTTTGAGCCGTCACAGGGTACACGGATGAATGCAAGCTCTGCTTCACGCACGGAGTTGTAATATTTTGTATTGGTGTAGCGTACATCACCCACACGCCAGGTGCGTATCTTTTTGCAGCTTGCTTCTACTCTTGCCTTGGTGATGCCGCTCTTAAGCCAGTAGGGGACATACAGTGCAGAGATATCTACGACCTTTGCATTCTCCTTGAAACCGTTTGGCAGTAGGAATTTACCCTTGGTGTACTCCTGAAACGCCTGGTGCGCCATTTCCTTTGTCATGCCGAAAGGAATGATGAGGTCGGGCTTGTATTCACCCGAGAGTCTGCCTGTAAGTATAACAGGAGTGTGGCAGAAGTGGCAGCGCACTGATGCGTCAAGCTCACCGCAGATTACGCCTGCGGCGCAATTGGGGCAGGTGTATAGCGCAGAAGCACCTGTGAACTCCTCGGTCTGCTTCTGTTCCTCGGTAAGCTCTTTCGGGTCTGCCTTGTCCAGCTTCAGCTCCTCGTTCTCCTTGAAGTTCTGCTTTATCTGCTCCTCATTGAAGGTGCTGTCACAGAAAAAGCACCTGAAGCCACCGAGGGTGCTGTCAAATTCCAGCGCTGCTCCGCAGTGAGGGCACTGATAGGTTACGGTCTGCATTTCCATATAATTCACTCCAGTTTATATTCATTGATTAATTAATATCGATCTTCTCCAGCACGCTTCCGATACTGTCTGTCATAACAAGGTCGGCGTTCTTGTCTGCGCTTGTAGGTGTTTTGTTTATCACTACAAGATATCTGCCGCCGAAATAGGTGATAAGTCCTGCGGCAGGGTATACCGCCAGTGAGGTGCCGCCGATAATTAGCATATCTGCTGAGGATATCTCATTTACCGCACGGGTTATGTCCTCGTCTTTGAGCTGCTCCTCATAAAGGACCACATCAGGCTTTATGCGTCCCCCACAGGTGCATTCCGGTATGCTCTCACATTCCGTTACTGTGCTCAGAGGATGGAATTTTCCGCATTTTTCGCAGTAATTACGGTGTACGCTGCCGTGCAGCTCCACGACATTTTTGCTTCCTGCTGCCTGGTGCAGACCGTCAATATTCTGCGTTATCACGCATGACAGCTTTCCTGCCTTTTCAAGCTCTGCAAGCTTTTGGTGCGCTGCATTCGGCATTGCATCGGGGAATATCATCCTGTCACGGTAGAAGCGGTAGAACTCCTCGGTGTGCCGCAGATAGAAGCTGTGACTTACTATGGTCTCGGGCGGATAAAGGTACTGCTGATTATACAGCCCGTCCGCACTGCGGAAATCAGGTATTCCGCTTTCGGTGGAGACACCCGCACCGCCGAAAAACACGATACGGCTGCTGTCGTTTATCATCTGTTGTAAGGTCATCGGCAGCACTCCTTATAATTAATATAGTTTAATTAATTATACAGCCAATACAGTGGTTTGTCAAGAAGCTGTGATGTGCTTGAGTTTAAAAGAATACACCCTCAATAAAGGCCTTGAGGCCTATTCCTACAAGCACTATTCCACCGATGAGCGAAGCCTTTGCGCCTAGAAGCTGCCCGAATTTTACACCGCCGAAAACACCTACAAGGCTTATTACAAATGTCACGATGCCTATGAAGCATACAGCAGGAATTATATCAACGCTCATAGCAGCAAAGCTTACTCCTACTACCAGTGCGTCGATGCTTGTTGCGACGGCCTGTATCATTATCGCCCCAATACCAGGCTCTCTGACAGCGGGTTCCTCGTTTTTGTCTTTGGTGCGCAGATCGCCGATGCTTTCGATCATCATTTTTCCTCCGATGACGCCCAGCACCGCAAGCGCAATTATCGGCGCATATTGCTTTATCAGCTCTGCAAACGCCGATCCCAGAAAATAGCCGATAACGGGCATTCCTGCCTGAAATACACCAAACATCAGCGCAGCAAAAACCGCCTTTTTCTTATGCTTTATTACGGTTCCGTTACCGATAGATACCGCAAATGCATCCATTGAAAGTCCGACTGCTATAAGAAACAATTCCACAAATGACATTTTATAACTCCTTCCATGCGTACAGGCTGTCTGTCAGCACATTTTATGTCGTTCAACAATAAAAAAGACCCGAGTTTATGCTGCACTCGGGTCATTCGGTCATAGTATTCCCATGTACAGCATTGCGATACATGAGTCTCGTTGATTAAGGCAAGCCAGACCATAAGGTCAGTATGTTGACTTGCCACGTTTTCACGCCACTACTCCCCCACGGGTATTTAGTTGATGATTAATTTTATCATATATCTGCGTATTTGTCAAGCAAAAACAGTAACACGGGCTATATCAGATGTCACTATTTAATTGATATCCTAAATCATAAAGCCGCTTGCGATAAATCATATCGCAAACGGCTTTTATAGTATAGGTCAGACGGTTGGCGTCAGTGTACCGTTCTTCTTGCGGGAGAGCTGAATACCAGCTTATCCATAAATTCCTTGTCACGCAGCGGTCTGCCGTTGAATATTCCTTCCACAAGGTCGACATTGAATCTGCGTATGCTCTGGAATATTGCGGCGCTGTCTACGCCTCGTGCGCATACGGTTATGTCCTTTTCGTGCGCAAGCCTTATTACGGATTGCAGGAAGGATGCGGAAACTGCATCGTCGCTGAAACGGGAGCTGCGTATCTTTATGGTCTTTACAGCGGAGTTTTCCAGTGGCGCTATGGAGAAATAGCCTCCTCCGATGTCGTCGGCTATGATGTTTACGCCGATCTTTGCCATCTGGTTGAGGAATATATTTCCGGCATACAGCGTTTTCTCGTCTTCGGAGATGGAAACGCTTACTGCGCTTGGGGGCAGCGAGTATTCGAGCAATGCGCTTCGCAGTGCCTCTATGCTGACTTCAGTGCTGAGTATATTCTCTGGGATGGGGAAGCTTACTCTGAACTGTTCTACGCCAGCTTCACGGACAGTGGCGCAGAAGCTGCATATATTATCTACAACGTAACGGTATATCTCCTTCGACAGACCAAGCTGGTCGATTATCGGCATTATCTGGTCACGTGGTATGGTAAGCTCGTCGTTTTCCCAGAAAAGGCTTGCCTCGCAGCAGTGGAGCGATCCTGTATTGATGTCAATGACAGGCTGATACAGGAAATAGAATCCCTCAAAGTCGTTTTCGACCGCCTGGGCGATAAGCTTTTTGGTGATACGGTTGTTGATGAGCTGTTCTTCGAGACCCTCGGAGTAGCAGGCTGCATCGTTGAGCTCTTTTTCCTTGGCAAGGCGCAGAGTCTGGTTGGCGGCGATTATACAGTGATCTATGTCGGATGCGTCCGACGGGTACAGCATCACGCCTGCGTAAACCTGAAGCCGCTGCTCGTTATCTTCGAGATACCAGGGAGAGCGGAACTTTGTGAGTATCGCCTGTGCAAACTGCCGTGCCTCCTCACGCTCTGCACCGCTGAGCGTCATGAACAGGATATCGCTGCTGAATCGGTATACCTTTTTGACCGCAGAGCAGGGAACAGCGGAAACGTATTCGGCAAAGCTTTTCAGCACATCATCGGCATATTCGTAGCCGTATATTTCGGATATTGATTTGATGTTTGATATCTCGAAGGCAATGATCGCACCGTTTTTGCCCTCTGCGATCTCCTTCGGGAAGTCACGCTCAAGCATACTGCGGTTAGGTATACCCGTTGCGGAATGATAGTATGCGATGCGCTCAAGCCTTGCCTGAGAGGTGGCTAGCTCATCCTCCATGAATATCTTGTAGATGACAGTGGAGATTATCTGAGTGATGCTCTTAAGCAGCTTTCGCTCCCTGTTGGACCAGGTCCTGTTACTTGTGTCGGCAGTGTATACGATAACGCCGCTGTCTTTGCCGCCGTCGTAGGTGCGTACCATAACACAGCTGAGATTTCTGCCGTCATGGTCTGCCTGCATCGTTCTGCGGTCGGTACAGACTATGCCGCTGTAATCAAGCTCGTCTTTCAGTGATTTTATATCATGGCTTGCGCACATGACCGGCAGCAGCATACCGGAGTTATCCCAACGGTATACTTTTACAGGGTCGTCTGTCTCGCTGCAGAACATCATATCAGAAAGACCGAAATACTCGGAGATTAGCGGAATTATGCCCGACATTGCCGCTCTGGTATCGGGGCTGTTCAGTATCAGGGAGTATGTGTTGTTTACAAGTATCTGGTCCTCAAACGTCTGCCCCAGCAGCTTGTTTGCGTTCTGTGAGTTCTCCATCTCCTCAACCAGTACGACGTAGGAGTTTGCGACGCCTGCAACGGTCTGCGCCATAGTCTCAAGAAGCTGAGCGTTGCTGTCAACGACATTCTGATCGTTTCCTGCGATGATCCAGGAAGCGATGGTCTTGTGGCGCACACGGATATTCTTCTTGCGCTGGAAATCCAGCTTGTTCATGTTGAAGTGCTTATCCTGCTTGCCTGTGGCAGAGATGACTCTGCCGCTGCTGTCAACTATTGCAGAATACAGCCCGTCGATATGGACGAACGGATTCTGTATACGCACGAGATAATCCTCGCCGAGTATGTCACGCAGGGTATAGTTATGCTCGCCTGCTGTGAGTGCTGCGGCGTGCTTGCTGCGGAAACGGCGAATCACGGCGTCCTCTGTATCGCAATCAAGATACCCCGAAACATTGAACATCATACCGTCAATACTTTCAAGGAGTCCGTTTGTATTGCGCACAGCTTCTCCTGTAATATAATACCATATATATTCATTGCACGTTCTGATACGTGAATGTACACGTATCTCATTGACGGAGCCATTTACTATGTCGTTTATTACCTCGCAGAAGGGCTGATAATCGTCGGGGTGAACGAGGTCGCCGAATTTTATATACGTTCCATCCGAGAAAGGGTTTGCGGCGGAGAGGATCTCAGCGGGGAATCCCAGGCTGAACTTCATACTGAAGGCTATATTACCGCTTGCGGCAACAGCTTTTTCCAACTGCGTCAAAAAAATCACCTCTTTAATGGGAGAATGAATAACATATTGTTAAAACATTGTCAATTTTCATGTATACTCAATCGCATATAGTATCTATGTATCTATTTTACCATAAAACTTTCAACATTTCAAGAGGTTTTTTGTTGTTTTTATGAAAATTTCACATAATTATAGAAAAATGCGAAAAAGAATATCGGACTTTCAGTGAAGCCCGATATTCTTATGCGGTACGTTATTTTTTTATTGGTTACCGTTTTTTATTTAAACCCCAATCATTCTGCTTTTTTATATCCGCCGATGATCCTGCCGTCCATTGTTGACAGCACGAAATATTCACCACCGTAAATATCCACCCAGTATTCCGTAGTGCCGTCGAAGCGGTCGGAGAACTCCATATCTCCCGGAGGAGGTGAAGATCCGTCGTCTGTGAGGATATATTTTACCCCATCCATTATGGCTGTGCTTAGATCGTCGCTCAGTTCTATTGTTATAGGGGGAGCGGTTTCAGTGGTGTCGTCAGGGGCGTCTCCCGTATCATCCATGGCTTCGCCTGTTTCGTCCATGGCTTCGCCTGTTTCGTCCATGGCTTCGCCTGTTTCGTCCATGGCTTCGCCTGTTTCGTCCATGGCTTCGCCTGTTTCGTCCATGGCTTCGCC
>JAFTXQ010000017.1 GCA_017461565.1 Oscillospiraceae bacterium
TAATAAAAGCGGCCGCTTTCAATTAAATTCACCACACATGGAGGTACACACATGAAGGAAAATTATATCGATGGCACGAACCCATTCGTTCCTATCAACCCAAGCGCCCAATCGGAAAACGAGAACAAAAACACTCCCGTAAAACAAAATTCACAGGCCGTAGCCAATCCCGATTGCTCTGCGCCACAACAAAATTTCGGGTTTGTGCCACTGGTAATGGGTACTCAGATCCGGAAAAACTTCAGCAACGCCATTGGAAGTGACGATATCTCAACAACAATACTTTCTGACTGTGCAAGGAATGGTATGTGTGAACTGACTATAGATAATATGTATCGTAGCTCCACCGTGCAGACACACTACAATCAATCTTATTTTGCGTCAAACGCCGTTGATGATCAGCATACTGAGTCGCATTCTTCTACGAGAACACTTACAAATGGTATTGTGGAGGTTGAGGGTGCGGTACTGCAAAAGGAAAACGCATCCGATGAAGGTGAATTTCTGGTCAAGCTTAAGATTATTGATGTTCAACGCAATGAAAAACACATTGAAATCCCTGTTGATGTGCTGAAACACGATACCAAAGCACTGAAAGAGATACTCATAGATAACGGCGTGATCTTAAAAGCACAAGGCTGTATTGGCAAGATACAGGGTTTCCTGCTTGAGAGCCTTGCAAAGTTCAATGAGAACTATGAAGTCAGGTACAACGGCTATTATACCGATAACGGCAATATTCGCCACATCGCAGAGGACGATATTCTTAGAAATGCGGCTGATTCCAGTGAGATACTTGAGATATTCAGGCTGACCGATGCACAGAATCAGCCCGCACCTTTCATGAATATGATGTTGCTGGGAATTGGCTGTATAGCTTCCGTCAGATCGCTTCTGACACAGCAGGGGTATACTCAGTTCCCGCTTGTTGTACTGTCACCTTCAAATGCTGAGAAAGCTGTAATTGAGCTAATCCGAATTTTTTGCGACAACAATAAGCCAATCAGACTGAGAAAGGGATTTGAAGATGAATTAAAGGTGAATTATACAAATAATCCGCTGTTAACAATACCGGATAATAGCAATTCACCTTATATGAACAAGAAGCTTATTTCAAGGATGCTTGATTTCACCTCAGAATATGCAGGTGGAGATAGGAGTGTAAATACATTTCCGCTGCTTGTTATGTCCGATCCGACGATTGTAAGCGAAAGCATACCCGAGGAACACTTCGTTGTTTTTTCGTATGTAATGACAGGCATTGATAACAGGGCACTGAAAGTGTTCAACTGGTTCAGGGGGATGTGCATCAGAAATCCCCAATTCCTGGCGTCAGTGATCGAATGCGCAAATAGCTACAAGGAGAATCATCTTGAAGCAAACGGCTGTCCTGACCATTTGCAGGAGCTGTTTGCACTGCTTCTGGCAATGGCTTATATAGTGCTGAAATGCACGGGTAACGATACTAAGGAGATCCAAAAGATAATCTGGAGCTACTATGAGTATCTTACGAACACTGCGGATAACACGGACAATCTTGCTGTGGACATTATAAAGGACTATCTGAATGGTGCAGGAAAGCACTGCCTGATACCTCAGTATAATCTTTGTAAAAAGGATGCGTACAGGAGCTGTATAGGCTACAACGACAAGGAGGTGATGCTTTCACCTCCCGCTATGCAGTCACTGGCAGCGGCAAACAATATGTCTCAGACAGAACTGGCAAAGCAGCTGAAAGCGGCAGGCGCTCTGGACTGCAGTGACAAGTATCAGAAAAACATCAGGGTATCTGACGGTACTTCAAGGCTTTATGCTATACCACTCGACAGCCTGTATGATATAGGGCAGGTCCGCATTCAGCCTGATGAGTTCGAAGCTGATGCGCCTGCACTTATGGTGAAGTTAGGTATATGCGATGGCAATCAGATATACTATGCACTTAATGATCTGATAGGAACTGACAGTCCGCATATTCTGGTGACAGGACCTTCCGGCTCGGGAAAATCTTATTTTCTGAGGAGGTTTGCCAAGGCTGCCGCAGAACAAGGGGTTACCGTTATCAGCTTTGGAACTGACAGCGCATGTCTTGAATTTGATGAGGGGGAACGTATTATGCTGACCACACAGGATTTTGACGAAACGATCATTACATTCCGCACTGTCCTTGAGCCATTGCAGATATACGAGGACTGGACCGAGGCCGAAATCGAGCTAATAGGCATACTGGCTAACGAACAAGCCACATTTGACAGCGTGGAACAGTGCATAGAAGTCTGCAAATCGCTGTATTCCAACGAGCCTAACGGAATGCGGATACTGGCACGTATTGAAACTAATTTTTGCTTCGGAGTTTACAACAGCGGATTCAACTGGCAGAAGCTGTGCAGACCAGGGGCGTTAACTACCGTTGTTTCTTCAGAGAACGATACTGTATTCCTCAACACTGTCCTGAAAAGCTTTTTCGACTACAAATGTTCTATGAGCGAGGTCACGCCATGTCTGCTCATCATGGACGAGTGTCAGGAGCTTGATCTGCAGCAGAACGCGCCGCTTGTGAAGCTTTTGCTCCGTCAGGGCAGAAAGTATGGAATAATCGCTGTTCTGGCAACACAGTATCTGACAGCCGATAACGGCAAAAACATCGACAAAGCTATAAAGCAGTGCGAAACGATAATCGCTTTCAAACCAGGCGATGATGTTGAACTTGTAAAGCTGCTGAAGTACAATGTCAAAGACGAGCGTGCGAGAAAAGCTATTTCAGACATCGGCAGATATTCTTGTATCACTAAAGGTTGGTTAGCAACTGACAGGTGCAGGATAGATTATCCGCTGATACTGGACATCCCTGAATAATTGATGATATATAGGTGCTGCTCAATTATATATTATACTACTGAGCGGCACCAAATTCAAGTATGTAAGGAGGAAACAACATGGCTAAAACAACAAGAACAATGGAATGCACTGCTGCACAGGCAAGCGATAACATTCCCGAAGAAATTGTAATAATCACCTTGTTTCAGTGCATTGATCTGGTACGGGAGGAGGTGACGGCTAATGGCGGAGGAAATGACGAAACCGCTGATTGATGCCGTTGCCTACGCACGCTTCTCCTCAAACCATCAGCGAGATGAGAGCATTGACGCTCAGTTGAGGGATATCCGCAGTTTCGCCAAAAGCAACGGCATAAGAATAATAGCCGAGTATGCCGATAAAGCCTTTTCCGCACGATCAGACCAACGCCCTGATTTCCAGCGTATGATAAAGGACGCAAAGGAGCATAAGTTCCAGGTGGTCATCGTACATAAGCTGGACAGGTTTTCCCGTGACAGATATGACTCGGCTTTCTACAAGCGTGAGCTGAAAAAGCATGGGGTGAAGATACTGTCAGTTACTGAGAAACTGGATGACAGTCCTGAAAGCGTTATGCTGGAATCAGTGATTGAGGGAGTAGCGGAGTATTACTCCAAAAACCTCGGTCGTGAGACTATGAAGGGTCTCAAGGAGAATGCCTATAACGGCAAGCACACAGGCGGACTTGCTCCGCTGGGATATCGTGTGGATCCTGTCACAAAACGCGTGGAGATCGATCCCAACGAGGCAGGCGCGGTGCAGATGATATTCGAGATGGCGGCAAGCGGCGCTCATTATCCCGAGATAGTGGACAAGCTCAACGCCAAAGGCTACCGCACCAAAACAGGCAGAGAATTCAGCAGCTCGGGACTGCATGAGATCCTCAAAAATCAGAAGTATATCGGAATCTGCGTATACAATAAGCGTGTATCGCAGGACGTCTGCAACAGCAGCCGCAGATTCAAGGACGAAAGCGAGTGGATAGTCCGCACGGATGTGTTTCCTCCGCTGGTGGACGAGGAGGTATTCAATCTTGTTCAGGAACGCCTGAGAAAGCGTCAGGTAAGCGGACAGGCTCATCCGAAGGAGGTGTATCTGCTCAGCGGCAAGATACGCTGCGGAATATGCGGCACAGCCTACTGCGGTGAGCGCAAAAGGAGTGGGAAAGGGATAATTTCTCATTCCTACTTCTGCAACAGCCGCAACAGAGGTCATGGAAGCAGCTGCGGAAATCCCTCAATAAGCAGGTCGCTTATCGAGAGTTATGTGCTGGAGAGGCTTTCGGAATATGTTTTCTCGGACAGCCTTATCCCTGATATCGTAGGGAGCTACAACCGTTATCTGAGAGAGCAGAACGGCACAGCCATGCAGAGGCTCGACGAGCTTGCCAAAGAAAACAGCTCATTGCAGAGCAAGATAAACTCCACCATTGAGCTGCTTATCGAAACCAAGTCAGCGGCTCTCAAGGATAAGCTTGCATTGCTTGAAGCGAGGCAATCTGCTGTTCAGGCAGAGATCACCGAACTTAACTCGGGCAACATCGACAGAGCAGTTACCGAGGAGCAGCTGAAAGCGGCATTCTGCGAGATACGGGAATGTCTTACCAACGGCACTCTGCACAATGTCAAGCGTCTGATAGATGCGTATGTGCATGAGGTACTGGTGTATCCCGAAAAGGTCGTTGTGGTGTTCAATATGTTCCCACACATCAAATTCCCCAAGATACAAGACGAGGAGAGCCCTGACGAGGGGCTCTCCTCTGTTGCTTATCCCGAAGTGATGACCGATGAGCTGTGCAGGAAACGCTACGACAGCCCTGATTTTGTGGCAGGCTCCCGTGTGCTTGACCGTATAAGAGGTTTGAGCGGGGAGCCGCCGTGATGATATATAGTTGTGTTTATCTCAAGGATATGTGATAGTTCAGATGTTCTTGAAAGGTAACAATGGATAAATTAAGCCGTGATCGTTTATCACGGCTTAAAATATCACCCATTAACTATGTTTTCTTTTTCAAAAAGTCTACCTACTATAAAAATAGCAAGAGAAGAAAAAATAATATTTACAATGCAGGTTACTGCTACAAACTCAGGTGAGTAATCACAGGCTACAATATCCTGCATTAATACCATTGTATTCCAAGCGGTATGCAGGCATTTATCATATCTAAACCGTCAACTACCTCACCAAAACTCTCTAAGCAATTGTGGTTATGACAATGACGTCAGCAGTAGTAATTAGCCATACCGATATTTCTTTGTATAAAGTACGATGAGCAGGTTGAGGAAAAACGACAGTACAGGATCTGCTTTGTACTTTTATCATCAGGTTTTAGGATTCTGTTTGCTAAGAATAATTATTCCCCACTTCATCGCTGTGTTTTCTCCGTTTTATTCTTGGCATTCATATATGCATTTGCGTACAGTTTCGCAATAACCTTAATGGTTTTCTCGCATGTACGCTATAAAAAATCCTCCTATGGTATTTCCATCATACCATAGGAGGGCGTTTTATCTTATCGGTTCAGTGCACTGCTTCGGGAGTCACTGCATTTGAAGCTATCTGCGAAGCTTTGCTATCAGCTGCTCCTGAATAGCCTTGGGCGATGCTGCGCCTTTCAGCGCCTTGTTCGCCTGACCCATGAAGAAGCCGAACACCTTCTGATCTCCGCTTCGATACTGCTCGGAGGCTTTGGGGTTGCTTGCTATTATCTCGTCAATAACTGCAGAAAGCTGCTCGGTGTCCTCCTTTATCCAGAGCTCCTGCTCGTCTGCAATAGTTTCAGGAGAGCCGCCATGCTGTGCCATTTCGCCCAGTATCAGCTTTGCATTGTTCTGCGAGAGCTTGTCGGAATAGAGATATTCCACAAGCCTTGCGAAGTCCTTGCCGCTGAATTTGAGCACGTCAAGGTCTATTTCGCCGAGATTTACCCTTCGCATAAACTCGCCTACAAGGTAGCTTGCAACGTTTTTAGGACTTTTACAGCCGTCCACAGCCTCGTCAAAAAAGTCGCTGACGCGTTTATCAGAAACGATTATCACAGCGTCGTTCTCGCTTATCCCGTATGCTGTGCGGTAACGCGCCATGCGCTGCTCAGGCATTTCGGGAAGCGTTGCGCGGATATCTGCAAGCTCCTCCTCGGTGAAGATTATCGGCGGAATGTCAGGATCGGGGAAATAACGATAATCGTGCGCATCCTCCTTGGAACGCATGGCGAGCGTTTCCATTGCAGCCTCGTTGAAACGCCGCGTTTCCTGAACGATCTCGCCGCCGTTGTCCAGCATCTCAGCCTGACGTGCTATCTCTGCTTCGATCGCCTTAGCAATGGCTTTGAGAGAGTTCAGATTTTTAAGCTCGGTGCGTGTGCCGAGTTGTTCGCTGCCCTCGGGTGCAATGGAGATGTTCACATCACAGCGGATGCTGCCCTGTTCCATCTTGCAATCGCATATACCTGCGTACAAAAGCAGCAGCTTTATCTTCTCGAAGAATGCAACAACTTCTTCAGCACTGTGAAAATCAGGCTCTGTTACTATCTCAATAAGCGGTATTCCGCAACGGTTGTAGTCTGCAAGGGATATTCTGCCCTCGTGGGTCAGCTTGCCTGCGTCCTCCTCAAGGTGGATACGGTTGATTCGGATAGTCTTATCTTCGTCGTTTACCTTGATATCAACATGACCGTCAAGGCAGACAGGGCGCGGCATCTGCGATATCTGATACGCCTTGGGCAGGTCGGGATAGAAATAGTTTTTCCTGTCCCATTTTGTAAAACGGCTGATATCGCAGTTCATAACATAGCCTGCTTTTATAATGTACTCGACAGCGCGGCGGTTAAGCACAGGTAGCGTTCCCGGAAGTCCACTGCATACAGGGCAGCAGCGTGTATTAGGCTCACCGCCAAATTCGGCCGAACAAGAGCAGAACACCTTTGATTTTGTAAGCAGCTCCGCGTGTATCTCAAGTCCCATTGTAGGATAATATCTCATAGCTGCACCTCCTTAAAGCTTTGGAAGGACGGGCGTAAATTCACGCTCGAATGCGTCCGCAAGCTGAAGTATCGTAGTCTCGTCAAAGCGCTTTCCGACAAGCGACATACCGATAGGCATACCTGCCTTGTCATAGCCGCAGGTGGTGTTTATCGCCGGAAGTCCTGCGATATTTACTGTGACCGTGCAGATATCGGCAAGGTACATCTTCACAGGGTCGTTATCCTGAGCGCCTATCTTATAAGCTACAGTCGGTGCTGTCGGTGTGAGAATTACATCGGCAGTATCGTAAAGCTCGTTGTATTCTTTGATTATCTCCTGCTTTAAAGCAAGCGCTTTCTTGTAATATGCATCGTAATAGCCGCTGGAAAGGGCATAGTTTCCGAGAAGTATACGGCGCTTTACCTCCTCGCCGAAGCCCTTGGTGCGGCTATCGCGGATAAGCTCTTCAAAGGTCGCACCCTCTCCCCTGTATCCGTATTTGATGCCGTCAAAGCGGGAGAGATTTGAAGCAGCCTCGGCACAGGCAATGAGATAATACGCAGGAATCGCGTATTTCAGCGACGGCATGGAGCATTCAACAAGCTTTGCGCCCTTTGCTTCAAGCGACCTTGCCGCTTCCAGTACAGCCTCACGCACCTCGTTGTCTACCTCGTCTGCAAAGAACTCCTTTGGCATAGCTATTTTCATGCCGTTTATAGGCTGACCGAGCCTTTCAGTGAAATCGGGTACTGCTACTCTTGAGCTGGTTGCATCATGCTCGTCATGAGAGCAGAGCGTGTTCAGCAGTATTGCGCAGTCCTCCGCGCTGTTTGCTATAGGTCCTATCTGATCAAGCGAGCTTGCAAATGCAACAAGTCCGTAACGCGATACTCTGCCGTATGTTGGTTTTATTCCCGTTACTCCGCAGAAAGCCGCAGGCTGTCTTATTGAACCGCCTGTATCCGAGCCTAATGCGCACGGTGCGAGCGAGGCTGCAACAGCGGCTGCACTGCCGCCCGAGGAGCCGCCCGGTACACGCTCAAGGTTATAGGGATTACGAGTTTTTGCAAATGCCGAAGTCTGGTTTGAGCCGCCCATGGCGAACTCGTCCATACTGGTCTTTCCAAGCAGTACATAGCCCTCACGCTTCAGATTTTCTATAACCGTTGCGTCATACGGCGGAACGAAATTCTCCAGCATTCTGCTTGAACAGGTGGTCTTAACGCCGTCTGTGCAGATGTTATCCTTGACGGCTATCGGTATTCCTGTAAGCTCTGTCCCTTTGCCGCTGTCTATAAGCTTCTGCGCCTCGGCAGCCATTTCAAATGCCTTTTCCTTTGTAACTGTGATGTAGGACTGAAGCCTTCCGTCAACAGCCTCGATGCGGCTGAAATACTCGCTGCAAAGCTCTGTAGCGCTTATATGCTTTGTGTCAAGCGCTTTTCTGAGGTCGCGTATTCTTGTTCTTCTGATATCCATACCGCGCCTCCTTAATCCACTACCTTAGGAACAACATAACAGTCATCCACGCTTTTTGCGTTCTGCATGAGCTTTTCGGGAGAAAACGAAGGCTTTACGATGTCCTCGCGCACCTCTCCGAAAGAAATGCTGTTGTTGTCCTTGGTGTCATCGTAGCTGAGATCAAACTCCTTTATCCCGTCCATGAGCGAGATAATGTCTGTCATCTCTGATGCGACTTTTTCAAGAGCCTCATCATCATAATTGAGCTTGCTCAACTCGCACAAATGTTGTATTGTTTTTAGTTCCATAATAACTCCTCGCATTATATACTGTTTCGAACGACTATCACTCCCACTCTATCGTTGACGGCGGTTTGCTCGTGATATCATAAACGATCCTATTTATGCCTCCAACCTCGTTAACTATACGCACAGATACCTTTTCCAGTACATCATAGGGGATACGGGCAAAATCGGCCGTCATAAAATCCGAGGTGGTAACTCCTCTCAATGCAAGAGTGTGATCATAAGATCTGCCGTCGCCCATTACTCCGACGGAACGCATATCCGTAAGTACGGCAAAATACTGATTTATGCTGCGGCTAAGCCCTGCGTTCACTATTTCTTCGCGGAATATAGCGTCAGCCTCTTGAAGTATTCTGACCTTTTCGGCAGTGATGTTTCCTATTATCCTTACAGCCAGTCCGGGACCCGGGAAAGGCTGCCGCCACACCAGCTCCTCTGCAAGCCCCAGAGTAAGTCCCAGCTTGCGTACCTCGTCCTTAAACAGCAGACGCAAAGGCTCAATTATTTCCTTGAAATCAACAAAATCGGGCAATCCGCCGACATTGTGGTGGCTTTTTATCACAGCGGCATCTCCAGCGCCAGATTCGATAACATCAGGATAGATAGTGCCCTGAACGAGATAATCTATCCTGCCGAGCTTTTGGGCTTCCGTCTCAAAGACCCGTATAAATTCCATTCCGATTATCTTGCGCTTTTTTTCGGGATCCGATATTCCTGCGAGTGCTTTCATAAACCGTTCGGCAGCATTGATGCGTATAAAGTTCACCCCTGAATCCGCAAAAGCATTCTCGACTTCATCTCCCTCGTTCTTGCGCATAAGGCCATGATCCACGAAAATACAAGTAAGCTGCTCTCCCACTGCCTTTGCAAGCAGCATGCAGGCAACAGAACTGTCTACTCCGCCCGATAATGCCAGTAAGACTCTGCCGTCTCCAACCTTTTCTCTGATCTCCTTTACGGCGGATTCGGCGTAGCTTTCCATTGTCCAGTCGGCATGGCAACCGCAGATACTGCGAAGAAAGTTTTTCAGCAGCTCGCTGCCCTGAACTGTGTGATTTACCTCGGGATGAAACTGAACACCGTACAAATGCCGCTCCCTGTCTTCTATCGCTGCATAGCGGCATTTCGCAGTATGAGCAATAGCAATGAAGCCCTCCGGAAGTCTTTTTATATAGTCATTGTGGCTCATCCATGCAATAGTAGTATCACTCATTCCTCTGAAAAGGACGGAATGAGTATCGATATGCGTTACAGTCTTGCCGAATTCTGCAAGAGAGCTGTCTTTGGCAGCTGCTATTTCACCGCCAAGCACATGAGCCATCAGCTGCGCTCCATAGCAGATTCCGAGTATAGGGATACCAAGTGAAAAGATCTCTTTATCTATTTTGGGAGAGTTCTTCAGATATACGCTGTCAGGTCCGCCTGTAAAGATGATCCCCTTAGGCTTTCTGGCGACGATTTCCGCTACGGAAGTGCGGTAGGAAATGACCTCGCAATAAATATGCTGCTCTCTGATACGGCGTGCAATAAGCTGATTATATTGTCCGCCGAAATCAACAACAAGTATAAGCTCATGCTTGTTTGAAAACATTTGTGACATAATAAAGCTCCCTTTCTGTTTTTTATACGCCAATACGCAGGCCTTACACTGTGTTAGGTCTGCGTATTTATATGCTGATATATCACACCGTGCGGCGACGCAATGGCATAAAGCGAATCAGTAAAGCTTTGGAGGCGCATCGCCGCACGGGAGAAAACAATATCTTATGCGTTGTCCTGCAGGGCATCATAGCCCTCCTCGGAAGTTCTGATCTTTACCACATTCTCCACATTATAAACAAATATCTTTCCGTCTCCGATATTGCCTGTATAGAGTGCATTCTTTGCAGCGTCAACAACTTCACTTACAGGTATCTTGCACACAACCACCTCGATCTTGACCTTGGGCAACAACCGAGGAGTTACCTTTACTCCACGGTAATATTCGGCAGAGCCTTTCTGCATACCGCAGCCCATAGTATTAGTAACTGTCATTCCTGTTATTCCGATATCATACAGTGCATTCTTTAACGGCTCAAACCGTTCCATGCCGGTGATGATATCCACCTTTGTCATTTTTACGCCGGCAGTATGAACATTACCCGAGAGAGCACCGTCAGTGTTGTTGTACTCAACAGGAACAGCCTTCTCAATAGGGACGGCTGGAATGACGTTCGCAACCTCGCGCTCCTTGCCCGAGCTTGTTGTTTCGATATGAGTAGAGGGGATAAAGTCAGCGTAGGAGGAAGCAAGACCGTGCTCTGTAAGGTCAAGGCCGACAACCTCCTCATGACGGGATACTCTCAGACCGATCGTTTTCTTGATAACAAGGAACACCAGTGTCATCGTAACAGCTGTCCAGGCTGTAACAGTGAGAACTCCCAACAGCTGCTTGCCGAAAAGCTCAAAGCCGCCGCCGTAAAACAGACCGGTCAGTCCGCTCTCGGGAGCTGTGGACGTAGCGAAAAGTCCTACAGCGAGTGTGCCCCATATACCGTTTAGGAAATGGACTGCGACCGCACCGACAGGATCATCAACTTTGAGCACATTGTCAAGGAACCATACGCCAAAAATGACCAGCAGTCCAGATACTAAGCCTACGATAGCTGCACCGGCAGCATCCATGACATCACAGCCTGCTGTTATACCTACAAGACCTGCAAGTGATGCATTCAGGCACATGGAAACATCGGGCTTGCCATATTTCAGCCATGTGAAGATCATGCACACTACTGTTGCGACAGCGGGAGCAATGGTTGTAGTCAGGAAAATAGAACCGAGCTGAGGTCCTGTTGTGGCAGCGGCACCGTTGAAGCCGTACCAGCCAAACCAGAGGATAAAACAGCCGAGAGCACCTAAGGTGAGTGAATGTCCCGGAATAGCCACCGGCTTTTTGTCCTTTGTGAATTTGCCTATTCTCGGTCCTACTATAGCAGCACCAATAAGAGCTGTAACACCGCCTACAAGATGGATTGCGCAGGAACCTGCGAAATCATGGAAGCCCATCTGAGCCAGCCATCCGCTGCCCCAAATCCAATGTGCCTCAACGGGATAGACAACAAGACTGATTATAGCTGAATAAATGCAGTAGGAAAGGAACTTTGTCCTTTCTGCCATTGCACCGGAAACGATAGTAGCTGCTGTTGCACAGAATACCAGATTGAATACGAAGTTCGGCCAATCAAACGCTCCGTAATCTGTAAACAGATCGAATGTCGGAATGCCTATAAAGCCACCGATATCCTCGCCGAACATCAGCCCGAAGCCAAGCACAGCAAAAACCACTGTACCGATGCAGAAATCCATCAGGTTTTTCATGATGATATTGCCTGCATTCTTGGCTCTGGTGAAGCCTGTTTCCACCATTGCAAAGCCCGCCTGCATGAAGAAAACGAGCGCTGCACCGATAAGGAACCATATACCGAATACTTCGGCGTTGACCTGTTCCGTTACCTGCATCATAAGGTCTGTCATAATCATACACCCTTTCTTTGTTCAGGGGTAGTCCGCAGCACCGGCAGCAATGCTGCGGCAATGCCTCTGTTTGTTTTATCTATGTATCTTTTGTTCAAATTTATTTTTCTGCGGCGCTTTTGTTATTTCTATAGGATATTTTCCGCTGAAGCAGCCGTTGCATATTCCAAGTCTGCAGTCTTCGGCAATTTCAGAGGTGGCCTCTATGGAGAGGTATGCCAGCGAGTCTGCGCCGATAACTCGTGCTATATCCTCTGTGTTATCATAACGGCAAGCGATAAGATCGTCTTCGCTGTCGATATCTGTGCCGAAATAACAGGAGTGTCTGAACGGGGGAGAGGATACTCTCATGTGCACCTCTTTCGCACCGGCTTCCCGCAACAGCTGTACGATGCGAGCGCAGGTAGTACCTCTGACTATAGAGTCATCCACGAGTACGACTCGCTTGCCATTTACAGTTTCCTTTATGACGCTCAGCTTTATATTTACTGCGTCTTCACGACTGTGCTGTTCGGGTAGGATAAAGCTTCTGCCGATGTATTTATTCTTAACAAAACCGATGCCATAGGGTATGCCGCTTTCTTTGGCATAGCCCATTGCCGCGTCTAGGCCTGAATCGGGAACCCCGATAACCACATCTGCCGCAACTGCGCTGTCCTTTGCGAGATATTGTCCTGCCCGTAGCCTTGCATGATGTACCGATGCTCCGTCAATTACTGAGTCGGGACGGGCGAAGTAGATATATTCGAACACACACAGACTACCCTTGCCACAGGTGTTCGTGCGGATGCTCCTTACGCCGCTTTTGTCTATGACTGCGATCTCACCAGGCATGATATCACGGACAAGTTCTCCTCCTGCCGCCTTAATAGCAGCGGATTCCGAGGCAATGATATACGCACCGTCATTGCGTTTACCCATAACAAGCGGGCGGAATCCATTAGGGTCTCGGAAAGCTATCAGCTTTGTGGCGGTCATAAGCACACAAGAATATGCGCCTTTCAGCTTGCTCATTATCTTGCTTACAGCTTCCTCAGTGGAGGACGATTTCAAGCGCTCGGATACTATCTCATAGGCTATCGCTTCGGTATCGGAGGTGCTATGGAAGATGGCTCCCGAAAGTTCAAAACCTCTGCGGAGCTCCTCGGCATTCACGAGGTTTCCGTTATGTGCAAGTGCCAGATTTCCTTTGATGTGACGTATTGTAAGAGGCTGTATATTGTTCAGACCTCCACCGCCCGTTGTAGAATATCTGACGTGTCCCACGGCAATATTACCCTCGCCCAGCGACTTTATCGTATTCTCGTCAAAGACTTCAGATACCAGACCCTCACCCTTTTTTGAGGAAAAAACACCGTCGTCGCAGACTGCGATACCGCATGCCTCCTGACCTCTGTGCTGAAGCGCATAGAGCCCCAGATATACTGTTCCCGCTACATTTGCTGTTCTGTCGGAATAAATGCCGAACACGCCACACTCTTCGTGTATGTTATTTGTCATCGCTGTTCATCTGTATGCTATGCATCATCTTACACCGAACAGCAGCTCTCCGTAGGAGGGATACGGCCAGTACTCTGCGGCTGTAAGCATCTCGGCGCTGTCTACGGCAGCTCTCAGTTCATCCATAGCGGCAAGTACCTCGTCCTTATAAAATGCTGCCAGCACCGTAATATCAAAGATGCGCTTAGTCTCCTCCAGCTTTGCCTCCAGCGTTTTAAGTGCGCTGAACGCCTTGCCTGAAAGAGCCGACAGCTCCTTTGCTGTCTCTGCCTCATAGCTTAAGTCCACATCCGAGCCGATCGCCTGCTTTGCACCCGCAGAAGCGGAAAGAGAAGCTATGTACTCGCTGATTGCAGGAAGAATATCCTTGCGAGCCATATCCACCATAGTCAGAGCCTCGATATTTACTACCTTGCAGTAGTTCTCAAGATTGATCTCGTAGCGAGATCGGATCTCCACCTCGGTGAATACCTTATGAGAGGTGAACAGCTTGATATTCTTATCATGGATGAAATAAGGAAGCGCATCGGGAGTGGTCTTGAGATTGAGCAGACCTCTCTTCTCGGCCTCGGCTACCCACGAATCATCATATCCGTTTCCGTTGAAGATAACATGCTGATGCTCAACGATAACTCTCTTTACAAGATCGTGCAGAGCGGTATCGAAATCTGCTGCATTTTCAAGCTCATCGGCAAACTGCTTAAGCTCTTCAGCTACTGCGGTGTTAAGTACGGTGTTGCAGCCCGAGATCGAGTTTGCGGAGCCCAGCATTCTGAACTCGAACTTATTACCTGTGAACGCAAAGGGAGAAGTACGGTTTCTGTCTGTACTGTCCTTAGGGAATTTAGGCAGCACATGAACACCTACCCTCAAAAGTTCCTTTTCCTTTGCACCGTAAGGAGTGTCGGTCTCTATAGCCTGAAGCACCTCAGAAAGCTCCGAGCCGATAAACATCGACACGATGGCGGGAGGAGCCTCGTTTGCTCCGAGTCTGTGGTCGTTTCCCGCAGAAGCTACGGAGATTCTAAGCAGATCCTGATAATCGTCAACTGCCTTAATAACTGCACACAGGAACAGCAGGAACTGCGCATTCTCATAGGGGGTTTCGCCCGGTTCGAGAAGGTTTACGCCTGTATTTGTGCTGATCGACCAGTTGTTGTGCTTGCCGGAGCCGTTCACGCCGTCAAAGGGCTTCTCGTGTAGCAGACATACAAGTCCGTGCTTCTTTGCAACCTTCTGCATGATCTCCATTGTAAGCTGGTTGTGATCGGCGGAGATGTTAGTGGTAGCGAAAATGGGAGCAAGCTCATGTTGTGAAGGAGCGACCTCGTTATGTTCGGTCTTTGCAAGGATCCCCAGTTTCCACAGCTCCTCGTTAAGCTCGTTCATATATGCCTGAACTCTAGGCTTGATGACACCGAAATAGTGGTCGTCTAACTCCTGTCCTTTAGGTGGCTTTGCGCCGAAAAGCGTCCTGCCTGTATAGATAAGGTCCTTGCGCTTATCGTACATTTCTTTGTCGATAAGAAAATATTCCTGCTCAGGACCTACTGTGGTCTTTACAGAAGTAACATCATCATTTCCAAAGAGCTTCAGCACCCTGAGCGCCTGCTTATTTATGGCTTCCATTGAGCGCAGCAGCGGTGTCTTTTTGTCAAGCGCTTCACCGCCGTAGGAGCAGAATGCTGTCGGAATGCAGAGAACGCCATCTTTGATGAATGCAAATGAAGTGGGATCCCACGCAGTGTAGCCTCTTGCTTCGAATGTTGCTCTCAGTCCGCCGGAGGGAAAGCTGGAAGCGTCAGGCTCGCCCTGAATGAGCTCCTTGCCCGAAAACTCCATAATAACTCTGCCGTCATTATTCGGGCTGATAAAGCTATCGTGCTTCTCTGCGGTGATACCTGTCATCGGCTGAAACCAGTGGGTGTAGTGGGTAGCGCCTTTTTCGATTGCCCAGTCCTTGATGGCATTGGCTACCACACCAGCCGCAGACGGTTCAAGACGCTTACCGTTATTGATTGCTGCCTGAAGCTGCTTGAAGGTATCCTTTGGAAGCCGTGCTTTCATTGCGCTTTCGTTGAATACATTTTCACCGAAATAGTCCGAAACGTTTCTCATAGATGTTCCTTCTTTCGTATATTTATATTGCAAACGATCGCAGGTTATTGTCGATGCCTCTGTCGTTTACACTTGCATTATATCACCGTGTTAATTTCTTGTCAAGGTGTTTTTGCAAGTTTTCATTCAATTTCTTGCATTTGTCATATTTTGAGCAATTGATTTGACGATAATTTGTAAAATGTTATAAAATTTAAGATTGCATATCCGTTTTCTTGAAAGTGAATTGTGCATATCTTTCATAATCATATTTGAAAATCGGTTAAAACATAGATAAAATACACCAAAATGCAAGTTGTTTCGAAAAAACTTGCGCAAAAGCATTGACAAAAAAGTAACCAAAGTGCTATCATGTTTTCAGAAAAAGCAGAAAAGCAAGGAGGTAACGTTATGCTTTTAGAGGGCCAAGTGCGAATTCCTGCAGGATGTGCCATTTCAGGCTTCATCAGCAGAGATGGAAACAGGATCAATGGTAGTGAGATCGTCAAGTCGATCTCGTATATGCATGACCGTTCCAACGGTCTCGGCGGTGGATTTGCAGGATATGGCATATATCCCGAATATAAGGATCATTATGCATTTCATATCTTTTATGATTCAAACGAGGTACGTGAACAGACCGAGAAGTTTCTCGATCGTCATTTTGATGTGATAAACCTCAGCCGTATTCCTATAAGAAGAATCCCTTCTATAACCAATGAGCCGCTGATATGGAGATATTTCGTTGACCCGCGCCCCACGAAGATAGCGTCCTCGCAGCTTGATGAAAAGGAATATGTAGCCAAGTGTGTCATCAGGATAAACAACGATATAAAGGGTGCATATGTTTTTTCCAGCGGAAAAAATATGGGAGTATTCAAAGCGGTTGGATATCCCGAGGATGTTGGCCAATTCTACCGCCTTGACGAATATGACGGATATGCGTGGACAGCTCATGGAAGATATCCCACGAACACACCCGGCTGGTGGGGCGGAGCACATCCTTTCTCGCTGCTGGATTACTCTATCGTCCATAACGGTGAGATATCCTCTTATGACGCTAACCGCCGTTTCATTGAGATGTTCGGATACAAATGCACCTTGCTGACCGATACAGAGGTCATCACATATATTTTTGACTGGCTCCACAGAAAACAGCAGCTTAGTCTTGAGGATATCGCCTCGGTCATCGCTGCACCTTTCTGGACGAAGATAGATGAGATCGGTCGCACTGACCCCGAACAGGCAGAAAAGCTGAGATATCTGCGCAACGCCCTTTCGGGACTGCTTATCACCGGTCCGTTTTCTATAATTCTTGGCTACACAGGCGGAATTATGGCATTGAACGATCGACTGAAGCTGCGCTCTATGGTCGTTGCGGAAAAAGACGACAGGGTATATATCGCCAGCGAGGAGTGCGCCATCAGAGCCATCTGTCCCGATTGTGGAAACGTATGGTCCCCAAAGGGTGGAGAGCCCGTTGTGGTAACGCTTAATGAGGAGGGCAGAAAGAGATGTCTGTAAACTTTTTTCCTGCGGAATTTGAGATAATCCGCAATTATGATAAATGTATCGGCTGTCGTGCCTGTGAACGTCAATGCGCAAACGAGGTACACTATTACGATTCGGACTACAGCAAAATGTTGGCGCATGAAAACAAATGTGTAGATTGCCAACGCTGCGTCTGTCTTTGCCCTACAGGAGCACTGAAGATACAGCCGAATGCAAATGCTTTCAGACAAAGCGCAAATTATACTCAGCAGCTTATGCTTGAAAACTATCGCCAGGCAGAGAGCGGCGGTGTGCTGCTATCCTCTATGGGAACTCCCAAGGATTACCCCGTGTACTGGGATAAGATCCTGCTGAACGCATCTCAGGTAACGAACCCGCCTATCGACCCATTGCGCGAGCCTATGGAAACAAAGGTATTTCTCGGCAAAAAGCCGATCCCTATCAAAAAGAAAGCAGACGGCAGCATAGACACACATATAGAGCCTCACCTTGAGCTTGACATCCCCATTATGTTCTCGGCGATGTCCTACGGCTCTATCTCAAAGAATGCCCACGAAGCCCTTGCACGAGCCGCAGAGGAGCTAGGAACCTACTATAACACAGGCGAGGGTGGTCTTCATAAGGATTTTTACAAATACGGAGATAACACCATCGTTCAGGTAGCATCGGGACGTTTTGGCGTATTCAAGGGATATCTTGACACAGGCGCCGCAATCGAGATCAAAATGGGTCAGGGCGCAAAGCCTGGTATTGGTGGACATCTCCCCGGCGAGAAGATCGCGGAGGACGTTTCCCGTACAAGAATGATACCTATGGGAACGGACGCTATCTCACCTGCTCCCCATCATGATATATATTCTATTGAGGATTTAAGACAGCTTATTTTTTCGCTTAAAGAAGCTACCGAGTACAAAAAGCCTATCATCGTGAAGATAGCCGCAGTACATAATGTAGCAGCTATTGCCTCAGGCATTGCAAGATCAGGTGCGGATATCATCGCGATAGACGGTTTCAGAGGTGGAACAGGTGCCGCTCCCACAAGAATAAGAGATAATGTGGGAATCCCGATCGAGCTTGCTCTTGCAGCAGTTGACGGCAGACTCCGCCACGAGGGCATCAGAAACGAAGTGTCTATTGTAGCAGCCGGTTCTATCAGAAGCTCCTCCGATGCAGTTAAGGCAATCGCTCTCGGAGCAGACGCAGTGTATATCGCAACCCCTGCACTGCTGGCTATGGGATGTCACCTTTGCAGAAGCTGCCACAGCGGTAGGTGTAACTGGGGTATTGCAACGCAGCGCCCCGAGCTTGTAAAGCGGCTTAATCCCGATGTTGCATACAAGAGGCTTGTAAACCTTGTCAACGCATGGAACCATGAGATAAAAGAGATACTGGGCGGCATGGGAATAAACTCTATCGAAGCACTCAGAGGTAACCGCCTTATGCTGAGAGGCATCGGTCTTACACAGAAAGAGCTTGATATTCTCGGAATAGCTCACGCCGGCGAATAAATGAACGGAGGCAACTAAAATGAAAAAGGTATATGTGAATGAGGAACGCTGTCTTGGCTGTCACTTATGCGAGTTCTACTGTTCATTTGCGGGCGGCGGCGAAACGGATATGGCAAAGGCGTTCAAGCTCGGCAGAGTGGTCGCTCCTCGTGTGCGCATCGAGGAGAGCAAGGATATAAACTTCGCTGTTCAGTGCAGGCACTGCGAAGACCCCCTATGCGTAAAGAGCTGTATTGCGGGCGCACTCACCAAAAAGAACGGCATGGTCGAGATCGACAAAGCGAAGTGCGTTGGTTGCTACACCTGCGTGCTGGTATGTCCCTACGGCTGTATAGCCCCTGATAAGAAATCAGGAGGCAAGACCGTCACAAAATGTGAGCTTTGCCTTAATTCCGCAGCGGGAGAGCCAGCATGTGTCAAGGGCTGCCCGAACAAGGCTATAGTATACGAGGAGAGGGGCGAGCAGTAATGAAATATGTAATTATAGGAAACTCCGCCGCAG
The DNA here is from genome assembly GCA_017461565.1 of Oscillospiraceae bacterium. Taxonomy (GTDB): domain Bacteria; phylum Bacillota; class Clostridia; order Oscillospirales; family Ruminococcaceae; genus CAG-115. The sequence goes on from JAFTXQ010000017.1 coordinate 19,214, forward strand.
GTATCGGCGCAGTTCAGGGAATCCGTGAACTTGACAAAGACGGAGATATCACCATGATCTCGGACGAGAACTATCATACATATTCACGTCCTCTGATCTCCTACTGGTTGAAGGGCGATGTTACCGAAGAAGGCATGAAATACCGCCCGAATGAGTTTTACACAGAAAACAAAGTGAACGCTCTGCTAGGAAAAAAAGTCGTTTCTATCGATAAGAAAAACAAGACTGTACTTATGGATGACGCCAGCGTAACAGAATACGACAAGCTGCTGGTTGCTACAGGCTCTGACCCGTTTGTACCGCAGCTTGAGGGGCTTGACAAAGTAAAGAACAAATTCACCTTTATGAAGATGGACGATGTTAGAGCAGTAAGAGAGCGGCTTAGCAAAAACTCAAAGGTACTTATTATCGGAGCGGGTCTTATCGGATTAAAAGCAGCAGAAGCAATGGTAAGGTTCACAAATAACATCACTGTGATAGATCTATCGGAACGTATCCTACCTGCTGTGCTTAATGAAGAAGCTTCACACATCATGAAGCACCATATTGAGACTACAGGGGTGCGTTTTGTACTCGGTACAACCGTAAAGGAATTTTCCGAAAACACTGCAACCCTGACCAATGGAGATAGTATAGATTTCGATATACTTATCCTTGCTGTCGGAGTTCGTCCCAATACCGAACTTATCGATGCTATCGGCGGAAAGGTCGATAGAGGAATAGTTACTGATGACACCCAGGCAGTAAAGGGGTTTTCCGATATATATGCCGCAGGCGACTGCACAAAAAGCCATGACATCACAAGCAATACGGACAAGATGATCGCAATACTTCCCAATGCGTTTATGCAAGGAAATGTTGCAGGAAAGAATATGGCAGGCGGTGTGGCACATTATACTAATGCGTTTCCGATGAATGCCGCAGGCTTTTTCGGCCTGCATATAATTACTGCAGGCTCTTATTCGGGCGAGGAACACACCGCGATAAGCGAAAGTGGTTACAAAAATCTGTTCATTGCAGACAACAAGCTTAAGGGTTTTATTTTAATGGGAGATATGATAAATAATGCAGGTATCTATACCTCGCTTGTGAGAGAACAGACACCACTCAATGAGGTAGATCTCGCGTTGCTGCTGGAAAAGCCTGCACTGATGGCATTTCCTGCAGAATACAGAAAAGAAAAATTGGGAGGGCAGAGATAATGGATAGGATCAATGCTGATAAAATGCATTTCAAAACGCTTAACGAGTATATCAGAAGATCTCCCGACAGCGAGATAACCGTGGAGAATGTAATTGGTCATCGCTTCATAGGAAGCGGCTGTATCGGCAAGGATATCCACATCCATGGCATTCCCGGAAATGCTCTCGGAGCATATCTTACCCAATGTGATATCACGGTATACGGAAATGCTCAGGATGCAACCGGCGATGCAATGAACGACGGAACCATCACTATTCACGGCAATTGCGGCGACGCCGTAGGCTATGGAATGAGAGACGGCAGGATACTCATCAAGGGCTCGGCAGGATATCGTGCGGGAATACACATGAAACAGTTTGAGGATAAAATACCACTGCTGATGATAGGAGGCGAGGTAGGTGATTTTCTCGCGGAATATCAGGCAGGTGGCAGAATCATCGTTCTCGGAATAGGAGCTGAGGATCATTGCCCTGTAGGCGAGTTTTGCGGAACGGGAATGCATGGAGGTGTGATATACATCAGAACGGAGTATCCGCCGCAGGATCTTCCCGTACAGGTATCTGTAAAAGAAGCCGATGACAGTGATAAAGAAAGCATCAGAGAGTATATCGACCTTTTTACAAAAAAGTTCGGTGGAGATCCCGATGTGCTTCTGAACTCCAAATTCTATAAGCTGACACCGAATACAAGCAATCCGTATAAGCAGCTATATGTGAATAATTAAGAAAAGAGGCGGGAATGTGAAAACACGGTATATCTTCGTGACAGGCGGTGTTGTCTCAGGACTTGGCAAGGGAATTACAGCTGCATCGCTGGGACGGCTTCTCAAAAGCAGGGGCTATAAGGTCACTCTTCAGAAGTTCGACCCGTATATAAACATCGACCCAGGCACAATGAGCCCTTATCAGCACGGCGAGGTCTTTGTTACAGACGACGGGGCTGAAACCGACCTTGATCTTGGACATTACGAGAGATTCATTGACGAAAATCTTTCGGCAAACAGCAATGTGACCACAGGCAAGATATATCAGAGCGTTATCGCAAAGGAACGCCGCGGAGATTATCTTGGTGCAACTGTACAGGTCATTCCTCATATAACCAATGAGATCAAGGAAAGAATATACCGTGCGGCAAATTCTGCCGACATCGTGATAACCGAGATCGGCGGCACAGTGGGAGATATTGAAAGCACGCCATACCTTGAAGCAATACGTCAGGTATCGCTGGATATGGGGCGAGAAAGCGTGGCGTATATCCATGTTACATTGCTACCATTCATTTCGGGCAGTGATGAACTGAAAACAAAGCCGACACAGCACAGCGTAAAGGAAATGCTGGGTATGGGAATACAGCCTACGATTCTTGTGTGCCGTTCCGATATGGATATCCCTGACGAGGCACGCAGGAAGCTTGCAAGCTTCTGCAACGTGCGTTCGCAGGATGTGATACTCAACAAGACAGCCGATTCTCTGTACGAGGTTCCGCTTATGTTGGAAAGGGAGGGCCTTGCAGATGTAGTGTGTGAGCATCTCAGGCTGGAAAACCGAAATGCAGACCTCGGCGAATGGCACGACATGGTCAAGCGTCAGAAAAGTGCCGACAAGAGCGTGAAGATCGCCGTCGTCGGAAAGTACGCTGTTCTTCCCGATGCATACATCTCCGTTATGGAGGCTGTACGTCACGCAGGTTATTCTCTTGGAATAAAGGCTGAGATAAAGCTGATAAATTCCGAGCTTGTAACACCTGAAACCACTGATGAGTTGCTCGACGAATGTGACGGTATACTTGTTCCCGGAGGATTCGGAGACAGAGGCATACAAGGTAAAATAGAAGCAGTACGCTACGCAAGAGAGAATAAAATTCCCTATCTGGGACTGTGTCTCGGAATGCATATGGCCGTCATTGAATTTGCAAGAAACGTGCTCGGCTGGTCTGATGCTGACAGTGCTGAATTCAGAGAAACACCTCACAATGTTATCGACATTATGCCTGATCAGAAAAATGTTGAAATGGGAGGTACTATGCGCCTCGGTCTGTATCCCTGCAGGCTTGCGGAAGAAACTCTTGCCCGTGCTTTGTACAACAAAGAACTGATATACGAACGCCACCGTCACAGGTATGAGTTCAATAATAAATTCATGCAGGACTTTGTAGAGAACGGCATGGTTTTTTCGGGCAGCTCCCCTGACGGAAAGCTCATGGAGATTGCAGAGCTCAAGAAAGAGCTTCATCCGTGGTTTACAGCAGTACAATTTCACCCTGAATTCAAAAGCCGCCCCAACAAGCCGCATCCTTTATTTGTTGGCTTTATAAGGGCTGCTGTGGATAATACAATGAGAGGTAATCAAGATGCAAATTAAAGAACAGCTTTATGAAGGTAAGGCAAAGAAAGTATTCCGCACCGATGACCCTGAATTGCTTGTTGTGTCATACAAGGATGACGCAACGGCATTCAATGGTCTGAAAAAAGGAATGATAGCAGGCAAAGGGGTTATCAACAACAGGATGAGCAACCTGCTTATGCAGAGACTTGAGAAATGCGGCATTCCCACTCATTTCGTAAAACAGCTCAGCGAACGCGAAACCGTCGTAAAAAGGGTCAGCATCGTGCCGCTTGAGGTGATAGTCCGCAATATTGCCGCAGGCTCATTCTCGCAGAGATACGGCGTAAAAGAGGGTGAAAGGCTTGCTGCACCGACTATCGAATTCTCCTATAAAAATGATGAGCTGGGAGATCCTCTCATAAACGATCATCATGCCATCTCTCTTGGCTTGGCTTCCGCCGATGAGATCGAAACGATCAAAAAATACGCTTTCGCTGTAAACGAGCAGCTGAAAGTATTCTGGGCGAAGTGCGGTGTTACTCTTGTTGATTTTAAGCTGGAATTCGGCAGACTTTCAGACGGTACTATCGTTCTTGCTGATGAAATCAGCCCCGATACCTGCAGATTCTGGGACAGCAGTACGGGCGAAAAGCTGGACAAGGACCGTTTCCGCCGTGACATGGGCGGTGTTGAGGATGCATATACCGAAATAATGCAGCGCCTTACAAATCATCTTTAAGGAGGGATCTTAATGTCAAACTGTGCTGTGGTAGGAATCAATTGGGGCGATGAGGGCAAGGGCCGTATGGTTGATCTGCTGACAAAAGACTATGATGTTGTTGTACGCTTTCAAGGCGGCGGAAACGCAGGACATACCGTTATCAATGAGAATGGAAAGTTTGCACTTCATCTGCTACCCTCAGGTGTTTTCAGAAAGGGCGTTGTAAATGTTCTCGGAAACAGTGTTGCTCTGGATCCTGAAAACCTGATAAAAGAAATACAAGAGGTAACATCAAAAGGTGTAGCGATCACCCCCGATAACCTCATGATAAGCGACCGTGCTTCGCTGCTGCTTCCCTGGCACCGTGAGCTGGATGAACTGGAGGAGCAGCGTCTGGCGGACAAAAAATACGGTTCGACCAAACAGGGCATCGCTCCGTTCTACTCGGATAAGTATCAGAAAAAAACTATTCTGGCAGGCGAACTGTTCTATCCCGATGAATTGAGAGAGCATTTAAGGGAACTTCTTGAATGGAAGAACCTGACGATCACAAGGGTATATGGTGCAAAGCCGTATACTACGGATATGCTTGAGGAATGGCTGAGTAAATATTGTAATAAGATCAAGCCCTTTATCTCCGATGTGGGAGCTTACCTGACTCAAGCGCAGGCCGATGGGAAAAACATTCTTTTCGAGGCACAGCTTGGTTCATTAAGGGATATTGACCATGGTATCTTCCCTTACACTACCTCCTCAAATACACTCGCCGCTTATGCGCCTATCGGTGCGGGTGTGCCGAGCGCAAAGCTGGATGACATCATCGGCATTGTTAAGGCCTATTCCACTTGTGTTGGAGAAGGTCCTTTCGTTTGTGAGATGTTCGGAGATGAGGCGGATAAGCTTCGTCAGATGGGTTTTGAATATGGCGCAAAAACAGGTCGCCCCCGTCGGGTAGGTCCGCTTGATATAGTTGCTACCAGATATGGTGTTGAAATGCAGGGGGCGACAGCTATCGCGATCACCAAGCTCGATATCCTGAGCTATATGGATAAAATTCCTGTATGTACACATTATCTGCTGAACGGAAAGCAGACAGATAGTTTCCCTTTTCCTACAGCGCTGAAAAACGCCCAGCCTGTTATAGAGTATTTTGATGGTTGGAAGTGTGATATTTCCCATGTCCGCAAGTGGGAGGAGCTTCCTGTACAGGCACAGGAATATATCGCCTTTATCGAAAAACAGATCGGCTGCCCGATAAAATATATTTCTGTCGGTGCTGAGAGAGATAGTATTATAATCAGAAACACGGAGGATATGACATGACAGACAGATATGAATCGCCATTATCATCACGCTACGCTTCAGAATATATGCTGAAATTATTTTCGGCAGATGCACGCTATCAGACCTGGCGCAAACTATGGACGGCTTTGGCTAAAGCGGAGATGAAGCTTGGACTTCCTGTTACAACAGAGCAGATTGAGGAGCTTTCGGCACATATCGAGGATATCGATTACGAATGTGTAAAGCAACGAGAAAAGGAAGTGCGCCATGATGTTATGGCTCATGTGTACGCTTACGGCAAGGCGGCTCCGACAGCTGCAGGAATTATTCATTTAGGTGCAACGAGCTGCTACGTTACCGATAATGCCGACCTGATTATTTATAGAGATGCTCTGCGCTATCTGCGTGCAGAGCTTTTGGGCGTTTTGGCAAATCTTGCTGATTTCGCCGAGAAATATAAAGCGATGCCCACACTTGGATACACGCACTATCAGCCTGCTCAGCCGACTACGGTAGGTAAGCGTGCGTCGCTTTGGATGCAGGAACTGCTTTCCGATCTCGACGAGATAGATTTTGCACTTGCTAATATAAAATTTCTCGGCTGCCGTGGTACAACAGGCACTGAAGCAAGCTTTATCGAACTGTTTAACGGTGATTCATCCAAAATAGATCAAATGAACAGTCTTATTGCTGCCGATTTCGGGTTCAATGAATGCTACGATGTCTGTGGTCAGACTTATCCCCGCAAGGTGGACAGCCGTATATTGAATGCTCTGTCCTCAATTGCACAAAGCTGTTATCGTATGGCAAATGATATCCGTCTGCTGCAGCATGATCGTCAGCTTGAAGAACCGTTTGAAAAGGATCAGATAGGCTCGTCAGCGATGGCATATAAGCGTAATCCTATGCGCTGCGAACGTATATGCTCACTGGCACGATATCTGATTGCTGATGCTGCAAATGCACCTATGACTGCCGCAACGCAGTGGCTGGAACGGACGCTCGATGATTCGGCAAACCGCCGTATCTCTCTGCCCGAAGGCTTCCTGTGTGCAGACGCTATTCTGAGACTGGCTCAAAATGTTACAAATGGTCTTTTTGTTAATGAAAAGATGATCGAGAAAACGCTGAAGGAATATCTGCCGTTTATCGCCACTGAAAACCTTATGATGGAGGCGGTTAAACGCGGAGGTGATCGTCAACAGCTGCATGAGATAATACGCAGATGCTCGATGGAGGCGTCAGCAAAGATGAAAAACGGCGAAGAATGCGACCTGCTTGACCGCCTTGCGGCAGAAAAAGAGTTCGGACTTACCGAAAGTGAAATTCAGGAGCTGCTTGATCCATCCCTTTATGTAGGACGCTGCCCCGAACAGACACAAGCATTTGTGGATAAAATAAGACCGCTGCTTGCTGATGTAACAGCAAAAGCGGCAGAGATAGAGCTATAAGAAAAGAGATGATCAAATGGCAACGGAATACAACAGAAAGATCATATTGGAGGACGGTCAGGAATACTATGGCTATGCTTTTGGAAGCACCTGCGACAAAGTATGCGAGATAGTATTCAACACCTCTATGGTGGGATATCAGGAGATTATTTCCGATCCCTCCTACACCTATCAGGCTGTAGTAATGACATATCCGCTTATAGGAAGCTATGGTATGGCAGAGGAGGATTATGAAACCGATGCACCCTCCATCGGTGCACTTGTCGTTCACGAATACAATGACCTCCCTTCAAATTTCAGAAGCGTTTCAACTCTGTCTGAGGTAATGGAGCAATATAATATTCCCGGCATCTATGGTGTGGATACCAGAAAACTTACCCGCTCCATTCGTGACGGGGGCAGCCGAAAGGCTCTTATATGCTCCTGTGATGTCAGTCTGAATAGAGGTCTTTCTATCTTGCACAGTACCGATATCCCCCGTGACGCAGTATCGCTCGTAAGTCGAAAGACGATATATAACAGCGAGCTGGAAAATGCAGAATTTCATGTAGTCGCCATTGATTGCGGTATGAAGCAGAACATTGTGAGGACACTCAACAGAAAGGGCTGTGATGTTACCATTGTTCCGTGGAATACAAGCGCCGAGGAGATAATCAGACTGTCGCCCGACGGCATATTTATCTCCAATGGTCCCGGAGATCCTGCCGATGTTCGTCAGACTATTGATACCGCAAGGTCACTCTTCGGAAAATATCCCGTTTTCGGAATTTGTCTCGGACATCAGATAATATCGCTTGCTTATGGTGCAAGAACATACAAACTGAAATTCGGTCACAGGGGTGGTAATCACCCTGTGCGCGACCTTGAAACAGGCAAAATAGAGATCACATCTCAAAACCACTCCTATGCTGTAGATATCGAAAGCATAAAAAACACACCCCTTACCGTTACACATATCAATATCCTTGATAATACAGTAGAGGGTGTAAAATGCGAAAGGGATAAGGTGTTCAGCGTACAGTATCATCCCGAAAGCGCACCCGGTCCTCAGGACAGCGATTACCTGTTCAATCGTTTTATCAAGCTGATGGAGGAAAATAAAAATGTCTAAAAGAACGGATATTAAAAAGATACTTGTAATCGGATCGGGGCCAATCGTTATCGGTCAGGCAGCAGAATTTGACTACGCAGGAACTCAGGCTTGCCTTGCTTTGAAGGAGGAGGGCTATGAGGTGATTCTCTGCAATTCGAATCCCGCAACTATTATGACGGACATCGCCATTGCCGACAAGGTTTATATGGAACCGCTAAACCTTGAATACATTGCAAAAATAGTGCGATATGAGCGTCCTGACGCTATTCTTCCCGGAATAGGCGGACAGACAGGCCTTAATCTTGCAATGCAGCTTGAGAAAAAAGGCATCCTGAAGGAGTGCAGGACAGAGCTGCTGGGCACTAAAAGCAGCAGTATCGAGCAAGCCGAGGACAGAGAGCTTTTCAAAAAGCTGTGTGAAAGGCTCGGAGAACCGGTGCTTCCATCAGATATTGCAAACACCGTCGAGGACGGACTTCGTATCGTACAGGACATAGGATATCCTGTGGTGCTGCGCCCTGCATTCACTCTTGGCGGCACAGGCGGCGGTTTTGCAGACAACGAGGAAGAATTTATATCTCTTATGAAGAACGGGCTTGCTCTTTCACCAGTGCATCAGGTGCTGGTCGAGAAAAGCATCAAAGGATATAAGGAGATAGAATACGAGGTCATTCGTGACAAAAATGACACTGCAATAACAATATGTAACATGGAAAATCTTGACCCTGTGGGAATACACACAGGCGATTCTATAGTAGTATGCCCATCGCAGACACTTACGAACAAGGAATATCAGATGCTTCGTGACAGTGCATTGAAGATAATACGAGCCCTCAAGATAGAAGGCGGCTGTAATGTTCAATTTGCACTGGACACAAAATCTTTCCAATACTACCTCATCGAAGTAAACCCCAGGGTATCACGCTCTTCAGCACTTGCCTCAAAAGCAAGCGGATATCCTATAGCAAGGGTATCTGCAAAGATAGGTGTCGGTATGACGCTGGATGAGATAAGGATAGCCAATACACCGGCTGCGTTTGAGCCGACGCTCGATTACATCGTGACAAAAATGCCTCGCTTCCCATTCGACAAATTCACAGATGCAAGTAACTCCCTCGGTACGCAGATGAAAGCTACGGGAGAGGTCATGAGCATCGGCAGAACAGCTGAGGAAAGCTTGCTGAAAGCGATACGTTCCCTTGAGATCGGGCTTTGTCACCTGCATCACCCGAAATTCGACAGCGTGGATACAGATATGATGCTCAGCTATGTTAAAAATGGCTCTGACGACCGCATTTATGCTATAGCGGAGCTGTTGCGCAGAGGCGTCTCTCATAAGACGATAAACGAAATAACAGGCATCGATATGTTTTTTATAAGCAAGCTAAGCAATATAATCGACATGGAGAGAAAGCTTATCAACAGCGTTTCAGATAAGGATATTCTCCTGAAAGCCAAAAAGCTTGGTTTCTCAGACAAAGCTATTGCAGATCTATGGGGACTTCCTGAAAAAGACGTATCTGCTTTGCGCAGGAAAACGGGCGTTCTTCCGGTCTACAAGATGATAGACACCTGCGCTTCCGAATTTGACAGCTATATACCGTATTTTTACTCAACTTATGATGAGGAGAACGAATCAATTATTTCCGACAGAAAAAAGATAGTGGTCTTGGGCTCCGGCCCTATCCGTATCGGGCAGGGAGTGGAATTCGACTATTCCACCGTTCATGCTGTTGACACCATCAGAAAATCAGGCTACGAAGCAATTGTGATCAACAACAATCCCGAGACCGTATCCACTGATTATACCTGCTCGGATAAGCTGTATTTTGAACCTCTCTGTCCCGAGGATGTTATGAATATAATCGAGCTTGAGCAACCCATCGGCGTTATTGTGACTCTTGGCGGTCAGACAGCGGTAAATCTTGCTGAGCCTTTATCTGAACGTGGAGTGAAAATAATAGGTACAGATTGCGATGCGATAGCAAAAGCAGAAAACAGAGAACTGTTCGAGAAGCTGCTTATCAGCCTTGATATCCCTCAGCCCAAAGGTGCTGCGGTTACAAATATAGAAGACGGAATCGCTGCCGCTGCCGAAATAGGATATCCGGTACTGGTGCGTCCCAGCTTTGTTCTTGGCGGCAGAGCAATGCAGATAGTGGCAAAGGAAGAGGACCTGCGACACTATCTGAAAACGGCAGTTGAGATAGATGCTGACAGACCTGTGCTGGTGGATAAATATATCCGTGGCAAGGAAGTGGAAGTAGACGCTGTCTGCGACGGCGAAAATGTTTTTGTGCCTGGTATCATGGAATTGGTCGAGCGTACAGGTATCCACTCTGGTGATTCAATAAGCGTATATCCTACCTACAGCATATCACAGAAGGTGAAGGATACTATCCTTGATTATACTAAGCGGCTCGGCAGAGGAATAGGGATCGTTGGGCTATTCAATATCCAGTTTATTGTAGACAGGAACGAAAATGTGTATATTATAGAGGTCAATCCTCGTTCTTCAAGAACTGTTCCATTCCTATCAAAGGCTACGGGCTATACTCTTGCTGATATAGCCACTCTTGCTATACTTGGGGTCAGTCTGCCGCAGCAGGGTATAACCGAGGTGTACCCTAAAGAAAAAGAACGCTGGTATGTAAAAGCTCCTGCTTTCTCGTTCTCAAAGCTCAGAGGAATGGACAGCTATTTGTCTCCTGAAATGAAATCCACAGGTGAGGCGATCGGTTATGACGATAAGCTTCACCGTGCTATGTATAAAGCAATGATCGCTTCGGGAATAAAGCTGCAGAATTATGGAACGGTAGTCGTCACTCTTGCCGATGAGGACAAGGAGGAGGCTCTCCCGCTTGTAAAACGCTTTTATGATATGGGATTTAATATAGAAGCAACGATAGGTACAGCTAATTTTCTCAAAGAACACGGTATCCGAACGCGAATTCGCAGAAAACTCAGTGAAGGAAGCGAAGAGATACTCGACTCTATCCGTGCAGGCTATGTCAGCTATATCATCAATACCCGAGCTGTTTTTTCCGGAGTTCATTTCAAGGATGGAGCGGCGATACGCCGATGCGCCAACGAAAACAATATCACTATGCTTAGCTCACTGGATACGGTAAAGGTTCTGCTTGATGTGCTTGAGGAGGTCACGATCGGAATCTCCACTATTGACAAGTAATGCAGAACAGCAGAGCGCTTGCTTTGAGTATAGTTTTTGTGTAGTAAAGAGAATTGTAAGGAGGGGCACATGTACAGCTTTGATGCAAAAAAGACCACGCAGGACATTATCGTGTGGATAAATGATTTTTTTGAAAAAAACGGCAAGGGATGTAATGCAGTGGTGGGCATTTCAGGCGGAAAGGACAGCTCTGTTGTGGCGGGTCTTTGTGCCGCGGCTCTTGGAAAAGAGAGAGTTATTGGCGTGCTTATGCCTAACGGCAATCAGAGCGATATCGATATGTCAATAAAGCTTGTGGAACACCTTGGCATAAGATACACTATAGTCAATATTGCGGCGGCTTATCAAGGATTGATCGGAGCTATCAAGGATGCCCACTGCGGCAATGGATATGAGATCGATCAGCTTTCAAAACAGGCTGTTGTAAATCTTCCGCCCAGACTTCGCATGGCGTCTTTATATGCTGTCAGTCAGTGCAATAATGGCAGGGTTGCAAACACCTGCAATCTTTCGGAGGATTGGGTGGGATACTCTACACGCTACGGCGATTCTGCGGGTGATTTCAGCCCCATCTCACGGCTTACGGTGCACGAGGTCAAGCAGATAGGCAGAGAGCTTGGACTTCCCTCAGAGCTTGTGGATAAGGTGCCCTCCGACGGACTTTGCGGCATGACTGATGAGGATAACCTGGGCTTCACTTATGCGACACTGGACAGATACATTCGGACGGGAGTGTGTGTCGATGCTGAGATCAAGGCACTTATCGACAGTAAGCACGAAGCGAACATGTTCAAAATGGAGCTTATGCCATGCTTTCAATACGAAGCAGGAACACTGCACCGTGAGACTTCCGAATGATGATCGGCACTGGCTCTAAATAAAAAAATACCGTGACAGAATGATATCGGTCACGGTATAAATTTTTGTGTCACTAAATAAAATGCGGCGCCTGATACAATAATAACCTCCGGATCTTTTCAGAAAAACAGGTCAATATCTACAAAAGCAACGTTTGACCTGCTTTACAGCTTGATACGAAACTGCATAGCAGAGAACTCTGTAACGGTCATAGAGCAGAGCGACTACACCGAACATTACATTAATTACGACACAATACATACATCCGTTCTCACATGTATTGTACATGCCTAGTCCGTTGCTTTTGTTTACAGAAATCTCAAAAAGAATCAGCTTAATTTATAATTCTATTTACCTTTTCTGTACTTCCCCGGTGTGATTTGGTATTTTTTCTTAAAGCTTCGATTGAAATATGAAAGATTGTCAAATCCACAAGCACAGGCGATTTCAAGAATATTGCCATCTGTTGCACGGAGCATATTCGCTGCTGTTTCAAGCCGATAGTCATTAAGATAGTTAATAAAGCTCACACCCATACTTTCCTTGAAGAACTTCATAAAATAGGATTTGCTGTAAAAGCAAAGCTCTGCTACTTCTTCAACGGTGATACTTTCTGAATAATGCTGTTCCACATAAGAAAGTATGGTTTTTATTTTGTCAATATTCTTCTGTGAAATTTGAGAAAATGTTTCGCCGATTTCTGACACAAGACGGTGAAACATTAGATAAAGGTAACCTTTTACAGCTATCTGATAGCCCGTACTTTTTTTATCACACAGCTTATCGATTCTTTGTATATATTCAGAAATGCCGCTCTCAATCATCTTGTCAGCACAAATCAATGGGCAAATTGATCTTACGGAAGAAATCAGCGGGGAAATAAATTGCTCCCAACACAGATCACTTCCTGTTGCTTTCAGCATAGATGGTCTGAACAGAATATTTTCGTATTCCATTGTGCTGTTTTCAAGCTGCGAAATTGAGTGAAGCTGTCCTGACATTATGAAAACGGCATCAC
>JAFTXQ010000002.1 GCA_017461565.1 Oscillospiraceae bacterium
GCCGGAGCCTGCACCCGCAGTTGAGGAAGCACCTGCAAGCGGCGGCAAGATGTCACAGGACGACATAGCAGCGCTGTTCGCAGCAAATGCAGCTGCCGAGCCAGAACCTGCTCCCGTAGTTGAAGAAGCGCCTACAAGCGGTGGCAAGATGTCGCAGGACGACATAGCAGCGCTGTTTGCAGCAAATGCAGCTGCCGAGCCGGAGCCTGCACCCGCAGTTGAGGAAGCACCTGCAAGCGGTGGTAAGATGTCGCAGGACGCTATTGAGGCACTTCTGAGCGGTATGCAGGATGAAGTTAACAAATGATTTCACAATAAATTCACATATTTGTTACACAAACGTGAATTGTATCTGTTAGAATATAAATATGGCTTTTAGCTTTCATGTTCTGAAAGGATATGATTATACATTATGTTTAAACAAAAAAAGAAATTACAAATAGTCGAAGATGAGCTTCGTCCTGTACAGCAGCTTATTCCTATTGAGTCTCAGGAGATGATACTTAATCAGCTCTATCAGTTTACGGAGCTTGAGCATCTGTATGAGTCTGCGATACATGAAGTAAAAACAAAGCTTGAGATACTGGACAGCGAGTTCAAGACAAAATACGACTACAATCCGATACATCATATCGAGGACAGACTCAAGTCGCCTCGCAGTATAATGGAAAAGCTCCAGCGAAAGGGAAAACCCTTCAACAGTGAAAACGCCCGTGCCATGTTAAACGATATAGCAGGAGTAAGGGTCATCTGTAACTATATCGAGGATATTTATGCGGTTGCGGAATTCCTTACAAAGCAGGACGATGTTACGCTGCTAAAGACCAAGGATTATATAAAATCTCCTAAGCCTAATGGCTATCGCAGTCTGCATCTCGTTATACAGACGCCTGTGTTCCTTTCGGATGGCAAAGAGCTTGTGAATGTTGAGGTGCAGATACGCACTATCGCTATGGATTTCTGGGCGAGTCTTGAGCATCAGCTGAAATACAAGACCGACAGTGAGGTTTCTGCGGAGCTTGCGCAGCAGCTTAAGGACTGCGCCGAGACGATAGCGGCCACTGACATTAAAATGCAGAGCATCTATCAGACCCTTAAGGAGATCGATTGATCTTTGAAATAAAACCGATCCCGCACGGATAAAACGTGCGGGATCTTGTTATCGGCAGGATATGACAAACTCCGCTTCCGTTTTATCGGAAGCGGAGTTTTTAGTATATCTGAACTTATATATCAGCCTCTGAAGTAGTCTACGCCGCCCTTGAACAGGAGCTGCTCCTTGTTGCCGTCAACGTTCTTTGCAACATTGGGGGTAAGACGCTCTGTATGGCCCATCTTACCGAGCACACGTCCGTCGGGAGAGATGATACCCTCGATAGCGTACATGGAGCTGTTGGGGTTGTATGCAACATCCATTGTGGGATTGCCCTTAAGGTCAACATACTGTGTTGCTACCTGACCGTTTGCGATAAGCTCTCTGATAACAGCCTCGGGAGCTACAAAGCGGCCCTCGCCGTGGGAGATCGGGATATTGTGCAGGTCGCCTACCTTTGTGTGCATCAGCCAGGGGGACTTGTTGGTGCAGATCCTTGTCATAGTCATCTGGGACTGGTGACGGCCGATGGTGTTGTATGTAAGTGTGGGGCTTTCTGCGGTAAGGGGAACGATCTTTCCGAAGGGCACAAGACCAAGCTTGATGAGTGCCTGGAAACCGTTGCATATACCGATCATAAGACCGTCACGGTTGTACAGCATCTCTTCTACTGCTTCCTTTATCATGGGGTTGCGGAAGAATGCGTTGATGAACTTTGCGGAACCCTCGGGCTCGTCACCGCCGGAGAAGCCGCCGGGGATAGCCACCATCTGGGACTGCTTGATGAGGCGTGTGAACTCTGCCACGCTCTCTTCCATATCCTTTGCGGACAGGTTGCGGATAACGAAGATCTCGCTGTCGCCGCCGTAGCGGTTGAATGCGTTGGCCATATCGTACTCGCAGTTTGTGCCGGGGAATACGGGGATGAGTACCTTAGGCTTTGCGATCTTGGGGCAGGTATGTGTCTCGATAAGCTCACAGCCCTTGTCGTAAGCGATGGTCTCGGGTGCGGGCATTGCGGGAAGCTGTGCCTTGAAGATAGGCTCAAGAACGTCGTTCCACTTCTTCTCGAGGGATGCGATGTCAAGCTTAACGCCGCCGCAGGTGATCTCGTACTCGGTGATGGTTTCACCAATGGTGCGGATGCCGTCGATATCGCCGTCCATTTCGAGGACGAATGCGCCGTATACGGGTGTGAACAGCTCATCGTCTGTAAGCTCGACAAGGCTTGCACCTACACGGTTTCCGAGGGTCATCTTGAATACGCCTTCTGCAAGACCGCCGTTTGCAACGGACCATGCGGACATGATCTTCTTTTCCTTGATAAGCTTTGTGATCTTTCTGAATACAGCCTTAACGCTGTCGAAGTTCGGCAGGCCGTTCTCATCGTATTCGGGAGCGATATAGCCGATCTTGCTGAGGGGGCACTTGAACTCTGCGGAGATGATGTCCTCTGCCTTTGCTGTGGAAACTGCGAAGGATACGAGGGTGGGAGGTACATCGATATCCTCGAAGGTACCGCTCATGGAGTCCTTGCCGCCGATAGCGCCGCAGCCCATCTCGAGCTGTGCCTTATATGCGCCGAGCAGTGCGGAGAAGGGCTTGCCCCAACGCTCTGCCTTGCCCTGTGTTCTTTCAAAATACTCCTGGAAGGTCAGCCAGCACTTTTCGCTGTCGCCGCCTGCCGCAACTACCTTTGCGATACTCTCTACAACTGCACATACAGCACCGTGGTAGGGGGACTGCTCGGAGATAGCGGGGTTGAAGCCCCAGCCCATTATGGATGCTGTGCTTGTGGTTGCGTTTATCATGGGGATCTTGGCAGCCATAGCCTGTACGGGGGTCTGCTGCGTTCTGCCCGAGAAAGGCATCAGTACAGTCGCACCGCCGATGGAGGAGTCGAATCTCTGTACAAGTCCTCTCTGGGAGCATACATTAAGATCTGTTACAAGGCTCTCCCAATCCTTTGCGGTGTTGGTGCGGCCTGTGGAATAGCTTACATTTACTGCGGGAACAGCTACCTTTGTGTGCTTTTCTGCACCGTTGGAGTTAAGGAACTCTCTGCTGATATCGCAGATGGTCTTGCCGTTCCAGTTCATGCGGAGTCTTGCTTCTTCCTTTACTACAGCAACGGGAGTGGACTCGAGGTTCTCCTGAGAAGCCAGTGCACGGAATTTGTCAGCGTCCTCAGCGGCAACCACAACAGCCATTCTCTCCTGAGATTCGGAGATAGCAAGCTCTGTGCCGTCAAGGCCGTCATACTTCTTGGGAACTGCGTTGAGGTCGATCTCAAGGCCGTCAGCCAGCTCGCCGATGGCAACGGAAACGCCGCCTGCGCCGAAGTCGTTGCAGCGCTTGATAAGGCGTGTAGCCTCGGGGTTTCTGAACAGACGCTGGAGCTTTCTCTCCTCGGGAGCGTTACCCTTCTGTACCTCTGCGCCGCAGGACTCGAGGGACTGTACGCTGTGGGACTTGGAGGAGCCTGTTGCACCGCCGCAGCCGTCACGGCCTGTACGTCCGCCAAGCAGGATGATAACATCGCCGGGAGCGGGTCTCTCACGTCTTACATTCTCGATGGGAGCGGCACCTACAACAGCACCGATCTCCATTCTCTTAGCCATGTAGCCGGGGTGGTAGATCTCTGCAACATGACCTGTTGCAAGACCGATCTGGTTACCGTAGGAGGAGTAGCCTGCCGCAGCGGTAGTTGTGATCTTTCTGGGGGGCAGCTTGCCCTTGATGGTCTTTTCAACGGGGAGCAGGGGATCGGATGCGCCTGTTACACGCATAGCCTGATATACATATGAGCGTCCCGAGAGCGGGTCACGGATAGCACCGCCGAGGCAGGTAGCCGCACCGCCGAAGGGCTCGATCTCTGTGGGGTGGTTGTGAGTTTCGTTCTTGAACATCAGCAGCCATTCCTGATCCTCTCCGTCAACGTCAACTGTGATCTTAACGGAGCAGGCATTGATCTCCTCGGACTCGTCGAGGTCGTTCAGCTTGCCGTCAGCCTTGAGCTTCTTAGCGGCAAGGGTAGCGATGTCCATAAGGCAGATGGGCTTGCTGCCTCTGCCAAGCTCCTCACGGTCAGCCTTGTACTCTGCATAAGTATCGGCGATGTATGCGGGAGCGATGTCAGCATCATCGATGATAGTGCCGAATGTGGTGTGACGGCAGTGGTCGGACCAGTAGGTATCTATCATTCTGATCTCTGTGATAGTGGGATTTCTGTTCTCGCTCTTGAAGTAATCCTGACAGAACTTGATGTCATCGTTGTCCATAGCAAGGCCGTACTTCACTACAAAGTCGGCAAGCTCTGCGTCAGTCTTGTCGATAAAGCCGTCAAGGGTCTCAACCGAAGTGGGGATTTCGTACTTTACTTCAAGGGTCTGGTACTCCTCAAAGCCGCACTCACGGGATTCCACAGCGTTGATGAGATAGTGCTTGATCTTGTCGAACTCCTCATCTGTGATCTTGCCCTTGAGGATATAGATCTTTGCGTACTTTACAACAGGTCTGTCGCCCTTGCACAGCATCTGGATGCACTGTGCTGCGGAATCTGCTCTCTGGTCGAACTGACCGGGAAGGAATTCCACTGCGAACATACGCTCGTCCGCTGCAAGCTCGGGAAGCTGCTCGAACACCTCGTCAACGGGCGGCTCGGAAAATACTGTGGGGATAGCCTTGTCAAAATTCTCTCTGGGAAGCTGCTCTGCGTCATAACGGTTGATGATGCGTACATCCTCCACCGACTTGATGCCGAGGGCAACGGTGAGGTCGGAAAGGGTAGCCTTTCCGTCAACCGCAAACTCGGGCTTCTTCTCCACATAGATACGATAAACTGCCATTTCTTTGTCCTCCATTATGTTCAAAAGGAGCTTTTTTGCTCCTTATTTTTTACTCAGATGATCTCTGCGGTGCAATACTGTTCCGCAGCGCCTGTTATCTTCACTCTTACGAGTGAGTGTCTTTCTATCTGCTCTCCGTATATCCTGACGGGAATATAACTCTCTGTAAATCCATTGCTATACTCGTCGGATTGAGGTTTTTCGATAAGAACTGTGAATTCCTTGCCGATCTGTTTTTTCAGAAATTCCTGCTCCAGCCGTTTTGCAGTTTCGTTCATCTGCTTTGCACGGGCGGATTTTACGTGAGGCACCACATGGTCGCCCCTCATGGCTGCCACAGTTCCCATTCTTATAGAATAAGGAAAAACGTGTATCTTTGCAAAGCCTGTCTTCTCGGCGAAGCTTGCTGTTTCGGCGAATTCGGAATCCGTCTCGCCTGCAAAGCCCACCATTATATCGGTGGTTATCGAGCAGTCGGGGTAAGCTCTCCTTAGCTTATCGCAGACCTCCTCATACTGGGCGGTGTCATATCTGCGGCGCATACGCTTAAGTACGCTGTCGCTTCCGCTCTGCAGTGAAAGATGGAAGTGCGGGCACAGCTTCGGACATTCAAGGAGCTTTGCTATCTCTCCGTCCGTCATCATATCAGGCTCCAGCGAGCCGAGGCGTATCCGCTCTATTCCGTCCACATCGGCGGCTTTGACTGCGTCGCCGAGGGTGAGGTCAAGCTCCTGTCCGTAGCAGCTCAGGTTTATTCCCGTCAGGACTATCTCCTTGTGTCCGCTTTGTGCGGCAAGCTGTGCCTGTCGGGTTATCTCGCTGAGTGGCATCGAACGGACCCTGCCACGGGCTGTCGGGATTATACAATATGTACAGAAACGGTCACAGCCGTCCTCTATTTTAATAAAAGCACGGGTACGATCGAGATCTGCTTCTGCACAAAGCATATCAAACTCTCTCGGCAGAGGGTTTATGTACACTGTTTTTCCAGGCTTTTCCAGATACTCTTTGAGCAGATGCGGAATATATGCCTTTGCGCCGTTTCCGACGATAATATCTGCTTCTGTCTGTGCAGAATCTTCGGGATAGGCCTGCGGGAAGCAGCCGCACAATACCACGACGCTGTCAGGGTTGTCCTTTTTGCAGCGTGAAATATGGAGACGTGCTTTTTTTACGCTCATGCTTGTTACGGCGCAGGAGTTTATTATGCAGATATCTGCCGAAGCTTCAGCGTCTGCTTTTTCAAAACCCGCATCGAGCATACTTTTTATTATTGCGGCGCTTTCGCAGGAATTGACTTTACATCCGAGTGTGTACACCGAAAACGTCATGAATATGCTCCTTTCGCAAAGTCTTTTAGGCAAATTACATTAAATTAAGCTGTTGGTTTTGACATTTTACACAAAAACCAATTTCCTATATATATTTATTATACTTGATTATTCCGAATTTTGCAATAAGCTATTGACTATTTTTTATTTTGTTGCTATATTTATATTGAGGTTAGCAAAAATAACCGAAAAGACAGATAAAGACTTGTACACAAAGACAACAAAAGACAACTAAACAAAACAATGAAAGGCGGCGATTTTAATGAAGGAACTCAAAATTATGCTTGGCACGATCGAAGACGTAAAGGAATTTGTAAACATCACCAACAAGTATGAATTCGACTGTGATCTGATCTCAGGCAGATACGCAGTGGACGCAAAGTCTATCATGGGTATCTTCAGCCTTGATCTCGCAAAGCCCCTCGATATGGTCATCAGAGGCGAGGGTAAGAGCACAGAAGAGCTTTACGAGGAGATCGCAAAATTCGCAGCAAAATAAGTGAAAAAACGGCAGAATTCCCGTTGACAAAAGAAAAATGATGTGGTATCATACAGAAAACCACAGAAGTACAGAAAGGACGTAAAATTATGACAACAGCTAAGATCAACATCAACACAATCAATGACGTTAAGAATTTCGTGAACATCGTTACAAAGTGCGACTACGATGTAGACATCATCTCCGGAAGATATGCTATCGATGCAAAGTCCATCATGGGTATCTTCAGCCTCGACCTCTCCAAGGAGCTTACACTGAATATCCACAGCGACGCTTGCGATGATTTCCTTGCTGAGATCGGCGAGTATATCGTTAAGTAATTCGCAGAACTGAAAAGGTGCGAAAAGACGGCACTGCTTTGGCAGTGTCGTCTTGTTTTTTTGTCTAAGATTTTGAACTTCATGTTGTTAAAATATCCAAAATTAGATGCCGATACAAAAAAATATTGTGAAATATGGTGACAAAAACGGGCTTCTGTGCTATAATGAAAGCGTAGAAATATATGTATACACGGAGGTGTTATTATGTCAAGAAAGATCATCACCATAACAAGACAGTACGGAAGCGGAGGCAGAGAGATAGGTGAAAAGCTCGCCAAGTCGCTTGGAGTGGAATTTTACGATAATAAGCTTCTGGAGCTTGCTGCGGAGCACAGCGGCATCCATAAAAATCATTTTGAAGAAAACGATGAAAAGCGTACCAACAGCTTTTTGTATCTGCTTTCAACGACTTATGGCCAGGGCGGTATTCCGTTTGACGATACATTGTTCTTTGCACAGCTCAATGCTATCCAGAAGATAGCTTCGGAGCAATCCTGCGTTATTATCGGCAGATGTGCCGATTATGCACTGCGTGATTTCAACGGAGTAATAAATCTGTTTATATCGGCACCGTTTGAGCAGAGGGTAAAGCGTGCGATAGAGGTGTATGGCATAGAAGAACGCCACGCCGAGAACTATGTGAAGCGTGTGGATAAGCAGCGCACTTCCTATTATAATTACTATACGGATAAACGCTGGGGTCAGCCGCAGAACTATCAGCTATGCCTCGACAGCTCGGTGCTTGGTATCGATGGCTCGGTAAAGCTTGCCGAGGATTTTATAAAAATGTACTATAACGATTGATACTATTATAATATATATTAAAGAGGGCTTAATGCCCTCTTTTTATTTGTTCAGCGTGAATTTCCACTTACAGCAGCAGGTGTTGTCGGTAATGTCGGGGTAGCAGCTTATACACTCGCAGGTGAATCGGTCGTCTATCTCCTTTGCAAAGCCGCTGTATTCAATGATACCAACGCTCTTGCAGGGGTGGAACGGCATTCCCTTTCGTTCTCTTGCACGCTGTACACGGCAATCAACTGAGGTGTATATAAGAGTATCTCCGTTTATCTCGATAGTATCTTTGTTGATGTTGGCATAAAATCTGAGCTTCAGCGCCTGCGCAAGCCCATCTATGCCTGAGTTGTCGGGAAGCTTCAGAAATGCCTTGATCTTTCTCGCTTCGATAACAGTGAAGCGGCGCCAGGCTTCGGCGTCGTGATACATCGCCTCGTCCATTCCCAGCTTACTTTCGATGGACTGAAACCACACGCCGTCCATAGCAAGCCAGTTCTTGGAATATATTTCGATCAGCTGTATCAGTTCGTCTTTGGTGTAGGTTGAAAGATGTTCGTAGTTGTTCATAATAAGTCCTTTCGTGTGCATTTGAGTAATTTTGAAAAAGGCGGATACTACATAGAGACTTTTTTAAAGATCAGGGGAAAAAGCGCTGCAACGTCCAAAAAAGCCACGCAGGCAGGTTGCTCGTCAAAAAAGGAGAGCAGCACGGCGGCGTTTTTGCGGTCTCGCAAAGCGAGATCGATCTTCCATAAGGGAAGATCGAAGAAAAAGCGCTGCAACGTCCAAAAAAGCCACGCAAAGCGTGGCTTTTTTGGACTGTGGCACCCCTTGTAGGAATCGAACCTACAACTGCCCCTTAGGAGGGGGCTGTTATATCCATTTAACTAAAGAGGCGTATGTGACAGGATTTAGTATAACACAGAACGAAGTTTTTTTCAAGTGCTTTTGCTTGATTTGCATTAAAAAATATTGCAAAATCTAAGTGGGATAGCTTGAAACAAAGTAAAATTGTAATTTTTTTGTCGAATTTAAGTGCCGAGCTCGAATTTTAATCGGCTTTAGGCAATTTACTTAAACACTCTTAAATGGCATAACAGAGCCGTTTTCGGCGCTTTTAAAAAGTAAAAATAGTTAAGTTGCACAATTCTTCTAAAAACAAAACAAAGATTTATACAAATTGCACATTGACGAAATGGACTTAAAAATGGTATATTGATATACAAGGGTAGCTATGTCCCGATGCATAGCTTAACCTTAGCTAAGGTAAATTTCCGCTGCTATTCAGAGCAACGGAGCCACAAATTTTTAAGGAGGATTTTTCGTTATGAAGATCACAAAGATTCTTTCCGCAGTTACCGCAGTAGCTGCAGCTGCTACAATGGCAGTTTCCGCAAGCGCAAACTATGCTCCTGTTTCCGGCGCACAGTCCTGGGTTGACACATCCAGCAACCAGAACTTCATGGTAACACTGTACAGCACCGACGAGGCTAATCCCGTTGATTTCGGTATCGACATCGCAGCTCTTGACAGCGTAACCTACACATTCACATTTGCTGAGCCCGAGTGGATCGACGGCAACGTAGGCGGCTGGATCGGTTCTTCCTGGCACAACACAACTCTGTACCCCGCTGGTTCTGACGTTTACAACGCATACAACTGGGTAACAGGCGGCGAGTTCTGGGGCATCACAGATGACGCTCTCACAGACGCTGAGGGTAACCCCATGGATACACAGGCTGCTGCTGCTAAGCCCACACAGACAGTTAAGGTTGGCGAGTACACATACTCTGTAACAGAGAAGCTCGTAAACCCCCTTGCTAACGGCGATATGGAGAGCCTTGAGCTGGTTCGTATCTTCATGTCCGAGTGGGGCGCTGTAATGTCTGAGACTGTTGTTACACAGATCGACTTCAAGGACGCTTCCGGTGCAGTTATGCTCTCCATGGACGGTCTGGGCAACGTTATCGCAGGCGGCGGTGACACAGGTTCCGCTGGTGGCAACGACGCTTCCGGTTCTGAGGGCGGTTCCGACGCTGCAGGCGACGTTAACGCTCCCACAACTGACAAGCAGTCTCCCGATACAGGCGTTGAGGGTGTTGCTGCTGTTGCAGGTCTTGCAGTTGTAGCTGCAGGCGCAGTTGTTCTTTCCAAGAAGAGAAAGTAATTTAACTGCCACAGGATTTTTGAAATTTTTCAAAAATATCTGAAACTTTTATGAATTTTCCTGTGACTACCGTGGTGTAGCAAAAAAATCGAAAAAATTCTGAAATTTTCTGAAACTTTTTCGGTTTTGCCGCCGACTACGGTAGTGGACGGTGAAAAAATACTTCCGTTAAACACATCCGAGTGCCCGATAACTCAGAGATGTTTTAAAACAAACTTTTTAGGAGGACTATTATGTTAAGAAGAAGAATCTTTTCTTCCGCAATGGCTTCTGTAATGGCACTTACTTCCATCGCAGTAGTTGCTAATGCAGAAGAGACAAAGCAGACTTACACAATTGACGCTGTAAAAGACACTGCTGACTACGTAAAGACTGAAGCTGACCTCAAGGCTCTCTGCGATCTGTTCGATGACGCTTGGCAGCTGACAAAGGCTGAGGAAGAGTACACAGAGGAGAACCTCGCTCTGCTGAACGACGCTCTTGCTTATGCTGACTCTGTTCTCAACCCCGCTGTTGGCGCTGATCCCTCTACATCTGCTGACTACACAGTAGCTTGGAGAATGGTATACGCTTGCGCAATCAGAGTTAAGGAAGTTAAGGGCCCCTGCCACGACCTCGCTGACCTGAAGGCTAGACTTGATGACGCTAAGAAGATCATCGATACAAACAACATCTATCAGGAAGAAATCATGGACAGACTGTATGATGCAGATACTTTCCAGAATCTCCGTGATGTATACAGCACTCTGATCGCTGATTGGGATTACCACATCCAGATCGGTCTCGCTGCTGACGCTCCCGAGGGCTATGTTGAGTCTCTCGACGCTAAGGAGATCGACAGCGCTTGGCACGCAATCGACAAGGCTATCAACGATCTCAAGACTCTTGATAAGGTAACAAAGTCTGACTTCGTTAAGGCTATCACAGAGTACCAGGAGCTGCTCACTAAGAAGTATGCTTATGAGTCCTGGAGACGTAACGCTTCCTTCGGTCCCACAGACTGGAGAACATACGGCGATGCATTCGATACTCTCGAGGCTGCTGATAATGCTTACCTGATCACCGAGAACTACGAAGAGCTGATCGGCTACAAGAACATCAAGGATACAACTAAGGAAGATATCGTTAAGGCATACAAGGACTGCCTCGATGCTATCGCTAAGTTCAAGACCTGGAAGGCTGACTCTGTAACAGCTACAACAAAGATCGCTGTTCTCAGACTCATGAACGACTACTCCAAGCAGTTCGCTTACGCTGCTATGCTGGCTGGCCAGACATCCTGCGAGGATCTGTACGATGCAATCGTTGAGTTCGTTGGCGAAGATAACGTTACAACAACAGCATTTGACTGGGTAATCAATGATGATTACGATATCTCCGGCAAGATCGGCCAGAACAAGGCTATGATCCTCCTCAAGGGTAAGGACAACGACGTATTCGTTCCCCTGGACAAGGATGGCAAGTGGGTAGGTTCTGATGTTGCTCCTCTCTCTGCTGACAATGTAGACGCTAAGGACTATGTTGAGGGCGTTGAGGGCTACCAGAGAATCTCCGGTACAATCGAGTTTGACCTCGCTACACTCATCAAGGCTGACTTCGGTACTGAGGGTGAGATGTTCCACGATTGTCCTCTGCTCGCAGGCGACAACGGCCAGTCTCCCACAATCGAGTACGCTTACTACCTCGCTAACGAGTACATCGCTGGTAACTTCTCTCTGGATGATGCTATCGATACAAGAGGCGTTATCGATGTAACTAAGGATCTCGGTGAAGGTCTTGGTAAGGAGTGGGATGTTGTATACCGTTATGTAACATACGCTATCAACGATCACTTCACAAAGCTCGGCTTCAATGAGGTTGGCGTTTCCGGTGACTTCCACAACCGTGCACAGATCCAGAGCCTGCTCAAGAAGTGCTACGCACTCATCGAGGAGACAGCTCACGCTCCTATCTTCTCCGCTGCTAACAAGAATCTCGTTGATACTTGTGAGTGGGTACAGGAGTGGCTCGGTCAGACTCTCGCTGACAAGAACTACAAGGATTACAAGGCTGGCTACATCGTAGGCGGCGTTGAGGATGATATCTTCGACGGCGAAGCAGACGGTATGTACCTCGACTCCAGCACTGTATATCACAAGCTCAGCAACAACATCTTCGGTCTCGATGATGATGCTTACTATGGTTCCGCTACAAAGGCTTGTGCTTCCACAATCACAGGCGCTTACGATCAGCTCCTCTCCGAGTACCTCGCTCTCAAGCTTGAGTACCAGGATGTATACGATATGATCGCTAAGGTTTCCGCTCAGATCGACGAGGGTATCGTTGAGGGCAACGCTACAGTTCTTGCTGCTCTTAATGACGCTGCATTCTATCTGAACGCTATCGACGATGTTCTGTACTACATCGACGGCGAGTACTATGATAACGCTGCATTCAACGACCTGAGAGACAAGTTCCTCGGTACAAACCGTGTTATCACAAACCAGAAGTGGGATAAGTCCACATACATCATGACTCTCGAGGGCTCCATCTATGCTTACTCCGGTAAGGATGCTAGCGGCAACGATGTAACTCTCAACGATTCTCACTACAACCTCTACAACGCTTACAACACACTGGTTAACACAGCTGCTGGTAACGTTGTTCCCGAGTATGAGAAGGGTGACGTTGACAAAAATGGTTCTGTAAACGTACTCGACGCTTCCGCTGTTCTGAAGCACATCGCTAAGATCGCTACTCTGGATGCAGAGCAGCTCGAGCTTGCTGATATGGGCAACGACGGTGGCGATCCCACAGTAATGGATGCTTCTGAGATCCTCAAGATCGCAAAGGCAAACGCTGCTAAGGCATAATTCATCTTTTCAAGTTTTGTGATCATTTCCCACGCCGAGGCTTCGGCCTCGGTTATGGGATGGTTATATAAACAAAAATTTATGGAGGAAAATAATATGAAGAAGATTTTATCTCTCGGCGCAGCTGCTGCTGTTCTTTCTATGACAGCCGTTGCAGCTTCCGCTGCTATCGCTCCTGTGATGGTTGAAGACGCAGCTATCGCAGGCGAGACAATCACTGTTGAGCTCACTGCTAATGGCATGACAACAACAGGTACACAGCTCACTGTTAACGCTTCTGAGAACCTCGAGTTCGTAGATTTCGTTAAGGGCGACGCTCTTTCTGACTGGGCACTCGTAGTATTCGAGGATAACTACCTCCTCTATGCTGACGTTGAGGCTCCTGCTGATGGTACAGTTATCGGTACAATCACATACAACGTAATCGGCGAGGCTGATGACGTTGTTACTATCGATCTCGTTGCTGACGCTGGCTTCGAGGCTGACGTTACTGAGGATTCTGCTCTCGAGGTAGTAATCATCTCTGACGAGACACAGGCTGGTGACATCACAGTTGACACAGCTGATACAGCTGATACTGCTGACACTGCTGATACAGCTGATACAGCTGACACTGCTGATACAGCTGACACTGCTGATACAGCTGATACATCTGATGAGACTGTTGGCATCAGCGGCGTAACAGAGGATACAGCTGATACAGCTGATACAGCTGATACAGCTGACACTACCGATACTTCTTCTCCTGACACAGGTATCGCTCTTGCAGTAGTTCCCGCAGTTCTCGCTGGCGCTGCTATCATCGTAGCTAAGAAGAGATCCTAATTCAGAGTTGATCTGAAAAAAATCTTATTCTAACTAAGACATGACCTCCCCGAAAGGGGAGGTTTTTGTTTTTGGAAGTTATTGTAGACAAATCACGTGACTCAATTTCGTTAAAAACGCCGAAATTTAACAGATGTACTGCACAGCATCGATTTAATCCTGAATGCTGACATAATGTTTATCAATATCTTGTACATAAAAATAGTTGCGTTTTCAAAGCGTACAAAATATAGGTACGAGGAGATCAGCTGGCAACATATTTTGGATAAAATTGCAACCTTTAGTTGTTTTAGATAAAGTGCATAAAAAAAATTAAATCTTATTGACAATAGAGTATAAATTTGATATAATTAATACGGTATATATGATAGCGGTGTTATGACTTTGTGTAAATAACACCTGTTTCCTGCGGGCGAAAGGACTAAAATGGAACATATTATCGAAGCAAACAACGTCTGCATGGATTTCCAGATCGGCGACGGCAGCGTTGTTCATGCCCTTAAGGGCATAAATCTGCAGATACAGCCTAACAAGCTGTCTGTGCTGCGTGGGCGTTCCGGCTCGGGCAAGACCACGCTGATCAATATACTTGGCGCAC
This sequence comes from Oscillospiraceae bacterium, assembly GCA_017461565.1. Classification (GTDB taxonomy): domain Bacteria; phylum Bacillota; class Clostridia; order Oscillospirales; family Ruminococcaceae; genus CAG-115. The sequence continues at coordinate 14,332 of JAFTXQ010000002.1, forward strand.
TGGACCGCCCCACTTCGGGAGAGGTTCGGTTCCTTACTGATGATAACGATATCACAAAGCTGCCCGATACTGCAAGGGATAAGCTCAGGCGTGGCGATATGGCGTTTGTTTTCCAGTCGGTTGCGTTGATATCCACTATGACTGCCTTTGAAAACGTTGAATTTGCGCTGAGGCTTACAAAACTGCCTTATCGGGAGCGTGTTGAGCGTGCAAAGCAGAGCCTTATTCAGGTGGGTCTTGAGAAGCGTATGTACCATCGTCCCGGTGAAATGTCGGGTGGTGAGCAGCAGCGTGTCGCAATTGCAAGGGCAATCGCAACCTCGCCGAAGATCATTTTTGCGGATGAGCCCACTGCGGAGCTGGACTCCCCCACAGGCTTTGCCGTGATGAAGCTGTTTAAGGATCTGGTGAGGAATAACGACCTCACTATCGTCATGACAACACATGATACCTCTATGATGGAGGTCGCTGATATCGTTTACACACTGGAGGATGGCGTGATAAGCGACATTACAGTGAACCCTGACGTTGACGAGGAGGGAACGGATGCCTAAAAAAGTTATGCTGGCTCCGCCTGAAAACGTCATGGTGCAGGCGGACAATCTGGTAAAAATCTACAAATCCTCGGATGTTGAGGTTATGGCGCTTCAGGGACTTGATCTTACGGTCGAGCGTGGAGAGCTGATGGGTATTGTTGGTGCCAGCGGCAGCGGTAAATCAACACTGCTGAATATGCTGGGCGGACTTGATCGTCCCTCTGCAGGCAGCCTTTTCATCGACGGAAAGGATATGCTTAAGTTCAGCGAGGCAGACTTTATCGAATACAAGCGAAAAACAGTCGGGTTTGTGTGGCAGAATAATGCACGCAACCTTATTCCGTATTTAACGGCGGTTCAGAATGTTGAGATGCCTCTGCTTCTCTCGGGTTTCTCGGGCAGACGTCAAAGGGCGATAGAGCTTCTTGACATGGTTGGGCTTTCTCACAGAAAGAACAGCAGGCTGGACCAGATGTCGGGTGGCGAGCAGCAAAGAGTTGCGATAGCGATAGCGCTTTCAAACAATCCGAAGCTTCTGCTTGCGGATGAGCCCACGGGTTCGGTGGATACCGCAACCGCAAAGCTTATTCTTGATGTTTTCCGCAATCTTAACAAGGTCATGGGCGTTACCATTATAATAGTAACGCATGATACAAAGCTTTCTGCCGAGATCGATCGTGTCGTTGCAATACGTGACGGTAAGACCTCGACGGAATTTGTTCGTAAGGCATCTGTACTGAAGTCCTTCGGCGAGCTTTCAGAAGCCGCTGCAGATGCAGGACACGAGGAGCTTTCTGTGCTTGACCGTGCAGGACGTCTCCAGATCCCCAAGGAATATCTTGAGGAGCTTGGGCTCAAGGGCGGCGATAAGGTCCGTGTTGAGCTTGACGACGGAAGGATCTGCATTTATCCCCGTCTGTAAAATATAATGTATCTTTGATCGGGCAGGGAGAAGCCCGGTTACGATATGCTGCAAAACAGTAAACTAGGAAAGGTGGAAAATACTGTGGCAAACATGCAAGGTATGAAGCTGAAAAGAATAACATCATTGTTTTTGTCTGCAATGATGCTTACAACTTCTGTTCAGTTTCAGATGACGGTTGGCGCAGCTGCTGCGGAAGAGAGCAGTTCAACCACATCGTCATCGGTAAGCGCTGACATGGTAGGCATGTCCAGCAAAGAGGATGCGTATAAAAGCTATATCGAAAAGCACGCTGACGCACCCAAGCCTATGGAGGAGATAATCGTTGATGTCACCGATTATGAAGCTTCCGACGGCGCAATCACTGAGGTCAAGGATTTCCAGGGCGAAGAGGATTGCGTTTCCTGGCTTGATAGCGAGGGAACTATCACATGGAAATTCAACGTAAAGACAGCAGGTCTTTATAACCTTAAAATGAAGTATTATGCAGTGTCCGGTCAGAACACCACCGTTGAGGTGGGTCTTAAGATCGACGGTGAGAATCCCTTTGACGAGGTTCAGCTTGTTGAGCTTGACCGTTACTGGCACAGCGAAACTGCTATCGAATATGACGCAAAGAAGAAGAATCAGAAGCGTCCTCCCCAGGTAGAGTACGATGAGCTGTGGGTGGATTATCCTATCAAGGATAAGGACGGTCTGATCAATACTCCGTATTTCTTCTACCTTTCCGAGGGTGAACATACATTAGCGCTTGAAGGTGTCAAGACAAACATCTACATGAAGGATATACGCTTCTTCAACAGCGAGGAGCTTCCTGATTACGCTGATATCAAGCCTGCTCAGGATCAGATCGACAGCACGCCTGCTCTCTCCGATGGCAACGCTATCCTGATCGAGGCAGAGTCCCCCAAGTACACAACAGCTTCCACGCTGTATCCTACATACGACAGAACAGACTATACTGTCAGCCCCTCACATCCCGTTAACAAGCGCTATAACACGATCGGCCTTGATACATGGGATCAGGCTACACAGTCTATCTGCTGGGAATTTGATGTTCCTGCAGCGGGATATTATTCCATCCGCCTCAAGGCACGCCAGAGCACGATGCGTGGTTTCTTCTCCAACCGCCGTGTGTACATAAATGGCGTGGTTCCCTGCAAGGAGCTTGACGACGTAAAGATCAAGTATGACCCCAACTGGCAGGGCGTTGAGTTCTGTGATGCTAACGGTGAGGCAATTTACGTTTACCTCAACGAGGGCAAGAACCAGATCATGCTGGAAGCCATTCCCGGTGAGATCGGTGAAGTAATGCAGCGACTGGATGACCTGATCTTCGATCTTAACTACTATTACAGACGTATTCTGATGATTACAGGTCCCAGCCCTGATGAGTTCAACGACTACTTCCTTGACGAGCAGATCCCCAACCTGCTGGACGTTTTCCAGAATGCCATCGATACCCTTTATGAGGAAAAGGCATTTATCGAGAGAATGACAGGAGAGGGCTCTGAGGCTTCTACACTTCAGACAATGGCAGTCATCCTTGAGATGGCTGTTGAAGAGCCTGATGAGATCCCCCTGATGCTCGGAAGCATCAAGGATCAGATCTCTGCGGTGTCTGCATGGATGCGTGACTACCGTGACCAGCCCCTTGAGCTTGACTACATCGAAGTAAAGACGGCTCATGACCAGTATAAGGATATGGGCTCCAACTTCTTCGCAGCATTTGTATTCGGCTTCCAGGCATTTATCGGATCTTTCTTTGAGGACTACACTTCCATCTCCGATTCTACAACAAAGGCGCTGAATGTATGGGTATCCCTCGGTCGTGACCAGGCAACCGTAGTAAACGAGCTTGTAAGCTCCGAGTACAACCCCAACCACTCAACTCAGATCGCTATCAGCCTTGTACAGGGTGCTGTGCTCGAGGCTACTCTCGCAGGCAAGGGTCCTGAGGTCGCACTGTTCATCGGCGGCGACTTCCCCGTAGTATGCGCTTCCAGAGGACTTCTGGTGAACATGAAGGACTTCACTGACTATAACGAAGTCATTTCAAGATTCTCCGAAGATATCACAACGCTTTACGAGTTCAACAATGGCGTTTATGGTATCCCGCTGACCCAGAACTTCCCGATGCTGTTCTATCGTACCGACGTTCTTGAAGAGCTCGGTTACACAGAGCCTCCGGAGTCATGGGATACACTGATCAATATGCTCCCTGATCTTCAGAGAAAGTACCTTGAGGTTGGTCTGCTCCTGCCCTCCAACGTTTCTTCTCAGGTATTTGACGCAGGTAACACCTTCGTTCTTCTGATGAACCAGACCGGTCAGAGCTTCTACAACGATACACTGACCGCTACAACATTCGAGACAGAGGCTGCTGTTGAAGCGTTCACAAAGTGGACAAAGTTCTACACCGTTTACGACTTCGACCAGACCTATGACGCATTCACACGTTTCAGAACAGGTGAGATGCCAATTTGTATACAGGCTTACACATTCTATAACCAGCTGAACGTAGCTGCTCCCGAGATCAAGGGTCTGTGGGACTTCACCCACGTTCCCGGCTCCTACAGAACTGACGAGAACGGTAAGAAGATTCTCGACTATACCGCAAACTCCGGTTCCGCAGGTGCAGTTATCTTCCAGTCCTGCTCCGACAAACAGGCTGCATGGGACTTCATCAAGTGGTTTACAGAGACCGATACACAGGTTGAGTACGGTAAGACGATCGAGGCTATCATGGGCCCGCTCGGCCGTTACGACACCGCAAACGTAGAGGCTCTTTCCAAGCTCAACTGGTCAACAGCTGAGTACAACAAGATCCACGATCAGATGATGAACCTTCAGGAGGTTCCGATCATCCCCGCTTCCTACGCTGTAACACGTAACGTTTACAACGCATTCAGAGCGGTAGTAAACAACCAGAAGAACCCCAGATATCAGCTCAGCTCTTACAACAGAGATATCAACTCTGAGATCGTAAGAAAGCTCAAGGAGCTTGGCTTCTACACAGAAGAGAATTGACCGTTTTCTGTGGTCATCGCTCTCCCCAATAAAAATTAGGAGGAATCAGCTTGTTCGGTAAAGAAAAATCGCAGTATATCGAAGACAGTAAGTTTCGTTATACGATGCGTGAGATCAAAAAGAACGGCAGCGCATACATACTCGCACTTCCGTACTTCATTCTGTTCCTGATCTTTACGGGTATTCCTGTTCTTATCTCCCTCCCTATCGGCTTCACCAGCTTCAACATGGTACAGTTCCCGACATGGGTGGGACTAAGCAACTTCTATACTCTGTTCCTTCAGGATGACGTTTTCCTTATTGCTATTCAGAATACACTTGTATTCGCTATCATCACAGGCCCCGTCAGCTACGTGCTCTGCTTCCTGCTGGCATGGCTCATCAATGAGATGCCCGGTGCGCTCAAGACTGTATTTACTTACATTTTCTACGCTCCCACACTTGCAGGTAACATCTTTGCAACATGGCAGCTCATATTCTCGGGCGATACATACGGCTTCCTTAACTCCACTCTGATGGATCTCGGTCTTATCAAGGGTCCTCAGCAGTGGCTGACTGACGCAAGATACATCCTCATGTGCGTTATCGTCGTACAGATGTGGATGTCCCTCGGTGCAGGCTTCCTGTCGCTCCGTGCGGGCTTCCAGGGAATTGACCGTTCCGGTTACGAGGCAGGCGCTATCGAGGGTATCAAGAACCGCTGGCAGGAACTGCTGTACATCACTATCCCCAGCATGGGCCCGCAGCTTCTGTTCGCAGCTGTAATGCAGATAACATCCTCCTTCACCGCCGGTGATATCGGACGTTCTCTGACAGCATTCCCCTCTACTGATTACGCAGCGCACACGATCATGACCCACGCATTCGACTACGGTTCCATCCGTTACGAGATGGGTTATGCCTGCGCAGTCTGCTTCCTGCTCTTCGTTGTCATGCTGCTCGTTAACAACGTAATACGCAAGGCAATGAGCGGAATTTTGGATACTTAAGGAGGACAGAGCATGCGTATTATACAGAAAAGAAAGAAGTGGGGCGGCTCACGTGGAGGCGACATTGCGATATTCATTATCCTGTGCCTTATCGGCGTGTTCATGCTGTTCCCCATCTACCTGTCCGTTATCCAGTCAATAAAGCCTGTTGAGGAACTCTTCGTGTTCCCTCCCAAGCTTTATGTACAGCGTCCCACCTCCCAGAACTTTGAGGATATGCTCAAGGTTGCGGGTAGCCTGGACGTTCCCTTCTCAAGATATGTATTCAACTCGGTATTCGTATCCGTTGTTGTAACGATCGCTCAGCTGTTCCTTTCCTCTTCTGCGGCTTATGTGCTTGCAAAGGTAAAGGCACCCGGCATCAAGGCTATGAACAAGACGATCGACGTCGCTCTGCTGTTCACATCCTCCGTTACATACATCGTACAGTACATCGTAATGGCTACTCTCGGCATGATCGATACATACTGGGCTATCACACTGCCCTTTATCGCAACTCCTATGGGTCTGTTCCTTATGAAGCAGTTCATGGGCCAGATACCGGAAAGTATGATAGAGGCCGCAAAGCTCGACGGTGCGAGCCACCTCAGAGTATGCTGGCAGATCGTAATGCCCAACGTTAAGCCTGCTTGGCTGACACTGATGATCTTCGCTTTCCAGGGCGCTTGGCAGATCACAGGTTATCTCTTCGTTTATAGTGAGCAGCTTAAGCCTATCCCGATCGTAATGCAGCAGATCGCTGCTGCGGGTATTGCCCGTACCGGCGTATCCTCCGCAACGGTCGTAGTGCTGATGTTACCTCCGATGATACTGTTCCTTATCCTGCAGTCCAACGTTGTTGAAACGATGGCTCACTCGGGTCTTAAGGATTGATGAATTAATTAACGAAAGGATGATTTTGAGTGCCATCAATTAAGCGCATCGCAGTCCGTGCTGCGGCTGCGGTAATGGCTTCCGTAACACTTTTCACAAGCGTTGCTTATGCCGATGAGCCGTACGATGGCTACAACTACGACTGGTGGGGCGATCCCGTTCCCTCTCAGAACGGCTACGTTGTAGACAAGGTTATTACAGGCTCGGACATCGGCGTCGGAGCCCTTAACGAGCCCGGTGATATGTTCATTTCGGACAACGGCGATATATATATTGCAGATACTGCGTACAAGGGTACGCTCGACTCCAGCATGAAGGGCAGGATCGTTGTTACTGACAGCAATTTCCAGCACAAGACAACGATCGAGTATCTCGATTTTGGTGATGTCCAGGACTGGGTAGCAGAGCAGGATAACGCTCTCGCTTCCGGTGCTATCGATGATACACAGTACAAGAAAGTAACTGATATTTACTTCGACGGTCCTTCAGGTGTGTTTGTAGATGAGGATGTCATCTACGTGGCTGATAACTCCAACGACCGTGTGGTTTCCTTCACAGCGGAAACAGACGGAAACGGTGTAGGCTACGGTAAGGTAATCACCGTTTACACCCGTCCTGACGCTGATGTTTACGACTCATCCACAACATTCAACCCCAGTAAGGTGCTGGTAGACGCTGCGGACAACGTTTATGTCTGCATCAAGTCCATCACAAAGGGTGCTGTTGTGTTCTCCCAGGATGGCGAGTTCAACGGCTTCTTCGGTGCAAACCGAGTTGAGGCGACCGCTGACGTTCTTCTCAACGCTTTCTGGAAGCTGATATTCAGCCGTGAGCAGGTAAAGAAGATGAAGAGAAGCGTTCCTGTCGAGATCTCGAACTTCGACATCGACGAGGATAACTTCATCTACACCGTAACAGAGTCCAAGAATGTTGAAACAGACATTATCAAGAAACTCAACTCCGCAGGTACTAACATTTTCACAAACTTAGGTTATTCTGAAAATACCTTTGGTGACTACCTTACAAAGTATTACCGTGGACAGACATACTCTTCACAGATCACAGACGTTGATATCGGTGAAAACGGAACCATCAACCTGCTTGACCTCAAGACAGGTCGTGTGTTCCAGTATGACAATGAGTGTAACCTGCTGTTCATCTTCGGCGGCAAGGGCTCCCAGAAGGGTACATTCACCACAGTAAACGCAGTAGAGAGCGTAGGTACAAACGTATATGTTCTCGACGGACGTAAGGCAAGCATCACAAAGTTCAAGCAGACAGAGTTCGGCTCCATCGTTCATGATGCGATCACCCTCTTCAACAGAGGTAAGTACGATGAGGCAAAGGCACCCTGGGAGGAAGCTCTCAGACGTGACTCTAACTACTGGCTCGCTTATATTGGTTTAGGTAATGCTTACCTTAACCAGGGCGAATACGAAGTTGCGATGGACTACTTCATGTACAACTCCAAGGTCGGATATAACGACGCTTTCAAGGGTTGGAGAATGGACTTCATCAGAGACAACTTCACACTGATCGCTGTTATCATCGTAGGTCTGCTCGTTCTTGTTTATGTTATCGCAGCGATAAGAGGCAAGGTGAGAGCTAAGAAGCGTGCCGAGGCTGAAAGGCTGTTCAAGGCACAGAATAAGGGAAGGGAGGACTAAGCCATGAGATTTGATCTCGATATGCCGGCTTGGAAATGGCCGTTCTACATTATGGTCCACCCCTTCGAGGGCTTTGAGGACCTCAGATGGAAGAAAGCTTACAGCATGAGAGTTTCCATGGTCATCGTAGCACTGTTCTTTATCATCAGTGTATGTGAGCAGCTCATGACAGGCTTCCTCTTCAACGAAAACTACGTTAAGATCTTTAACATCGTTCCTATCATTATCCAGACGATCGTACTGTTCTTTACATGGGTAATCGGTAACTGGGCACTTTGTACACTGTTCGACGGCGAGGGTACAATGAAGAACATCTGCGTTAACACTGCTTATGCTCTTGTACCTCTTCTGATCGGTAAGGTCGTAAACATTATACTCAGTAACTGCCTGTTAAGAACAGAGTCAGCATTCATCACCTTTGTTGGTTATCTTACCATACTCTGGTCGGTGGTACTGCTGATTTCGGGCATGAGAACGGTTCACCAGTATTCAATACCTAAGACCCTTCTGTTTATGCTGATAACAGTCTTTGCGATGGTAGTTATCATCATACTGCTCGTGCTTCTCGTTTCGCTCTTCCAGCAGGTATATGTATTCATATACTCCATTTATACAGAGCTGCTGTACAGATTCTCAAATCTGGAACCCACTGCTCTTATTCTGATATTCATCGGCGTTATCGTTGTCGTTGCTACCATCGTTATTGCAGCCTACACTGCGTTTGAGAAGTATCAGCTGAAGAAGGAGCTTCAGAAGCTTAAATCCTGATCGAACAGTAAAATAGACTAAGGCTTTTAATATTGAAAATGGTGGTGTAAAAATGCTTCAATTACGCAAGAAAATACTTGCCGGCGTGCTTTGCTCAGCACTTGCACTTTCGGCAAGCCAGAGCGTTGCATGGTCGGAGAACGCAGATGTTCTCGCCGAAGCCGGCACTGTCGAGTCCGCTGATGCTGCTGATACAGCAACAGACGCAGGCGCAGCCGATGACGAAGCTGCTGCCCCTGTGACCGAAGCAGAGGCTCTCGCACAGTGCACGCTTTATGGCGAGACAGCAACACACGAATTGTATGTGAATGAGACCACATGCGTATTCGCTGTGAAGAATAAGTCCACCGGATACTGCTGGTGGAGCAATCCTTTCGCTGCTGATTCCGATCCCATTGCAAAAGGTGCTAACTTAGCCGGCCTTAAATCCGCTTTCTGCATTGATGCCGTTAAGGTAACCGATACAGAAGCTCCCAAGACCGCTGTCAAGTCCTTCAGCGAGTGTATCGACAAGGACAACTTCACATTAGAGAAGATCGACAATGGCTTTAAGGCTGTATATGAATTCAAGACACAGGGTATCACATTACCCTATACCGTTAAGCTCGTTGATGATTATTTCGAGGTTTCCGTACCTGTTCAGGAGATAGTTGAGCAGGAGATGCAGGGCAACACCTCAGAGAGTATGCGTTCTGTTGTTGTTCTGAGCATGTTCAAGGACCTCGGCGCAGGCTCCTTCGACGAGGATGGCTACATAATCACTCCCGACGGCTCCGGTGCTGTTATCAACTTCAACAACGGTAAGACAAAGGCAGCTGAGTATTCTCAGAGGCTGTATGGCAGAGATATTGCCATAAGCTCTGACATGGCTCCTGCCAAGACAGAGCAGGCTTACCTGCCTGTTATGGGTATCGTTAAGGAAGACAACGCACTTCTGGCGGTAGTTACCGAGGGCGAGGCTTATGCGACAGCAAGAGCGAGCGTCAACGGACAGGGCGCAAACAGCTACAACTCCGCTTGGTTTGATTTCAACCTGCGTTCCTCCGATTCCTACTTCATGGGACAGAGCAACTCCGCTCTTGAGGCTTATGAGACAAACATAATCCCCGAGGAGAACGTTACTGTACGTTACTATCCCATCGCTGAAGAGGATGCAAGCTACGTTGATGTGGCTCTCCGTTATCAGAAGCACCTTGTAGATACAGGTGTTCTGGCTGATGGCAAGACACAGGATGCCGACGCTCCCTTCTATCTCGATCTGTTTGGCGGTACTGTTAAGCAGCAGTCTGTTATGGGCTTCCCCATTTCTCTTGAAACTGCAGCTACTACATACGAGGAAGCTAAGCAGATAATCGAAAAGCTCAACAGCCTCGGAGTTGATGATATGATCATCACTTATGAGGACTTTAACAAAGCCGGCATCACAAGCAGGATCTCAGGCGGCGTTGATTATGCCGGTACACTTGGCGGCAAGTCCAAGTTCACACTGCTTGCTGACTACTGCAACAGCATAGGTGCAGTGCTTGCCCCTAGCGTTGACATAATGGAGTATGAGAGATCGGGCAACGGCTTCTCCAAGACCGGAGCTTCTGCGATCCGTGTTACCAAGGCTTATGCAACTCTCAACGAGTACGAGCGTGCTTTCGGTACACCGCACGATACCAGAACCAGCTGGTACATCCTTACTCCCGCTTACTATGTCAAGGCGGTGACAAATATCGTTGACAGCTATGTAAAGGAAGGCCTGACAGCGATCTCGCTTGAGCAGGCGACAAATATGCTGTACAGCGACTTTACCGCAAACGTAAACAAAAAGACATCAAGACAGCAGGCAGTGGATTATCTGAAGCAGTGCTATCAGATAATCAAGGATAATAATCTCACATTTGTTGCAGACGCCTGCAACAACTACGCACTGCAGTATGTCGACTTCATCAGAAATGTTCCGCTTTACAGCTCCAATTTTGATGTATATGATTATGACATTCCGCTGTACGAGATCGTTATCCACGGCTACATCCCCTACACCACAAAGGCTAAGAATGCAAGCTCTGGTGCGGATGAGCTGTTCCTCCTCTCTGTTGCAACAGGTACTCCTGTTCACTATGAGGTAATGCACGAGAACCCCAACGAGTTCACAGACTGCGCTTATGATACTCTGTTCTACACCTACTACGAGGGCTGGCTGGAAATAGCAGCAGCAGAGTACAAGCTGATCCAGGATCACATCAAGGATCTGTCTGATGAAACTATTACAGATTTCGAGTATGTAGAGGCTGATGTTGTCAAGACAACATTCTCCGATGGTACAGTTATCAAGGCTGACCTCGATAACCTTACACTTGAGATCAACGGCAGCGAAGTAAAGCTTGCCGACTACGGACTGAAAGGAGCGACAACTAACTGATGAGTGACGAAAGAAATTTCGACCTTGCAGGCGAAGCTGAGGTTAACACTGAAGCGGCAGAAGAAGTTGTAACTGCTCCTGCTGAAGCTGAAGCCGCTCCTGCGGCTGAGGCGGCTCCTGTGGCTGAGGCCGCAGCTGAAACACCTGTCGAGGAGACAGCAGAGCCCGCTGCTCCTGTAAGAGTATCTGCGCATAACACTGCCGCTGCTGCTGCATTCAATGCTGCCAACGAGGAAGTGGATGTCCGCAGAAAGAACGGCGAAAAAGTACAGCGCAAGATCAAGACTACAAAGATCTCCTATGAGAGAAAGAAGAGCCTTTACGGCTACGGATTTATCGCACTCTGGGCGATCGGTACAGTATGGCTGTTCCTTATCCCTGTTATCACATCTTTGTGGTATTCACTTTCCGATACGTTCCTGTATGCAAAGCAGGACGCTCTGATGCACGGTATGACCACTGCAGGTATCTATACCGAGTGGAACGACTTCGGAAACTATATCAAGGCATTTACAAGCGATACAACGTTCCTGCCTAACCTCGGTACAGCTCTTGCCGATATCGGACCCAAGGCGGTCGTTATCCTTATTTTCTCTCTGTTCATTGCGGTTATCCTTAACCAGAAGTTCAGAGGAAGAACGCTTGCAAGATCTATCTTCTTCCTGCCCGTGCTTATCGCAACAGGTCCCGTTATCAGCGTTATCAACGGTGATATGGCGTCCCAGGGCGTATCCGAGGCTTCCCAGTTCAGCACACTGTTCAAGACTGACCTTGTAACTGAGCTGATGGAGTTCATCGGTATCTACAATATCAACCAGACATTCACGGATGTTATCAAGGATATCACCAGTGACGTACTTAACCTTGTATGGAACTCCGGTATCCAGATCCTGATCTTCCTGTCCGCTCTGCAGACAATTCCTCCTTCTGCGAAGGAAGCTGCAAGCATGGAGGGTGCTACCGCCTGGGAGTTCTTCTGGAAGATCACATTCCCCTACATCAGCCCGATGATCCTTTCCAACCTGGTATATACCATCATCGACGCATTCGTTTCTACGGACAACGTTGTAATGGAACAGGTACTCGGACTGTCCAGAGACTGGGAGTACGGTTACTCCGCAGCACTGGCATGGATCTACTTTGCGATCATAGCAGCCTGCCTTGGCGTTATTACTGTGATAGTAAACAGATTCGTATTCTACGAGAATGATTAAGGAGGTTAGAGAAGTGACAGATAATAATATGGAATTTCCTACCCAGGAAAACGTAAATGTTGCTAATCAGCCTGCTGAAGATGTAACATCCGCTCCCCAGAGCGAGAATATGACCGCTGCTGAAGCAATGGGTGATGCCGCTGCTGCTGTTGCGGTAGCTCCTATCGAAACAAAGAAACCCAAAAAGGAAAAGAAAAAGAAGGACGATTACCGTGTGTCCAACTTTGATATCATCAAGAATTACCGCCACTATTCTGCCAAGGAGAAGAAGCACTACCGCTACATCTTCTGGCGCAGAGTTTCTAGCTGGGTATGGCCGTTCTTCAGATTCATTATTGTATTCGGTCTTTCGTTCGTAATCCTTTATCCTATCCTTTACATGATCTCCACGGCTATCCGTCCTCAGGCTGAGATGAACGACCCCTCAGTAATGTGGATCCCCAAGACTATCCGTTTTGAGAACTTCGTTGAGATCTGGAACGCTATCGACTATCCCAACACCCTTTGGAACACGCTGGTTCTGAATATCGTATCCTCTATCCTTCAGGTTGCCACCTGTGCGATGACAGGCTACGGTTTTGCACGTTTCAAGTTCAAGGGTAAGGGTATCCTGTTCGGCATCGTTATCATGCAGATCATCGTTCCTACACAGATCATCCTGATCCCTCAGTATATGCAGTTCAGATACTTTGACGTATTCGGTATCTTCAATGCGCTGCTGGGCGACTCTATCAGTCTTGTTGATACAAACTGGGCGATGTACATTCCTGCATTCTTCTGTAACGGTATCCGTGCCGGTCTGTTCATTTATCTGTTCAGACAGTTCTTCAGAGGACTTCCCAAGGAGCTCGAGGACGCTGCTTATCTTGATGGCTGCGGTCCGTTCAAGACATTCATCAGCGTTATGGTTCCCAACGCAGCAAGCTCCTTCCTGACAGTATTTATCTTCTCGATCGTTTGGTACTGGAACGACTACTATGTATCCTCCATGTACTTCACACAGGGCAATACCATTTCCCTTAAGATCGACAGTATTGCAACTCTGATCTCCATGTATCTGTATAATGAGGTCAGAAACGCTTCCGACTTCCTTGTATGGATGGAAGCAGGATGCTTGCTTGCAATCGCTCCTATCGTTATCATGTATGTCTTCCTTCAGAAGTACTTTACAGAGGGTATTGAGCGTGCAGGTCTTGCTAACTAATCAGTATATCCTGTCACTGTGACAATCGGATATGTCTGATACGGACAAAAACATACAGCCTTCGGAAACGGAGGCTGTTTTGTTTCAAAGCATGATGACTTTTCGGGAGGATAAAATGAAATTTGTAGAGATATTCACAGATGGAGCGTGCAGCGGAAACCCCGGGCCGGGCGGATTTGGTGCTATCCTGCGCTGTGAGGGAAGAGAAAAGGAGCTAAGTGGGGGAGAACCGCATACAACAAATAATCGCATGGAGCTGATGGGAGTAATTACTGCGCTGGAGGCGCTGAAATTCCCGTGCAAGGTGAAGCTCACAACTGACAGCAAGTACGTAGTGGACGGAATAACCAAGGGATGGGCTGTGGGCTGGAAGAAACGTGGCTGGAAAAAGGGAGACGGTAAGCCCGCACTCAACCCTGACTTGTGGGACAGGCTGCTTGGTTTGCTCGAGACGCATGACGTTGAATTCTGCTGGATAAAGGGACACGCAGGTCACGAGGAGAACGAGCGCTGTGATCGTCTGGCTGTGATACAGAGGGACCTTAACTCAAAGTAGCATTTGCATATAACAACTGTGCCCCCGATGGGGATTTTTACCGCAAAGTTGTCTGAATTTATCGATAACTTACATTATTTCGTTTTTATCGCATAAAGCACTACCGCCCCACGATCCGGCATCGTGGGGCGATGTTGCTATATATTAACATAGATCGTATCGGGGGATCTTTTGTTTTTAATGTAAATCGTTCTTTTTAGACAGATATGTTTTTCTGAATTTTGAGATGCCCATAATGAGCATTAACAAAGCAAGCGCAATAAGCACTATACCCAGTATGAGATTTTGCTGAAATGATACAATACCCGCAAACATAATAATGCCGATTACACCGATAAAAAGCAATGCAATAATAACAATAAGAGGATATCTTATAAATTTAGGGACTTTTATGCTCTTGCTTAATTCGATGGTTCCTTCTAGGATCAATTCAATTATGAATTCAAATAAAATATCCATCTTACACCTCTTTGTCAGATTACAGTATTTTGCACATTATAAAACTACCGCCCCACAGGCTGTCGTCATCACAGACACTGTGGGGTGGTCTTATCTCAACCCCGATACGGAACTGTGGCGGAACCGTATCGGGGAATATTTTCAGCGGTTTACTGCTGCATGATATTTACATTACCGCTGGTGAGGGAGATGCTAACCTTGTGGCAGTTTTCGCCGCCGATAACACCCGAAGTTCCCTTGCCGAGATTCATGCTCTGACCCTTTGCCATGCCGATGTCAGTGCGGAGATTTCCGGAAACGCCTTCAAACTTGATGTCTGCGCCTGAGTTTTCAGGAAGAGTGATGTTGATTGTGCCGCTGATGGCGCTTATGTCAAGATCGTTGTTCCATTCGGCGTAATTCACGTTAACGCTGCCAGATGTGACTGCTATCTTGCCCTTGCCAGAAGCGCCGTTGTAAGTGGTCACGCCTGAAACGGAATGCACGCTGAACTCCTCTGCCTTGTAGCAGCTGATATCTGCGCTGCCCGAAACTGTGCATACAGTGACGGATTTTGCTGTCTTTTCCTCAGGACAGGTGAGTACGATATTTCCCGAGGCAGACTGGATCTTTACGCTTTCAAAGAAAGAGTTGATGTTAATATTGCCCGATGCTGTGTTAAGATCGAAGTCAGCCGCTGTGATGTCGTTGATCTCGACTCCGCCGCTTGCTGTGTTTACCTTGATCTTGCCGAACAGCTTTTTGGGAAGCATTACGGTGATGGTGTAGCCCTCTGTGGGCTTTGTGCCGAAGATGCTGAAGGAGAGCTTCTCCTTGAAGGTGAGTGTAGTACCGCTGAGAACAGCGCAGAATTCAGGAGAATCCTTGGGGTTGTCGTATTCAGCGTAGATCTCATCCGAGTCGTGGCTCTTCATGATGATCTTTGCTCCGAGAGAGCTTACCTCAACTGTTTCGATTGTGCCTGCGTTAAATCTGTAGATCTGCTTTTCCATGATAAAATACTCCTTTCAAAAGTACAAAAATTGAATTTCAGTAAAAATATGGGTCTATTTTAAGCGCACCCGTGGTAGAGGGCTGCCGCTGCATTTTTCGTGCAGTCCTCATCAGGGTATGCTTTATTACGGTCGTTTGGTTTCGTTACCAGATATCGATGTTGTCTATTGCGTTTTCGATCTCGTCGCCTGCTTTGTCGAGGGCGGCGGATATCTCATCGCCTGCTTCGTCAAGTGCGATGGTCACACTGTCGAGTTTTTCGGTGGCGTTTCCGATAGGGTCTACCACGATAGGCTCAACTACAATAGGCTCGGTCATACTTTGAACTATGTTGGTTGTTGAAGCTCCCATATCGACAGTGGGGAGTACGTCCGGAGAAGCAGGAGCTTCATGCTCCTTTACCTTATCGGAGATCTTTATGTCGCCTGCTGATACATGGGCTTTTATATCGTATTCTCCGCTGCCGAGGGTGATCTTATCGCCATCGTCCATATCCTCGTCAATATCACCGTGGTCGATATCGATATCGCCTGCGGACTTGTCACATTCTATCACTGCCGAAGCGTCCTCGGGCAGGTTTACATCCAGGTTTCCTGCGCTGACATCGATCTCGATATCGCCGTTGAGATCGGCGTAATTGACAGTACCGTTACCTGCGCTTAGGTGAAGCTTGCCTTCGCCTTCAAGCCCGTATACCTTTATGTTGCCTGCTGCCATATCTATGTCATAGCTGTGCGTGTTGGCACGGTAAACCTTGCAGTTGCCTGCGTTTATGTTTACGGTAAGATCCTCACTTCTGAAGCCCTCGGGCTGAGCAAAGTTCAGGTTGCCTGCGTTGAGTGTAAGCTCTGCGATGGTGGCCGGTACATCGATTATATCGGTGTTTCCTGCGTTCACCTGTGCTTTTATGATGTCGTAGGTCTTGTCGGGAACATAGATCTCTACGGTGTTGTTATCGTTATTGAAAAGCTCAAAGAAATTCTTTATATCAAAGAAATTATTTCCCTTGATGCAGCAGTCCACCTTGAGAGTATCGCCGTCCACATAAGCGGCCACAGACTCCCTGGCCTTTTCGCTGGTACAGTGTACAACTGTGCGGTCTTCAGAGGTGGGATACAGTCTTACATTTGCGGCGGTGGAGTACACCTCGATACGGCTGAACTCCTCGTCGATGTTTGTGATAATACTTTCAAGCTCGCCAAACTGAACACCGCTGTGTGAGTTGGTACCCAGCACCGCAACGGAAATGCCGAATGCAATGAATGAGAATATACACAGCATTATCATAAACGAAACTATATGTCGCATTACAGCACCTCCTTACAGATCGTATATCGCCTTGACATGGGCGATAACGATAGACTTGATGATCTTTATAAATCCCTTTACCATCTGCACACCGAGCAGTGCGAGCAGTACGGTAAGTGCTGCAAGACCTGCGCCGAGGAAGATATTGCTTAAGAAGTGGAATATTGAGAAGCCTCCGAATATCGCACTGAGTGCGGCGCCGCCAACTCCGAATACCACTGTTGTGATAAAGCCGAAGATGAGGCTTGCCAGTATAGGAAGTGCCCAGGAGTAGATGCAGACATCAAGTACGATCTGTACTATCAGCTTGCCGATATTGATCTCTGCTTTTCTTCCCTTGATGTCGCTCCACTTGAAGCCCTCCTTGCCTTTGTTCTGCTGAGGAGGTATCTCTGCCTTGTGGGAGTTGTCTGTGCTGCTTGTTCCGCAGTATCCTGTATGGGTAGGGGATACGGGGATGGCATCGAACACCTGCTGGGGTTCGGACTTTTCTTCGATAGGCTTTTCCTGGGCGATGTGCTCGGGAGTTACCTCACGGGCAGTCTCGGAAGCCTCTGCGCTTACGGAGGGAGCGGGCTGTTCCTCTGCGATGTGCTCAGGAGTGATCTCACGTATGGGCTCCTCAGCGGCAGCTGCGCTTATGGAGGGAGCAGGCTGTTCTTCTGCGATATGCTCGGGGGTAAGCTCTCTGATAGGTGCGTTTTCGTCGTCCGCAGCAGGGAGCGATAAACGCTCGGCAGGGACCGATACAGGAGTGGAGCGTCCCGGCTTTGTGAGACTTACGTGAGGTCTGCTGTCCTCTATCGCATTTGCTACGATGCTGTTTATCATTGTGCTGTCGATGTCGATGTAGCTTCTTGCTATCTCCTTTACATCGCCGAGCTTTGCGCAGGTCTCTTCCTCGGTCATGCCCTGCTCTGCGCTGGCACGGAAGTGCTCTTCAAAATCCGCAAAAATATCCTCGTTATCATCAACGCCTATTCTGTGAAGCTCGTGATGGAGCTGAAACAAAAAGTCGTCCTTATTCTTCGCTGTCATAGCTGTATTCCCCTTTCAATAGCCTGTTTACACTTGTTACAAATTCAAACCATTCTGTTGATAGCCGTTCAAGCTCTGTTCTGCCCGTATCGGTGATCTTGTAGTATTTCCTCGGCGGACCTTCCTGAGACTCAACTATGTAGGAGTCTATCGTATCAGAGTCCTTAAGGCGCTTCATCAGTGGATATATCGTTCCCTCTGTGACGTGCATACATACCGAGATCTTGCTGACAAGCTCATATCCGTAGCAATCGCTGCTGTTGAGTATTGACAGAACGCAAAGCTCCAGCGTGCCTCGTTTAAGCTGAGAATTCATGTATTCCTCCCGTTCTTTATAACACACGGTATTTTGTGTTGCAAGGTAGTCTGTTCTAAAAAAATGGAACATACGCATCCGGCGTTCTCTGTTCCTGTTGTACTAATTATAGCACAAGGTATTTTGTTTTGCAAGGTACTGTGTAAACAAAAGTAGTGGCACTTTTTTGTTTTTTCTTGTGCAGTATGCACAAACAGTGTTGTAGAGAGGTCCAAAACCGCCTGTCGTGGCGGGGCTTTTTGGCGAAACCACTTGTATAAATGCACCTTTTATGGTACAATAATTATATATTTTTATAAGTAATACTATGCCCTGAAGCGGTTTTATGTATAATAGATTTACATTGCGTAGCTTATATGGTTGCAACACTTTCCGAATAAATTTTTAAGGAGATCTGTTTTTGAAGAAATGGTTATGTCCTGAGCTCCCTGGCGAAAACGCAGAAATGGCAAGAGAGTTCGGAGATTTTTTGGGCGGTCTGCTTACACGCCGTGGAATACACTCGGTACAGCAGGCACAGGAATATTTTGCGTGCAGCTCGCTTACAGATCCTTTTCTTTTAAAGGATATGGATGCGGCAGTGGAGATGATACGTTCTGCCCTTGACGAGGGCAGGAAGATCACCGTATACGGTGACTACGACTGCGATGGCGTGACCGCTACTGTTATGCTTTACAGCTATCTTGAGGCCATGGGCGCCGAGGTTGAGTTTTATATCCCTGACCGTGCCGAGGGTTACGGCATGAATATCGATGCGCTCAGGCGCATAATCGCAGGCGGTACAGAGCTTATCATAACGGTGGATAACGGTATTTCTGCCATAGAGGAGGCGGAATTTCTGCGGGAGCAGGGTATAGACCTTGTTATCACCGACCACCACCAGCCACCGCAGGACATTCCTGTGTGCGCTGCCTGTGTGGACCCTCATCGTGCAGATGACAGCTCGCCCTGCAAGGAGCTTTGCGGCGCAGGCATGGTGCTTAAGCTGCTTTGTGCGCTTGAAGAGGACGAGGAATTTGTGCTGGAGCAGTATGCCGAGCTTGCTGCGATAGGCACTATCGGCGATGTGATGCCGCTTACAGGCGAAAACAGATATATCGTCCGCAGAGGACTTGAAAATATTCAGAGCTGTCAGAACATCGGACTGGAGCGTCTGCTCAAGACCGCAGGAGTATCTCCCGAGGGAATTACGGCAAATTCTGTAGCTTATTACATAAGCCCCCGTATAAATGCCGCAGGACGTATGGCGCACGCAGACAAGGCGGCAAGGCTGCTGCTTGCGGATTCGCCCGAAACGGCCATGCTGCTGGCGGAGGAGCTTGAGCAGCTCAATACCGAGCGCCGCAGTGCGGAGAGCACTGTCTATGACGAGGTTACGACAAAGCTTACGGAGCATCCGTCCATACTATCTCAACGTGTTATAGTGGTTTCGGGTGAGGGCTGGCATCACGGCATACTTGGAATAGTAAGCGCAAAGCTGCTTGAGAGATACGGAAAGCCCGTGTTTGTCATCGGGACGGAAAACGGCGAGGGCAGAGGCTCGGCGAGAGGCATCGACGGTTTTTCGATACATAAACTGCTGGAGAATTGCAGTGACATACTTACAAAATACGGCGGACACCCCAAGGCTGGAGGATTTTCACTTCCTGCCGAAAGGATAGACGACTTTATTGAAAAGGTGAATGAGTATTGCCGCCGCTGCTATCCCAAGATGCCTGTTTACACCGCAAGTGCGGATATGGAGGTATCCTGTGCACAGCTCACAAAGGATAATATAGAGCTTCTGTCAAGACTGGAGCCTTTCGGCGAGGGCAACAGACAGCCTGTATTCTTTATCAAGAACTGTACGGTGCGTTCAAAACGTGCGCTTAAGGACGGCAGGTTCACAAGCTTTGAGGCAGAATCGGGTGGTGCGGTGCTTAAGGCGCTTTGCTTCAGGATACCATTTGCGGAGTTCTATGCACAGGTGGGTGACAGGGTCGATATCATGGCTGTCGCAGAGCTTAACGAATATAACGGAAACACTTCCGTGACGCTTAAGGTGCAGGAGCTGCGCCCCTCGGATTTCAACGAGGACAGGTTCTTCGCCGCAGCACGTGTTTATGAGGAGCTTATAAGAGGAGAAGGCTGCGACAGCCGCCTTGCACCCAGAGTGATACCCGACCGTGAGGCGCTCAAGGGTATTTACGATATGGTCAGGAAAGATGGCGGACGTATGTCTGCCGAGGATATGTGCGTATACGGCGGCAATATCAACTATTGTATGCTGCGTATCGCACTGGACGCTTTTGCCGAGGCAGGGATGATCTCGCTTGCTCCGGGGGCAGAGCGCAGTACCGTGATCCCTGCGGGGGGGAAGAAGGATCTTTTCTCACAGGGACTTCTGGCAGAGCTTAAGGCTCAGTTGGTATGACAATTAATCAAAGGTAACAGAAAGGGATATTCACTATGCCATGTACTACCATAGAACAGCTTGTCGAAAGGCTGAATTCGGTTGATAAGCAGTATGATGTGGAGAAGATAACGAAAGCCTATCGGCTTGCGGATGAGGCGCATCAGGGACAGATGCGCTCCTCGGGAGACCCTTACATCTCCCATCCGCTGGCGGTGGCTTCGATACTGCTGGATTACTGCATGGATACCGACACCATCGTTGCGGCGCTGCTGCATGATGTGGTGGAGGATACCGATATCTCTCTTGAGGAGATACGCAAGAAGTTCGGCGATGACGTGGCACTTATGGTAGATGGTGTTACAAAGATCGGTCAGGTGCCCCTCAACAGCAAGGAGGAGCAACAGGCAGAGAATATACGTAAGATACTTATGGCGATGTCAAAGGACATCCGTGTAATAATCATCAAGCTTGCGGACAGACTGCACAATATGCGCACCCTTGACGCAAGACCTCCTCACAAGCAGCGCAAGACATCCCTTGAAACGATGAACTTCTATGCGCCTATCGCTCACCGACTCGGTATGAGCGACGCCAAGGAGGAGATGGAGGATATCGCCATCCACTACCTTGACCCTTATGGCTGCAAGGAGATAGAGCGACTTATGGATCTCCACAAGGAGGAGCGTGACCGCTTCATCGATACCATCAAGAGCCGCATCAAGGAGCGTATCACGGATATAAAGCCCGAGCCTTTCATCGAGGGCAGAGTAAAGTCCGCATACAGCATCTATAAAAAGGTCTATGTAAAGAACAAGCCCTTTGACGAGATATACGATATCTATGCTGTGCGTGTTATCGTGCAGTCCGTTATCGAGTGCTATAATGTCCTCGGTGTTATCCACGATATGTTCCGCCCTATTCCGTACCGCTTCAAGGACTATATCGCTACCCCGAAGCCCAACCGCTACCAGTCGCTTCACACCACCGTTATCGGCAGGGAGGGCATCCCCTTTGAGGTGCAGATAAGAACGGTGGAGATGCACAACACCGCACAGTACGGCGTTGCTGCACACTGGAAGTATAAAGCAGGTATTAATAAGAGCGTTGCGGGAGAGCAGCGTTTCGACTGGATCAGACAGATACTTGAGCGTCAGCAGGAGGCTGACGATGTGGAGCAGATAGCGGACGCCATCAAGACGGACCTCGCTCCCGATGAGGTCTACGCATTCACGCCCAAGGGCGACGTATTTGCACTTCCCCTCGGCTCCACGGTCATCGATTTTGCCTATGCCATCCACACACAGGTGGGAAATAAGATGACAGGCGCAAAGGTCGGAGGCAGAATGGTCTCCTTTGACTATGTAATAAAGACAGGCGACATCGTCGAGATACTTACATCAAACTCCGCAAACTACGGTCCCAACCGCAACTGGCTTGAGATAGCAAAGACCACCTCGGCAAAGAGCAAGATACGCTCCTGGTTCAAGAAAGAACGCCGTGAGGAGAATATCGAGCGTGGAAAGATGGATCTTGAGCATGAATTCAGGCGCAACGGAATAATCCCCGAGCAGGATATGCTGCAGGAGATAGCACAGCGTCAGCGCCTTGAAACGGTTGATGACCTTTATGCGGCAGTAGGCTATGGAGGAGTCTCCCTTTCAAAGATAATCCAGCGTATAAAGGAGACCCAGATACGTCAGCAGAAGGAGCAGGCTGCGCTTAATCCGAAACCGTTCGAGGATATAGAGGCCAACACCCGTCGCAGCCGCAAAAAGGGTATCATCATCGAGGGCGTGGATAACTGCCTTGTTAAATTTGCGCAGTGCTGCAATCCGCTCCCGGGCGATCCCGTTATCGGATTCGTGACACGTGGCTTCGGTGTATCTATCCATAAGCTTGATTGTATAAACGTCATCAACAACATGGAGAGCGATGAGAACAAGGATCGCTGGATAAAGGCAAGCTGGGCAGGCGTGGATGATTCCACCTACCGTGCGACCATTGATATCATCACCGAGGACAGAACGGCGATGATAGCGGATGTTTCAGTGGCGATAGCAGGCAACCGCATCCCGATATATGAGATGAATGCACATCAGCTGAAAAACGGCAACGCAAGCCTTGTGGTGACTATCGAGGTAGCGGGCATGGAACAGCTTACAAACCTTATGGTAAAGCTCAAGAAGATCCCGGGCGTTATCTCGGTGGAGAGAACAGGAAAGCAGTAATGGAGCTTACTCAGCAGCAGATACTTCTGCTAATTGCGCTTGCATTGCTGGTTATATTGTGGATATCTGTACGCAGCGGCAAGCGTGCAACAAACGCACGGCTGCGCAAAAGGATACGCTCAGGAAAGTTCATCCACTACACCGAGTTTGAGGAGAACTGGCGCACCCAGACGGAGGATGGCAGCCGCACAGGCTATAAGTATAATGACTTTTCAGGCTGCTATGTCATAATGATATTTTCCAAAAGGGTGTTTTTCGGGTCTTTTAAAAATTATGACAACATCTATATCGGGCAGTCGGTGAATGTGTGCCAGAGGGTGCATAATCACTTCTGCGGCAAGGGCAAGGGTGATGTCTATGCCGATATCAAGTACGGCATGGAAGCGTATGTGCGCATCATCCCCTGCAAAGTGAAAAAGCTCAACGATATGGAGAAGAAGCTGATCGAGGCTTTCAATGCTACGGATTCTTATAATAGAACGAGGGGCGGAGCAAAGCTGACTAAGAAGTGAAGCATCTGTTTGTGATCGGTAAAAAACAGAAAGGATATGGATATGCTCAGACTCAGACCTTATAAGACAAGTGACGCTGATATCATCGTTTCGTGGTGTAAGGATGAAGAAACATTCAGAAAGTGGACATCTGACAGATATGACTCGTATCCTATCACAGCTGTTGATATGAACGAAAAATACATATCGAACAATGGCGATTGCATTGAGCCCGACAACTTTTATCCAATGACAGCTTTCGATGAGAACGGTATTGTAGGACATCTGATAATGCGATTTACAGATGAGAAAAAGTCAGTGCTGCGCTTTGGGTTTGTGATCGTCGATGACTCACGAAGAGGCATGGGATACGGCAGAGAGATGATCTCATTATCCCTTAAATATGCTTTTGAAATACTAAAAGTTGATAAAGTCACTATCGGGGTGTTTGAAAATAATATGTCTGCATATTGGTGTTATAAAGCTGTTGGCTTCAAAGACGCTGAAGCGGAAGATCACTCTTGTGACGTATTCGGAGAAGTATGGAAAGTTATAGAATTGCAGCTGACAAAAGACGAATATGCACTGAATAATCAAAATTGACTTTATTAAGGAGAACCTATGAAGATATACGAATTCCCCCTCGGGGCGCTTCATACCAACTGCTACATCCTCGGGGGCGAGGGCAACAAGGCGGTGGTGATAGACCCTGCAAGCAGCAGCGAGGTGCTGATGTTCCTTGAAAGCAAAGAGCTTTCTCTGGGAGCTATAATACTGACCCACGGGCATTTCGACCACTTTGCCGGCGTGCCGGAGCTTGTACGACAGACAGGCTGCGAGGTCATCGGTGCAAAGGGCGACGAGGAGATGTTCAGAAGCGCTGCAAAGAGCTGGGCGGATTTCATGCCTTTCACTCCATTTGAGTCTGTCAGATTAGATCGCAGCTTTGCCGATGGCGATGAGTTTGAGGCGTGTGGAATAAAATTCCGTGCTATGGGCACTCCGGGGCATACGGCGGGCAGTTGTCTGCTGTTCTGCGATGATGTGATCTTTGCGGGAGATACGATATTCTGTGGCTCCATCGGCAGGACGGACGGCTATTCGGCAAGCGGAGCGGAAATGCGCCGTTCGCTTGATAAGATAGCTGCGCTTGAAGGCGATTATAAAATATATTCGGGTCATGGCGACCATACGACGCTGTCCTTTGAAAAGGACTATAATCCATACTTCTGAACAGAGGGGAGAGAAACGGGGACATGAGAAGGATAACTCCGTCATCAGGTGTGGCTTCATGCAATTTCTTTGTTGCAATGTTTGTGATGCTTGGTGCGATATCGCTTAACAAATCGGTAGGACTTGCAGTTGCGGTGATTCTTATTGCGGTTTCGTCAGTGGTCGCAATAGCTGTGAATATATTGGTCTACAGGAAGCTTGGCGGCAGGGTCGGCGCTGTCAAATATATCTTCTTTTCTGCACTTCCGTGGCTGCTGTGGATATTTGCGGGTGCGGTACTTATGTCAGGGGTAAAATAAGCGAGGACGATATGACGTTAATTTTCCATAACCATAATTTCCAGTACGAGATGGAACGTTTGTTCCGCAGCTTTTTCCCACCAATCAAGATAAAGCTGTCTTACGACAAGACTGACGCTGTGGGCGACTACTGCCTGACAGAGCGCATTGAACTGGAGGAAAAGTATATCTTTTCGGTGCAGCTGTGTGCTGATGAAGAGCGCTATTGCTTTGAAGAGGATGTGCCAGAGGATACTCCTGTGAAAGAGCAGGAGCGTATAATGTCTGTAATGCTGTATAAGCTTCTGAGAGAATACACAGGCAAAGATATGCCCTGGGGAATACTTACGGGTGTGCGTCCTGTAAAGGTCATTTCGGGAATAAATGATGCGGATGCCGAGGAAAAATTGTGGATATCCCTTGATAAGATAGAGCTTGCACGCAAGATAAACAGAATACAGCGTCCGATGATCGACGATATACCTGAGAGATCGTTCAGCCTGTATGTTTCGATACCGTTTTGCCCTACAAGATGCAGCTATTGCAGCTTTGTGTCACATTCGGTGGATAAAGCCGCAGTGCGGATGGACGAGTACATAGACCGTCTTATTGAGGAAATGAGGCAGACTGCGGATATCGCAAAGCAGCTTGGCTTGCAGTTGGATACGATATATTTTGGCGGAGGCACTCCTACGACGCTTTCGGCAGAGCAGCTTAAGCGGCTTTTCAGCGCACTTGATAGCTTTGACAGGAGCAGGGTAAGGGAATTTACTGTGGAAGCAGGCCGACCTGACACCATCACAAAAGAAAAGCTTACAGCAATAAAGGAAGCAGGTGCGGACAGGATATCCGTAAACCCACAGACCATGCGTGACAGCGTGCTTGAGGCGATAGGAAGACGGCACACTGCTTTGCAGACGGAGGAGGCTTATGCTCTTGCGAGAGAGGTGGGCTTCCGTTGTATCAATATGGATCTGATCGCAGGGCTGCCGACGGATGACATCGAGGGCTTCCGATACAGCCTTGACCGGGTGCGTGAGCTTTCTCCCGAAAACATCACGGTACACAGTCTTTCACTGAAGCGTGCCGCAACGCTGTTCCGTGACAGGGATATGTGTGGCTCGGCAGGTGCGGCGGATATGATAGAATACACGCATCGTATGCTGCAAAATGACGGCTATGCGCCATATTATCTTTATCGTCAGAAGAATACTGCTGACAATCAGGAAAACACAGGCTATGCACTTCCCGATACTGAAAGCCTCTATAATATGTACATAATGGAGGAGCTCCAGACTATCCTCGCAGCAGGCGCAGGGGCGTGCACAAAGCTTGTGGATGCAGCAAACGGAAAGATACACAGGATATCCAATCATAAATTCCCATACGAATATTTGGATAGATTTAATGATATAAGCTCGTCCAAAAAAGAGATTTTTGACTTTTTTGTATAAATTAAAATTACCTTGTTGACAAAAGAGGCTTTTTGGTATATCTTAGATATAGGCGGTTTGTGGCGCTGCCTATAAAAATACCCACAGGAGGTAATTATTTATGGATTCCAATGATAAGCTTTATGGTATTCTGGCGTATATCGGTATACTGGTGCTGATCCCGCTTCTCGCAGGTAAGACAGAGTTCACCCGTTATCACGCAAATCAGGGTCTTGTGTATCTGATAGTAGATGTTATTGCAGGCGCTGCTTTAGGCGTTGTATGCACTGTTCTCGCATTTATTCCGATCATCGGATGGATACTTGCAGCGATCATTCCCGGTATCATAAGCCTGGGTCTGCTGGTACTTATGATCATGGGTATCGTTAACGCTGCTCAGGGTCAGATGAAGCCCCTGCCCCTTATCGGTCATTTCCAGATACTTAAGTGATCACACTGAAAAATGCGCCGCAAAGCATGATTTTTGCGGCGCATTGTTTTTTTAAAAAAAACTTTAAAATTTTTTAAAAAAACGCTTGACAAATATAAAAGCTTGTGATATAATATACTAGTCGTCAGGGAACGACAAAAAGCAATAAGCTGGTGTAGCTCAGTTGGTAGAGCAGCTGATTTGTAATCAGCAGGTCGGGGGTTCGAGTCCGTCCACCAGCTCCAATTTTTTCTTAACAACTTAATATCATGGGAGCGTTCCCGAGTGGCCAAAGGGGGCAGACTGTAAATCTGTTGCGTTTCGCTTCGGTGGTCCGAATCCACCCGCTCCCACCAACAAAAAGACCTTATCGAAAGATAGGGTCTTTTTGTTACTGTTTTTTGGGTGCGTTGTATGAAATGAGGTGTATTATGAACAGCTACGAAAGAAAACATTTGTACGACGTTGAAGAAAAATGTCCATATTGCGGTGAAGAAACAGTCTTTATGTGCGAGGAATTTGATGCCGAGTTTTGTACAGAATGCGACAAGTGGCTTGAACCCAAATGCGGTGACCCGAGCTGTCCTTATTGTTCAAAAAGACCTGGAAAACCATCGGATATTGTATATTTCTGCTTATAGAAAATCTATTTCGCTAAGCATAGACAACAAAAATACCGTCTTGAAAAGGCGGCATTTTTGTTGGTGGCAAACGCTCAGTTTAATTGCCCTTAAGGCGTTTCGTTTTTGCTTTGCCCGTTCACGTTAGCAGGGTGGCTCTTCTATTATAGTGTGAAAATCTTTTTCAGAGGTGGATAATGTATGGATGCTGAGCGCCAAAAAATAATTACAATGATACATAATGCTGATTTTTACGGTGCATACGCCTGTTTGAAGCGGTTTAGTGAAGCCGAGTAAAGAGATATATTACTTGAAGAGGCTTTTCAGACCGACAATATAAGAATACCAGTCTTTGTGTGGTTCGTGCTCTCACAGTATAATTCTTATTTTGATCATGAATCAGCGGCTTAATTATATATTCAGATGTGGTTTATTGTCTTAAAAAGAAGCCGACTATAAGCCGGCTCTGGAAATATTAGACGTTTGATTATAATGTATGATAGGCGGTCTCTTTTTTGCCGGAGACAGTCGAGAAGATATAAATAAGACCGCTTCTGTTATATATCAGAAGCGGTCTTATTATATTTAAGTCAGGCTTATGCCCTTACAGAAATGATTTCTGTAATAGGGAGTGGTAATGTCGACTTCTTTCACCTGTGTTCCCGGCATAAGGCAGGCGAGCATTATGCCGTCGCCGCAGTAAATGCCGCCGAAGCCGATTGTTGCCATATCCTCCGCATAGAAAAATGCAAGATCGCCCGGGCGAAGTTCTTCGTAGCTGAGGGCTGTTCCCATCTGAGCTTGTGCGTTGAGTCCTCTCGGGCAGGTTATATAGCCGTTTTCACGCAGAACGTAGTAGATGAAGCCCGAATTATCAAAGCCGTAGTCGGGAGACGCCCCATCATCGGCGAAATCGATACCTATGAGAGAGTGGGCGGTGGAGATTATATCATCGGCAGCCTCGCTGTCATAGGGCTGACTGCTGCCGTCTGTTTCTGCAGGCGGAAGCGAGCTTTCTGCTTTGCTTGATGCAGTTGTGCTTGTGGAGGGCGGCGTGTTTGCTTCCTCTGTCGGGTCGGCAGAAGCGGATGTACCTTGCGTGATGCCAGAAGTTCCCTGCTGAGAGGAGCTGTCGGGCTTGCTGCTTTCAGTACCGCCTGCGCTGCTGATAAGCACGGTTGCCACTATTATTCCTATACTGATTATAGTAACTGCCAGAATAAGCAGGATGTTATTTTTCATGCGTCACCTCATGCTTTCTGTCTTTTAACTTCTTTATATTTTCCCATTCTATCTGCATAATATATTATACAACATAATACAGCCAAAATTCAAGTGTTATTCGGTTACAATTTTCTTACAAATCGGTTACAGGCGTTTCGGCTGTAAAAGTAAGCCTGCATCAATGTGCAGGCTTACGTTGTATGTTATCTGTAATAGGTCTCTGCGAGATATCTCAGCTTTTCTGCTCTTGCTGAGGTGGTGCAGCCCTGCTTCATACGCCAGTTCCAGTTGCCGCCGAGGGTAGAGGGGACATTCATCCTGCCCTCCTTGCCCAGTCCCAGTACATCCTGCATAGGGATTATAGCAAGGCGTGAGGGGCTTGCGTAGACATTTCTTATAAAAGCCATATTCAGGCGCTCAAACAGGTGCGGATGAAGATATCGTCTTGCCATGGCACGGGATTTTTCGTCAGCCTCCTTGTACCACTGCATGATAGTAGCGTTGTCGTGTGTGCCTGTGTATGCGCAGCTGTTCTCGGGGTAATGATGAGGAAGGTGGTCGTTGTCGCTGTTTTCGGGGTTGAAACCGAACTGAAGCACCCTCATTCCGGGGAAGCCGCTGTCTTTAAGCAGCTCCTTTACGCTGTCGAAAATGTCGCCGAGATCCTCTGCGATTATATTTACATCGCCTAGATCGTGCTTTATAGCGGTAAAAAGCTCCATGCCCGGGCCTTTTTCCCATGTTCCATGTTCTGCGGTCTTGTGACCGAACGGAATAGCATAGTAGGTATCGAATGCACGGAAATGGTCGATACGCAGCATATCAAAGCAGTCGGAAGCCTTGCCGATACGCTTCAGCCACCATTTGTAGCCTGTTTTCTTCATCTCGTCCCAGTTGTAGAGGGGATTGCCCCACAGCTGTCCCGTAGCGGAAAAGTAATCGGGGGGCACTCCTGCAACACGGGAGGGGTTGCGGCGCTCGTCCAGCTCAAAAAGCTCGGGCTGCGCCCATACGTCTGCACAGTCGGGGGATACATATATCGGGATATCGCCTATGATCTGTATCCCGTTTTTGTTACAGTAACGATGGAAGCGATCCCACTGACGATAGAAGATATATTGCACGAACTTTACAAAGCGTATATCCTCTGCCAGTTCCTTTTTATAAAGCTCTATCGCTTCGGGGCGGCGCATTTTTATATCCTCGTCCCACTCTGTCCAGGGACGTCCGCCGAATTTGTCCTTAAGCGCCGTAAAGAGCGCATAGTCCTCAAGCCAGTCACGCTCGTCTATTATGAACGAGGTGTAGCCTACATCGTCGGTAAAGCCTTTGAACGCTTCACGAAGAAGTGCGGTCTTGGTGCGGTTCACCTTTTCAAAATCCACATAGGAGGGGTCTGCACCGAAATCCGCTTCCTCACACATTTCACGGGTGATATAGCCGTTTTCGACAAGCTCGTCAAGGTCTATCAGAAGAGGGTTTCCTGCAAATGTAGAGAATGGCTGGTATGGCGAATCTCCGTATCCTGTTGGTCCTATCGGCAGCACCTGCCAGTATTTCTGACCTGCGTCCTTAAGCCAGTCGGCAAATCTTTCCGCCTCCTTGCCGAAGGTTCCTATTCCGTAGGGCGAGGGCAGGCTGGTTATATGCATGAGTATTCCGCAGCTGCGCATATATGTCACTCCTTATATCTGCATGATACATTCATATATTTAAATTATATCACTTTTCGATGAAAAATACAACTGTTTTTTGTTCGGACGGCTTTATATTCTCGGTGCTGTCGGAACATTCGTTAAGCTATTGCAAAAACGGTGAAAATATGATAAAATATAAAAGAGTATGTAAAAAAACGGTAGGACATATAAAAAGAAATATAAAAGGAGCATTTTTATGAAAGCGAACCGAAGCGTCAAATATCTGATATCAATGATAATATCGCTTGCTATGCTTTTGTGTGCCGGCGGTGCGGTATATGCACAGGATGACGCCAATCACGTTATAACTGTATACAACGAGCAGAACGGACTTCCGACGGGAGAGGCGAACGTAGTTATCCAGACAGCAGACGGCTACATCTGGATAGGAAGCTACGGAGGACTTATCCGTTATGACGGCACGACATTCCGCAATTACAGCCTTGAAGGTGCGATAGAGACCTCTTCCATACGTGCGCTTTTCGAGGATTCCAAGGGCAGACTGTGGATAGGCTCAAATGACGCAGGCGTATTTCTGCTTGATGATAATGCCTTTGTTAAGATATCCTGTGAAGAAGAAAACGAATTTCTCTGTATAAGGGATTTTGCAGAGTCATCGGATGGCAGGATATATGCCGCTTCAAACTCAGGCATAGGCTATATCGACGGCGAAATGCTCATCCCTTTCAGTGCGGACGGGATAGACGGTCAGACGTTTTATTCCGTTGCGACAGACACACACGGCAGGATATGGGGCGCCACAACATCGGGAATGTGTGTGATGGCAAGTGCTGACGGTGAGATAATCAGACAGTTTACGTATGCCGATCTTGATCTCGGCTCCGATATATATTGTGTGCAGAACAACGCCGCCGGCGATATCTTTCTGGGTACGCTTGAAAACCGTATAGCAAGGGTATCATTTCCCTCGGAGAATCCCGAGCCGACCTCTTTTATTATAACAAGGTACGACACGGGCAGCGTTACCACTCACAATCACATCAACGTCACAGAGGACGGAGACGTGCTGGTGAGCGGACTTTCGGGCTACGGGGTGCTTTATGCGGATGGTAGCTTCAGGGAGTTTGGCGAAAGCGAGCACGCCGTATCGCTCAACTGGTCGATACGGGACTATGAGGGTAACTACTGGCTTGCTTCTTCAAGCTACGGTATGATAAAATACAGCACAGGCTGCTTCAGCAACTCAAACGACGTTTCAGGGCTGGGTGACACAGCGATAAATGCCATTGCGTTAAGCGATGGCAGATATTACATAGGTCTTGATACAGGTCTGCTTATCTTTGATGAAAGCTGGCAGCCTGTTGAAAACGAGCTTACCGCTCTCCTTTCGGGAGTGCGCACCAGAAGCGTAATATCAGACAGCAGCGGCAGGATATGGGCGGCTGTCTACTCGGATGACTGCGTGATATGTTATGATCCCAAAAACGAAAGCATATTCACATTCAATTCAAATGACGGCTTCATCAGCAACCGTGGTCGTGTGCTGCTGGAGCTTTCAAACGGTGATATTGCGGCAGGAACTCAGAACGGCGTTGCTATCATCCGTAATGACAAGGTGGCAGCGACCTATACCGCAGAGGACGGACTTGACATTGCCTCTATCCTTTGTCTGCTGGAAAGCAGCAATGGAACTCTTTATGCAGGCAGCGACGGCGGTGGAATTTATGAGATAACAGATGGCAAGGTTGAAAATCACGGTTTCGACTGTGGTCTTGGCGAGGGCGTCGTGCTGAGAATGGTAGAGGACACCGATGGCAAAGGGATTTTTGTAAGCGCAGGCAGCAGTTTGTATTTTTGGTCGGACAGCACCTTCCGCAAGCTTGATAATTTTGAAAAGAGCGCAGGAAGTATCTTTGATCTTTATGACAGAGACGGAAAGCTGTGGCTGCTTCAGAATAACGGTATACTGTCGGTGGATAAGGAGACCCTGCTTTCCGGCGCACAGACCGATACTGTGGAATACAGCTTTGAGCATGGTCTGACAGGCTCTCTTAATGCTAACACATGGAATTGTCTGTCCGAGGACGGTGTGCTTTTTATGGCGACACGTCAGGGCGTAAATACATTCGGCTTTCATGGCGTCGACAACTGTCTGCCAAAGGGAGTCATCAACAGCGTGACGGTAGACGGAACGGTGTATGAGCATCCGATCGCAATAACGCTTGCAAGCGGCGCACGCCGTATGAATATCGATTTTGCGGCGCTCAACTATACCGATACAACTCGTATAAATATCGGCTACAAGCTGGTTGGCTTTGACGCAGAGGAAACCATCCTGACAGATGTGAAAAATCTTGATATAAGCTACACAAATCTGCCGGGCGGCGAGTACAAATTCAATGTTCGTATATTCGACCCGGAGAACGAAGCCGAAAGCACACTGCTCAGCCTTAATATCGTTAAGGCGAGGACGCTGTTTGAAGAAAGCTGGTTCTGGGTGCTGATGATAGTGCTGGTTGCTTCTGTTTCCTGCGGAGCGGCACTTCTGTTCTCCAGAAGGAAGATCAATACCATGCGCCGCCGTCAGAACGAGTACAAGGAGATAGTGGATCAGTCACTCAGAACATTTGCAAAGACGATCGACGCAAAGGATAATTACACAAAGGGACACTCGGTGCGTGTTGCACAGTATTCAAGGGAGATAGCACGCCGCATGAGGTTGTCCGAGGATGAGCAGGAGCGTATCTATTATGTGGCTCTGCTTCATGACATCGGAAAGATAGGTATTCCCGACAGCATACTCAACAAGCCCGATAAGCTTACCGAGGAAGAGCGTGCAGTCATCCAGACGCACAGCTCCATCGGAGGTGATATACTGAAAAACTTCACGGCGCTTGACGGCATCTCGGAGGGTGCGAAATATCACCACGAGCGCTTTGACGGCAAAGGCTACTGTGAAAGGCTGAAGGGTGAGAACATACCGATAGTGGCACGCATAATCGGTGTTGCGGATACTTACGACGCTATGTCCAGCGACCGATGCTACCGAAAAGCACTGCCTGCCGAGATCATCGTCAGGGAGCTGGAAAACGGCAAGGGAACGCAGTTCGATCCTGAGATCGTTCCTTATATGCTGCAAATGATAGAAGACGGCTTCGCCCCTCTTGATACCGAACGATGATCGGAGCAGACAGCTTCCGATAAATCAGTCAGGGGCTGTCGGGGAGATACTATGGTAAAACAAGATTCACGTGATGCGATAAGAAAAACGGTGCTTTCGGCATTGTTCATAGCTGTTGGTCTGGTGCTTCCGTTTTTCACGGCACAGATACCGCAGATAGGAAATCTGCTGCTGCCGATGCACATACCTGTACTGCTGTGCGGATTTGTCTGCGGATGGCAGTATGGAATAAGCGTGGGAGCAGTTCTTCCGCTTCTGCGCTCGCTTATGTTTTCTATGCCGCAGCTGTATCCGAATGCTCTTGCAATGTCGGCGGAGCTTGCGACATACGGACTTGTGTGCGGACTTATGTACAACAAGCTGCTCAGAAAGCAGAATATCCTGTCGGTATACATATCTCTTGTCAGCGCCATGCTGGCAGGTCGTGTGGTATGGGGAATCGCAGAGGTAACATTGCTGGGCGTCGGTGGCTTTACCTGGGAGATGTTCGCTGCCGGTGCATTTGTTAATGCCGTTCCCGGAATAATTCTGCAGCTGGTATTTATACCTGCGCTGTTGGAGGCGCTTAACAGAGCGGGATTTGTGCCGTTCGGAACAAACAACTGATATGGATAATATAACCTATACCTTATTGAAGCTTATAGCTGAAACGACTCCGCGGCAAGGACGTCTTATCGTTGCGATAGACGGCAGGTGTGCAGCGGGAAAGACGACTCTTGCGCAGCGCCTGAGCAAAGTGCTTGGATGCGGCGTGATACACATGGATCACTTTTTCCTGCGCCCAGAGCAGCGCACACAGGAGCGGCTGGCTACACCCGGCGGGAATGTAGATCATGAGCGTTTTCTGGAAGAGGTGCTGCTGCCCATTAAAACGGCCTGCGACATATCCTACTGTCCGTTTGACTGCAAAAAGCAGGCTCTTGCTGAGCCGATATCGATAAAGTGCGGAGATATCTGCATCGTAGAGGGTTCGTATTCCTGTCATCCTGTATTGGCAGGGCATTATCAGCTGCGTATATTTCTTGATGTGTCGCCCGAAGAACAGCTCAGGCGCATCTTTCAGCGTGAGGGAGCAGATAAGGCTGAGATGTTCCGCTCAAAATGGATACCCATGGAAGAGAGATACTTTTCGGCGTTCAATATAGAGAGTGTATGTGATATCAGGCTCAGCACCGATCGCTCTGTATAAATGTATTTTCTAAAAACGCCTCAAATCAATTGACATAACATTTCAAATGTGTTACAATATACTTGCTTCTTTAGCGTGATATCAAACAGAAATGTATAAAGTATAAAATCAAGGGAGCTGATATTATTAAACTCAACTGGAATAAAAAATATACCACAATAGCAGTGTACAGTCTGCTTGTGATAGTTGCGGCAGTGCTGTTTGTGGTATTCATATTCAAGTATGATTCGTTTGCGAGCGGTTTTTCATGGGTCGGTGGGGTCATTGCTCCGGTCGTATGCGGAATAGTAATCGCTTATATTATCAATCCGTTGGTGTGCTGGTTTGAAAATAAGGTGTTCAGAACGCTCCGTGAGGGCGAGGTAAAGATCGATCCCAAAGCCAAGAACGCCGAGAAGCGCATCCGTAAGATCAAGGATGTGCGCCGCAACGCTGCAAAGGCTCTGGCGATAATCATTTCCTTTATAATCGTGCTCGCTGCGCTGACAGGTATCTGTATAGCAGTAGTGCCTAATGTTGCGGACAGCATTATCGATCTTGCGAATCAGATGCCTACCTACGTCAAAAATGTAGAGGCTTTCCTTAAAAATACTTTTGCCAATAATCCCGATCTTGCGATGTACATTTCCGAGGAATTCAGTGAGCTAAGCAACATTGTGCTGAAGTTTTCCGAGATGATACAGCCGATGGCTTCGGATATCATCGGAAGCGTTTCCACGGGACTTGTTGCTTTCGTTTCCGACTTCTTTGCAGGCCTTAGCAATGTGGTGATAGGCTTCATTATCGCTATCTACTTCCTTTCAAGTAAGGAGCGCCTTATCGCTCAGATGAAAAAAGTGATGTTTGCGCTGTTCAAGAATGACAAGTGCCAGCAGTTCTTATATGTCTGCCAGAAATGCAACAAAGTATTCAAGCATTATATCATTTCGGAGCTGCTTGATGCGGTAGTTGTATTCGTGCTGATGCTGGTAGGATGCCTTATTATGGATATGCCCTATGCCATGCTCATTGCAGTGGTGTGCGGTATTACAAATCTCATACCGTTTTTTGGCCCGTTTATCGGCGGTATCCCCTGCGGTTTCCTTATATTGCTGGCAGATGAGCCTATCAAGGTGCTGTGGTTCGGCATATTTGTTCTGGTGCTCCAGCAGGTGGACGGCAATATCATCAAGCCTTTCCTTTGCGGAGAGACAATGGGCGTTCCTGCAATATGGGTGCTTATCTCCACGATCATAGGAAGCGGACTTTTCGGAATCCCCGGAATGATACTCGGCGCCCCGGTGTTTGCGGTATTCTATCTGCTGTTCGCAGAATTCATATCAGCAAAACTCAAGAAAAAAAATATGCCTACCAAAACGGATCGATATGTTACTACTGAGAAGTACAACAACGATTACGCAGAGATAGTCCCGGAAACTGACACGCAATAAAATCTACAGCGGAGCAAAAAAAGCTCCGCTGTTTTTGTTAAAAATGACAGGATACTAACACCTTCTATATATTGACAACATGACGACCGATATGTTATAATATAATAAATATTATAAATTATGTTCGATTATTTTGTGCATTATAGTAAAAGGTGGAAATGATTAAAGCAGTTATTTTTGATATGGACGGGCTGATACTCGACACTGAGAAGCTTCTTGTCAAGTATTGGTGCCAGGCGGCAAATGAGGCGGGATTTCCTATGCAGAGGGAACACGCTCTCAATATCCGCAGTCTCGCACGTAAGTTTGCGATACCTTATCTTCAGGGTGAATTCGGCTCGGATTTTGATTATGTAAAGATACGCAGCCGCCGTATGGAGCTTATGGCAGAGGCGCTTGAGCGAGACGGCCTTGAGCTGAAAAAAGGTGTAAAAGAGCTGCTTGGGTACCTTAATGCGCATAATATCCCTGCTGCAGTCGCTACGGCAACGGATCATGAGCGTGCAAAGGCGTATCTCGAAAAAGCAGGCATATATGAGTATTTTGATAAGGTCGTCTGTGCCGCAATGGTCGAAAACGGTAAACCAAAGCCTGACATCTACCTTTATGCCGCAGAACAGCTCGGTTTTTCGCCAGAAGAGTGCGTGGCACTTGAGGACTCGCCGAACGGGGTCCGCTCCGCTGCCTCCGCAGGATGTGTGACGATAATGGTCCCCGACCTCACACAGCCTGATGAAGAGCTGAAAGAACTGATATTTGCAAAGGCTGACAGCCTGCTTGATGTACCACAGATTATCGAACAGATCTGAACTCCACCGACGGCGGAGTTCGAAAAACTACGACGTTGGAGAAATAGTATGTTTGACGAGAAGATTGAAAACCGCTTTGGCGAGCTTAACGGACCCAAGATGGAACGTCCGCCCGTTATCGACGGACGTGTTGAGATAACCTTTGACAGCTCCGGTATGCTTGCCAATATGGTGATGCATCCTCCGCAGAACGGCGGCAGACCTGTTACTATGGAGCTTGTTGCAAGTGAGCTTAAGTCCAAGGGAATAGTTTCGGGTATTGATGAATTTGAGATACGTGATATGGTGGATCACCAGCAGTATGAGTCGTATCTGTGCATCGCAAGAGCCATACCCGCCAAGAACGGAATAAACGGCACTATTGAGTTCAGATATGAAAAGAAGCGTGTCATCCAGCCGAAAACAGATGAATTCGGCGTAGCGAATTACCGTGAACTGGATACTATCGTGCCGATACGCCGTGGCGATATAATTGCGGATATCACTCCTCCCACCGAGGGAGAGCCCGGTACCAATATTTTCGGAGAGCCTATTCCTCCCGAGCCGGGCAGACCTGCAAAGCCTACTCTCGGTAAGAATTCCGTTATCTCGGCAGACGGCAAGCATATAATCGCTGCCTGTGACGGTCATATCAGATACGGCGTAGGCTGTTTCAATGTAGAGGACACCGTTACCATATTCAGCGACCTTGATATATCTGTCGGAAATATCGACTTTTTCGGAGATGTGCATATCAAAGGAAACGTTATGGAGGGCTTCTCTGTAAAAGCAGGTAAGAACATACGTATCGACGGCACAGTCTTCTCCTCCGAGATAGTCGCAGGCGGAAATATAACGGTCGTCGGTGGAATAATCAGCAGCAATGTAAAGTGTGAGGGTCATGTTTCCGCAGGCTTCTGTCAAAGCTCCGAGATATCCGCAAAGGGCAATGTAGAGGCAAAGGAATTTGCGTTCTGCGATGTCTTCTGCTACGGCGAGCTTAAAGCGAAGGGTGCAAACGGTACTATCGTCGGCGGAAAGATCACCGCTATGAGAGATATCACCGCTGGTGTTATCGGCTCTGACAAATATACGCAGACTGTCATCAGCATAGGTGACGGCTCTGTGACCTATGCAAGAAAGCGCAAGGCGGAGAGCGAGCTTGAGCAATATCAGGACCGCTACGAGAACGCAATGCGAAACCTTGAATATCTCAAGCACCGCAAGAATGTACAGGGCGGCGTGCTTACCGAGGATCAGCAGCGCATGATGAAGCTTGAGACCCAGAACAAGCTGTTCAGCACCCTCAAGAAAAAGGAGCTTACTCTGCTGATATCACAGCTTGATGATGATATACAGAACAAGGATAACCTTTCTGCGGTATGTCAGGTGCTGTATCCGGGCGCAAGATTCTGTATAAACTTCCTTACCATGGACGTCACCGAGACCTACGGCAGATCGAGAGTCACTGTGGTCAACGATCAGATCGTGGTGCTGCCAAACTGACGGAGGTTAGATGATACCAAAAGATCACATATATACTTACAGCGGCGTGAGCTTCTCGCCGCTGTCTCCATCTGAAAAGGATATCTGTCCCGAGGATATTGCACATGCGCTGTCCTATATCTGCCGTGCTAACGGACATTTCAAAAGCTTCTATTCCGTTGCGCAGCACTGCCTTTCCTGCGAACATGAGGCAAGGCTGAGGGGATATTCCGACAAGATAAGGCTTGCCTGTCTGCTTCACGACGCAAGCGAGGCATTCATTTCCGATATAACCAGGCCTGTAAAACGGCAGCTTTCGGAATACAAGGCGATAGAGGATAAGCTTCAGCGTGTGATATACAAGCGCTTCGGAATAGACCCCGACGACAAAGAGATCATGTCAGCAGTGTCCGGAATAGACGATGCAATGCTTTATCATGAATTTCTTGCGCTTGGCGGGCTTGCTTTGTATGATGAAGCGCCCGAGATACTTTCACAGCCTGATTACAGCTTCGTACCGTTCGAGGAAACGAAAATGCTGTTTTTGAATACACTTGACAAATTGTACAAATAACGGAGGACAACCGATGCACTCAAAGGATATTCTTTTTAACGATAACTGGCAGTTCTGCCTTTGCGATATCGGCACGCAGTCCGCTGCTCTTGCCGACAAGAAGTGGTATAATGTAGAGCTTCCCCACGACTGGCTTATCGGTGACACAAAAAATCTTTACGCAACAGGAGAGGGCTGGTACAGGCGCACGCTCGCAGTAACACCCGAACAGCTTTCGGGCAGAGTTTTCATCAATTTCGACGGAGTTTATATGAACTCTACCGTTTACGTGAACGGTAAAGAGGCA
This sequence comes from Oscillospiraceae bacterium, assembly GCA_017461565.1. Lineage (GTDB taxonomy): Bacteria > Bacillota > Clostridia > Oscillospirales > Ruminococcaceae > CAG-115. The sequence goes on from JAFTXQ010000002.1 coordinate 53,535, forward strand.
GGTACATGGACGTATGGCTATTCGGCGTTTGAATACGACATTACCGGGCTTCTGCACGAGGGTGATAACGAGATACTGGTGCGTGTAAAGCACGAGGCTCCCAATTCCCGTTGGTACTCGGGCGCAGGAATATTCCGTGATGTCACGCTTAAGTATCGTCATGCGACCTATATCCGCACCAACGGCATATATATCCACTCCGAAAAGGGCGAGAATGGAACATGGCACACAGAGATCGACACCGATATCTGCGGCGAGGCAGCTGACATCCGCATGGTGATAAGCCTGCTTGATCCTGACAGCAGTACCATAGCGGCATACGAACAGAAAGCGCACTTTGACGGCGGAACAGAGACTTTTTCAAACAGCTTTGATATCACTGCTCCCGCAGTGTGGGATACAGACAATCCTGCCCTATATACGCTGGCAGTGGAGCTGTATAAAGGTGAGGAGTTCCTCGGTATCGAATACGTAGATCACGGCTACCGTACTGTGGAGTTCATCCCTGAAAAGGGTGTTGTGCTGAACGGCAGACAGATAAAGCTGCACGGCGTATGTATGCACCACGATCTGGGCGCACTGGGTGCGGCATATAATTATGCTGCGCTGTACCGTCAGCTTTCGATAATGAAGGAAATGGGCTGCAACGCAGTGCGTACCGCACACAATATGCCTGTAAAGCAGCTTGCAGGGATCTGCGATGAGTTGGGACTGCTGGTGAACAGCGAGTCCTTTGATATGTGGGAGAACTCCAAGACTGAATTTGATAACCACCGCTTCTTTGTGCAGCATGCAGAGCGTGATGTGAGATCGTGGATAGAGCGTGACCGCAATCACCCCTCTGTGATCATGTGGAGCATAGGAAACGAGATCAGCGATACAAATGATCCTCACGGAATAGAAATTACACAGCGCCTTTATGATTATGTTCAGAAGTATGATCCCAGGCATAACGCTTATGCTACCATCGGTTCAAACTTCATGGGCAGCGAGAATGCGCAGAAGTGCTCGGATATAGTGAAGCTTGCAGGCTACAATTATTCTGAGCGTATGTATAAGGATCACCATGAGAAGTACCCCAACTGGATGATCTACGGCAGCGAGACAGCCTCCGCTGTCCGTTCCAGAGGCATTTACCGCTTCCCTGCGGATGTTCCGCAGCTGACGCACGAGGATCTTCAGTGCAGCTCGCTGGACAACAGCGTTGTGGGATGGGGCTCCTCCGCGATGAAGTCATGGCGCCTTGACCGTGATCATGATTTCTGCGGCGGTCAGTTCATCTGGACGGGCTTTGACTACATCGGCGAGCCTACGCCGTATTCGACAAAAAACAGTTATTTCGGCATTGTGGATACTGCAGGCTTCCCCAAGGATATCTATTATTTCTACCAGAGCGTCTGGACTGATAAGCCGATGATACACATCGCTCCCTCCTACTGGGATTTTAACGACGGCGATATCATCGATGTCATCATATACAGCAACGCACATACAGTGGAGCTTTTCCTCAATGGAAACAGCATTGGAAAGCACGATATGGCGCTTTCCACCGACGAGCGTATGCGTGCCGAGTTCAAGGTTCCGTATAAGGCAGGCATCATCACAGCGAAGGGCTACGATGAAAACCAGAACGAGATCGTATCGCAGACGCTGGAAACTCCGTCCGATCCCGTCGGCTTCTTTGTTTCCACAGGCAGAGAAGAGGATGTTATCTGTGCTGACGGCAGGGATATAATGTTCCTGGAGATTGGTGTATGCGATAAGGACGGCATACCCGTCGGAAACGCAAGAAACCGTGTGAAGGTAGAGGTCAGCGGCGCAGGACGTCTTGTCGGACTTGATAACGGCGACAGCACCGACTATGACAGCTACAAGGGCGATAACCGCAGACTGTTCAGCGGCAAGCTGCTTGCCATGATCCAATCGACCGACAAAGAGGGTGAGGTTACTGTAAGGCTCAGCTCCGAGGGCATCGAGACCGCAGAGTTCAGCTTCCGTACAGAGGGATGCGGCGGATGCGAGGGCGTATCGGTGGTATCAGATAACGCTTATCCCACAGCAAAGACCGAATATATAAACGAGATACCCGTAAGAAAGATCGTAACTTTCTGCGATAACAGAGAGCTCAACGCAGACAGAAAGACCGCAGAGATAAACGTAAAGCTGCTTCCCGAAAATGCGACTTATTCCGACATCACATGGAAGTGCGTGCGCAGCAACGGTGTTGAGGTGGACTGTGCTTCGATAGAGTGGGAGGGAACAAAGGCAGTTGTTACCGCAATCGGTGACGGAGAGTTCTTCGCAAGAGCGTTCCTCAATAACGGAGCGTCTCAGCCGCAGGTATGCGCTGATGTGGCGATGACCGTGACAGGTCTTGGTCAGGCAACGAAGGATGCGTACAGCTTCATATCCGCAAGCAGGCTGGACGGTGCCAACGTTCCCGTGAGCATCATTGAGGACGGCGCTATCAGCAACTTTGACGGTCAGACCATAATGATCTATAACAGCGTGGACTTCGGAAAGACAGGTACAGAGAAGCTCATCCTGCACATCGGTGCCTGCTTTGACGCACCTGTTGAGGTGTGGGACGGTATGCCGGGCGACGAGGGTACGCTTATCGGTCGCTTTGATTTCAGAAATAACGGACACTGGTGTGGCTTTGCCGAGCAGTGCTATGATATCTCCCGTATCAGCGGCGTTCATACGATCTGTGTGGTCATCGACACCCGTGTCATCTTCGGCGGCTTTGAGTTCAGCGAGATAGAGCGTGCCTTTGATGTGAACTTTGCAGGTGACAGCGACAGTATCTACGGCGATGACTATAAGCTCAACGGTAAGATGGTGGAGAGCATAGGAAACAACGTTATCCTTAATTATGACGCCCTTGATTTCGGCGAGAACGGCGCATCCGCCATTACGATATGCGGATACACTCCCAATCCGTCCAATGCGGTGCAGCTGAGATATACCCCCGAGGGCGGCGAGCAGAGCAGTATGTTCCTTGAGTTCAGGAACTCCGACGGACAGAGCGAGCAGCGCTTTGATATACCGAAGCTTATCGGCGTGAACGATATCAGCTTTGTATTCCTGCCCGGCTCCAAATTTGATTTCAACTGGTTCAGATTTGAATGATAAATACAACAAAGCTCCCCGAGAGGCTTTCGCTTCACGGGGAGCTTCGTTTATGCAAACTGTTCTTTGATATGGAGAGAAAGATCAGTCTGTAAGCTTAGTGGGGATGTCAGCGAGTTTAAATCCGAATACCTCGCCACATTTTTTGCAGGCAAGCGCCTTGATGTAGGAGCTTTTCTTTATGATACGGGTAACAGGCTGATCCTCAGGTGTAAACACTACGCCGCCTGTGGACAGGAGTGTTCCTGTGATGATCTCTGTGCTGCCGCACACGGGGCATTTTCTTTCCATGATCTTAATTCCTTTCTGTTACTTTCTTGTTGCCATTCTGATGATATCCTTGAACTTGATAAGGTTTCCGTTGTGCAGGATTATCATTTCGTATACCTTAGCCACTACCATAGCGATAAGCACCACGAACACTGCGAGGATAAGCACTGCGATGATGCACTGTACCATATCCATCGTACCCAGCAGCAGTGCGGAGGGCAGTGCAAAGGGGGAGGATACGGGGCAATAGTAGGAGAATATCTGGACGGGGTTTACAGTGGCTGCGCCCGACTCCATGGAGTCGATATTGAAGATAACGGGGAAGTATGCAAGGTACATACCTACAACACCGAGGAAGGACAGTGGCTGCATTGCCTGAGCCAGGTCCTCCATACGGCTTACGCTTGCGCCTGCGAGCGCTGCAATAAGCGCATAGAACAGGAAGCCGAGGATGAAGATAACGAAGATGAGTACGATAGACAGAGGGCTGATGCTGCCGAGGGTGTTGCCGATAGCCTCTGCTATCTCGGCACCCTCGCCTGTGAGGGCTTCTGTGCTGTTGAGCATATCCATGATCTCGCCGCCTATACCAAAGGAAGCAGTCGCCATAAATGATACTGCACCTACAACACCGATAAGTATGAACTGCGCAAGGGAGATAATTCCCATAGCCATTACCTTACCGATAACCACTGCGAGGGGTCTTACGGAAGTGAGCAGCAGCTCCATTACACGGGAGGTCTTTTCTGTCGCAATAGACTGCGCCACGGTCTGACCGTACACGAATATCAGCATGAACAGTACGAGGGAAACAACGATGGGAACGAAATAGTTGATAGCGCTCTCGAATATGTTCCATTCATCTGTACCTGCCGTGATCTTGGAGGTGGATACATAACGCTGTGTTGCGGCGTAATTCTCAGCGGAAACGCCTGCGTTCATCATGTTGCGGTAGTCCACCATCTGGGATGCCGCCATGGAGATGTAATCCACTGCCTCGCTGTCTGTGTCGGGAGCATAGTAGGTTTTTACGTTGTAGCCTACAACAATGTTTTCTGAGGTTATCTCGCTTATGGAGATCATCGCTTCGTTGCTGCTTGTAATAAGCTTATCCAGCATATCATCGGCGCTCAGCTCTGTTTGGGCTATCTTTACGCCCATTGCTGTAAGTGAGGCGATATCCTCGTCGAGGAATATACCGCAGTTGTCGTAAATGTATACTGCATCGGGGGAGGACTGTGTTGTGGTCTCGCCGCCGATAACCTCTTCCTCGCCGCTGAGCAGCCCGGGGAGTATGTTGATGCCCGCTGTAAGCAATGCCACTAGCAGACACACTATGATAGTACCGATTATAAATGATTTTGTCTTGATATGCTGTATAAGCGTAAAGGTGAATACTTTCTGCCAGCCCTTAGTTTTCATTGTCAGCACCTACCTTTTCTATAAAGATCTCGTTGAGTGTAGGCTCACGCAGCTCGTAGCGGATGAGCGGCAGCCCCTGCTCCATTATCTTGTTGAGCAGGCTGTGCGCCTGCTGCTCGGAGGATACATTGTAGCTTACTCCGTTTGGAGTATCCTCGGTTGCGATAAGTCCGCACTGTGCCGCAAGGGATGTGATATCGCCCTCGCACTTTACGGTGAGCTTTACTCTGCCGTAGCCCTTCTTTATCTCGTTGAGGTTACCGTGAAGCACGGTGTTGCCCTTGTTCATTATTACGATGTCGCTGCAGAATTCCTCAATAGTGGGCATCTGGTGACTGGACATGATGATGAACTTATCCTTTTTTATTTCCTCACGGATGACGGTCTTGAACAGCTCGGCGTTTACAGGGTCGAGGCCGCTTAGTGGCTCGTCAAGGATTATAAGCTCGGGGTTTGGCGCAAGCGCTGCGATGAGCTGTATCTTCTGCTGGTTACCCTTGGAGAGCTGCTCTGCACGCTTGTTGCGATACTCGTTGACATTGAGGCGGTCGAACCAGTAATCCAGTGCCTTTATGGCCTCGGGACGCTTCATTCCCTTAAGTGAAGCAAAGTAGATGAGCTGATCCATTATCTTATATTTGGGATAAAGACCACGCTCCTCGGCAAGATAGCCTATCGGCTCGTTAGCGGCAAGGAAGCTCTTTCCGTTCCAGGTCACGCTTCCGCTGTCGCTGCTGAGCATACCGAGTATTATTCTGATAGTGGTGGTCTTGCCTGCGCCGTTTGTGCCAAGCAGTGCAAACACTCCGGGCTTTGTCATCTCAAAGCTCATGTTATTTACGGCGGTGTATTCGCCGTATTTTTTGACGATGCTGTCAACCTTTAATGACATTATTTATTCTCCTTTTCATATATTTGAATTTTCACCAGGTGTTTATGTGTTGTATATACAGTATAATCTGTTGTTGCCGATTTGTCAAGGGGTTTTTGAAATTTTTTTCAAAAAAACAGGAAAACATCCTTCTGTGAACTGTCACCCTTTTTTGCTGCACGAATATTATGTAGTAATCACAGGAGCTTATCACACGACGGGGAGGTGCATGTGAAATGCGCAGGCAAAGGAGAAAACGCAGCGGAAGCGGTATCTGTGCGCTGTTGGCAGTGGCTGCTTTTTTCGGGGCGATCATGTGTATCTCCTTTTTTTCGGTCAAGTTCCTGTTGTTTGCGGTCGCAGCACTGTTTATAATCCTGGGTATCTTTTTGATCAGGCTTTGAAAGGGGCGTTACATAATGAAAATAGTGGTTTTGAAAAGTCCTAAGCTTTTTGCCGGGCTGCTTAGAGCGGTATTTGGTATAAAGAAGCATATTCCGGAGGAATAGTTTTTTCATTACGGGTCGGAGGCGTTTGCTGTCCGACCTGTGTTTTTTAAATAAATCGGCGTGGGTATTGCAAAAAATCGGTAACTATGGTATACTATATAGGATAATGGGATAATTCTCAAAAATTTTATTGAAACAGGAGTTTTTATGATACAGTACGATGAAATAAGACTTGCTATGGAGGCGCTCACCTCCGAAATAGAGGAGCTTAAGGGCGCTCTCAACCTTGAGGGCATAAAAATAAAGCTGGATGAGCTGGAGATGAAGTCCACCGAGCCTACTTTCTGGAACGATCCCGAGTATGCTCAGGGCATCCAGCAGCAGATAGGTCAGTATAAGGCTACCATCAGCGGCTACGAGAAGCTTAAGACAAATCACGAGGATGTGCTCACCATGATAGAGCTTGCGGAGGAGTCCGAGGACGACAGCATGGTGGACGAGGTAAAGGAGCTTGCGGAATCTGTAAAGAACGAGCTTGAGTCCCAGAAGCTTGCTACCCTCCTCACAGGCGAGTACGACAGCTGCAACGCTATCGTGTCCTTTCACGCAGGCGCAGGCGGCACCGAGGCGCAGGACTGGGTATCCATGCTGCTCAGAATGTATACAAAGTGGGCAGATGGTCACGGCTTCAAGACCGAGATACTTGATATCCTTGACGGTGATGAGGCAGGCATCAAGAGTGCCTCTATCCATATCCAGGGCTACAATGCGTATGGCTTCCTGAAGTCTGAGCATGGCGTTCACAGACTTGTGCGTGTTTCTCCGTTTGACTCTGCGGGCAGACGTCAGACAAGCTTTGCTTCTGTCGAGGTAATGCCCGAGATCGAAAAGGATGTTTCCGTTGATATCCGTCCTGAGGATATCGAGATGGAAGTGTTCAGAGCCAGTGGTGCAGGCGGTCAGCACATCAACAAGACCTCCTCTGCCGTAAGACTTATCCACAAGCCTACAGGCATCGTTGTTGCCTGCCAGACTCAGAGAAGTCAGGTGCAGAACCGTGAGTTCTGTATGAAGATGCTGATGGCGAAGCTGGTCGAGATCAAGGAGAGAGAGCACCTTGACAAGATCAGCGATATCAAGGGTGAGCAGCTTAAGATCGAGTGGGGAAGCCAGATCCGTTCCTATGTGTTCATGCCCTACACCCTTGCAAAGGACCATAGAAGCAATTTCGAGAGCGGCAATATCAACGCAGTGATGGATGGCGATATAGACGGTTTCATCAATGCATTCCTCAAGGGCAGGAGCCTGGGTGAGTTTTAATGGAAAAGAACGACGTTATCCGTCTTGAAATAACGGGACTCACCAACGAGGGCAGCGGCGTCGGCAGACATGAGGGCATGGCGGTGTTCGTGCCTATGACTGCCGTGGGAGATGTTATCTCCTGCAAGATAGTGAAGGTGATGAAAAGCTACGCCTACGGCAGAGTGGAGGAGATACTTACGTCCTCCCCCGACAGGATAGCTAATGACTGTCCCGTTTATGGCAGATGCGGCGGCTGTTCTTTCCGTCATATAAGCTATGAAGCGGAGCTTGCGGCGAAGGAGGGCTTCGTCCGTGACGCTTTTACAAGAATAGGAGGCCTGTCGCCCGAGTTTCTTCCGATATGCGGCAGCCCCGAGATAAACGGATATCGCAACAAGCTGCAGATGCCGCTGTCCCGTGACAGGGACGGCCGTGCTGTCTGCGGCTTTTTTTCAGAAAGGAGCCACTCCGTGGTATCTGTGGAGCGCTGTATGCTCCAGCCTGAGATATTTGCGGAGATAGTTTCCTTTGTCATGGAGCAGGCAAGGGCGCTTCGTATTTCTGTGTACAACGAGCAGAAGCACGAGGGTGTGCTGCGCCATATCTTCCTGCGCAAGGGTCACTACAGCGGAGAGATCTGCCTGTGCCTTGTTGCAAGGAGAAAGGTGCCCGAGTTCACAAGACTTGCCAAAAACGCTATGGAGCGTTTTCCGCAGATAACAGGCGTTGTGCTGAACCTCAACAAGGAAAAGACGAACGTTATCCTTGGAAGCGAGGAAACGGTGCTTTGCGGTACTGCGGTGATCTCTGATACCATGTGTGGCAATCATGTTGAGATATCTCCACGCTCCTTTTATCAGGTGAACACTCCTGCAGCGGAAAATCTTTACCGACAGGCTGCGGAATTTGCCGAGCCTAAGGGAAAGCTGGTGCTTGACCTGTACTGCGGCGCAGGAACGATAGGTCTTTCGATGGCGAAAGAGGCGAAGAAGATCATCGGTGCGGAGATAGTTCCGGAGGCAGTGGAGAACGCTCAGGAAAACGCAAAGCGCAGTGGCTGCGGTAATGCCGAGTTCATCTGTGCAGACGCAGGACAGGCTGCTTCGCAGCTTGCTCAGCAGGGGCTGAAGCCCGATGTGATAGTTCTTGATCCGCCACGAAAGGGCTGTGACGAGGCTACGCTTTCCGCCTGTGCAGAGATGTCGTCCGAGCGCATCGTGATGATCTCCTGCAATGCGGCGACCGCCGCAAGAGACTGCAAGCGCCTTGAAGAGCTTGGCTACCGTGCGGTAATGGCGAGGGCATTTGATCTGTTCCCGAGGACGACTCATGTGGAATGCGTTGTGCTTCTGAGCAAAAAATAAGCTCAGCGATGATGAGAGCGGTTGATTTCGATGAGGTGATAAAATGGCTCTTGATAAGATCAGGATAATGTGGTCTGTAAGTCTGATCGCAACAGGCATGGCAACATTCATACTGGCAGGCGCCAATGTCATAGGTGCACAGCTGCCTGATATCCTTGTCAGAGTGTTGGGCGTGATAGACCTTGTGGCGCTTCCTGTTCTGGCGTTTTCAACGATAAAGCTTGCAAAGGCGAACAAATAATATGCAAGGAGGGCGTGCCTGTGAAAAAATATGTAGTTGTCATCCTTGCTTTTTGTTGTGCGTTAAGTCTTGTCGGATGCGCAGACATTACAATATACGGAGCAGAATTGTTTGAAGGATCCGATATTCACAGAATTGAGGTAACATCGCTGCCTGAGGGGTATAATTATTTGTTTGACGGTGCGCAAACGGCTGTTGTTTCCGAGTATCTTGCAGGATTGACTCTGACCTCGGATTTTTCGGAGAACCCCAACGAATACTGTGGTATGACGTGGGTGATCTCGGTAGGATATGAGAATGGTGATATGACTACGATATATCACTTCGGGAATATGTTTATCCGTGCTGATGACGGTCCGTGGTACAGGATGGACTATGACGAGGCCAAAAGGCTTTCCGAACTGCTTTATGATACGGAAGCAGCAGAATGATATTATACTTTTTGGCCGAAAAGCTTTATTGTATAATTTTCGCCAGAGAGGCGATCGGAATATAAAAATAAAATCGGAGGTAAGTACCATGAAAACCAGCGAAGAAAAGCAACTCGCAAAGCAGCAGCGTGCAGAAAAGCGTGCGGCAAAAAAGCAGATCAGAGAACAGGGCGTCAAAAAGCCCATTACACATGAGAAGATCTTCAAGATAATGCTTTGGGTGACATTCATCGTGGCAGGCGCATTTTTTGTCATCAATCTCATAAAGCTGAATGTTCCGGGCATTATTGCGATCGGCGGCAGTATCGTTGCATTTATCGTAACGCTGCTTATCATGAAATGGCGCCATACCAGAATGGTCACCAAGGAATTCGTTCTTGGTATTGCTCTGGAGCTTATCATTTTTGCGATCTCCTTGTTCAGCGGCGAGAGCTACAGCGACGATTTTCCGATGTTCCTTGCCGTTATCGGTATGACGGGTATGTACATGGAGCCGAATTTCACAAAGGTGCAGATCGTTGTTGCGGATGTGCTGTTGACTATCATGTATATTATCAATCCCGGCAAGGCTGAAAGCCTCTCACAGTACATACTTTGTATGGTGATATTTACGCTGGCAGCAGTTCTTGTGCTTCTGACCATCAAGCGTGGACGCTCCTTTATCGATATGAACCGTGAGCAGGCGCTGAAATCCGAGGAGCTGCTCTGGTCAATGCGTGAAATGGGTGAAAAGCTTGAGATGGACTTCAAAAAGTCCTCTGAGCGCATCGCCGATGGCACCAGAAACCTTGAAAAGGGCTCTGTTACAGTTATCCGTGGCGCTAGCGAGGTGTCTGACAGCTGCGGCAGTGTACAGGACAAGATACACAAGACTTCCGGCAACATCAGCGAGCTTAACGATCAGGTGAAGAAGTTTGAGACTGCCCTTTCCGAGAACGGCACAAATATGCACGCTATGACAGTGCAGCTTGACGCTGTCAATGATATCATTGAAAAGACCAGCAAGGCTGTAAGCGATATGAAGACCCAGATGAATGAGGTAGCTGCTATTGCAGAGCAGCTGGGTAACATCTCCTTCAAGACTACGCTGCTTTCTCTTAACGCTTCCGTCGAGGCTTCCCATGCAGGCAGTGCAGGTGCAGGCTTTGCGGTGGTAGCGTCTGAGATGAAGGAGCTTTCCGAAAACAGCGACCGCTTCTCTGAGAGAGTTTCCGAGGTGGTAAGCCATCTGCTGATGCAGGTAGAGACCATCTCCGAGCAGTTTGAGAGCAGCACACGTGCTATTCAGCGTTCCGAAGCTACTATGACGGAGCTTCAGGACAGCTTTGATCATCTGACAGACCGTTTCGGTTCCCTTTATAAGAATATCGAGGAGCAGACAGAGAATGTTGCCGATGTGGACTCTATATTCCGTGAGCTGAAGCAGAGAGTTGCCGAGATGAAGCACGATTCTGCGGCAAACAAGTCTGCTGTTGAAAAGATCGTTGTTGCTATGGATGATTACAGAGAGAGTATCGGTAAGGTCATAGAAAATACAAAGGTAAGCTGAGTCTGCCTGTGATAGTCCTGTCCCTGCGGAGGTGGTACTGTGAACAGAGTAAAGGTATGGTGTCTGTATTCATTATACGCTGTCCTTTTTGCCGTGGTCTTTGCGGTGATGCTCGCAGTGCTTTCGGCGGCGGTAATATGTATACCGTTGGGTATACTTTTTGCGGTGCTGGGCGGCGGTATGCTGATATTTGACGCAGATTTTATACTTACAGAGCTTTCGCCGCTGCTTATGCTGTTCGGCGGTCTGTGTGCGGCGAGTCTTTCTGCGTGCATAGGATTGCTGTGCGTAAAGGCAGGGTATGCAGTGGCAAGGCTGTTTCTCGTGGTGCGCAGGCGCTGTGACAGGCTGAGAGGATGGCGATGATGAACAGGGTATTAAATCGTCTTATCATCGTCACGGCAGCGCTTACGCTGGTGTTTGGCGTCTGCACGTGGCTGTTGCGTGACAGCAGAGGAAACGCTGAGTATTATCGGGGCAGCAACTCCGTTGAGTGCTGCGAATACATCGAGATAGATCTGTTAAAGACGGATGTGCGGCTAATACCATACAGCGGCGACAGGATAAAGTTTGAATACACCAGTATGGTGCCTATCACTGTAATGAAGGGCGATAACCGTATCGTTATAACCGAGAGCGATGAGTTTGTGCTTTCGTTTATGACAGGCGACTCGTCAAGGTTTGTGCTTGATCTTTACCTGCCCAGGGAGGAATACAGGAGCATCACAGTCTATACATCTTCAGGGGATGTATATATGGGCGGAGTGAGGAGCGGCACTGTTTCCGTAGTCACCAAAAGCGGCTCGATAACATCGGAAAATACACGCTCGGCGGTAAAGCTTGTCAGCGGCAGCGGAAATATCCTGCTGGATTTTGATAAAGTGGTTGCTGCAAGCAGCATAGAGACAAGAAGCGGCAATGCCGATCTTATATTCCCCAAGGGAAGCTCGGTGGCGCTGAGCTATGAGACTGAGACAGGCATTTTCCGTTCCGAGCTTATAAGCGGAAGCGTAAGAGGCAGTTATATGTACAGCTTCAACGGCGGTGCGGAGCTTATCGGTGCCGATGTCGGCAGCGGGATAATGACAGTGAGTGAAAAATAGACCCTTTTTCGGACAAAAAAGGAGGAATTATGAAAAATTACAGACAGGTGCTTACAGTGCAATCGGAGGAGCGGGAGCAGTTTTTCAATCTTTCCTACGAGGTTGAGGAGTGCGTGCGTCACAGCATGGTAAGCGACGGTATCTGCGTGGTAATATCACAGCATTGCACCTCGGCGGTATTCCTTGATAAGGACAGCGAGGATCTTTATAAGGACTGGAGCAGGCTGCTTGCTTCGGTAGCGCACGAGGAGACCGAATATAAGGTGGATTATTCTCCTGCGGGCTGCGCACATCTTAAGCAGATACTTCTTGGGTCTTCGGTGACGATACCGATATCCGACGGCAAGCTTGAGCTTGGACCACGTCAGTATATCATGTACGGTGATTTTGACGGATGCCGTGAAAAAGAAGTAGTAGTCAAGATCATAGGAGAATGATTTTTAAATGCTTTCCGTAGTAATACCTGCATATAACGAGCAGGAGAACATAAAAAACACCGCTTCAGTGGTCGCCGGAATACTGACCGAAGCGGAGATAGAGTATGAGATAGTTTTTGTGGATGACGGCTCAAAGGACGATACATGGAACGAGATATCGGAAGCTTCAAGGCAGGATCCCTGTGTATGCGGAGTGCGCTTTTCAAGAAACTTCGGTAAAGAGGGCGCTATCTTTGCTGGCCTTCGTGCTGCGTCGGGAGATTGTGTTGTGCTTATAGACTGCGATCTTCAGCATCCGCCTGAGCTTATCCCCGGAATGTACGATATGTGGGAAAGCGGCGCAGAGGTGGTGGAAGCGGTAAAGGCGTCCCGTGGCAAGGAGGGGCTTCTGTATAAGCTGTTTGCCAAGAGCTTTTATAAGATGATGAAATCCTCTTCAGGTATCGATCTTGACGGTGCAAGTGATTTTAAACTGCTTGACCGCCGTGCTGTGGATGCTCTGAATGAGCTGCCCGAGCGGCTTACGTTCTTCCGTGCGCTTTCAAGCTGGGTAGGCTTCCGCACCGAAAAGATAGAATTTGATGTAAAGCCACGTGCAGCAGGTAAGACAAAGTGGAATTTCTCCAAGCTTTTCAAGTTTGCTGTGAACTCAATAACTTCGTTCACTAATCTGCCTATACACCTTATCACTGTTGTAGGCGTTGTTTTTGGAGTTTTTGCCGCTATACTCGGCGTGCAGACGCTTGTAAACTATTTCAGCGGTGCTGCGCAGGAAGGCTTTTCCACTGTTATCCTGCTTATACTTATCGTAGGTGCGTGCGTGCTTGTCGGTATAGGCGTAATAGGCTTCTATCTTTCCAAGATATACGAGGAGATAAAGCAACGCCCACGCTATATCGTATCGGAGCGTGTAGGGACACATCGCAGGAACGGAAAGGATGACAACGGCAAATGAGCAATGAAACTGCCTCGGTGGCAAAAAGTACCCGTGCGGCGGATGTTATCAGGGCTGCGCTTCTGAAGATATGGCGGTTTGTTCTGACAAATCACGTATATTTTCTTGCGTTTCTTCTGCCTGCCGCCATAATGTTTGTGGCATATATTTTGTTCGGAGTGTGGCCGTTTGGTGAGCGCTCCGTGCTTTCTCTTGACCTCAATGCGCAGTACGTCTATTATTATGACTATATGTACGATGTGCTGGCAGGGGAAGAGAGCCTGTTTTACAGCTGGAGCAGAAACCTTTCGGGCGAGTTTGCGGGAATAATCGGTTATTACCTTGCAAGTCCTTTCAATTTCCTTGTATGGCTGTGGGACAGAAAATGGATAACCGAAGGTCTGCTGACCATGATACTGGCTAAGGCAGCGGCTTCGGGACTTACTGCGGCATTTCTGCTTAAAAAGCACCGTGGATACAATGATACAACTTCGCTGATATTCTCTGTGATGTATGCGCTGTGCGGATTTTTCGTAGTGCAGACCATGAACCCGATGTGGCTTGACGGAATAGTAGGTCTGCCGCTTGTTGTGATAGGCGTTGAGCGTGTATGTGACAAGCGTCGGTTCAAGCTGTATGTGCTGTCGCTTGTTTACGTTTTTGTTGCAAATTTCTATATCGGCTATATGATCGGTATTTTTTCGGCGCTGTATTTCCTGTACTATCTTGCTTCGGGCAAGAGCACAAACAAGCGCTTCGGCGAATACTGCGGCGCAACGCTGATGTACGGCAGCGCTTCGGTGGCTGCGATACTTATGTCCTGCTTCATGATACTGCCTGTTTACAAGTCACTGTCAAACGGAAAGTTCACTTTCACCGAGCCGGACTTCTCACTTGCGGAGAGCTTTGATATTTCGGAGATATTTATAAAGCTGTTTCCTACCACCTATGATACCGTGCGCATGGAGGGTATGCCCGCTATCTATGCGGGAACTCTGGCGCTTGTATTTGCTGTGATCTATTTCATCAGCCACAGGATATCCGCCCGTGAAAGGATATCGGGCGCAGTGCTTTTAGGCGTTATGGTGCTGTGTATGTATATCCGTCCTGTTGATATGCTGTGGCACGGCGGTCAGATGCCGAACTGGCTCCCTTATCGATATTCCTTTGTGATAAGTCTGCTTGTGATATTGTTCGGTGCACAGGCATTCGACAAAATAAAGAGCGTGCGCAGCAAAAGCTTCGGTATCACATTCGGTATACTGCTGGCAGTGCTGCTGTATGTGGATCTCAATGATGAGAACGAGTTTTATGACGCAGTGCTGACTGTTGCGATACCGTTGGTGATACTTGCTATCATCTGCATTTCGGCATATTGTTATAAAAAATACCACAACACCGTTGGTATGAAGATATCGCTTGCGGTGCTGGTGTGTGCGGAGTGCCTGCTCAACACTACAATGTCGCTGTATCAGATGCACACGGATATCGTGTTCAGTAATCGTGCGACCTATCGCTGGGATATCCCCTACACGAGAGAGGTAACGGAGCAGGTACATGAGCTGGATGATGGCTTCTACCGCATGGAAAAGACCTATCACCGCTGTGTCAATGATCCGATAGCGCTCCGTATGTACGGAATGAGCCATAGCTCCAGTACGCTGAATTCAAGATCGCTCGAGCTGCTTAAGAGGCTCGGCTTCTCATCACGTGAGCATTATTCCCGTTATGACGGTGCCACTGTGCTGACGGATGACGTATTCGGCGTGAAGTACGTGCTGGCAAAGGATGAAAGCTCTGTTCCGTATACAGAAAAGCTTGGCGTAGAGAGCGACCAGGGCATAGAAGCGTTTGTTAATACCGACGCTTTGGGCATGGCTTATCTTGCGGACAGCAATGTGCTTTATATCCCTGTTGAGAATTATGTGGTAGATAAGACTACTGACACGGATATAGTTGAGATAGAACAGCCCTTCCTGCTCCAGAACGAGCTTGCAAAGGCGCTTGTGGGAGAGGATCAGCAGGACATATTCCTGCCTGTGATGGATCTTGAGTTCGACAGTGAGAATATACGTGTAGGAACTACCACTGACGCACATCACAGCTACCGCAAAAAAGCAGAGGACGAGGAGGCGTGGATAGCCTATACCGTAACTGCACAGGCGGACGGTCCGATATATATGTATCTTCCGACAAAGTATGAGCGTCAGACAAAGCTTACCATTGACGGCGATTACAAGGGCACCTACTTCAAATACGAGAATTATGGAATAAAATATCTCGGCACTTATAAAGAGGGCGACAGCTTTGAGATGCGCCTTACACTCTATGAAGATGCGGTGTACTATAAAGAGGCACAGTTCTACTATGCCGACATGACTGCTATGGAGCAGTTCAGACAAGCAATGGCGGAGCGCAATTCTGTCACCACGCTTAGGCGCACCTCGGGCGATAGCTTAGAGCTTACTGTCAATGCCGCAGAGGACTGCGTGCTGTTTACAACTATCCCTGCCGAGGAGGGCTGGACAGTGTATGTTGACGGAGTTGAAACGCAGTGGACAACTTCGCTGGACGAGGCGCTTATCGCAGTTCCTGTGACTGCCGGAGAGCATACGATAATATTGGATTTCTTCCCCGCAGGACTGAAGCTGGGATTGGTGTTCACCTTCAGCGGCGCATTGCTTTTTGTGATAATGATACTGACTTGCCGTGTCATGACGGTCAGAAAGACAGCGCCTGCCGAACCGACAGATGAAATATCGGAAGGACCCGAGCAGGATATCGAATAACAAAACTCCCCGTGAGGCATGTGCTTCATGGGGAGTCGCTTTATCATAAATTGAGGGCGCTGCTTATTTCAAGCAGGCGGTCTGCGCTGTTTTTGAGCTCGGAAAATGTGTCATAATTGCTTCGGTACAGTTCCACGATGTAGTTTCCGTCAAAGCCGTTTGCCGCCATTCTTTCAAAGAGCGCCCTGAAATCAAAGCTGCCCTTGCCGACAGGCAGACAATCACGGTCTGCGTCTGCGTCGCTGACATGACAGTGGATGATCTTATCGGAGAGAGCGTCTACGTAATCCGATACATTCTCGCCGCTGCGGCGCACCTGCTTAAGATCAAGCACGAAGGCGGCGTACTCGCCAAGCTCTTGTTTCAGCATTTTAAGAAAATCCAGCCTGCCGCTGAGGCAGTAGCATACATTCTCCTGCGCCACGGTAACTCCGTATTCCCTTCCAGCCTCAGCAAGCATACGGAACTGCTTGACATAATGTCGGGGCTCACACTTAGAGCTTGCTATCGCACCATGAAGGACGAATATTTTGGCGCCAAGCTTCTTCATGCTCTCGAAAAAGCCACGGTACAGCGAGAGCATCTCGTTTATCCTGCGGTCGTACTCCGAGAACAGGAACACCGACTCCATCGGAGATGAGAAAGGGTGAAAGGAAGGTACTGATATGTTGTTTTCCTCTGCCATTCGCTTTATCATTGAGATATAAGGCTCCTGCCCTTCGCAGGTGCTGTTTGCAAATATCTCTATATTCTTTATGCCAAGTGAGGCAAGCTCACTGAAAGCGTCCTCTACATGCAGAGGATAGAGAGAAGCAGTGGAAACACCAATATTCATTACGTCACCTCCGACCGATATTATTATCTATTAAAATAATAACACATATCCGATATAATTGCAATAGTTTTTTGTGGATATTTCAAATTAATGGCATATAACACGACAGAACGGCATTTGTCATTGATGCCGGATCAATGACAAATGATAATTCAGGTGCGGATTAATGAAACATTGCAATGCTGTCGTCAATTTAGTCTATCCGAGGGCTCCGGATATCATAACTCCTTGTCCTTTACTTTTATTTCAAGTCTTTATCTATACTTAAATTCCCTTTGACAAAAGACCCTATATATGCTATACTTAATTGGATACATAGTGTTATTCCAATATTATAATGGATTTTATTAAGAAAGAAGATATATAATGAAACCTATCACGATAGCAATAACTGCCGCTTGCTTCAGCGGCAACAAGGGTGCTGCGGCGATGCTGCAAAGCTCCATAAAGCAGCTTAAGGAGAGATACGGCGAACAGCTCAATATACTGCTGATGAGTACCTATCCTGCTGCTGACAGAAAGCTTATCGCCGAGATGCCTGAGAAATACGATTTCATCAAGGTAGTTGGCGCAAAGCCTGAAAAGCTGCTGTTTATAGCGTTTCCGCTTGCTATACTGTATAGCTTCATGCGCTTTATTCCGGGATTAAACAAGCTGTTCAGGATGAACAAGATAATCAAGGCGTATTCGCAGGCTGATATAGTTATAGACGAGGCAGGCATATCCTTTGTTGACAGCCGAGGCTTTATAATGAACACTTACGCTTTCGTGTGTGCGGCAGTGCCCATGCTGTGCGGAGTTCCTGTGGTGAAATATTCTCAGGCACTTGGTACGTTCAAAAATGGCTGGAACAAGTTTCTTGCAAAGTGGATCCTGCCGAAGATAAAGCTCATCTGCGCACGTGGCAAGATCACGCAGGATAACCTGGCGGGTATCGGAATAACCAAAAATGTAAAACTGTGCGCCGACGGTGCTTTTTCCATGCCCGACAGTGAACACTGGGCTGAGGAAGTCGACAGGCTCTGCAAATCAGACGATTTTTACAATGACAATGTAGTTGCACTTTCAATAAGCAGCGTAGTTCAGGGCAAGTGCGAAAAGATGGGCGTTGACTACAAGGGTTGTATGATAAAGTTTACCGACTGGTTAACCGAGCAGGGATACAATGTGCTTCTGATCGCAAATGCCGCTAGAGAGGGCAGCACAAAGCCCCGCAACAACGACCTCATGATATGCACCGAGGTGTATGAGTCCGCAAAGAACAAGGATATGCTGCGCTGGTATCCCCGTGAGATGGCTCCCGAGGAGATACGTGAGCTGCTTGCACGAAGCAAGTGCCTTGTTGCCTCACGTTTCCATGCGATGATAGGTGCGCTTGAGAAATGCACTCCTGTGCTGCTTATCGGCTGGAGTCACAAATACAAGGAAGTTCTCGACATGTTCGGTCTGGGCGAGTACGCAGCGGATTTCTCCTCACTGGAGCTGGAAACGCTCAAGGATAAATTCAACAGCTTCATGGCAGATAACGAAAAGATACGTTCAGAGATATCCGCACATCTCCCTGAAGTGCTTGAAAGCTCCCGTGACAATATCCGCTATATAAGCGAGGAGATCGACAAGGTCGCTGCAAAGCAGAAAAAGGTAAAGCTGCTGGACTTTAATGATCCTGAAAAATACATCGGCGAGCATATTGCCTGTCGCAAGGGATACGCCGCAGACGAAAAGATCAGAGCAAATGCAGCTTCTGGCGGAATGATAACCGCTCTGCTGTGCCATCTGCTTGAAACAAAGCAGATAGACGGCGCATGGGTTACACGCAGCGAGATAAAGGATGGCAAGCTCGGATATAAGACATTTATCGCAACAACAAAGGAACAGCTTATGGAAAGCTCATCCTCTGTTTATATGCACATGCCGCTTCTCAAGCACATTGAGATGGCAGAGAAGTTCGACGGAAAGCTTGCAGTGGTGCTTGTTCCCTGTCAGATGAGGGCATTTTCCGCAATGCTGGAGAAGAAGCCGGAGCTTAAAGCAAAGATCGCACTTAAGGTAGGTCTTTATTGTAGCGGAAGTCATCACGAAAATGCAACACTCGTGCCTCTCAGAAAAAAGAAGATCTCGCTGGAAAATGCGGTGCGCATATTCTATCGCCGTGGTCACTGGCGTGGACTCTCTACGGTGGTGTATGCCGATGGCAGCGAAAAGACGCTGTCCTATCCCAAAACGATATGCGCTTACAAGAACGCATATTTCTTCAGCCGTGAGAGCTGCATGGTATGCCAGGACCATTACTGCAATGCGGCGGATATCAGCTTCGGTGATATCTGGCTGAAGGAAATGAAAAAGGACCCTATCAAGCACACAAGCTGCGTTATCCGCAATCAGAAGGCGCTTGATATGTTCAACTCGGCTGTAAAAGCAGGTGCGATAGTGGCTTCCTACATCGATGACACAAGGATGGTGCGCAGTCAGAAGCGTGCGCTGGTATTCAAATTCAACCTTGCAAAGGCAAAGCAGAAGATGTTTGCAAAGCAGGGCAAGAATATAGAGCTGGACACATCCTCAAAGTGCAAATGGAACCACCGTCTTGCGTGGAAGCTTGGCTGGCGCAACATGGAATTCAGCCGTGACAAACTTAAGAAGCTGGAAAAAATGCCGACGTGGTTTGTGTACTACTATATGTGCTTCATCCGTGTCCTGCTGAGCTTCTGAGAGGGGAAAAATGAAAGTAAAGTTAGATAAAAAGAAGATACTCAAAGCCTGCAAGATACTGTTCGGCGTGCTGGTAGTGGTCTTCCTCGTGTGGTACTTCTGGAAGAACTGGGACGAGTTCTCCGAGAAGATAGCTAATGTGGATATCGGGATATTCGTATTCTCGATGCTGTTCTATTTTGTCTACAAGATAACGCTTGCTTCGCTGTGGCATTATATAACGAAGATAAACGGCTGCTCCATAAAGTACGAAAAAGCGATAACCAGCTACCTGTATTCCATCCTCGGAAAATACATCCCAGGAAAGGTATTCATGCTTGCGGCACGTCTGACCTACTATAAGGAGGAGGACGCTCCGCTGCCCAAGGTAACAGTCTGCTTCTTCATCGAGAATGTCTGCACGTTGCTGGGTGCGGCGATGCTTTTCATCGTGTCGCTGTTCTTCTTCCCGAACGAGCTGCTTGAAAACTACAAGTGGATAACGCTGTTGCTGATAGTTGCTTTCTTCGTGTGCATACATCCGAAGATAATCAATTTTTTCCTGCGTATCATCGGCAAGCTGTTCAAGAAAAACCTTGAGATACCGATGAAGTATTCGCAGATGCTGAAGGTCGTGCTTCTGTTCATCGGAAACTGGCTGATAATCGGCGTTGGCTTCTTTATCCTTACAAAGTCCATCTATCCTGCGGTGGAAATGTCGCATCTGCTGTTCTGTGCGGGAATATGGGGCGTTTCGGCTATCATGGGTATCCTTGCGATATTCGCACCTTCGGGTCTCGGAGTGCGTGAGGGCATCATAGTGGCAGGGCTTATGCTGATAATGCCCGAGAGCGAGGCTATGATAATCTCGGTGGTATCCCGTCTGTGGCAGACCATACCCGAGCTTCTGCTGGTGCTTATGGCATTCATCTGGGCACGCATACGGAATATGTCAAAGATAAGGCTTAAAAAGAATGGTGATGGGCCATCAGATGAGCAGCAGGAAAAGCTTTCCGAATAATGATCGACCGCCCTCGGTATCGGGGGCGGTCGTTGTTATAAAAAGCACAAACTCCCCGAGCTTTGCTCGGGGATATTGATTATTTTACGATAATTTTTATCTTCTGGCTTTTGGTTCCGCACTTTGCGGTTATCAGGGTCGAGCCTTTCTTTTTAGCTGTTACCTTGCCGTTTGATGATACGGTAGCTATTGAAGGTTTACTGGATTTCCATGTAACTTTACTTCCGGAGGGAGATACTACCGCACCAAGCTGAAGTGTTGAGCCTTTGTTTACCGTAACGCTGAGATAAGATATTTTGCCCTTTGATGCTGTGGATGATGTGGGATAGGTTGCGGTAAGCTTTAAATTACCGTCACCTTTAGAAGAAACTCTTTCAATCCGTATATAATAAGTTCCTTTGCTGACGCCATAGCTTATTGTGCCGATAAACTTCTCTGTTACAGAATTCCATTTGCTGTAAAAATAAGAGTCTCCTTTTTGTTTATCTGTCCAATTACTTGAAGTAAGTGTTGCATCAGCAACAGGGATTTTATTGCCATTAACATCGTACACATAAATATTGCAGTGTTCGATTTCAGCAGTTATATCAAGTTTAAGTATGCCGCTTTTGGCAACATTGATCTTATAATCGGCGCAGTCATAATAATTATAGAGTGTTGTTGTTACTGCTTTTCCGCTTGTGATGCTTTTGGCTGTATCTGCTATACCTGCGTTGGCTACAATTGAAATTGCTGTGATAGTTGTGATCGCAGCCAGAACGATCGCCAATATACGTTTTACCTTTTTCATAAATATTTACCTCCTGAATTTAATAAACCAATTGCTTTGGTTTATTAAATTATATCACGATGTTTCAAGCTTGTCAAGCAAAAATATCATTTTGATAGTGAAATATCCAAAGGATCGTTGTACAATAATATCACAAGGGAGTGATAGCCGATGATCGCTGATAAGATAAAGATACTTCGTGAAAAGCAGGGAATTACACAGGCTGAGCTTGCAAAGAAGTTAGGGGTCACACGTTCTGGCGTAAACGCATGGGAAATGGGAATTACTGTTCCGTCAACGCAATATATTGTAGAGCTTTCGCTGTTGTTTTCGGTATCGACTGATTATCTTCTGGATATGCCACGGACACAAACGGTATCGGTCGAGGGACTGAATGACCGTGAGATCGCTTCTGTTGTTGAAATAATAGATTGTTATAAAGCGTTAAAAAACGAATAAAAAACCACGGCGCATATCCCACGATATGCGCCGTTATCTTATTGCTTTTTAAGCTTCGCCTTTTTGATGACCTTTTGTCTTGAGAACTCTTCTCGCTCCTTTTCCTCAAGGGCGTTGGTGATAAATCTCACCATGTTTTCAAATTTCGGGATCATTATGTTTTTCAGGGCGTTTGCACGCTTCTGCGTCTTTTTTATGGCTATCGCCAGGCGGTAGATGCTGTTTTCGGTCTCCGCAAGCTTTACGGTGATCTCCTTTGCCTTGCTGAAGCAGATGTATGCCTCGTCAAAGGCGGAGTTGGTGCGGTGCATACCGTAGTGCAGCTCGTACTCCTGCTTTTCTGCGGACAGCTTGGGAAGCTCCACGCCCATGACGCTTCTCACGTTAAGTCTGAGCGAGCTGTCAACAGGGAACGTCTTTGCGATATCGCTGACTACGCCCATTGAGATATTTGCACGCTGGAGCGCCCTATACGCTGCGGTGTACGTGCTGTCGATGCTCTCACGCAGAAGCTTTGCTTCATCTGTAAGCTCTACCATCTCTCTTATCAGAATATTGCGCTTTCTGTCCATCAGCTCGTAGCCCATCTTTGCCTGACGCAGGGAGCGCTTTGCTTTTAATAGGTTTCCCTTGGTCGGGAAGATCTGTTCTGCCAAATCAATACGCTCCTTTCGGCTTTGTTATTTTTCTTCGGGAGCTGCGATCTCCGAAAAGGCATTATTTTCAGTAAAGCGCTTTGCTTTTTCGGGGTCGTACATTTCATCAAGCAGCTTGTCGTCGATACGGTCAAGCTCGTTTCTCGGAAGCGAGCAGAGAAGATCCCAGCCGAGATCGAGAGTTTCGTCCATGGTACGGTTTTCATCGAAATCCTGCTTCAGGAAATGCTCTTCAAACAGTCTGCCGAACTCCATATATTTGCGGTCGTTTTCGGAAAGCTCCTCTTCGCCGATGACCGAAGCAAGCGAGCGTGCGTCCTGCACTTTTGCATAAGCGGCAAAGAGCTGGTTGGACACAGCGGAGTGATCGGCTCTTGTGTAGCCCTCGCCGATACCGTCTTTCATGAGTCGTGACAGTGACAGCAGCACCGAAAGACCCGGGTATATGCCTCGCTGGTCAAGGTCACGGTCGAATACTATCTGTCCCTCTGTTATATATGCCGTAAGGTCGGGAATGGGATGCGTTATATCGTCGTTGGGCATGGTGAGTATGGGTATCTGTGTTACCGAGCCGGTGCTGCCCTCTACAACGCCTGCACGCTCGTACAGTGCCGCAAGGTTGGAGTAAAGGTATCCCGGATAACCCTTTCTGCCGGGGATCTCTCCCTTGGAGGAGGAGAATTCACGCAGCGCTTCGGCGTAGGATGTCATATCCGTCATGATGACGAGGATGTGCATATTCTTCTCATAAGCGAGGTATTCAGCCGCTGTAAGTGCGCACATCGGGGTAAGGATACGCTCGATAATAGGGTCGTTGGAGAGGTTCAGGAACATCGCAACACGCTCGATAGCGCCCGTTTCTTCAAACGATCGGCGGAAGTACTCGGCAACATCGTTCTGTACGCCCATTGCCGCAAACACCACGGCAAAATCCGCTCCGCTCTCATCAGCAAGCTTTGCCTGCTTAACTATCTGCACAGCAAGCTTGTTGTGCGACAGACCCGAGCCTGAAAAGATCGGCAGCTTCTGTCCACGTATAAGGGTCATAAGTGCATCTATTGAAGATATTCCCGTGTGGATATAGTTTCTGGGATATTGTCTTGCAACGGGATTAAGTGCCTGGCCGTTTACATCTCCCATTTTTTCAGGGAAAACAGGGCCCAGTCCGTCGATAGGCTTGCCGGCACCGCTGAACACACGCCCCAGCATTTCGGTAGCGAGGGGGATTTCAAGAGGCTTGCCGGAGAATACCGTTCTGGTGTTTGCGAGGGAAATGCCGTTGGTACCTTCAAAAACCTGAAGTATAACACGGTCACCCTGCATCTCTACAACACGTCCAATGCGTTCTGTGCCGTCGTCAAGGCGGATGGAAGCGATCTCGTCGAAGGCTACGCCTGAAACGCCCTCCAGCGCCACCAGAGGACCGTTTATATCCTTAAGCCCCATGTATTGTAAGCTCATGTTATTCTCCTTTGCCCTCAGACAGAAAGTGTGCGGAATGCCTCGTCCATTTGTCTGAAGCACTGCACGAACATTTCAGGTCTGTCGTTGGGGATATCATATTTCATCTTTATAAGCCTGTCAAAGAAGCCGAGCGCCGTTATTTCGGATATGGGAACTCCGCTTTTTATTGCAACAAGCGAAAGCTTGTACAGCTTGCATATAGCCTTCATCATCAGCATCTGCTTTTCGAGCGGAACATAGGTGTCGTCCTTGTGATAAGCGTTCTGCTGTAAAAAGCCTACACGCACCACTCTTGCTATCTCTATGCTGAGCTTCTGGTCATCGGGAAGTACATCCGCACCTATAAGCTTTACTATCTCCATCAGCTTGTTTTCCTCAAGCAGTATATTGGATATCTCACGGCGCAGCTGCATGAACTCTCCGCCGACGTTTTGGGTGTAGAAATCAGCAAGATCATCGAGATATTCGCTGTAGCTGTTGTTCCAGTCGATTGCGGGGTAGTGACGAGCATAAGCGAGAGATTTGTCCAGTGCCCAGAAGCAGCGGACAAATCGTTTGGTGTTCTGAGTAACAGGCTCGGAGAAATCGCTTCCCTGAGGCGATACGGCACCGATAATGGTCACGCTGCCCTCCTTGCCGTTAAGCGTCTCGACATAGCCTGCACGCTCGTAGAAGTCGGAGAGACGGGAAGGAAGATATGCGGGGAAGCCCTCCTCGGCGGGCATTTCCTCAAGTCGTCCCGATATCTCACGGAGAGCCTCAGCCCAACGGGAGGTGGAGTCTGCCATTATTGCGATGTGATATCCCATATCACGGTAGTATTCCGCAAGGGTTATACCCGTGTATATAGACGCCTCACGTGCGGCAACAGGCATATTTGAGGTATTTGCGATAAGCACTGTTCTGTCGGTGAGCGGTCTGCCGGACTTGGGGTCTATAAGCTCTGAGAACTCTTCAAGTACCTGAGTCATCTCGTTTCCACGCTCGCCGCAGCCGATGTATACGATGATATCTGCATCGCACCACTTGGCAAGCTGATGCTGGGTCATGGTCTTTCCTGTACCGAAGCCGCCTGGGATAGCAGCAGTGCCACCCTTTGCGATAGGGCAGATCGTGTCGATGACACGCTGACCTGTTATAAGAGGTCTGCTTATCGGCAGGCGCTTTGCAACGGGTCTGCTCTGCTTGATGGGCCATTTCTGTACCATAGTGAGCGGCAGCTCTGTGCCATCGTCAAGAGTGATCCTGATGATAACGTCGTTTACTTTGTATCTGCCGTTTTCGGCGGCGAAGGATACTGTGCCGCTGACATTCGGCGGTACCATACAGCGATGTGTGATGAGGGCAGTTTCAGGGCAGGTGCAGTATACATCGCCGCCTGCAAGCTTGTCGCCTGCTTTTACGGTGACTGTCACATCAAACTCACGCTCCTCGTCCAGCGAGGGGATGGCGCTGCCCTCGGCTACGAATACGCCGTTAAGCTTTGTCATATCCTTAAGCGGACGCTGTATGCCGTCAAATATATTTGAGATTATGCCTGGACCCAGCGTTGCGCACACGGGTGCGCCTGTGGGTATAACAGGCTCGCCTATTTTAAGGCCTGCGGTATTCTCGTATACCTGGATGGTGGTGAAGCCGCTGCTGACGCCTATAACCTCTCCGATAAGGCGCTTGCTGCCGACATACACCATTTCCAGCATAGAGAAATCCTTAGCGGCCGCTACTTTTACAACGGGGCCGTTTATTGCATGAATAGTATTCAATCGGGTTCATTCCTTTCAGAGAGTTACAGTCTTAGCTCTGTTTTTTCGGTGAAGCGTTTTTTTTCTTCAATAAGAGCCATATCAAGCGTTACGTCGCAAAGCATATTTTTTACACGGCACACCGCACGCAGTCCGCCGAGTTTTATGCTGTTGTCCGCTGCCACCTCACAGCTTGTGAGAGCACGCACGGCATCCACATCGCAGACTCTCGCATATATCAGTGTAGCATTGTCAAGTGCTATTGCGGCACGTATTTTTTCAAGAGATCTTTTCAAAAAGTCCTGATACTGATCGGAGCATACGAAGTCTTTCAGCTTATCTTCCGTCTGTACGAAAAAGCTTTCGATAAGCTCATTTCTGTGTCGCAGTATGGCTTTTTTAGTGTCGTATTCACAGCGTGACATTTCCCTGCGGAAGGCAGCCTCTCTGCGGCTCATATCATTTCTGAGTCTTGTCAGCACAGCTACCGTGGCAAGCTCGTTTTTATATTTACGGGACGCTTTTCTTCTGGAGCGCATTTCTTCTGTGAGGGAAACTGCCTCATCCTGAGCCTGTTGGCTTATTGCCAGCCTGAAAGCCTCCAGTTTTGTATTGTTATCCATAAGGTGATCTTACCTTTCTGCTGTTAAAGCTTGATTCCTATTGCTTCGCTGACATAGCGGCTGATAGCCTCGCTTACGCCCGAGTTTCCGTGGCGGTCGGGTATCTCCACTATAAGAGGTCGGCGGCTGTTGAGCTTGAGGTCATATACTCTCTCCCGGCACAACGTTACAAGCTTTTCTGTCATAAGCACCACTGCGGTGTCTTCATCGGAAAATGCACGGTCAAGCGCCGCATTTACTTCCTCTGATGTATGGGCGACCTCGCCCTCCACTCCTGCAAGCCGCATACCCATCTGGGTATCTATGTTATCGCTTATAAGATAGAATTTCATGATATCGTATTATCCGAACAGGATAAGGATGGAGATGAGCAGACCGTAGATAGCAACACCCTCGCCGAGAGCAACGAAGATCAGCGCCTTTGTGAACGCCTTGTCGTTCTCGCTTACTGCTCCGATAGCGGCGGGAGCGGCGCTTCCTACTGCGATACCTGTACCTATGGTCGCCATACCCGTAGAGAGTGCGGCAGCGAGGTACTTCATACCTTCTGTGAAGCCATCGGCAGCGACTGCTGCGGTCTCGCCTGCGGCAAATGCGCCTGTCATGGGCATGATGGTCATGAGCGCCATAACGCCGATAAAGGAAGCGATATTTGTGATGACTGCACGTTTTCTGTTGGTGGGCTTGTTATCCTTGGTCCTCTTGAGGTTGATCATAAGGGGCAGCAGGATAAGTCCGACTGCGACGAGGGGAAGTGCGATGAGCATTACGATTTCCATTTTTGTATCCTCCAAAAAATCATTCAAATGTTATTTCGACGGGACGGAAGCTCTTTCCGTTTCCGCTGTAAAAGCGGTTGAATATCTCGTAGAACTCCAGACGAAGTATCTGTATTCCTACCAGTAGACCTTCAACTCCCATTACGATAAGGTTGCCTATGATATAGGTTATCACTGTGCCGACTGTTATCTCAGCGCCGGGAACATTGGTTCCTGCAAGCTGTGCCACTACCAGCATCATGCCTGCGTGGCTGAGTATAAATCCGCCGATACGCAGGAACGACATGGTGTTTGAAAGGAAGCTAAGTGCCGCCTCAAACAGATCGATAAAGTTTTCGATGATAAAGTTGCCTATTGATATTTTTTCTCCGTGTTTCGTGCCTGAGATCAGGTCGCTTAGCGGATGCTTGAAGAATATCAGCACCAGCGGCAGCGCAATGAATGCGATTATATACAGCGGGCTGAAAAGTTCGATCCCGAACAGGAACATACCTGCAACGCCTGCGACCAGTGCGATATAGAACACCAGTCCGCATACGCCGTTGACGCTGAACAGTGCCTCACCCCATTTGCGTCTGCGGAAATTGAGCACTGTATTGAAGGTCATGGAAATGACTATCAGCACGATTCCTATACATAGTGCGGCGATAAGCAGCACTGTCGCCACCTGGAAGATGTTGTGGGGCTGTTCGGTGTAGCCGAGCGCACGCCATATATTTTCACGATGGAAGAACGGCTCGATGATGGTTTCTATTCCGAATACAGAGCCGTACAGCACGCCGAAGGCTGCGGAGAAAAGACCGATCCTTGTCATGATGGGGAACAGACCGTTTTTGGAAATGCGGCTCATTATAAGTCCCAGCAGCGATATCGCAAGACCCTGACCCACGTCGCCAAACATTATGCCGAACATCAGCATATATGTCACTGCTACATAGGGAGTGGGATCAAAGGTGCCGTACTCGGGGAGTCCGTACATCTTGACGAACATTTCGAAGGGACGGAATATCACATTGTTCTTAAGCTTTACAGGGACATCTGCTGTGGCAGCCTTTCCCTTGAGCGGTACTTCCGTTGCTGTTACATCACCTATCGTCAGCAGCTTTTCTGTAAGTTTTGTGCATGACTTTGTCGGGCAGTAGCCTGTGAATGTAAAACGGTCGTTGGAGATGAGGGCATTTTTCCTCAGTTCAAAGCATTCATAAAGGTGCTTCAGCTTGCTGAACACCGCAAGGAATTCTTCTTTATGGTTTGCTGTAAAGTCATCCAGCTTCTGCTTCAGCAGAGTTTTTAGCTGTTCTTCGTCTGAGATTATCTTTTCAAGCACTGCGTCGGACTCGGCGGCGTCTGCATTGAGATAATCGGGAAGCACTGTGGCTTCAAAAAACAGAGAATTCATGACTGTATCTGCAAAGGCGGCGTCATTCTTTGGGGCAAGGTAAACGCCCCAGGTGTATTCGCCGTCCTGTTCAAAGGGGATGAAGTGTAGCCCCTTGTTTTCATAGTAATCCAGTTTCTGCATATTGACTGAAGGAAGTTTTCCTATCTGTGCCTTTACATAGCGCATATTGAAAAGCTCGTGGAAGCTTACATCAAGGCTCAGAAGATGCTTCAGATTAGAGTCGGTACGACGATGCTCGTCCAATGCTTCAGCGATCTCATCATATTCCTCTTTCAGCTTTGCAAGCTCTCCCACTGTATCATTGCAGTATTTTTCAAACTCTTCAGGGGATTCTATGCTTATGCTGTCGTAAGCCTTGAGCTGAGGCGTTATATTAAGTGACGCCGCCATGTTTTTCATTTCGTTGTACGGCATTTCATAGGGGTTTTCCTGCGAGAGGTTTTGGGGCGCTGCTGCATTTGAAAATTCCGTCATCTGGAACATCCTGCTTTCACAGCAGAGCAGCAGAGCATTATCCAGCTTACCGAGAGGCCCCTCAACAGTGAGCTGTGACATTTTTTCTATACCCATTCAATGCACCGCCTTTCTATATTACCAACATACTGAGGATATCGCTGCTGCTTAGTCCGTAGCGTATGCCCTCAATGGCTGTTTTTACATTTCTTTGTTCTATTTTCAGACATTCGATAAGCGAGTAGTATACTGCTGCAGAGTTGCGTGACAGCCTCAGCGTCCTGCGCAGATGCTCCATGCTTATCGTTTCGGCAAGCTGCTCCACCGATTGAAGCTCGGGATTTCCGCTGATGCGATATCCGTACTTTTCTAGCTCCGCCTGTATCTTTTCCGTGTCGTTAAGCTGAATAAGCCGATCAATGGTATCCTCTCTCAGGCGATACCTGAAAGGAAGAAGTGAAACTTTTATCTTTTCCGGAGCCGTGCCGAACATTTTCATACGGCAGCATGAGACTACGTTTTCCATATCTATGCTTTTTAGCAGCGAGCGCCGGAGCGTCTGCCTGTCGCTGCCTTTGTATGTCCTGTCTGCGGTCCTGAGTGCTGACAAATAATAGAACGTATAAAGTCTGCGTTCACACTCGACTATATTGATCCTGCCGGTCTGCTGTGCATCAACAAGCAGGGGGCGCAGTATCTTGTGGTATGGCGTATCTTCGATCAGATGTGCGAACTCCATATAGTTTTCCGCTTTTGCCAGCGCAAGAAGATCTGTCTCGGCGTGCTCAAGCAGAAATGTCGGAAGCTCCGCAACATAACGGTCAGCCGAGCCGCCTGCAACGCTCTCAAGTGCGGTGAGAATCTGTTCTGCTTCAAGCTCCATGATGATATACTTGAAAAATACACGGCTGTCGCTGTGATCGAACTTGTGGAAACGTTCAAATATATCAAATGTTGAACGCCTTATCAGCGCCTCAAGCCTGCCTCGGTGTATCGTCTGGGGATTGATATCACTCAGCACATCCGCATATCGGTCGGTCTGCCTGAGAAATGCCGCTGCCTCTGCCACTGAGCCTTTTGCACACAGTCTTGCATAGTCATCCGCCTTGAGCGATCTGCCGTATATTGCTCTTGCTTTGGCAATAACGGAATTTGACGAAAACGACATAGCTTACACTCCTGTAATGCGGTTGATTATTTCTGACTGCCATTCATTTCTGTGCGCATCGAAAACATCATCAAGCTTTTTTATTCCGTTATCAAGCTCCACAGCGGAGTCGGCCTTTTTCTTTTCAAGCATCTCTGCCTGTTTTATTTCGGCCTCATCCTTAAGGAGCTGCTGTTCCTGTATTATAGCCTCCTGCCGCTTCATTGCATTCTGGTTTGAGATATCCAGCTTTTTGAGCTGTGCATCTCTTACCTCTTCTGTCTGTGCGGCGGCGGCCTTGTCCATTTCGATTATCTGCTGCAAAAAATCCATTTTTCTGCCCGCCTTTTTCTATAATTGATTATACATATTTATATATGCCCACGCAAAAGCGCACCAATACTTATAATAATCGAAAAGCTGAAATTCTTCAATAGCAATTATAGACAAAATTTGCTGTTGAAACTATCGCTTTTGACTATATCGCTGATGGTTGTTTTATATATTGTCTGAAATTAAAAAGAGCAGGAGTGATTTCCTGCTCTTTTGTGGTTTTTCTTTGAGCTTTTTTATCAGTTCTTAAGGCTCTGCATAGGAGCGGGTATTCTTCCGCCACGGCTGATAAACTTGGAGGAGGAGAACTTGTTGATCTTCATTACGGGACCGCTTCCGAACAGACCGCCGAATTCCAGCATATCGCCTTCCTTCATGCCGATGGCAGGAATAACACGGACAGCTGTTGTTTTGGAGTTGACCATACCGATAGCAGCCTCGTCGGCTATGATAGCGGAAATGGTGTCTACGGGAGTATCACCGGGGATACAGATCATATCAAGACCTACCGAGCATACTGCGGTCATTGCCTCAAGCTTCTCGAGAGAGAGAGCACCGCATACCGCAGCGTCGATCATGCCTGCATCCTCGGATACGGGGATGAATGCGCCTGAAAGTCCGCCGACGTGTGAAGAAGCCATTACGCCGCCCTTCTTTACTGCATCGTTGAGCATAGCGAGGCAGGCAGTAGTGCCGTGGGTGCCGCAGCTTTCAAGACCGATCTCCTCAAGGATATGTGCAACGGAGTCGCCGACAGCGGGGGTGGGAGCGAGGGACAGGTCAACTATTCCGAAAGGAACGCCGAGACGGCGGCTTGCCTCTGTACCAACGAGCTGACCCATTCTTGTTATCTTGAATGCGGTCTTTTTGATTATATCTGCGATCTCTGTCATGTTTGCCTCGGGGTGCTTTGCGATAGCAGCACGTACTACGCCGGGACCCGAAACGCCAACGTTGATCTCGGTGTCGTATTCTCCCACGCCGTGGAATGCGCCTGCCATGAAGGGGTTATCCTCGGGAGCGTTGCAGAATACCACTATCTTTGCTGCGCCGAAGCAGAAATTATCCTTTGTTGCGGCTGCTGCGTCGTAGATCACCTTACCCATCATGGAAACAGCGTCCATGTTGATACCTGCCTTGGTTGAGCCGATGTTTACGGAGGAGCATACGTTGCTGGTCTCTGCCATGGCCTCGGGGATGGAGTTGATGAGCTCCAGATCGCCTGCGGCGTAGCCCTTATGTACAAGAGCGGAGTAGCCGCCGATGTAGTTTACGCCTGTGCCTTCCGCTACACGCTGGAGGGTCTTTGCAAACTTCACGGGGTTCTTGCTTCTTGTTGCGGCTGCAACGATGGAGATAGGTGTTACTGAAATTCTCTTGTTGATTATCGGGATGCCGTACTGCTTTTCGATGTCCTCGCCTGTCTTTACAAGATTTTCAGCTTTGCGCATCATCTTCTCGTAGATCCTGTCGCAGGCACGGTTTTCATCGCTGTCGATACAGTCAAGAAGCGAGATACCCATGGTGATGGTGCGGATATCAAGGTTCTCTTCCTGTATCATCTTTATGGTTTCAAGAATATCGCCTGTATTAAGCATAGTTTACTCCTTAGTTTCTGTTATTTAAGCACTTATATTCTGTGCATGGCGTTGAAGATGTCCTCGTGCATAACGTGCACCTGGAGTCCCATCTCCTTGCCTGCGTCTGTAAGCTTGTCTGCAAAGTCGATGTACTCGATGGTGAGATTGGATATCTCGATCATCATCGTCATGGCGAACAGATCCTGCATGATGGTCTGTGTAACGTCCATTACGTTTGCCTTGCACTCTGCGCAGATGCCGCTCACCTTTGCCAGAATACCTACGGTGTCCTTACCGATAACAGCTACTACTGCTCTCATTATAGTTTCCTCCTGTTCTGCGGGGCGGAATATTGTATAAAATCTCCGTCCGCGTACCTTGTTTTTTTATATTTCTTATCTATTATACTAAAAAATTTGCAAAAAGTAAATGTATTCATAGACAAATTGAAAAATTTGTGATAAAATAATAAAAAAACCGTCCGCAGAATAATATTTATGTGTAAATTTTTGCGTGACAGACAAAAACAAAGGACAAAAGAAATTGGACAAAGAACAGATGACAAATATCATACCCGTGGATTGCCATATCCACTCTACGCTCTCTCCTGACGGCAATGACTCGCCCGAAACTATGGCACGTCGTGCGTTTGAACTTGGGATAAAGCACTTCACGCTCACCGACCATATCGAAAACGAGAAGCTCTCCAGCTGGGGCTATGCCGAGGCTATGGAAAAGTCACTCGAGGTTTACCGCAGGCTTAAGGCTGAGTACGAGGGCAGGATGAACGTGTATTTCGGCGCAGAGCTTGGACAGGCGCTGTATGACCTGCCGCAGGCAGAGGCTATACTTGAAAGATACGATTATGATTTCGTGCTTGGTTCACAGCATCGTACTAAAAGTTATGCCCGTGTTGACCGTCTGCCTGATGACGATACGGTGAAATATGCATATCTTGACGAGTATTTTGAGGAGCTTCTTGCTCTTGCGGAGTGGGGACGCTTCTGTTCTCTTTCGCATCTTACATTTCCGTTGAGATTCATAAGCGGTGATGTCGGCGGAGGCGAGCTTGATATCACACGCTATTGTTCCGTTATCGACAAGATACTGGATACCATCATAAAAAAGGATATCGCCCTTGAGGTGAACTCTTCGGGCATACGCAAGGGCCTGCACGTACCTATGCCAGGCATGGAGTATGTGAAACGCTACCGCGACAGGGGCGGCAGGATGATAACCGTAGGCTCTGACGCCCATCGTGCAGAGGACGTGGGAGCGGATATCCCGCAGTGTCTTGAGGGACTGAGGGAGATCGGTTTTTCCGAGATCTGCGTTTTCAGCAAAAAACAGCCGATATTCATAAAAATTTAAATATACGGAGGAAAATACTATGAACAAGCTGCTGGATCTATTAAGACAGAATGCAAGACTTTCCAATGCGGAAATAGCCACTATGCTGGGCATTACAGAGGCAGAGGCCGCCGCACAGATAAAACAGCTTGAGGACGATGGTATAATCATGGGTTATACCGCTATCATAAACGAAGAGAGTGCAGACGAGACCCGTGTAACTGCCATAATCGAGATAAAGGTAGCTCCCATGAAGGGTAAGGGCTTTGACGACCTTGCACATACCATTATGGAGTACGAAGAGGTGGACAGCGTGTTCCTGCTGAGCGGTGCTTATGATCTTTCCGTCACCGTTACGGGAACCAGCCTGAGAAAGGTCGCACTTTTCGTTTCCGAAAGGCTTTCTGCGCTGGAGGGCGTTATCTCCACCGCAACACACTTCATTCTCAAGAGATACAAGGAGAAGAACCATGTATTCAGCGAGGATACGACTGACGAAAGGAGCCTTGTATCTCCGTGATAGATTATGACAAGATACTTCCCGAGCGTATCAAGGGCATACAGCCCTCGGGAATAAGAAAGTTTTTTGACATTGCACAGTCGGTGGAGGGCGTAATATCCCTTTCCGTCGGCGAGCCTGATTTCAAGACGCCCTGGGCAGCACGCAAGGAGGCCATCAGGATACTTGAAAAGGGCAGAACAGCCTACACCGCAAACAGCGGTCTTATTGAGCTGAGAAGAGTGGTTTCCGAATATCTCAAAGAGACCATTCATACTGAATACAGCCCCGAAAAGGAAATAATAATCACTGTCGGCGGCTCAGAGGCTATCGATATGGCGTTCCGTACAATGATAGCCGAGGGCGACGAGGTACTTGTGCCCGAGCCGAGCTTTGTCTGCTACTCGCCGCTTGTTACGGTGTGCGGCGGCACAGCCGTGCCTATCGTCACAAAGCGTGAGGATAACTTCCGTCTTACAGCACAGGCACTTAAGGAGAAGATAACGCCCCGTACAAAGCTGCTGGTGCTTCCTTTCCCTAATAATCCCACAGGTGCTGTAATGCGCCGTGACCATCTTGAGGAGATCGCCGATGTGCTTCGTGGCACTGATATCATGGTGCTGTCTGACGAGATCTACTCCGAGATGACATACAACGGAGAAAAGCACGTTTCCATCGCCGAGATAGAGGGCATGAAAGAGCGCACTATCGTGATAAACGGCTTCTCAAAAGCATTTGCCATGACAGGCTGGCGACTGGGCTATGCCGCAGGACCTCAGCCGATAATGAAGCAGATGCTGAAGCTCCATCAGTATTGCATAATGTCCAGCCCCACGGTCAGCCAGTTTGCTGCCATAGTTGCCATGACGAAATGCCGTGAGGAAGTGGATAAGATGATAGAAGAATACGATATGCGCCGCAGGCTGCTTGTAAAGGGCTTTAATGACATGGGCCTGGATTGCTTTGAGCCTGAGGGAGCATTCTATGTGTTCCCCTGCATAAAGTCCACGGGCATGACTTCGGCAGAGTTCTGCGAGCGGCTTATCTATGACAAGAAAGTTGCGGTCGTTCCGGGCAGCGCATTCGGTGAGAGCGGAGAGGGCTTTGTAAGAGTGTCTTACGCTTATTCGGTGCAGCACCTTACAACGGCCCTGGGTCGTATAAGAGAATTTATTGAGGAGATCAAAAAGTGATCGTTACTGCTGACGCAAAGCTTAATCTGTATCTTGACATCACAGGCAGGCGCAGCGATGGTTATCACCTGCTTGAAACGGTGATGCAGAGCGTTTCCCTGTCGGATGTGCTGGATATCAATATTACAGAGGGAGAGGGTATTACTGTTTCCTGTGATGTGCCTCGCATTCCCTCGGATGAAAGCAATATAGCATACAAGGCTGCGCAAAGATATCTTGATGCGGCAGGCGTAAAGGCACGTGTGGATATCCGTATACAGAAGCGTATCCCCAGCGGTGCAGGTATGGGAGGCGGAAGTTCGGATGCCGCTGCAGTGCTGACAGCGATGAACAGATATTTCAACAACGCCTTAAGCGTGGAAAAGCTGCATGATATTGCTTCGGGGCTTGGTGCAGATGTGCCGTTCTG
The DNA here is from genome assembly GCA_017461565.1 of Oscillospiraceae bacterium. Classification (GTDB taxonomy): domain Bacteria; phylum Bacillota; class Clostridia; order Oscillospirales; family Ruminococcaceae; genus CAG-115. Next base: position 89,234 of record JAFTXQ010000002.1, read on the forward strand.
CCTTACGGGCGGCACAAAGAAATGCAGGGGCATAGGCGAGGTGATATCGTCTGCTCCGCAGATAAAGCGCTGTGTTTTTCTGGTCGTGATGCCTGACTTTACCTGCGTCACGAAGGAAGCCTATGCAAAGTTTGATGTCACTCCGATCCCGCCCAGAGATGCTATCAACGAGTTTGCTTCGCAGCTTGGCGGCAGCTTTGAGGGGCGGATGTACAATACCTTTGAGGTGCTGTATTCCGATAACCGTATAAAACTGCTCAAGGCAGAGCTTATGCGGCACGGTGCAAGAGGCGCTTTGCTTACGGGCAGCGGAGCGGCTGTTTTCGGCGTGTTTGATGACGAGGAGACTGCAAATGCCGCAGCCAGATATTTCCCGCTTAATTTTACTTCGGTTTGCATACCGACAGAGCAAAGTATACATTTTGTGTAAATAATTACAATATCGGATAAAGGAGGATATAATATGATAAGAGTGAAAAATCACATTGGCGAGATCACGGTATCTCAGGAATATTTTATGTCCCTTATCAGCAATACGGTGACCAATTGCTTTGGCGTGGTGCAGATGAATATCAGCAGCCCTAAGCAGACCGTTATGGCTTCGCTTCCGTTTACAAAGGACAAGGAGCAGGCTACAAAGGGTATCACTGTGCGTGTGGGCAAGGACAAGCTTGTCGTGGATCTTCATATCACGGTGATGTACGGCGTGAATGTCGGCGCTGTGGTAAGGAGCATAATGAACAAGGTGCGCTATACAGTTGAAGAAAGCACCGGCATATCTGTCGAAAAGGTCAATGTCTATGTTGACGGTATCAGAACATAACAGCATAAATCTTAACAATATAATTCAGGAAGGATCTTTTTAAAAAATGATGATTACAGGAAAGCTCTTCAGAGATGCGGTTATTTCGGGAGCTAACAACATTTCAAATCAGAGACAGGCTGTGGACGAGCTTAACGTATTCCCTGTCCCCGACGGAGACACGGGTACAAACATGTCCATGACTATCGGCAACGCTCTTGCCGAGATGAAAAAGGCAAGCGACGCAGTTGGTGCGGGTGATGCGGCAAAGGCGGTCGCTTCTGCTATGCTTAGAGGTGCCAGAGGAAACTCGGGCGTTATCCTGTCACTTATATTCAGAGGGCTTTCAAAGGGACTTGCAGGAAAGACAGAGGCAGATGCAAAGGCGCTGTCCGAGGCTTTCAAGCTTGGTGTTGACGCAGCTTATAAGTCCGTTATGAAGCCAACAGAGGGTACCATCCTAACAGTTGCAAGAGAAGCTTATGAGAATACGGTATCTCTCGGAGTTGAGGGCGGCGATGCGGCTGAGTTCTTGAAGGCATATATCGCTGAGGCTGAAAAAACTCTTGAAAAGACTCCCGAGATGCTCCCTGCGCTTAAAAAAGCAGGTGTAGTTGACGCAGGTGGCCGTGGCCTTATCGTTATCCTTGAGGGTATGATGCAGGTCATCGGCGGCGGCAGCATTATTGAGGCACAGGACGCTGTAAAGCCTGTTGGACCTGTTGCTGTTGCGGCTGCTGCTACAGGCTCCTCCGAGGAGATAACATTTGCATACTGCACAGAGTTCATCGTCCTGAAAAAGCAGGGCGCAAAGGATGCTACCGCACTCAGGGCATTCCTTGAGACTATCGGTGACTGTGTAGTTGTGGTGGATGATGATGAGATAATCAAGGTTCACGTTCACTCCAACCATCCCGGTAAGGCTATCGAGGAGGGTCTGAAGTTCGGTGAGCTTACCAAGATGAAGATAGAGAATATGCGCGAGCAGCACAATAATATCATCAAGGCTGACGAGGCTGCACAGACCAACAGAAAGGCTCCCGTACCTCCCGAGAAGGATGTGGGATTTGTTGCGGTTGCGGCAGGCGCAGGTGTTGAGGCACTTTTCTGTGACCTGGGCGTTGATAATGTCGTTCGTGGCGGACAGACAATGAATCCCTCTACCGAGGATATCCTTGAGGCTATCGGACAGACTCCCGCACACAATGTATTCGTTCTCCCCAACAACAAGAATATCATCATGGCTGCTGAGCAGGCTGTAAAGCTTGCTGACAGGAACGTATGCGTTCTCCAGTCCAGAACTATCCCTCAGGGTATATCTGCAATGATGGCGTATGATCCCGATTCCGACTTCAAGACAAACAGAAGCGGCATGACAGATGCGCTGGGCAGAGTGCAGAGCGGTCAGATCACCTTCGCAGTGCGTGACAGTGAATACGATGGTCACAAGATAAAGCAGGGCGAGATACTTGCTATGGATAACGGTAAGATCGTATTCACAGAGGCTGATGTAACAAAGGCTATGGTGAAGCTTACAAAGCGCCTTGTGAACGGCTCCAGCAGCTTTATCACCGTGATCTACGGCTCTGATGTGAGCGACGAGGACGCAAACGAGGCTTATGAGAAGCTCCGTGCGAAGATCAGCGACAATATAGACATTGTACTGGTGAACGGCGGACAGCCTGTATACTACTATATCATTTCTGTTGAATAATGGACATCACATATCTTAAGGGCGTTGGTCCCAAAAGAGCGGAATTATACAAAAAAATAGGCGTGGAAACGGTGGAGCAGCTTACCGAGCTATATCCTCGGGATTATGTTGACTTCACTGCGCCGCTTACGATAGCACAGGTGCAGCCCGGCGAGGTCTGCGCCTTTCGTGCGTTTGTGGCAAGGAAGTCTGCGCCTTTCAGCAGCTATTCCAAAATGGCGATATACAAGGCAGTGCTCACAGACGGAACGGGAAGTATCACTGCCGTGTTCTTCAATGCGAAATACACCTTTGAAAAGCTTGCAGAAAATGAGGAGTACCTGTTTTATGGCAGGATAAGCGGAGATCTTATCGGGCTTCAGGTGTCCTCGCCGATGTTTGTGAAACCGCATGAGGGCGGGCTTCTCCCGAAATATCCGCTGACTGCGGGGCTTACCAACAACATGGTGTCCGCAAACATGAAAACGGCGCTTTCGATGGTGAAATATCAAGAATCCTTGCCTGAGGATATACGGCAGCGATATTCGCTTTGCGGCTGCGAGGAGGCAGTGCGTAAGATACACTTCCCGAAAAGCCGCAAGGAGTATGTCGAAGCACGCCGCAGATTGGTTTTTGAAGAGCTTCTGACGCTTAAACTGGGGCTTTCGCTTATGAGGGAGCGCAGCAGAGAGATGAGCGGTGCTGTTATGCAGGACAAGAGTCTTGAAGCCTTCTATGCGGCATTGTCGTTCAGTCCTACGGGTGCACAGCAGCGTGCGGTGGCGGAATGTATTGCTGATATGCAGCGGAATGAGCCTATGAACAGGCTGCTTCAGGGCGATGTCGGCGCAGGAAAGACGCTGGTTGCGGCGGCAGTGGCGTACTTTTCGCATCTGAACGGATATCAGACCCTGGTGATGGCGCCTACCGAGGTGCTGGCACGTCAGCATTATGCGACATTCAGCAATATGATTTCGCATCTTGGGGTGAGAGTCGAGCTGCTTTCGGGCAGCATGACTGCGAAGCAGAAATCCGAGGTCCGCAGGGCAGCGGCAGACGGTGAGATAAATGTGCTGGTGGGAACTCAGGCGCTGATACAGAAAAGCTCGGTGATGAAAGATCCGGGGCTTGTTATCGTGGACGAGCAGCACCGCTTCGGAGTGGCACAGCGCTCGGCGCTTGCCGAAAAGGGTGCAAACCCCCATGTGCTGGCGATGTCGGCGACGCCTATCCCGAGAACGCTTGCCATGATCGTGTACGGCGATCTTGATGTTTCGGTGCTTGACGAGATGCCCGTGGGCAGGCTTCCTGTCAAGACCTATGCGGTGGACACTTCGTTCCGTCCGAGGATATATAATTTTATCAAAAAGCATATCGCAGAGGGACGGCAGGCATATATCGTGTGTCCTCTTGTGGAGGAGAGCGAAAACGTCCGCAGTGAAAAGGCAAGTGCGATAGAATACTACAACCGCCTTTGCGAGGGAGAGTTCCGTGATATTCCTGCGGGACTTCTTTATGGCAGAATGAAGCAGTCGGACAAGGATGAAGTGATGCGCCGTTTCAGAGAAAACGAGCTTAAGCTGCTTGTGTCCACGACTGTTATAGAAGTAGGCGTGGATGTGCCTAATGCTAATGTCATGCTTATCGAAAATGCGGAGCAGTTCGGGCTTTCACAGCTTCATCAGCTGCGAGGACGTGTGGGACGTGGAAGCGAGCAGTCCTACTGCGTTCTTATGACGGATAACGGCAGCGAATATACGAAGGCACGCACCGATGCGATGGTGAAGACTAACGACGGTTTTGAGATAGCACGGCTTGATCTTGCGCTTCGAGGACCCGGTAACTTTTTCGGCAGACAGCAGCATGGACTTCCGCCACTTAAGGTCGCAGATATTGCGGATGACGCCGAGGTGCTTTCAGAGGTGGATGACCTTGCAGAAAAGATACTTAAGTCGGATGGCAGTCTGAGCCTGCCAAGGCATGGCGGACTGCGCAGGAAGGTGGAGGAGCTTTTCGGGCAGAACGGCGCATACGGCTGGAACTGAAGTATATTAAAAAGTCAAGGAGAGATACTATGTCACAGGCAGAGCTTGAGATAAAAATGGAGCGATGGAGATATCCCCGCTTTTTTACGGAAAATATATCGGAAACAGTTGCTGTGCTTTCGGGCGAGGATGCAAAGCACGCTGTACAGGTGCTTCGCATGAGAGAGGGAGACTATGCCGTCATCTGCGACGGCAAGGGCACGGACTATCTCGGGCAGCTTTCCTCGGCGGGCGGCGAGTGTGTTTTTGATCTGCTGGAAAAAACCAGGAACGAAGCTGAACCTACAGTCCGTCTCAGGCTTTTTCAGGCTATGCCCAAAAGCGATAAGATGGAATTTATCGTACAAAAGGCGGTCGAGTGCGGCGCTTGTGAAATAGTTCCGTTTTTTTCAAAAAGATGTGTTTCCCGTCCGGATAAAAAGCAGCTTGCCAAAAAGACCGAGCGTTACCGCAGGATAGCTTATGAAGCGGCAAAGCAGTGCGGCAGAGGTGTCATACCACAGGTGCATGAGGCGGTGGAATTTTCCGCATTGTTTGATATGATCCCTTCGGAAAATACGGGTATACTGTTTTATGAGTGCGCAGAGCTTCCATTGAGGGATGTTGCTGCAAAGCTCGGGCAGAATATAGATATCATCATAGGCAGCGAGGGCGGCTTTGAGCGGCAGGAGGCTGAAAAGCTTGAGAAGCACGGGATCGTTCCTGTGTCTCTTGGCAAGCGCATACTACGCTGTGAAACTGCTCCGATAGCAGCGATTTCTGTTTTGATGAATATGACAGGAAATATGTGATTTTTTTGGAGTATTTAACTAAAAATACGCTCCGATACTTGAAAAAATTTATAAGAAGGTATATACTGTAACTGTAACATTGATTTCTTAATGTATATTTCAGGAGGATATCACCATGAGCAAAGGTTTTGGTATTGCACTGGTTGGACTGCTTGCGGTAGCAGGCGGCGTTGCGGCAGCTGCAATTCTTACAAAGAAGAAGCTTGAAAAGGAAAACGAAGAAGACTACTACGATGAGTGGGATGATACTGAGTGGCTGGACGACGAGGATTTTGACTTCGACGATGCAGAAGAATGTATCTCCGATACAGCGGCAGAGGCTGCAGAAGCTATCGCCGAGGTAAATAAGGAGCTTATCGAAGAGGTTGAAGAGGTTGCCGAGGAAGTTGACAGCCAGCTTTGATCCCATGTCTTTAACAGGGCGTGCCTGTGCATCGCCCTGTTTTTATGTGTAGTTTGGAGGTATTATGAAAAGAACATTATGCCTGATGTTCTGCGCTTGTCTGCTTATGACGGGGTGCGGAGGAGATGCGCAGCAAAGCAGCACCCCTTTAAAGGAAAGTGTCGAAGCAAAGCAGACCGAGGATGCGGTGCAGACCTCTTTGGCAGAAGAGAGCAGTGAGGAAAGCTCAGCTCCTGTTGTGGTGGTTACAGAGGACTCACCTGTGGCAGAAACACAGGAAACGCTTCCGCCCCCTGTGACAGCTGAGGCTGATGGTACTTCGGAGCAGACGGACGCTTACGCTGAGATGATAACCGCATTTGACAATGAGTATCTCGGGCTTCCGCAGAAGGATAAGGTCTACATATTCCAGAGTACGGGCGCCACTACGGAGATGAATGGCGCTGTTTATCATGCTGTTTCCTGCTACGATGAGTATGAGGGTGCGCTGTATTATATGTGCGATTTCTATATTGCAGAGGATGGCGCTTCGGTGTATCGCTACTATCTTAGCGAGGACAGATACGCTTTGCTCCCTGAGACTGTCGGATTTGAGCAGATGGATCCCTCTACACAGGAGCCTGAGGAGATATTTGCCGTTGCGAACGAGCTTTACGGCTATTTTGCGTTAAGCAGTCTGCCATGCTCCTATGAAAACGTGCTGGAGTTTGAGGTGGACGGCGAGATGTATCCGTTCTATATGGTGACGGATGAGCGCCTTGACACAAAGATGGAGCTTATAGACGCGCTGAGCTGCTATTTTTCGATGGAGATAATCAACTCGCTTATGGACAGCTCTTTTTATCGGGACGGTCCCGACGGAAAGCTGTACACCTCGGATGGGGCCAGAGGCTCGGATATCTTCTATGTCGGTACTGAATATGAGCTGACCCTCCTTATCGGAGATACCGCAGAGTTTACCGCATACAATACCTATGGCTATGAAAACGGTGAAACTGTGGAGGAGGAGTATGTATACAATGCTGTAAAGCAGGACGGCAGATGGGTGTTCACCAATTTTGAGCTGCCTTATTGAGTTTTTTGGACCGCCTTTGTATATCAGAGGCGGTTTTTTCTAACAATATAGTATATCTAAAAAAAGCATATTGTGTAAAAAATGCTGAAACAGCAAAAAAATACAAAATACTATTGAAAAATCAAATGAAATGTGATAAAATATGAGTTGCGATTGAGGCAATCAGTTGTATTTAATTATAAGGAGTGTTCATTATGAGCCGTATGATCGGTACTGTATCAAGAGGTGTGAGGGCGCCAATCATCAGAAGTGGTGATGATATCGTAGAGATAGTTACGAATTCCGTCCTCGAGGCAGCCAAGGATGATGGCTTTGAGATCCGTGACAGAGATATCGTTGCGATGACAGAGGCTATCGTTGCAAGAGCACAGGGCAATTACGCTTCTGTCGATAACATTGCAAAGGATGTCAGAACAAAGTTCGGCGGAGAGACTGTCGGAGTTATTTTCCCCATCCTCAGCCGTAATCGTTTTGCAATCTGCCTCAGAGGTATTGCAAAGGGCGCAAAGAAGGTAGTTCTCATGCTATCCTATCCATCTGACGAGGTAGGAAACCATCTTGTAAGCCTTGACGCACTTGACGAAAAGGGCATCAATCCCTACACCGATGTGCTTACACTGGCAAAGTACCGTGAGCTTTTTGGCTATGAAAAGCATACATTCACAGGTGTTGACTATGTAGAATACTACGAGTCTCTCATTCGTGAAAGCGGCGCAGATTGTGAGATAATATTTGCTAATAATCCCAAGGCAGTTCTTGATTACACAAAGAATGTTCTTTGTTGTGATATCCACACACGTGCAAGAACAAAGCGTATCCTCAAGGCTGCAGGAGCAGATATCGTTCTCGGACTTGACGAGATCATGAACGCTTCTGTTGATGGAAGCGGTTACAACGAGAATTACGGTCTGTTAGGCTCTAACAAGGCTACCGAGGATCAGGTAAAGCTGTTCCCGAGAGACTGCCAGCCCGTTGTTGACGCAATCGCTGCAAAGCTTAAGGCAGCAACAGGCAAGAATGTTGAGGTAATGGTATATGGCGACGGCGCATTCAAGGATCCTGTAGGAAAGATCTGGGAGCTTGCTGACCCCGTTGTTTCTCCTGCATATACCGCAGGTCTCGAGGGTACTCCCAACGAGCTTAAGCTGAAGTACCTTGCCGACAATGATTTCTCTGATCTCTCAGGCGATGCGCTGAAGAACGCTATCAAGGATAAGATCCAGGAAAAGGACAGCAACCTTGTGGGTCAGATGGTATCCGAGGGTACAACTCCCAGAAGACTTACCGATCTTATCGGCTCGCTGTGCGACCTGACCTCCGGCTCAGGTGACAAGGGTACTCCTATCGTATTTATCCAGGGTTATTTCGATAATTATACAACAGAATAATTGTAATTCCATAAGTGTTTAACTTCCCGAAAAGCATATTTTCGGGGAGTTTTTTATGAGCGTTTTCTTTTAAGTTGTTTAAAAACGTCTTTACTTTTCTTTTGGGATATGTTATAATTGAATAAATATTATAGGTGAAAGGAGATTTTTTTATGAAAATCGCTGTAACATATGAAAACGGACAAATTTTTCAGCACTTTGGTCATACCGAGCAGTTTAAAATATACGAGGTATCCGACGGAAAGATCATCGGTGAACAGATAGTTCCTACGCTTGGAAGCGGACACGGGGCGCTTGCGGGATTTCTGGCAATGAATGGAGTGGACACGCTGATCTGCGGTGGAATAGGCGGCGGTGCACAGATGGCTCTTGCGCAGGCGGGTATAAAGCTTTACGGCGGTGTAAGCGGCAGTGCAGATGAGGCTGTCAACGCTCTTCTCGGCGGCACGCTGGGTTATGATCCCAATGTAAAGTGCGATCATCACGGACATGATGACGGCGGTCACAACTGCGGCTCTCACGGTTGCGGAAGCCACAGCTGTCATTGAATAAACGATAAGAAAGGATGGTATATACCATGAAAAAGTACAAATGCTTAGTATGCGGAGCTGTTTTTGAGGTTCCCGATGGCGAAGAGGCTGTATGCCCCGTATGCGGTGTAAAGGGTGACAAGCTGGAGCCTGTTGAAGAAGCTCCCAGGAACAAGTATGCAGGCACACAGACCGAAAAGAACCTTGAGGCTGCCTTTGCAGGCGAGTCCCAGGCAAGAAATAAGTATACATACTTTGCGTCCAAGGCGAAGAAGGAGGGCTTTGAGCAGATCGCAGCGCTGTTCCTCAAGACTGCTGACAACGAAAAGGAGCACGCCAAGATGTGGTTCAAGGAGCTTAACGGTATCGGCAATACCGCTGAAAACCTTGAAGCTGCCGCAGACGGTGAGAACTATGAGTGGACAGATATGTACGAGGAGTTCGCCAAGACCGCCGATGCAGAGGGCTTCCCCGAGCTTGCCAAGAAGTTCCGTCTTGTTGCGGCTATCGAAAAGCATCACGAGGAGCGTTATCGTGCGCTGCTGAAAAACGTGGAGATGGCTCAGGTGTTTGAGAAGAGCGAGGTAAAGGTATGGGAATGCCGCAACTGCGGTCATATCGTTGTAGGCACAAAGGCACCCGATGTATGTCCTACCTGCGCACATCCTCAGAGCTATTTTGAGATAAATGCTGAAAACTACTGATAACTGACATAAAATATCCAAAGCCTCCTGTGGTATTGAGAAAATATCGCAGGAGGTTTTTATTTAAAATTTTTTAAAAAATTTTGCAAAGCTATTGACAGCAACTGTATTACATGATATAATACAACTGTACTAATACGGATAATACAGTTAATACAAATGGTACAATATATGATAATACGTACCGTTAAAGCGGTGCGGGCATAAAAAGGAGGTCGGAATGTGCTTGATATAAGGCTTGAGGGCAAGGCGCCGATATATGAGCAACTTTACAACGGCGTTGCAAGGCTGATATCCTCGGGGCGGCTTGCGCCTGATGAAAAGCTTCCTGCGGTGCGTGAGGTGGCAAAGCAGCTTGGCGTAAATCCGAACACGGTGCAGAAGGCTTATGCACAGCTTGAGCAGGCAGGGCTTATATATTCGATGCCTGCAAAGGGCAGCTATGTGTCGCCTGAGATACACGCTGCCTCGGCGATCAGAGCGGAGGCGATAAGGCGGCTTGAGGTGGCATTTGCTGACGCAATAAGCAGCGGTGTTTCGAAGGAAGAGGTCATCAATATCGCAGAAAAAATATGGTCTGATGACAGAAACGGGGGAAATTCATGATAGAGATAAAGAACGCAGTGATGCGCTTTGAGGACAGCAATGCACTTGACGGTGTTGATATCGTCATTCCCGAGGGCTGCGCCTATGGTCTGCTTGGCTCCAACGGCGCAGGCAAATCCACACTTTTAAGGCTGCTTTCGGGTATTTACAGACCCTTTTCGGGAGAGGTGCTGATAGACGGTCAGCCTGTCTACAACAATGTTCCGATAAAGGAAAAGGTATTCTTCATAAACGATGAAACGATACAGTTCAACGACATGACTTTAAGCGACATGAGAGCTTACTATAAGCGCTTTTACAGCAGCTTTGACGATGCACTTTTCGAGAAGCTGCACTCTACGATAGGGCTGCCTATGAAGAAAAGGCTGACCACTTTCTCCAAGGGCATGAAGCGTCAGGCGGCTGTGATATGCGGTATCGCCTGCAAGACGCCGTATCTGTTCCTTGACGAAGCATTCGACGGACTTGACCCGACCATGCGTATCATCGTAAAGCAGATGCTTATCGACGCTATGCTGGACAATGACCTGACGGTCATCTTCTCCTCGCACAACCTCAACGAGATAGACGAATTCTGCGACCGTGTTGGACTTATGCACGCAGGTAAAGTTGTATTCGACAGGGAGCTTGACAATGTAAAGGGCAGCGTTGTGAAGATACAGACCGCCTTTGACCGTCCTGTTACCCGTGAGGACTTCAGCGGCTTTGAGCTGCTGCACCTTGAGTCAACGGGCAGCGTTACGCACATCATTGCAAAGGGCGACCGTGAGACTATCAGGAGCAGCATAAATGCGCTTTCGCCCAAGCTTTACGATGAGGTCCCGTTAAGCCTTGAGGAGATATTTATTTACGAAATGGAGGTGCTCGGCTATGACAGCTCTAAGCTCGACAGGTAATTTTTCAAAATTCGGCACTTATTTTCTTTACAAGCTGCGCACCCTGCGCCCTATGATAATACTCAACGGCATTTTTGCGCTGCTTTCCTATCCCCTGGCGTTCGGAATATTGACTGCCGGTGCTGCTACCGGCAAGCAGCAGAGTGAGCTGCTTGCAAAATACGGCGAGAATATGTCGTATTCGCAGATCACGGAGCTGCCTGAATACGTGAAGCTCGAAAGCACGCTGGAGCTTCTTGGCGGTCTTATGATAATGGCGATAGTCGTCGGTGCTATTATGCTTGTGGGTATGTTCATCATGAGCTATGTCATGTGCTTCAGGAGTTTCCGCTGGCTGTATAAAAAGACCGTGGTGGATATGGATTATTCCCTGCCCGTGTCGGATGATACACGCTTTTTCGGTGGACTGCTGGCAAGCTTTGCAGGCAGCTTTGTGCCGCATCTCATCTCCATTGGAATAGGGCTTATTCTGTGGAATATCTCACTAGGTATGCTCCCTGACGCCGCAGAGTCTGAGGTGTTTGTCATAGGCGAAGCGGTAGAGCAGCTGATGTTTACAGGACTTTTCTCCTGCTTTATGTTTATGGCGTTTTCGCTGTTTGTTATCTCTTTCTGCGGACGTACCGCAGAGGCAGGACTTTATCCGTTTGTTATCACAGGCATCGTGCCCATCATCCATGCGGTGTGCGTTGAGATAGTTCTCAGCAACGTTTACGGCTACTCCGGTTCAGGTCTGATGTCCGAGATCAGCTCGGTCGCTGCCACATCTCCGCTTGGTATGCTGTTTGTTTCGATAGCGTATTTGTTTCAGGGTGTAAGCGCTGCCGAGGAGTTCGCTGCGCCGCTGTTCCGTGCCGAGATAGGCATAACCGCTATCGTGCTGACAGTTCTGCTGTTTGTCGCAGCGTATTTCCTTATCAGATACCGCCGCACCGAAAGGGTGGGAAGTCCCTTTGTATACAAGGCTGTACGTCCTGCTTTCCCTGCCGTGGTGACATTTGCGGTGGTGAGTGTATTTGCACTGGTCATTCTCCAGATATCCAAGCGGGCGAAGGAATACGATGCGCTTGGTTACAGCTATTCCTCACGCCCCGAGGGATTTTTCGTAGCAATGATAATCATTACCTTTGTGCTGTATGTCATCATGGAGCTTATCAGCGGCAAGGGCTTTAAAAAGTTCTATATCACACTGGCAAAGTATGCCGTGACGACAGGCGCAAGCTTCCTTATCTGCCTGGGTCTGTTCAACTCCAACGGCTTTGGCATGGCGGACTATGTTCCTGCTGTCGAGAATGTGCAGATGGTGACTTTCGCAGTTGATAATAACCTGAGTGGCAGCTATTTCAATTCGAAGGTGAGCGAGCGGGAGAATATCGAAAAGATAATCGAGCTTCACAAAAACACTCCGAAGCACGAGGAGGACGATATCTCTTCAAATTATCGTGTCAATATAACTTACAACCTCAAGGACGGAACATCTGTGTCACGTTACTATAAACTTAATCGTGAGCGCTGGCTTGAATACATCGACGGTATGTTTACGTCCGAGGCGGTGTACCGTGATCTGATCAGCGAACAGATGGAAAAAAGCGGCGGAGATATACTTTCTGTGACCTTTGGAGATAACGACGAGGCGGTATATATGAAGCTGCCTATGAGCAAATTCTGCGAGGCTGTACGCAAGGACTGCGAGAATATCGGCACATATCACGACACATACAGCGGCGCAGGCGTTATCCGCTATAATGTCAATATCCAGTATCAATATGTTGATGAAAATATGATCGCTGACGGAATCGAGCGCACGACCTATGACTGGGTGGAGGTCTACTCCTGGCAGAAGAACACCATTGCTCTGCTTAAAGAATACGGTGTAAAAGGCTTTGACGGTGTGAAGCTTTCGGATTACGAGTCGGCTTTTCTTGTTGAATACCACATGGGTGAAAGCTTTATGCAATACGGTCACGCTGATCCTATGATCTGCTTTATCGAGAGCGGCGACAAGTCGCTGGATGAGAATACGCTCATGGAGTACGGCTACTTTACCGGCTATGAATTTGTGGCTCCTGAAACCGGTGTGGAGGGGTCGGATATCATCGATTACGAATCTATGTCTTCGTATGTGAACCAGGATTACGAGTACCGTCCCGATACTATAAGCTACCGTGTTGCAAGGCTTGATATCGGCTCTGCAAAGACTGAGGAGCTGCTGGAATACAGCGGAGTGACGCTTCCCTCCGACTATGTGGGAGAGAAGTGCTACGGACTGCTGTTGGTGAAGGCACCTGATGCGCTTTCGTATTATTACGGGCTGGGCAATGAAAGTATCGCAAAGGAGCTTTTCCTGTCGCAGGAGGGATTTGCTGTGGCAGAGGAGATCTTTGCGGAATATAACAACTGATACCATTCATCCCCTCAAATAAATAGAAGCGGCGCTGCCCCGAAAAGGGCGGCGCTTCTTCGTGCTTTGGGAAGTTTGAACGGGTACTGCCGATATTTTGGTGTGCTAATGTAGCTTTGGGTGTAGAAATTTGTGGTAGCTTTTTGTACAGTTTCAACAAATTAGCGTTCGTAATTGTAACATATTAACAATTAGTAGTAAAAAGTGCATGAGATTGCTAAAATTTAGGCAGAATTTTTTACACCTCTTTCCAAGGTTTTTTCAAAAAAAAGTTGCAATATGTTTTGAAATGGTGTATAATTATAATACGAATAACCATGCAGTTTTGTAAGTTTTTTACTGTTGATATAATAAAATTCAGAGAAGGGGAAATTGATATGGCACTTTTTGATACTACCGCATTCCGTATCCTTGAACAGGGTATGTCTGTGATATGGCAGAAGCAGCAGGTGATATCCCAGAATATCTCCAATGCGGACACGCCTGATTACAACTGCAAATACCTTGAGTTCAGCGGTGTGCTTCGTGAAAAGCTCCGTGCAAACGGCACGATAAAGTACGAGCTTAATCTCCAGCAGGAGATAGTTGTTGACACCGCAACAAGAGACCAGTTTGACGGCAACAACGTTGATACTGACACACAGCTTGCTGAGCTTGCAAATGCACAGTTCCAGTATGACGCGCTGATAAACTCAATGAACGGCAACTTCACCCGTATGAGAAGCGCAATGGTTACAAAGTAACGGAGGTATAGGATGGCATTCTTGAGCTCTATGAACATTCCGCTCTCCGGCATGACCGCCGAGCGCTTAAGACTTGATATAATCGCCCAGAACGTTTCCAATGCGGATAACGTCGCAGGCTCCGCAGACGAGGCGTACAAGCGCCAGATGGTAGTGTTCGGTGAGGACAGGACCTTCAAGAACCTGCTGTGGACAAAGCTTGGAAGCGGCGAGGCTCATTATCACAAATACATACAGTATCGTGGCGTTGAGGTGAGAGAGATCGTTGAGGATCAGACTCCCGCCGAGCCTGTATACGATCCGACACATCCTCTCGCAGACGAGCTTGGCTATGTTTATGAGTCCAATGTGGACGTTGCCACGGAGGAGATCGACGCTCTTGAGGCGTCCAATATGTACGACGCAAATCTCGCAGTGTTCGAGGTTGTGAAGTCGATGGCGCAGAAGGCGCTGAACATCGGCAAGGGCTGATAACAAACGCACGAAAGGATTGATATAAATGCTGACAATGGTACCGCTTTCTCCGCTGACACCCATGGAGCCTATGAGCCCCATGCCATCAACTGCGGCGGAAGCAGCGATAAACGTAGAGGACGCTTCGTTCCTGGATATCTTCAGAGGTCTTGTGGATAATGTTGTAGAGACCAACGAGCAGGTAGACCGTGATGCGATCGACCTTATGCTCGGAAACATCGACGATCTTGCGCAGGTGCAGGCTAATATTGAAAAGGCTGCTATCGCCGTTGACCTGCTTGTAAGTGTAAAGAACGAGGCGCTTTCAGCGTACAACACGATAATCAATATGCAGGTATAAACGCCTGAAAGATAATAAAAACCAAAAAGCAGCAAGGTTGCTGCGCCGGAGGTCACAATTTAAATGAACGAAAAGCTTAAATCATCCGTGACTGCCGTAAAGGAAAAGTGGAACGACGCTTCAAAGATGGCGAAGGTGTTGCTTGTCACTGTTCCTGTTGCGGTGATCACGATAATCATAATCCTTGTAATAATTCTCAATCAGAAGGGAAGAGCAGTGCTTTTCTCGGGAGTTGAGAGAACAGAGGCGGGTCAGATCGCTACTGCTATCACGGCGCTTGGCGTTACCGATGTAACTGTCGAGGATGACGGTGATATCATCGTACCCGAGGATCAGGTAGATTATCTCCGTATGCAGATGTATATGCAGGGATATCCCTCCTCTACAACGGACTACGAGATATGGAACACGGGCGTTGATCTGTGGTCAACAGACTCGGACAAGCGTGAGGTAAAGCGCCAGCAGCTGGAGACACGTATCGGTGCGGCACTTACAACGCTCGATAAGATCGACGAGGCCACCGTGACACTGTCGCTTCCCGAGACATCTGATTATGTGCTGGTGAGCACAAAGGGCGAAAGCTCCTGCTCCGTTATACTAAAGCTCAAGAGCGGAACAGAGCTCAGTAACGAGGAGGTACGTGCGATCTACCGCAACGTAACCACCAGCGTTGAGAATCTCACCCATGAAAATATTTCGATCATGGACACCAAGGGTAATTCTTACGAGTGGATAGATCCCGAGGATGATATAGCAGCCGACAAGGATCCTTCAGGAGTAAGCGTTGCAACACGCAGGCTCCAGTTCCAGAAGGAGTTCGAGGAGCTTCTTTACGAGGATATGAAGGAGATGTTCACCGCCGCTTTCGGCGAGGATGGATTTGCTTTTAACGTAACAGCTATCCTGAACTACGATAATGTGGAGATCAAAAAGGACGAATATTTCCCTGAGGGCGACACCGATCATGGCGTTATAAACGGCGAGGTACACATCCAGGAGGGCGGTTACCTTGGCGAGGACGGCGGTCTTGTAGGTGTGACTCCCAACGGCGATGAGTCACCCGATCATCCCGAGTACGTAGGTATTGAGGATGAACAGGGCTATTACTATGATAAGGACGAGATACATTACGATGTCACCAACATCAAGACCTCCATTGAAAAGGATGGCTACGAGATCGAAAAGCTCAGCGTTGCGCTAATGGTAAACGAGACCAATATGACCGTGGCTGAGCGTGACGGACTTGCAAACCTTGTTGCAAAGGCAGCAGGCACCGATGTAGCCAATGTGGCAGTCTACAATATGCCCTTTGTACTCAAGGGCGGCAACGGAACAGGCGGTTCTACGATACTTGACGGTCAGGGAAGCATCCATATCGTCACTCCCGAGGATACATACCGTGATCTGCTGCTGTTCGTTGTTATAGGACTCGGCGTGCTGCTGATAATCCTGCTGATACTGTCGCTTGTCATGAGCGGCTCCAGAAAGAGGAAGATCAGACGCAAGCAGGAGGCTGCACTTGCAGCGGCAAGCAACGCACAGTACAACGAGATGACCTCCCAGTATCACGAGGCACCCGAGGAAGTGGACTTCAACATCGCAAGCCTTACAGAAGAGGCAGGCAAGGAGTCAAGAGAGACTATACTCAAGAGAGAGATCAGCGAATTTGCAAAGAGCAACCCCGAGATCGTTGCTTCTATTGTAAGAAATATGCTGAGAGACGAATAATTGACCCATCGGAGGGATATGAATGGCTAGAGAAAACGGCAGGGAGCTTAACGCAGCGCAGCGTATTGCGCTGGTCGTGGCTTCCATGGGCGCAGAGAACGCCTCTTATATATATAAGCACCTTTCCGATGACGAGGTGGAATCGGTATCAGTAGAGCTTGCAAGGCTCGACTATCAGCCCATCGATGTTGTTGAGGAGGTACTCAACGAGTTCTATGAGCTTTGCCTCACCCAGAAGGTGGTTACTGAGGGCGGTGTTGACTATGCACGAGAGATACTTGAAAAGGCTTTCGGACAGGAGGCAGCCGCAAATCTTCTCGCACGTATCACCAAGCAGCTTAAGACAAAGGCTTTCGACTTTGTAAGAAAAGCAGACTATAAGAACCTGCTGGCTATCGTTCAGAACGAGCATCCGCAGACTATCGCACTCATTCTTTCCTATGCCAGAAGCGATCAGGCTTCCGCTATACTCGCAGAGCTTCCCAAGGAGAAGCGTGTAGAGGTAGTTGAGCGTATCGCACGCATGGACAGGGCTTCTCCCGAGGTCATCAAGTCCATCGAAAACGCACTGGAAAAGAAGTTTGCAAGCCTTGTTACCATGGATTCCATGGAGGTTGGCGGTATAAACTATGTTGCAGAGATCATGAACAATGTAGACCGTGCCACAGAGAAGTTCATCTTCGACGAGCTGTCTGCACGTGACCAGAAGCTTGCAGACCTCATCAAGCAGAAGATGTTCGTATTCGAGGATATCATCAATCTGGACGCAATGTCTATTCAGGCGTTCACTAAGGAGATCGATCCCAAGGATCTGGCGATCGCTATCAAGGGCTCCACACAGGAGGTTGCCGAGTGTATCTTTGCAAACATCTCCTCCCGTGCAAGAGAGAGCCTGCAGGCGGATATCGAGTATCTGCACAATGTGCGTATGCGTGATGTTGAGGACGCTCAGCAGCGTATCGTATCTGTTATCAGACGTCTGGAGCAGGAGGGTGTTGTTACTATCTCCCACGGTTCCGGCGGCGACGAGATCATCGCATAACTCATGGATTGCGGAGGGATTTGATTGGCAGTATTAAAAAGGAACTCCGTGTTCTGCGGCGGCGGTGTGGATATATCCAACAGGGTCACGGTCAGCCGTCAACCCCCGGATCGCCCCAGTCATGGGATTTCCGATATGGCGGCACAGCAGCCTGCAGATCTGGATCTGCGCATGGAGCTTATCTCCGAGCGTGAGGAACAGGTCAGGATGCAGCAGATGGAGCTGACCGCACTTAAGGAGCAATACATAGAACAGGGCAAGGATGTTATCCTTGAAGCAAAGCGCCGTGCCGAGGCCATTATACAGGAGGCCGAGGCAAATGCTGCTGATATCCTGGCACAGGCACAGTCGCAGCGTGATGATGTTTTCATCAAAGCACGTGCAGAGGGATATGAGCAGGGTAAAAAGGACGGCGTTGACGCCTGCCTTGCAGCAGGAAGAGATGTTCTCGATGAGGCGAAGACCTTTGCGGAGCAGATAAACTCCGAAAAGGAAAGGCTTTTCGAGAGCTATGAAAGAGATATCTACGACACTGTGATGGCGATAGCGAACAAGATAACGCTTGACAGCCTTACCGCTAAGGACAGCACAGTGGTAAAGAAGCTTATAAAGAAAGCGGCGAAAGACTTCCGCAACAGCGACCGTATCCGCATCACGCTGGATAAAAACGGCGCAACGGAGGAGCTTGCCGCAGATTACGAGTATCTTAAGGAGCTTTGCGGCGGCGTTGAACACGTTGAGGTGGAGCTGTTGCCAGATGCTGAGCCGGGAACGGTCATCATCGAGAGCGGCGGTGAGATAACTGACGCAGGCATACAGACCCAGCTCCGTATGATACAGGAGCTTGGCGAGGGCAAATTCCAGCTTCCGAGAAAACGGAAGTCCACGAGAAAGAGCGCAGCCAGGGAAGAAGAATAACAACAAGCATGGCGGAGGTCAGGATTTGGATTTCGCAGCATTTCGTGATGAGATAACTAAATACGATACCTTCCGCTATATGGGAAAGATCGAAAAGATCGTCGGAATGACGATAGAGGCAAGCGGACCTACCTGTAATATCGGTGATGTCTGCCGCATATACTCAAAGGATATGTCATCCTTTGTTCATGCGGAGGTCGTGGGCTTCAACAAGGAAAATATCCTGCTGATGCCTTACACCGAGATAGAGGGTATAGGCCCCGGAAGTATCGTTGACAACACGGGCGACAAGCTTGTGGTAAAAGCAGGCAGCGACCTTATCGGCCGCATCGTTGACGCCACGGGCAATCCGCTGGATGGCGGCGAGCAGCCTAACTGTCCCGATACAATCTCGATAACGGGTATCCCCGTAAACCCTTTCACAAGACCACCTATCAAGGAAACGATACAGCTCGGTGTAAAGGCTATCGACGGTATGCTCACCATGGGCAAGGGTCAGAGAATGGGCATATTCGCAGGCTCGGGCGTTGGTAAGTCTACGCTGATGGGCATGATCGCCCGCAAGGTAAAGGCGGATGTCAACGTCATCGCACTGGTCGGCGAGCGAGGCCGTGAGGTTCGTGAGTTTATCGAGCGTGACCTCGGACCTGAGGGCATGGCACGTTCCGTGCTTGTAGTAGCTACCTCGGATCAGCCCGCTATGATGAGAAGCAAATGTCCCCTTACCGCAACAGCGATAGCCGAATACTTCATGAAGCAGGGCAAGGATGTTCTGCTGATGATGGACAGTCTTACACGTTACGCCATGGCACTTCGTGAGGTGGGACTTTCCGTAGGTGAGCCCCCTATCGCAAGAGGCTATACGCCATCCATCTACAGCAATATGCCGAAGCTGCTGGAGCGTGCGGGTAACTTCCCCGAGGGCTCTATAACAGGCATTTACACTGTACTGGTCGAGGGCGACGACACCAACGAGCCTATTGCAGATACCGTCCGTGGTATCATAGACGGTCATATCATACTTTCGAGAAAGATAGCGGCGCAGAACCACTACCCCGCTATTGATATATTGCAGAGCGTCAGCCGACTTATGTCGGAGATCGCTGACGAAGAACACAAGGATGCGGCAGGAAAGCTAAGAAACCTGCTGTCACTTTACACAAACAATTCCGACCTTATCTCTATCGGTGCGTACAAGCATGGTACAAACCCCGCACTGGACGAGGCGATAAGAAAGATCGACAGGATTAACGAGTTCCTTATGCAGCGTGTGGAGGAGGCTTACAGCCTTGAAGAGACTGTACAGCTGCTACTCCACGCTGTAAGCGATGAAAAATAAGGATGATCTTTGATGAAGAAATTCCGGTTCACGCTCCAGAAGCTCAAGGATTTCCGTGAGCAGGAGCTTGATCGTCAGAAGAACACGCTGAATGCGCTCCGTGGAGAGCTTCTCAGGATAGAAGCGGCGACGGAGGAGCTTCGCAGAAAGGTGGCAGCCGAAAGTGCGGATCTTGAAAGGATCTGCTCTGAGGGCGCACAGGTCTACGAGGTCTCGGTGCGCAAGCGCTATATAGTGACGCTCCAGCAGGAGATACACATGAAGGAAGCGCAGGCCGCCGAAAAACGCATTGAGATAGAAAAGCAGCTTGGCATCGTGGTGGAAGCCACAAAGGATGTAAAGACTCTCGAAAAGCTTGAAGAAAAGCAGCTTGAGGAGTACAAGGCGCTTGAGATAAAGGAAAACGAACAGTTTATTGAGGAGTTCGTTTCGGGGGCTTCGATAAGAGGCTCCACATGATATGATATCAGGGCGAAAGCCATGATATATACTATTTTAATATAAAGGGAGGTGAAACAGAAGATATGGCAGTATCAATGAATGCCGGTTTCATGAGAAGCGATTACATGATCTCCGACGCTGCACTGCCAATGCGAATGGAAGAGCTGGAACAGCTTGAACAGACTGCTGAATTCGCCGAGATACTCGGTGGTTTCGGTGATGTGCCTGCCGATGATATGGCACAAATGCCGACAGAGCAGCCTGCCGAGACCGTTGAAGCGGTTGTGGATGTTCCCGATCACGAGAATGAGTTTAATGGGATGGAGCTTACAAAGCCCGTTCTCAGTAAGTCAGAACTTAAGGCGCTGGCAAGAGCTGTGGCAAGTGGTGAGATGAAGCTCAGCGAGATCCCGCAGGAGCTTGTTACAGATCAGCTGCTGACCGTCATCGCCATGATGATGTTAGGCATCCCCGAGGACGAGATCCCTGCACTCAGCGAGGTTTCTGAAGTGGTTCAGGAAAACGTGGTGGCAGCAGTAGCTACCCCTGATACGGACTCGCTCAATACCGTTACGTCAAAGGTCGTACAGGAGATATTGCCCGAGCTTAAGGCCGCTGATAAATCGGATGAGCTTTACCAGCTTATTGCAAAGCTCGCAGAAACAGCATCCGATGAAAATGCCGATGAAAATGCCGATGAAACAGTCGTGCAGACTATCGAGAGCATGGTTGCCCGGATGGTCAGGACAGAAGACGCCGGTGCAGATACCAACGTTGAAGCAACGTTAGAAGTCAAGCAGACAGTGGATGAGGTCATCGGGTTCGCTGAACAGACGGCACAGCCTGTTACTGAGAATGCAGCTCCCGTTGTAGCGGACGCTGAAAAAACGACCGCAGATGCTATCGTAACGGATCACGTCGCAGCAAATGTTCAGGCAGAGATCGGAACACAGGCGGTGAGAGCGACAGACGCTCCCGCTCAGCACGAACAGCGCAATATGTCGGCTGAAAGCGGAACGAACGCTTCACAGAATATGTATGCAGCAGAAAAGACCGCAGTATCCGATGAGTTTGAGCAGATCAGAAGCATCATTTCCGAGGTCAGAGTGACCAGAAACGAGCAGAGCGCAGAGCACAAAGTTCCCGAGCAGGCCTTTGTATCGCAGGAGGTCGTTACAGGCGAGAACGCAAAGAGCAGAGTCGTTGTAAAATCCGATGAGCTGATGATGCTGAAAAACGCAGCAAAGCCCGCAGCAGAGATCAGGATGGATGCACCCACAGCTGATACAGACAGTGCTCAGGTAATGCGGGATGCAGCAGTTACGCTCCAGCCTATGGGCGAGCAGCTCCCCGTTGTGTTCACGAGAACAGACGGAACAGAGGTGCTTGTACAGCCTGAAGAGGTACTCAAGCAGGTGACAGAAAGCATAGTTCAGCAGTCCACGACAGCCGAGGGCGATACAGAGTACAGCATCACGCTCACTCCCGAGGATCTCGGAAGCATCACTGTAAAGCTGACAAAGGCGGTTGACGGTTCTCTTTCCGTAAGCATTATGGCTGACAACGCCAAAACGCAGCGTATCATCGAGGAAAACGGTTACGCTATCCAGAACAGCCTTAAGCAGAATGGCATTGAGCTTGAAAGCTGGCAGACAGTAAACGAGTCCAACCATGAAGCAAGGGCAGAGGATTACAGCAACAGCAGCAGAAATCCTTATTATCACGCTGAGGAAAACACCGACAGCGAGGATGAGGAGGACACAAGCTTTGCAGAGCTGATATCGGCGATGTAAGGCGAAAAAATCTATGAAAGGAGAAAAAGCATGGCAGATACCACTATAACAGGATATCTTTCCAGTTATGATCAGATCCAGGCAAACCATGAGAAGTATGCGGATAAATTTGCGGACAACAATAAGGATCTTGTAAATTCCGAGACATTCCTTAACCTGCTGGTTGCGGAAATGACCAATCAGGACCCGCTGGAGCCTACATCCAATACCGAGTTCGTTACACAGATGGCTCAGTTTACACAGCTTCAGTATTCGCAGGATTCAAGTACATACGCAAAGGCAAACTACGCAGCGTCCCTCGTGGGCAAGACGGTCACTGCATCCAAAATGGACGGCGCAGAGCTTGTTACAAAAACGGGCGTTGTTGAAAGCGTTGTCAAGAGCGGCGACAGCTACACGGTGAGTGTTGGCGGTGAAAGCTTTGATATCTCCAAGATCAGTTCCGTTGCAGAGGCCACCGATAAGTCCGAAAGCACAGATGGCACTTCTGGTGTTATCTCGGGCACAAATGCACTGGGCGATACTATCGCAAGGGCTTCCATGATGATCGGTATGCACGCAACAGTCAAGGCAAAGACCGATTCGGGCGATGTCGTTGACGCAGGCGTTATCGACTCCATTCAGGTAAAGAACGGCGAGGTACACATCGTTCTCGGTGATATTTCCTACAAGCTGTCCGATGTCGTAGAGGTGAAATATCCTGAATTTGCCGGAGGCACAGAGGAAACAGAACCCGCTCCCGAGGTAGCAGACACATCCGCAGAGGACGATATCATTGACGAGCAGATCTATGAGATGCTTGACGAGCTTATGGCTGACATCCAGCAGGATGAGGATGTACAGGACCTTGCAGATATCGAAGAAACAGAAGAAGCTTAAGACACACAGGCACGGAGGCTGAACAATATGCTGATAAGCGAGTATTTGGCGCTTCGCAATCAGATCAGCGTTACCACAGGAAACCCTGTCAGCACGAATATTCCGAGCACTGCGGTACAGGATGCCGCACAGGAGGGCTCGTTCGCAGCGGCTTTGCAGGAAAAGCTTGCAGAGAAGCAGCAGACAGGCGGCGTGGAGTTTTCCAGACACGCTATACAGCGACTGGAACAGAGAAGCATCGACCTTGCGTCGGGCGACACCCTTGAAAGACTTAACAGGGGCGTTGAGATAGCGGCGGACAAGGGCAGCAACGAAACACTTGTTCTTGTGGATCAGACAGCATTTGTTGTGAGCGTTAAGAACAACAAGGTAATCACGACCCTCTCCAATGAGGATCTCAGAGGCAACATTTTCACTAACATAGATTCGACCGTTATTATATGAACGGACCTTTTCAGGAATTCATGCCGCAGTTCCGATTGAACCACGGCACACGGCGGATCTGAATACTATCAAACTTTGGAGGTCACAAAATGGTAAAATCACTTTATTCGGGCGTTACAGGTCTTAAGACCCACCAGCAGAAGATGGACGTTATCGGTAACAACATCGCTAACGTAAACACCACAGGCTATAAGACCAGCGTAGTAACGTTCTCTGACGTATATTATCAGACAAAGCAGAGCGCATCCGGCGCAACCGCTACCCTCGGTGGTATCAACCCCAGACAGATCGGTTACGGCGTTCAGATGAACACCACAACCCCCAACATGACACAGTCCGGCTTCACCTTCTCCGACAGCATCTATGATATGGCTATCGACGGCGAAGGCTTCTTCCAGCTGATGGACGGTGCAGGCAATCTGTTCTACACAAGAGCAGGTATCTTCAACGTTGATGATCAGGGCTACCTCGTTGACGCAAACGGTTATCACGTTCTCGGCGTTTCCGGCGACGCTACAAACCAGCCCGCAGGCTCTGAGGCTATCAGGATCACTGTTCCCCAGACAGAGGCTAAGTGCTCTTCCTCCACAAAGGAAGTAAACGGCGTTGACATCACTGTTTCCGTTTCCTCTCCCTCTGACAACACAGATATGTCTGTAACCTTCACAAACAGCACATATCCTTACGCTACATTCGCAAACGGTATCCTCAATATATTCTTCGATATGGAAGAGCAGTATGAGTCCGATGACGCATTTGAGGCTGCTATCCAGGAAGCTATCGCAGCAGGCGGTGTTGAGCTTCCCGATGATGTTGAGCTCAAGTTCGAGTTCGGCTCCATCCCCGATGACCCCGACGCAAAGATCGCAAGCAACAAGATGATGGACTGGAGAGCCCAGACAACAGTACCCGCAGGCGAGACCACATACATGGATCCCGCAACTCTTGAAGTAAAGGGCATCCTCGGCTTCAAGGCTGCAAAGGCTAAGGAAGCAAGCGACGCTGATATCGCAGTTGATTTTGTATACACAGCAGGTGCTGCTGAGGTTGCAGCAGTGGCTTATGATGCAGCCTCCAACAAGTGGACTATCACAGTTAACGAGAATGTAACATCTGCTGCTATCAACGACGCTATCAAGACATATATGGAGACAAATCCTGATGCGGAAGAGATATCCTGCGTTAAGTTTGTAATGCCCTCCGACGCTACTGAAAGAGAGACTGCTCTTACTACTGTTGCCAACAATGACGTTACTCTCACTGCAGGCGAGGTAAGCGTAAGCCTTGACATCGCTGCAACAGAAGAGGGCGAGTATGCAAATAACTATAAGGTGACATTTGCTTACTCTGCAAGCTACGGCAACACAAAGGCTGTATGGGATGAGAACAACCTTACTCTCACCATCTGCAATGATACAACTCAGACTGATATCGAAGAGGCTATAAAGATCGCAGCCGCAGGTAATCAGAAGAAGATCCTCTCCGTTACAGGTCTTGAGACTCTCCTCGGTACTAAGGAGACCACCACTAACGCAGACGGAACTACCACCACAACTCTCACAGCAGGCACAATGACTCCCGCTGAAAGAGAAGCATTCTTCGGCGCTAACCCCGCACTTTCTCTCGGCGGCGGCGCAGACAGCTTCTTCACAGAGGTTGCTAAGTTCCTTACAACATTCAACCTGACAGACGGCCGCAAGGGCGATGCTCAGAGCTACAAGGATCTGGAGAACATCAGCGTACAGGCTGACGGTACCGTTATCGGCTACCACGCTGTACACGGTGACATGGTTCTTGCAAGAATCGACATTGCTACATTCGACAACCCCAACGGTCTTTCTCAGGCAGGTGGCACGATGTTCATGGCTACTGTTGCTTCGGGCGAGGCTCAGGCAGAGATCGCAGGCAGCAACGGCGCCGGTGAGGTAGTAGCAGGTGCGCTGGAAATGTCCAACGTTGACCTTTCTCAGGAGTTCACTGACATGATCACAACACAGAGAGGCTATCAGGCAAACTCCAGAGTTATCACCACCTCCGATACCATGCTTGAGGAGCTTCTGAACCTCAAGAGATAATCAGCTGATGTGATTTTCTGAACAAACTGAATTAACGGCGGCGCCCCCGTCTTTCGGGGCGGGGGCAAGGCTGTTTAAGAGGTAAAAAATTATGATCTTTTTAACAAAGCTTGACGGCAAGCAGTTTTTGCTGAATGAAAATCTTATTGAGACCGTCAGTGAAACTCCCGATACTGTAATAACCCTTTCCAACGGACACAGCTACATAGTCCGTGAGAGCATGAAAGAGCTTCAGACAAAAATACTTGAATACAACAGGAATCAGCGCAGAAGAATGATGCGGCGCAGAACTGCCGATGATGCTGAGCCTTTGACATAAACAACGGACAGGCTCCGTGACATAAATTTATTTTGACACACAGAAAAGAGAGGGATAGGTTTTGAATATTTCACTTATCATAGGCTGGGTAATTTCATTCGGTCTTGTAGTATTTGGTATTATATCCGATGGTAAAATGTCTGACTTTATTGACGTTGCTTCGCTTGCTATCACCGTAGGCGGTACGATAGGATGTCTGGTCGCTTCGTTCCCGCTTTCCTATCTTGCGGGAGTTCCCAAGAAGTTTGCGATGGCACTGTTTCCTAAAAAATATAAGCCCGAGAAATACATAGACGAGATCGTTGAGTATGCAAAGATTGCAAGAGGCCGTGGTCTGCTGGCACTTGAGGAGAGCGCAAACAACTGTAAGGATCCCTTTATGAAGTCTGCGCTTATGCTCATCGTAGACGCAAACGACGCTGACAAGGTGCGTGGAATGTTGGATGACGCTATCAGCTTTATGTGTGAGCGTCACGAAAATGGACGTGCTTTCTTTGAGAAAGGTGTAGGTATCTTCCCTGCGTTCGGTATGCTGGGTACACTGGTAGGTCTTGTTAACATGCTGGCTTCAATGGAAGAGAGCGCAGACGGACTTGCTTCAGGTATGGCGACAGCGCTTATCACCACATTCTATGGTTCGCTGTTTGCAAACGTTATCTTTGCTCCTCTTGCTGCGGCACTGAAAAATACGCACGAGGATGAGCTGCTCTGTATGCAGATAATTGAAGAGGGAGTTCTTGCCATTGCGGCAGGTTCAAACCCCAGATATATTCAGGAAAAGCTCGAATTCATGCTTCCCAAGAGCAAACAGAAGGGCGATAAGCCTGCAAATTAAAAAAAATTTAAAAATATTTCATAAAAATAGCGTAAAGGGTTTGCAAAATCAGCAATTTTATGTTACAATAATATAATGAGCATAGTATATTATTGCTCATTAGAGTAAAAAGGGGGTCGTGATATGGCAAAGCTTCAGAAAAAGCCGCAGGAAAACCATGATAATGACTGGCTTAACACCTATGCCGACATGGTAACACTGCTGCTTACATTCTTTGTAATGCTGTATGCGTCTTCAAGCCTTGATGAACAGAAATGGCAGTATATATATCAGGCATTCCAGTCAAGAGGCAAATACCTCAACGAATATGTGGATCAGCCTGAACACACAGAGGATAACGGAAACTATATAAAAGATGAGGAGCCGTCAAGCACGGCAGGCTCGGGTGAGCTTCCCCAGAGCTTTGACCAGCTTTATGTATATCTTTCCGACTACGTTGAGGAAAATGAGCTGACGGATTCTATGTCTGTATCAAAGGATTCGGCTCATCTTTACATACGTTTTGACAGCAGTGTCTTCTTTGGAGGAAACAGTGCCGTTCTTACAGACGCAGGCATGGATGTTATCGATGGCATCTCTCCTGCACTGAAGGCGTGCAACAGCTTCATCAAACAGGTAACAGTCAGCGGTCATACCGCTGCGGCAGGTATTTCCGAAGTAAATGACTGGGATCTTTCATCTGCCCGTGCCTGCAGCGTTGTAAAGTATATGGAGTACAGAGCTGTTCTAAGCAGTGAGCAGTTCAGGACAAAGGGCGTTGGCCCCCACGAACCTGTTGCGGACAATTCCACACCCGAGGGCATGGCACAGAACCGCCGTGTTGAGATGGTGATTCTCAGAAACGATGCGGATTTCAGCGATCCTCAGGTGATGCAGGATATACTCAAGCACGACTACAACCTTCCTTCCGATGTGTTCGATCCCGACGGCGACCACAACAAGGATGAGAATAAGGTACCCGATGATTTTGCACAGGGCATAATCGATTCTATCGGCGAGCTGTTCCCCGGTTCCGGCGGAACAAGTGCTCCTGTTATCGGCTCGGGTCCCGTTATATATGATGAGTTTGAAAACTTCATAAAGGCTGAAGAGCCTGAAGCAGAGGGCGGCGATGACGCAGCCTCTGACGGAGAAGAAGCTGCCGCTTCTGGTGCGGACAGCTCGGCTTCGGAATAAGTATTATTACATTTAATTCCAAGGGGGGATTTGGATGGCTGACGTACTGACGCAGGCGCAGATCGATGAAATGCTAAGAAACGTCGCAGCCGGAGCAGCTCCTGTGGTTACTCAGAAAGAGGAGGAGAAGGTCAAGGAATATGACTTCCGTGCTCCCAAGAAGTTTACCAAAGAGCAGATCAAGGTACTGGACAGCATTTTCGAGAACTACGCCCGACTGATGTCGTCTTATCTTACCGGACTTCTCAGATTGTACTGCCGAGTGACGCTGGTCAGCATCGAGGAGCAGCGTTACAGCGAGTTCAACAACGCACTTCCCGACTATGTCATGATGGGTATGGTCGATATGGGCATCGCAAACGACGAGGTCAGCGAGACTAACGTTATCCTGCAGGTGTCCAACGCTATTACATACACGATGATCGACCGTCTGCTTGGCGGTAAGGGTGAATACCGTGATGTAAACCGTGATTTCACTGAAATAGAGATCACCATAATGAACGATGTCATGACATCACTTGCAGGGCTGTTGAAGGAGCCCTGGCTGACCCATATCGAGCTTGAGCCTAAGCTGATCGGCATCGAAACGAATTCAAGAGTCGTACAGACGATAGGTCATGAGGATACGGTAATAATCGTCGCTCTTGAGGTGGAGATAAACGGCATCAAGTCTGTTATCTCGGTATGTATCCCTGCGATAAATCTGGACGAGATCATGGGCAAGTTTATTCCCAGATATTCTTCCACAAGGCGAAAGACCGACGCAAATCGTGAGGCAGAGCGCCGTGACAGCATCATGTCGGGCATCAGCTCTACTGACCTTGATATCACAGCGGTCCTCGGAGAGATAAACCTCGACCTTTACGAGGTGCTGACGCTTCAGGTCAACGATGTAATCCCACTCGGCAAGAACATAAATTCAAATGTTGTTGTCAAGATAGGCGGCAAGCCCTGGTGCGACGCCAAGATGGGTACATACAATAATAAAAAAGCTATTATGATAGATAATTTTATTCAGAATTGAGGTATGAAAACTGATGGCTAACGAATTGGATACAAACGTTGAATTCAGCTCATACGAGATAGACGCTGTCGGAGAGATACTGAATATCAGTATGGGCGCTGCGGCAACGGCTGTCTCGGAGTTGCTGAATGCAAAGGTCTGGATTACGACGCCGGAGGTCAGTGTGGCAAAGGTCGCAGACCTTAACTACACAAGGCTTGAGCCTGCAATCTGCGTAAAGATCGTTTATGTCGCAGGTATCACGGGCGTGAATATGATGGTACTGAAGCAGGACGACGTTCAGCTCATCCTGAACCAGCTTATGGGTAATCCGCTCGTTATTTCACCCGATTTCGAGTTTGACGAGCTTAACATAAGCGCTGTGTCAGAGGTAATGAACCAGATGATGGGTGCTTCGGCAACCGCATTGTCAGACCTGCTTGGCACATCCGTCGATATATCCACGCCAACCCCCTACATAATTGAGCAAACAAACTTCTGCGAGCTTTCTAATCTGGATCCCAGCGAGACGATCGTTGCAGTCACATTCAACCTGAATGTTGACGGTGTAATGAACAGCGAGTTCATGTCGATCATGTCAGTCGAGCTTGCTAAGACTCTTTCGGGCAAGATGATGGAGAGCTTCCAGGAGCCTGAAGAGGAAGCACCTGCACCGGCTCCGCAGCCTGCCGCACCGGCACCCGCCCCCGCAGCAGCACCTGCTCCGGCAGCACCTGCACCTTCGGCTATGCCCCCGCAGCAGCCGATGTACCCACAGCCACAGCAGGCAGCATATCCCGCTCCTGCACCAGGTTATGGTTATCCGCCGCAGTACGCAGCTTATGGCGCTTACCCGCCGCCCGTACCGCCGGTCAACATCCAGAACGCACAGCTCCATCAGTTCGACAATGTGGATTACGGACTTCAGGGAGATCAGCAGGAGAACCTAAAGCTTCTGATGGGCGTTCCGCTGGAGATCTCGGTAGAGATCGGCACAGCAAAGCGCAAGGTCAAGGATATTTTGGACTTCACACAGGGCACTATAATCGAGCTTGAGCGTCAGGCAGGCGCACCTGTTGATGTCGTTGTAAACGGAAACCTCATCGCCAGAGGCGACGTGGTAGTAATTGACGACAACTTTGCGGTAAGAATCACCGAAATAGTGAAGTCAAAGTTCATGGACAGTCTTGGTAAGGAATAAAATTAAGTAAATTAATACATTCAAGGAGATACAGTAATGGACAAGAAGATATTATTAGTTGACGATGCGGCTTTCATGAGAATGCTGATCAAGGATACCCTCACAAAGAACGGCTACACAAACATCCTGGAGGCTGCCGACGGCGCTATTGCCTGTGATGTTTATACCTCTGAGAAGCCCGATCTGGTTATCATGGATATCACGATGCCCAACAAGACAGGTATCGAGGCGCTCAAGGATATCAAGGGCATGGATCCCATGGCAAAGGTAGTTATGTGTTCCGCTATGGGTCAGGAGGCGATGGTTGTTGAGGCTATCAAGCTTGGCGCTCTTGACTTCATCGTAAAGCCCTTCAAGCCCGACAGAATCTTACAGACTGTCAAGAAAGTCCTCGGCTAATTTGTATATTACACCAAGGCGGGGGAATGCTATCCCGCCTTTTGGTTTTTCGAGGATGGCAGATTTAACCTGCGGTTTTGGCAGAATATAGGGAAAGGAGAATGCGTTTTGGAGTATTTTCAGATGATCATGGCACTTATCGGCGTGCTGGCAATAGTATTTCTGTTGTTCTGGCTGATGAAAAAGTTGAACAAGCACGTTATGGTGTCGGATTCACGCAATATGAAGATACTGGAGCGCATTAATCTCGGCCCCGATAAGATGCTGCTGCTCGTGAGTATTTGCGGAAAGTGCATGGTACTCGGAGTGACCTCATCGCATACTGAAAAGATATGTGATCTTGAGCTGTCAGAGGATGAGCTTATGCCTAAAAACGACGGCACAAACCCATCATTCGGCGAGAGCTTCAGGACCATCCTCGGGAATATGACAACGAAAAACAAATAAGGAGGAGCGCACTTGATAAGAAAACTCATAAGCACCGATAAAAAGTTGTGCGTGAAATTTGTCGTTTCGCTGCTCCTGTGCGTTGTACTGACTGTATGCTTTATCGGTGTTTCTGCGCTGGCAGAAACATCAGAAGCGGATGCCACTGTGGAGGCCTCGGCAGGCTCGGGGCTTCAGGCTGGTGACTACACCGGCAACGAAGCGATCGATGTAGGCGACGAGCCTGGGTCTTCGGTGCTTCAGGAGGTCATCGGCGTCGATGCGTCGCAGCCGCTTGAGGTTATCCTGCTGCTGACGCTTATTGCGCTGGCGCCGTCACTGCTGATAATGATGACCTGTTTTACACGAATCATTATCGTGCTCGGTTTTTTGAGGACTGCTATGCAGACGCAGACCACACCGCCTAATATGGTCCTCACAGGTATGGCTTTGTTTCTTACGCTGTTCATCATGGCGCCTG
The DNA here is from genome assembly GCA_017461565.1 of Oscillospiraceae bacterium. Taxonomy (GTDB): domain Bacteria; phylum Bacillota; class Clostridia; order Oscillospirales; family Ruminococcaceae; genus CAG-115. The sequence continues at coordinate 120,624 of JAFTXQ010000002.1, forward strand.
TTTTCGCAGAAATAAACGAGGTGGCTTATCAGCCTTACATAAACGAGGAGCTGACCACAGAACAGGCTTTGGAAGCTGCGAGCGTTCCGTTAAAGAAGTTCATGCTCAGGCAGACATCAAATGATGATCTTCAGTTTTTTATCGATCTTTCAAATATGGAAGAGCCTGAGGGCGGCTTTACTGAGGAATACATACAGAACGATCTGAGCCTTACAGTGATAGTTCCGTCCTTTATGATAAGCGAGCTTAAGCGGGCTTTCCAGATGGCTTTTCTTATATTTATCCCGTTCCTTGTCATAGACCTGGTTGTCGGCAGTACGCTGATGTCCATGGGTATGATGATGCTGCCGCCAGCGATGATCTCAATGCCGTTCAAGATATTGACATTCGTTTTGGCGGACGGATGGAACCTGCTTATCGGTTCCGTTGTATCAAGCTACCAATGGTAGCAAGGCTTGTGTAATGATACCGCACTGACCGATTTCTGCGAAAGGAGATGAAAAAATGACCGAAGATATCATGCTGGAGATCTTTCGTGAAGCAGTCATGCTTGCGTTCAAGCTAGCGCTTCCCATCTTGCTGGTGGCTATGATAGTCGGCCTTGTCATTGCAATATTGCAGGCCGCCACACAGGTACACGAGCAGACGCTGTCCTTTGCTCCTAAAGCGGTAGCTGTCGGTCTTGCGTTGTTCCTGCTCGCTCCGTGGATGACCTCGGAGTGCGTTGACTTCGTGCATTTCATCTTCGAGAAGATGGCGGAAATCCCGATAACATAGAGGGCGCTGCCGTGTCTGAGATATGGGAAATAATCCAATCAAATCTGGTTGTTATCGTCATGGTGATAGCGAGAGTCGGAGGAATATTCAGCTTTAATCCGATCTTCTCCCGAAACGGCGTTCCTACTATGGTGAAAACAGGTGCAACTATCGTGCTGTCGCTTGTGATGGTCGCAGGCGGAGGCATAGAGTACACTATGCCCGACGGCACTCTTGAATTTGCGTTCGACGTGATCAAAGAGGTGTTCGTGGGTGCGGTGCTTGGCTTCTTTGTAAATGTTATGCTCCAGGTGTTTTCGATGGCAGGCGAGCTTGCCGATATGCAGATAGGTCTTTCGATGGCAAAAAGCTACGATCCTACATTTGGCAGCACCGGCCTTACAACACAGATGTATAGCTATTGGTTCATGCTCTACTTTTTCATGGTAGGCGGTCACCTTTCTTACATAGAGCTGTTTTCTATCTCTTATCAGACGATACCGGTCGGGTTTGACAACATAAATATCAACGTTGGTTATATAATAGTCATGTATTTTCAGACTGTGCTGACGTTGGGTGTAAAGCTGGCAATGCCGATCGTTGCAGCCTCGCTTGTTACTGAGTTCTGCGTAGGCGTGCTTATGAAAGCCGTGCCGACGATCCATGTTTTTGTTATCAATATCCAGCTGAAGCTGCTTGTGGGCTTTGTTGTGCTTGCAGCAAGCTGCGGTGTAATTTCGGAGTTTATGGGAGAGCTTATGGGGCTTATGTTCACAAATCTGAACGGGCTTCTTGAGCATATTATCATTTAAAACAACTTTTTCTTATATAGTATGTTCCTGTTCGAAAGGGCGGTGGCTGAATGGCAGGCGAAGAAAAAACCGAAAAGGCCACTCCCAAAAAACGGCGAGACGCCCGACAGGAGGGAGATGTACTTCAGAGCAAGGAGATAGTGACTGCGGTATCCGTGCTGGGAATGTTCGCAGCTATGCGCCTGCTGATGGGCTACATCACCGAAACGGTGCTTGCGTATTCGACATCGGTATTCTCACAGGTGGGTACATTTCAGGTAAATGCGGATAATTATATGTCGCTGTTTATCAATGTAGCGACAGTCTTTGTGATGACAGTCGGACCTATATGCGCCATAGCGCTTCTGCTTGGTATAATTCCGACCATTGCGCAGACACGTGGACTTTTTACCATGAAAGCCACACATTTCAAATTCTCTCGTCTCAATCCGTTGTCAGGAATAAAAAAGCTGTTCTCGCTTCAATCGATAGTGGGAATAGTAAAGGGTCTTTTAGAGGTTATAATAATCTCGGTCATAGTTTACAGCGAGATATCGGGACGTATGCCGAAGTTCATTGCGCTTACAAACGCAGGAATAATGCAGAGTATGACCTATGCTATGACCTGTATCTTTGATCTTGTCATGACGATATGTATTCTTCTGGTTTTTGTAGCTGCCGGCGATTTTCTTTTCCAGTGGTGGCAGTTCGAGAAGAAGCTGAAAATGTCCAAGCAGGAGGTCAAGGAGGAGTATAAGCAGACCGAAGGTGACCCACAGATAAAGGGCAAGATAAAGCAACGTCAGCGACAGATGGCAATGGCACGAATGATGCAGGAGGTACCCAAGGCTGACGTAGTCATCCGTAACCCTACCCACTTTGCCGTGGCACTGAAATATGACCAGGACGCAAACCGTGCGCCTATGGTCGTTGCGAAGGGCAAGGATCATCTGGCACTGCGCATCATAAAGATCGCAGAGGAAAATGATGTATATATCACCACGGATCCGCCACTTGCCAGGACGCTGTACAGCACAGTTGAGCTTGGACGTGAGATACCTGTGGAGCTCTATAATGCGGTGGCTGAAGTGCTTACCGTTGTTTATAAGGCAAAGAATAAGACGCTTCATGCGTAAATACAACACTGAAAATCATAAAACGACAAAATATTACTAAATGTAATTCAGAGTATAAATACAGTATGTTAAAATTCGATATAATATTACAGAAAGGGGAGTGAACGAGATAATACGCAAGCTGCTTAGTAACTCACTTGTACTTTTTATCATCTTTATCGTACTGGCTATTATCATCCCGCTCCCGTCCTGGCTGCTGGATTTTATGATCCTTTTAAATATCGCACTCAGCCTAATTATACTTGTCATGACTATGTTCATCAAGGAAGCACTGGAGTTCTCGGTATTCCCGACGGTGCTGCTTATCACCACCGTATTGCGACTATCGCTTAACATCTCCACCACGAGAGGTATCCTTTCAAGCGGATACGCAGGCGAGGTAATCGAGGCTTTCGGAAACTTCGTAATGGGCGGCGACGCTATCGTCGGCTTCCTTATCTTCATAATCATCGTATTGGTAAACTTCATCGTTATCACCAAGGGTTCGGAACGTGTATCTGAGGTTGCAGCCCGCTTTACACTGGACGCTATGCCCGGTAAGCAGATGGCTATCGACGCCGACCTGAACTCGGGCCTTATAAATGAGGAGCAGGCAAAGCTCCGCCGTTCCAACATCCAGCGTGAAGCTGACTTCTACGGCTCAATGGACGGTGCTACAAAGTTCGTTAAGGGTGATGCGATCATGTCTATCATCACCACCCTTGTAAACCTTATCGGCGGCGTCATCATCGGTATGATCCGTGACGGCGGCGATATCATGGAGATAATCAATACCTACTCCCTTGCGACCGTAGGTGACGGTCTGTGCTCCCAGATCCCTGCGCTGCTGATCTCTGTTGCAACAGGTATGATAGTTACACGTGCGGCGAGCCAGGACAGCCTTATGAACGATGTGAAGGCGCAGTTTACAGCGCAGCCTTTCGTTCTGTTGATCGCAGGTATAGTAATGATCGTTATGATGGTCATTCCGGGTTTCCCTACAATTGTACTGCTTGTTCTCGGTGCACTGCTTATCGTGGCAGCGGTTATGCTGGACAGAAACAAGAAAAAGATGGCGGAACTGGAGCTTGCACAGCGTGCCAAGGAAGAAGCACGTGAGATGGAAAAGGCGGACAAGGCCGACAACGACTACTTCCGAGATATCGACAACGTATTCAAGCTGCTCAACGTAGAGCCTATCGAAATGGAGTTCGGTTACTCGCTGCTGCGTCTTGTTGACGAGAAAAGCGGCGGCAACTTCATCGAGCGTGTCGTTATCTTCCGTAAGCAGTTCGCTATGGACATGGGCATGGTAATACCCTCTGTCCGTATGACGGATAACCCCGAGATAAATCCCAATCAGTACATAATCAAGATCAAGGGCGAAGAGGTTGCCCGTGGCGAGATACTTGTGGACCATTACCTCGCACTAGACAGCGGCGATGTCACCGCACAGGTCGAGGGTATCGACACAGTGGAGCCTGCATTCGGACTTCCCGCAAAGTGGATATCCGAGGACAAGAAGATCATGGCGGATGTCGCAGGTTATACTCTTATTGACCCTGTTTCCGTAATGATAACGCACTGGTCGGAGATCATGAAGCATTATGCGCACGAGCTGCTCTCCCGTCAGGATGTCAATACAATGGTCGAAAATGTAAAGAAGACCAACCCGATAATCGTCGACGATCTTATACCCAAGGTTATTTCTGTCGGATATTTACAGAAAGTATTGTCGAATCTTCTGAGAGAAGGCATCCCGATAAGAGATCTGGAGACTATTCTGGAAACGCTTGGCGACCATGCAAATGTGCTTAAGGACATGGACATCGTTACCGAGTATGTCCGTCAGGCGCTCAAGCGTACCATAACACGCCGATTTGCCGAGGCGAACTCACTTCGTGTCATAACTCTTGACACACAGATAGAGGATATGATAGTAAGCTCCGTCAAGAAATCCGATCAGGGAAGCTACCTTGCGATGGCTCCCGATCTGATACAGCAGATAGTGGCGGTCACAAACCGTGAGATAGACAAGATAAAGGATGTTATTCCCAATGTTATCATACTCACATCGCCGGTAGTGCGTATCTATTTCAAGAAGCTTACGGATCAGTTCATCCCGAACATTACTGTTCTGTCATACAGCGAGATAGACGCTACGGCACAGATACAGGCGATAGGAAACATCTCATTGAGTACAGTTACGGCGTAATACATCGAAGAGGGAGGTGCAGTCAATGGATAACAGCACAGCGGCGCTCCTGCTGGAGTATATGAACAGCCGCAGTGAAGCGGTAAGAAATGAACTGGTGCTGAAAAATCTCAGCCTTGTCCGTGGCTGTGCATTGTCCCTTCGTAATATGTACATAAAATTCGGTGATGTGGACGATGTGGTGAACGAGGGTGTGATCGCCCTTATGGACGCCATCGAATCTTATGATCCGGACAAGGGGGCAAAGTTCGAGACGTACGCAACACTGAAAATACGTGGAGCGATCATCGACTATATCCGCAGGCAGGACTGGATCCCCAGAAGCGTGCGTAAATTCGCCCGTGACCTTGACAATGCAAACAGTTCGTTGTATAATCAATATAATAGGATGCCTACGACCGCAGAGCTTTCGGAGTATATGGATATTCCTGAGGATAAGCTGCTTCGTAGCATGGCAGAGGCTTCGAGTACGGTAACGCTTTCGTTTGAGGAGCTGCTGTACGAGGATAACTTTGAGGACCATCCCGCTTCCGCAGGAGAAGCTACCGACGCTGCGCTTATGCGCTCGGAGTGCCGCAGAGTGATAGCTGAGGCTATCGACTCCCTTAAGGAAAAGGAAAGACAGGTCATCACACTGTACTATTACAAAAACATGAAATATTCTGATATAGCAAAGGCTCTCGGAGTTTCGGAATCAAGGGTGTGCCAGATCAACACAAAGGCTACCCTCGCCCTGAAAGCCATGCTTGAGCCATACATCAAAGGAGGTAACGGGTCATGAACAGAGGCTTTTACTTTGCTGCCAACGGCATGATACTCAATCAGCGCAAGCTGAACGCCATCGGCAACAACCTTACGAATATGTCCACCGCAGGATACAGAGCGGATACCATTCTCACTCAGCGCTTTGATGAGGCTATGGTGCTTGTAAAGCACCGTGAGGAGCTGTCCGGCACAATGGCGGCGACTTATGTGGATACCTCCTACACAAACCTTGAACAGGGCACCTTTGAGTTTACGGAAAGCCCGTTTGATGTAGCCATCCAGGGCAACGTGTATTTTAATGTTGCGGCATATAACGGTCAGACCATGCTGACAAGAAACGGTCAGTGGGAGCTTGACGGTGAGGGTTACCTCTGCCTTTCGGGCTCGGGCCGTATCTTAGGTGAAAACGGAGAGATATTCCTCGGCAACAAGGATTTTGTTATAGATAACAACGGTACGATAACCCAGAACGGCGAGGTCGTTGATACGCTCCGCCTTTCCTACATAAACCCTGAGGGAAACATTGACAAATTCGGTGCAAATCTCTTCACATCAGTCGAGGCTACTGACGTTATCCCCGAGGGAGAGAGATTTGACATAGTACAGGGTGCGTTTGAGCGCTCCAATATCGATCTCAATTATGAGATGACGATGATGATGAACGCAAACCGTCTTTATGAGGCTTCCAGTGCAATACTCAAGCGTATGGACGCCATCAATCAGAAGTCGGGTCAGATATGCAAGATCGGCTGATAATAAAGGAGTAAGTTATGAATATAGCATTCCATACAGGTAAAACGGCGATGATCGCACAGTCGCAGGCACTTAATGTCTACGGCAACAACATCGCCAACATAAATACAGTAGGCTATCAGACAGTACGCCCCTCATTTGCGGATACTCTCTACTCCGTGCAGAGAGCGACCGAGCCCGACTGGCAGACAGGTCACGGCGCATATATCCAGAAGACAGACATAATGTTTGCCGAAAGCTCCCTGTATTACACCGACAGACCCCTTGACTTCGCTCTTCCGAATGAGGGCTTCTTCGCTGTGCAGGACAGATACGGCGATGTTAACTATACCCGTGACGGCTCTTTCTCCATGACACAGGAGGGCGAGGACTGGTATCTTGTAAGCGGAAGCGGCGAGTATGTCCTTGACTATGAGGGCAACAGGATAATCGTTCCCTTTAACGAGGCAGGCACGGTTGCTGATTATGACGAGCTTGCAGGAATGATCGGCGTGTACGAGTTTGAGAATGTATACGGCATCGAAGCGCTCGGCACAAACCGTTATGTCGCTACCGACAGAAGCGGTGCGGTGACCGCAAACCCCAATCTTGACAAGCTCCAGGGTGTGCTTGTAAATTCAAATGTAGAGCTGTCCGATCAGATGGTAAAGCTGATCGAGACCCAGCGTGGCTATCAGATAAGCTCCAGAGTGCTTACAACAGCCGATGAGTTCTCAAGAATTGCAAACAATCTGAGATAATTACTATAAAATCCGATAAGGGAGCGTGATCATATATGCTGAAAAATTACGATGAGCTTTCGCCTGTCGCTATCGACTGTCTGCGTGAAATAGGAAACATCGGCTCGGGAAGCGCAGCAAATGCGCTGTCAACGATGCTTGGCAAGAACGTGATCATGCGTGTTCCCGATGTCAGCGTGATGGACTATCAGGAGGTCATTGACCGCATGGGCGGTCCCGAAAAGGTGATAACAGGTATTCTTGTGCGCCTTGAGGGAGACATCGGCGGTATGATAATGTTCCTGCTGGAGGACAGCTTTGCGAAGGTCGTTCTCTCAACTTTTATGCAGCTTGAAAATGTATCTGTAATGACACTGGATGCCACCCAGCTTTCTGTTATCAGTGAGATGGGCAACATCATGGCTGGCAGTTATCTTTCTGCGCTGTCGCAGCTTACGGGACTTACGATAGACATGAGCGTTCCGTCCATGACCGTTGATATGCTTGGCGCTATAATGAGCGTGCCTATCATCGAGTTCGCTGAGGTCGGCGATAAGGTGCTGTTCATTGATGATGGTTTTGTTATTGACGGAGTGGATATCAAGTCCAACATCATCCTTATTCCTGAGATGGCTTCTCTGGCAACACTGATGACAAAGCTTGGGGTAATGTGATGGGAAGTTTTACAGTAGGAATTTCCGACCTCAAGGTATGCAAGGCGCCTGATGTACTGGTGACTTACGCACTTGGCTCCTGCATAGGAATTTGTATGGTCGATGAGGCAACCGGAATAGGTGGGTTGTCGCACATAATGCTGCCTGACAGCACACAGTCAATGAGCGGCAAGGATATGCCGATGAGGTTTGCCGATACAGCAGTGCCGATGCTGATAAACCAGCTTGTAGCGATGGGTGCAAGCCGCTCTCGTTTAAGGGCTAAGATAGCAGGCGGTGCGGTGATGTTTGCTACGGCAAGCGACCGTTTCAATATCGGAGAGCGCAACATCGAGGCAGTGACGAATGCCCTGCGTAAGGAGAACATACCGATAATTGCAAAGGATGTCGGTCTTAATTACGGACGCACTGTTTATTTCTACCCTCAAACAGGAATTATGGAGGTAAAAGCTGCTGCCAAAGGAACGAAGCAGTTGTGATATTACAGAATATAAACGTTGCTTATTCAACGGATCATAAGAAAAAGGAGCTTTAACAGATCGTTAAAGCTCCTTTTGTATTTGTTAAGCAGTCTGCTCCAGCGCCTTTATAGCCGCAACCGCATCCCAGTAGAAATGCTCCTCTCCGATGCGTTCACGGAAACCTGCTCTGTCCATCATTTCAGATACGGCCTGCTGGACTCCACAGAAGGATATCTGTGTGCCGTTTTCCTTGAAGCGCTTGTACAGTTCCTCAAGCTCGCTGAGAGAGATGTCGTCGGTGAGCGGTACGCCTCTCATGGAAAGTATGATCTGTGACGCACCCGAAAGCTCCGACAGTGCCGAGATCAGCTTCTCCTGTGTGCCGAAGAAAAGAGGACCTGAGAGATATACCACCTTAAATTCCTCATGGTGATGAGATGCTACCTTGCCTTTAAGACGCTTTTCGTCAACATCGCTGGTAACTACATTAAGCTCGCAGCTCTTTACGATAAACACGAGCATTGCAGCAACAACGCCTATAACGATAGCGATGGTGAGGTCAAATACCACAGTAGCGATCATAGTGATGACATACTGGAGTATAGAGGACTTGAATTTCTTGCCGAATATGCTCTTGATAGCGTGCCACTCGTTCATGCGGAAAGCTGTTACCATAAGCACGCCTGCAAGCGCTGCAAGAGGGATCCTGCTCATTACGCCGCCAAGCAGGAACATTGACAGGATAAGCACCACAGAGTGGAAGATGCTGACAAGTCTTGTCTGTCCGCCTGACTTGATAGCTACCGAGGTTCTTGCAATAGCCGCAGTAGCGGGAACTCCGCCAAGAAGCGGTATTATCATATTGCCCACGCCCTGTGCGATAAGCTCACGCTGTGCGTCAAGGCGCTCGCCCTTCATCTTGCCCGCAGAGGCTCCGCAAAGCAGGCTTTCTATCATTCCAAGCGCCGCAACAGAAACGGCAGGCATGATAAGGCTGGTGATATTCGAGAAGTCAAAGCCCTTCATTATGATGCTCTGATCTGTTACAAGGCTGCTGGGGATGGCACCTACCTCTGCCACGACGGGCTCGGGAAAGCATATCATATTGATGATAAGTGCAACGATTATGCCTACAAGAGAGGACGGCACGACAGCGTTCCACTTTTTGGGATAAACGATCATTATGAGCATCACGATGCCGCCGAACATCACAGCCCACCAGTCAGGGATGAAGGAGCCTTCACCGTTAAAGTAGGAGATGATCTTTGCGATCGCATTTTCGCCCTTTGAGGTGGTGCCGAAGAAGTTATCTATCTGTCCAAGGGCGATGATTATCGCAATACCGGAGGTAAATCCTGTGATAACAGGCGAGGGGAGATAGGATACCAGCTTGCCTACCTTACAAAGCGCAGCAACAATAAGTATCGCTCCCGAGATAAAGCCTGCGGTAAGCACGCCCGATACGCCATACTGTGCAGATACCGACAGAAGTATCGCTGCCATAGCTCCGGTAGGTCCTGATATCTGATAGGAAGCTCCGCCGAGTATTGCGATAACTATTCCTGCCGCAATGGCGGTTATCATGCCTGCTGCGGCGTCTGCACCCGAGCTTACGCCAAATGCGAGCGCAAGCGGAAGCGCAACAGCGGCAACTGTAAGTCCTGCCATCATATCCTTGACAAGTTTTTTGCCGTTATAACCGTTGAATTCTGTTTTCAGATCCGTTACATACTTTTTTATCATTTTTGACCTTCTTTTGTTCAGGGAAGCAGCTCCCTTTTGATATATTTTTTTACCACATATTATAATACTCCCGAAAGCTTTAATTGTCAATTTGCGAGAGTGACATAGTTTTTTGCATAAAGCTTGCATGTTTTGTGCGTTTTTGCAAATTATACGATATTATCATATAATGTGGTGTTTTTTTGAAAATCTTCTCAATTGTCTTGCAAAAATAGCAGGAATGTGGTAAAATAAAATGGAAGCAATAATATGCTGACGCTATTTCTGAAAGGAGTAATCTACAATGGGATTTTTAGACGAACTTGTATCTACCACCAAGAATGTTGCCGCAACAGCAGGCAAAAAGACTGACGAGGCTGTAAAGCTTTCCAAGCTGAAGATGAAAAAGGCTCAGACAAATTCCGATATAAAGGGAAAGTATGAGAAGCTTGGCGAGCTGGTTTACGAGATGGCAAAGGCAGGCGAAAAGGATAACGATAACTTTGACGCTGTTGTTGCAGAGATCGATGCACTTACTGAGACCCTTGAGGATATCGAAAGACAGATCGACGAGGTAAACGGCACACTCACTTGTGTAAACTGCGGTGCAAAGACAAAGAACGACAACAGCTACTGCCCCAAGTGCGGCACAAAGCTTCCCGTCATTGAGACCGTAAAGGAAGAGGACGCTGTTGCTGAGGAAGCTGCTCCTGCTGAGGAAAAGGCAGAGACAGAAGCCAAAACAGAAGAATGATCTTTTAATTTGATGAATGCCCGCCGTTTTTGGCGGGCATTTCAGAAATATTATCCATTTTATAACATCGAAAGGATATTATATTACTATGGCAGAGTTAAGATGGAATCCGCTGATTAACGATTGGGTAATGATCGCATCGCATCGTCAGAATCGTCCTCAGATGCCAAAGGACTGGTGTCCGTTTTGCCCATCAGGCGGCAAGGTGCCTGATTATGAGGTGATGAAATATGATAATGATTTTCCGGCATTATCGCAGGATCCTCCTCAGGCTGATGATGTGGCAAACGATTTTTTCAAGGTGGCACCGTCCTATGGAAAGTGTGAGGTCATCCTTTATTCGCCCGAGCATACAAAGACCCTCAAGGAATTGCCGCACAGTCATGTGTGCAAGCTTGTTGATCTTTGGTGCGAGAGGTTCGAAGAGCTCAGACAGGATGAAAAGATCAAATTTATCTTTATCTTTGAAAACCGTGGTGATGTTGTAGGCGTTACGATGCCTCATCCTCATGGACAGATATACGGTTACAGCTTTATTCCGAAGAAGCTCCAGCTTGAGGATGAAGCTTACCGTAAGAGCATTGAAGATAAGGGCAAGTGTCTTTGCTGCGATATGCTGGAGCATGAGGTAGCAGATGGCAGGAGAATAATTTTTGATAATGACAGCTTTACTGTATTTCTGCCGTTTTTCTGTGAATACCCTTATGGTATCTACATAATGGCGAAGCGTCATGTACAGTATATTTCCGAACTGGATACAAAGGAGCGTGCCGATCTTGCGGATATCGTAAGAAAATGCGCTGGAACGCTTGATAATCTGTTTGGGTATAATTTCCCTTATATGATGTGTATGTATAATGCTCCCGTAAACAGCGGCGATGTTTCGCACCATCATTTCCACATCGCTTTTTATCCTCCGATGAGAAGCGCAGAGAAGCAGAAATTCAACGCTTCCAGCGAGACCGGAGCCTGGGCGCATTGCAATCCTACGGCTCCCGAAGCCACCTCGGTTGAACTGAGAGACGCTTACAAGCGTTTTATGGACACACAGAAGTGAGTTTAATACAAAATCACAGGCTGCGGTAAATTACCGCAGCCTCAGCTTGTCGAAAAACTGTGGTTTTGCCTGCGAAGCAGGCTTTTTTAAATAAATTTTTCCGACGACATGTGCGTCGGAAAAATAACTTCTATCCGCACAACTGTGCGAGTTGACGGCATCGCCGTCAACGAGTGCGGGCAGTGCGGATGTTTCGTCGGAAAAGTCCCAACGGGACTTTTTCGACGGTCTCAGGCTGCGGTGAATTACCGCAGCCTGTTTTCAGCTATGTGCTTTGTCAGCAAATTTGTATCCATATCCACGTATCGAGATGATGTTATCGGAATATATTCCGATCTTTTTTTTGATACGGTTGATGTGTACCGATATCGTGCGGTTGTCTGACAGTATCCTGCCCCACACACGTGACGCTATTTCGCTGTGACAGAAAGCCCGATCGGGATGCGAGATCAGAAGATACAGCAACTCGATCTCTTTGGGGGAAAGCTCGATCTCGGTATCCTCAACGGTGACCTTATAGTTGCGTATGTCTACGCATAGCCCATTGTATGTGTGTTTCACGTCTGAAGGTATCTCGCTGCCTTTGTACCTGCGCAGCAGCGTTCTTATCTTCAGAAAAAGCTTTGCGATATCAAACGGCTTGACTATTATATCATCCACTCCCAGACGCATGAGCATGATGCTGTTGATCTCATCACACGCAGAAGCTGTAATGATAAGGGGCACTTTGCGGTAACCGCAAAGTGCAGATATGCTTGAGCCTGCATTTTTATCCAAAAGGTTGTTTGACAGAACTATTACGTCCGCTTTTTCTGCCATTCCCATTGTGATGTTATCAATGCGTGATGCCAGAAATGTTTCCATTCCCTGTTTGCTGAGATATTCGGCAATGATTCGGCGATATGGCGCATCATCGTCGATTATCAGGATCTTTCCGTATGGCAAATTATAAACCTTCTTCTGCTTTACAAAGCAATGTTTTTTAATGCACTAACACGCTAAAATAATATCGGCTTTTTCAAGGGCGATATATACATATCGCCCTTGTTTTGTAGTTTTATCAGCCGAGAACGATCTCAACCTCGTGCTCGCCGCCGTCCATTACGGGGATGATGTTGCCGTCAACTGCCTTGCCGTCAACTGTCATGCTCTTAACGCCTGCGCAAACGTGGTCGGGGTTCTTTACTGTGATGTTATAAACAGCGCCTCTGAACAGTCTGGAAGCCTTGAAGCCATCCCACTCGTGAGGAATGGAGGGATCGATCATCAGACCGTCGTACTGGGGCTTAACACCGAGGATGTACTGGGAAACAGCTACGAAGTTCCATGCTGCTGTACCTGTCAGCCAGGAGTTCTTAGCCTCGCCGTGACGCTTAGCGTCCTTACCTGCGATCATCTGAGCGTATACATAAGGCTCGGTTCTATGCAGATCGGACTTCTCCTCACGGAATGCGGGAGCGATCTTGCTGTAGTACTCGTAAGCCTTATCGCCGTGGCCTACTGCTGCCTCAGCACAGATGATCCATGCGTTGTTGTGGCAGAATACGCCGGCATTCTCCTTGTAACCGCCGGGGTATGTGGAGATCTCACCGTACTCAACCTTGTATGTTGTGAATGCGGGGTTGTTGAGGACCATACCGTGGTCGGAGTTGAGGTACTTGTCGATGCTTTCGAGGGTCTTGATGTCGTAGCCCTTATCCTTGCCGAGGCCTGCGAGAACGCACCAGCCCTGAGGCTCGATGAAGATCTTGCCCTCTTCGCACTCGTTGGAGCCGACCTTGTTGCCGTTGTGGTCGTAAGCACGGATGAACCACTCGCCGTCGTAGCCGTACTTCTCTGTGATCTCACGCATCTTAGCGATCTCAGCTTCAGCTCTCTGAGCCTCAGCCTCGTCACCCTTCAGGCGGCACATAGCAGCGTACTCGGGAGCGATGAAGCAGAACATACCTGCGATCATTACGGACTCTGCGATCTGGCTGTAGAAAGGAGGCTCTGTGAACATCTCCTTGTTGTTGTAGGTCTGGAAGGACTCGCCGGGCTTGTTGGAGAAGCAGGAGAGGTTAAGACAGTCGTTCCAGTCTGCACGACCGATGAGGGGCAGACCATGAGGACCAACCTTCTTAACAACGTGGTTGAATGCTCTCTTAACGTGGTCGAGCATTGTATCGGCAAGCTCAGCCTTGTTCTCGTAGGGAACCATCTCGTCGAGGATGGTGAGGTCGCCTGTTTCCTTAACGTAAGCGGAAACTGCGAGGATCATCCACAGCGGGTCGTCGTTGAAGTTGGAGCCAAGCTCGTGGTTACCCATCTTGGTAAGGGGCTGATACTGGTGGTATGCACCGCCGTCCTCCAGCATTGTAGCTGCGAGGTCGATAAGTCTTTCACGTGCTCTCTCGGGGATCTGGTGAACGAAGCCGAGCAGATCCTGGTTGGAGTCACGGAAGCCCATGCCACGACCGATACCGCTCTCGAAGTAGGAAGCGGAACGGGACATATTGAATGTAACCATGCACTGATACTGGTTCCAGATGTTGACCATTCTGTTGAGCTTCTCATCGGGGGAGCTTACGCTGTACTGAGTGAGGAGCTTATCCCAGTAGTTCTTCAGTGTGTCGAACAGCTTGTCAGCCTTTTCAACTGTATCGCACATGGAGATCATCTCCTGTGCCTTTACCTTATTAATAACGTTTGCGAGGGGCTTCTTGTTGCCGTGTCCGTCAACAGTGTAGCTTGCGAGGATGCCATCGTAGTTGCCGCTCTTGTCGAACTTGTCCTCGAGGGGCATCTCAACGTAACCGAGGCAGAATACCAGATCTCTGGACTCGCCGGGGTTGAGCTCGATCTCTATGTAGTGAGAAGCGATGGGTGACCAGCCGTCAGCAACGGAGTTGTGAGCCTTGCCCTCAAATACTGCGTCGGGTCTGTCGAATCCGTTGTACAGGCCGAGGAAGCTCTCTCTGTCGGTATCGAAGCCCTGTACGGGAGCGTTTACTGTGTAGAATGCGTAGTGGTCACGGCGCTCCTTGTACTCTGTCTTGTGGTAGATTGTGGAGCCAACGATCTCGACTTCGCCTGTGTTGAAGTTTCTCTGGAAGTTTGTTGTATCGTCGTTAGCGTCCCAGAGGCACCACTCCAGGAAGCTGAACAGCTTGAGGCTCTTCTTCTCGGAGGACTCGTTTGTGATTGTAACCTTCTGGATCTCGCCGTTGAAATCCTGAGGAACGAAGAACTTTACAGTAGCCTTTACGTTGTTCTTTGTACCGCTGATGATAGTGTAACCCATACCGTGACGGCACTCGTAAGCGTCGAGCTCTGTCTTGACGGGAGACCAGCCGGGATTCCATACTGTGTCGCCGTCCTTGAGGTAGAAATATCTGCCGCCCATGTCAACGGGAACGTTGTTGTAGCGGTAGCGTGTGATACGGCGCAGACGAGCGTCCTTATAGAAGCTGTATCCGCCTGCGGTGTTGGAGATCAGAGAGAAGAAGCCCTGTGTTCCGAGGTAGTTGATCCACGGATAGGGTGTGCGGGGAGAGGTAATGACGTATTCGCGGTTGGCGTCGTCAAAATAACCGAATTTCATTATAGACCGTCCTTCCTTGTGGCAACTTTGCGTTGTGCAAAGTTCGGGGAGCAAAGATTCCCCCACAAAAAAATAATATTCTATGGCATAGAAATGCCACTATGGATTAGTATACTATAAATTGAGACCAATTACAAGTCCTGAAAACGATATCATCGCATTTTCAAGTGCGATTTTTACTTTAAAACCGAATTTTTATACTCTAATATAGCAATTTTACACAAAAATCAATGTAAGTATAATTATCACGATGACTGTGACTTCCTGTCCTGTTTCCGCCGGCGCCGGGTTTTCCGGAAATTATTATCGCTTCTGTACGGAGATTAGCCATACTGCATATATTTCCCCACTTGAAATTGTTAAAAAATTCTCACAAAAATTCACTTTGCCTATTTACAAAATCGAAGAAGTGTGGTAAAATATTAAATGCAAAATAGAAATACTATGCCTGTATGGATATGTGCGGCATGGGATTTTCTGATATTTTAAGGAGGATAAAACCAATGGCTAGACAAAAGCTTACGATGGACGGTAACAACGCCGCAGGTCACGTTTCCTATGCGTTTACAGACCTCGCTGCAATTTACCCCATCACCCCCTCTTCCGTAATGGCTGAGGTTACCGATTCCTGGGCTACTGCAGGACGCAAGAACATCTTCGGCGAGACCGTAAAGGTAGTTGAGATGCAGTCCGAGGCAGGTGCTGCAGGTGCTGTTCACGGCTCCCTGTCCGCAGGTGCGCTGACAACAACTTACACCGCTTCTCAGGGTCTGCTCCTGATGATCCCCAATATGTACAAGATCGCAGGTGAGCTGCTTCCCTCTGTTATCCACGTTTCCGCTCGTGCAGTTGCTTCTCATGCACTTTCTATCTTCGGCGACCACAGCGACGTTTACGCTTGCCGTCAGACAGGCTACGCTATGCTGTGCTCCACCAACCCCCAGGAGGTTATGGACCTCGGTGCGGTTGCTCACATGGCTACACTGAAGGGCAGAGTTCCTTTCCTGCACTTCTTCGATGGCTTCAGAACATCCCATGAGATCCAGAAGATCGAGGTTTGGGACAACGATACACTTTCCAAGATGGTTGACTGGGATTCCATCCAGGCATTCCGTGACAGAGCTCTCAACCCCGAGAACCCCGTTCTCCACGGTACAGCTCAGAACCCCGACATCTTCTTCCAGGCTCGTGAGGCTTGCAACAAGTACTACAACGCTATCCCCGAGGTAGTTACAGAGTACATGAACAAGGTCAACGCTGAGATCGGTACAGATTACAAGCTGTTCAACTACTATGGTGCTCCCGACGCTGAGGAAGTTATCATCGCTATGGGTTCTGCTTGTGACACTATCGAGGAGACAATCGACTTCATGCTGGCTCAGGGCCGCAAGGTTGGTCTCGTTAAGGTTAGACTTTACAGACCCTTCTGCTCTTCCGCATTTGTTGATGCTATCCCTGCAACAGTTAAGAAGATCTCCGTTCTCGACAGAACCAAGGAGCCCGGCTCCCTCGGTGAGCCTCTGTACCTCGACGTTGTTGCTGCTCTCAAGAAGGAGAACAAGTTCCAGGATATCCCCGTATTCTCCGGTAGATACGGTCTCGGTTCCAAGGACTGCAACCCTGCTCAGATCATCGCAGTTTACAACAACACAGAGAAGCCCGTATTCACGATCGGTATCGAGGACGACGTTACAAACCTCTCCCTCGCTATCACAGAGAACCCCAACACAACTCCCGAAGGCACAACATGCTGCAAGTTCTGGGGTCTCGGTTCCGACGGTACTGTTGGTGCTAACAAGAACTCCATCAAGATCATCGGCGACCACACAGATATGTATGCTCAGGCTTACTTTGCTTATGACTCCAAGAAGTCCGGCGGCGTAACCATCTCTCACCTGAGATTCGGTAAGAGCCCCATCAAGTCTACATACTTTGTAAACAAGGCTAACTTCGTTGCATGTCATAACCCCTCCTATATCGACAAGTACGATATGGTTCAGGATGTTATCCCCGGCGGTACATTCCTGCTCAACTGCCAGTGGACAGTTGACGAGCTTGACGAGAAGCTTCCCGCTCCCGTTAAGGCTTACATCGCTAAGAACAACATCAACTTCTACATCATCAACGCTATCAAGGTAGCTAAGGAGATCGGTCTCGGCAACAAGACAAACACTGTTCTTCAGTCCGCATTCTTCTCCCTCGCTAACATCATTCCCGCTGCTGAGGCTGTTGAGTACATGAAGCAGGCTGCTTACAAGTCCTTCGCTAAGAAGGGTGACGAGATCGTTAACATGAACTACGCTGCTATCGACAGAGGTGCAGGCGAGGTAGTTAAGGTTGACGTTCCCGCTGCATGGGCTGACGCTGAGGGTGCTATGCCCGTTAACGTTGCAACAGGCGATGACAAGAAGCTTGTTGATTTCGTAAACAATATCCTTATCCCCGTAAACGCACAGCGTGGCGACCAGCTGCCCGTATCCACATTCGTTGATATGGCTGACGGTACATTCCCCCAGGGTGCTGCTGCTTACGAGAAGCGTGGTATCGCTGTTGACGTTCCCGAGTGGATCCCCGAGAACTGTATCCAGTGTAACCAGTGCTCCTTCGTATGTCCTCACGCAGTAATCCGTCCCATGATCCTCAACGACGCTGAGGCTGCTGCTGCTCCCGCAGGTACAGTAGTTAAGGACGCAACAGGTCTGCCCGGTCTGAAGTACACAATGGCTATCTCCACTCTGGACTGCACAGGCTGTGGCGCTTGTGTACAGGCTTGTCCCGCAAAGACAAAGGCTCTGGCTATGAAGCCCATCGAGGAAATGCTCGACAAGAAGCAGCAGGAAGTATTCGACTATGCTGTTAAGGAAGTTTCCGACAAGCCTGAGGTATTTGCTAAGTTCTCTGATACAACAGTTAAGGGCTCCCAGTTCAAGCAGCCCCTGCTCGAGTTCTCCGGCGCTTGCGCAGGCTGCGGCGAGACTCCCTATGCTAAGCTGATCACACAGGTTTGCGGTGAGAGAATGTACATCGCTAACGCAACAGGCTGCTCCTCTATCTGGGCAGGCTCCGCTCCCTCCACTCCTTATACAAAGAATAAGGAAGGCAAGGGTCCCGCTTGGGGCAACTCCCTGTTCGAGGACAACGCTGAGTTCGGTCTCGGTATGTTCCTTGCACAGGATACACTGAGAAACAGAGCTATGAAGCAGCTCGAGGCTCTCAAGGAAACTGCAAAGCCCGAGACAGTTGCTCTTATCGACACATACCTTGCTACAAAGGATGACGCTAAGGCTAACGCTGACGCTACAAAGGCTCTCGTAAATGCACTCTCCGCTTGCGACTGCGAAGGCGCTAAGGAGATCCTGAAGGCTAAGAACTACCTCTCCAAGAAGAGCCAGTGGATCCTCGGTGGTGACGGCTGGGCTTACGATATCGGCTACGGCGGACTTGACCACGTTATCGCTTCCCACAAGAACGTTAACATCTTCGTATTCGATACAGAGGTTTACTCCAACACAGGTGGACAGGCTTCCAAGGCTACTAACGTAGGTGCGGTTGCTCAGTTCGCAGCTGGTGGTAAGGACGTTAAGAAGAAGGACCTCGCAGGCATCGCTATGAGCTACGGCTATGTATACGTTGCTCAGATCGCTATGGGCGCTGACAAGAACCAGTGTCTGAAGGCTATCGCAGAGGCTGAGGCTTATGACGGACCCTCCCTGATCATCGCTTACGCTCCCTGTATCAACCACGGCATCAAGGGCGGTCTGACCATCGCTCAGCAGGTTGAGAAGGAAGCAGTAGAGGCTGGTTACTGGCACCTGTTCCGCTTCAACCCCGCTCTTGCAGCAGAGGGCAAGTCTCCCTTCTCTCTCGACAGCAAGGCTCCCACAGGCGATTACAAGGCATTCATGATGAGAGAGGTACGTTACAACTCTCTGATGCGTGCTAACCCCGAGAGAGCAACTGAGCTGTTCGATATCGCTGAGAAGAACGCTAAGGACAAGTACAAGCACCTTGTTGAAATGGACAAGATGTACAAGGCTGAGTTCGAGGGCTAATTCTCAAAGCACAACTCAATAACAACGACCCCCGATGGAAACATCGGGGGTTTTGCGGTTTAATATTATATCAGGATAATTACGGGCTGTCAGTTGACAATATCGTAAAAATGGTGTATCATATATCTGTGTTAATGCATAACAATAATGTTGATCCAATCGAGAGCAATAAAGGAGCATTTTATGAATATAATCATCGTGGGATGTGGCAAGGTTGGTTCTGCTCTGGCAGCAGAACTCAACGAAGAGGGCAACAATATAACTGTAGTTGATCTTTCAGCTGATAAGGTGAACGAGGTCTCCTCAAAGTTCGATGTAATGGGTGTCGTGGGTAACGGAGCTACCCATGCTACATTACAGGAGGCTGATATAGACCGTGCTGATCTGCTTATAGCAGTAACTGATTCAGATGAGCTTAATCTGCTGTGCTGCCTTATTGCGAAGAAAGCAGGTAACTGCCAGACCATCGCACGTGTAAGAAGTCCCGAATATAATACAGAAGCCCCCTACCTTAAGGATGAGCTGGGTCTTGCGATGGTAATAAACCCTGAGTTTGCGGCAGCGGCGGAGATAGCACGTGTTCTGCGCTTCCCCTCGGCTATGAAGATAGACACCTTTGCAAAGGGCAGGGTGGAGATGATGAAGTTCCGTCTGCCCGAGGGCAGTCCCCTTGTAGGCTGCGCGGTAAAGGAGCTTGCGAATAAATTCAGGTGTGATGTCCTCATCTGCACTGTTGAGAGAGAGGACGACGCTTTTATCGCAAACGGCGATCTTGTATTTGAGGAAAAGGATGTTATCTCCCTTATTGCAACGCCCAAGAATGCCAACGATTTCTTCCGAAAGATAGATTATAAGCTGAATTCCGTCAAGGATGTTATGATAATCGGCGGAGGAGGAGTAGCGAATTATCTGTGCAGGATACTGAGGCGCTCGGGAAATATCAATGTAAAGGTGATAGAGAAAAATCCAAAGCGCTGTGATGAGCTTTGCTCCCAGCTTGAGGATGTCAGCATAATCTGCGGAGACGCCGCAGAGCAGGCACTGCTTCTGGAGGAGGGCCTTGAAAGCGCAGGCGCTTTGGTGGCGCTTACCAATCTTGATGAGGAGAACATCTTCCTTTCTCTGTTTGCGAAGCGTGTTTGCAAGGGCAAGCTGATAACCAAGATAAACCGTATCGATTTTGATGATGTAATAAAGCACCTTGATCTTGATACTATCATCTATCCCAAGAATATTACATGTGAAACGATCGTGCGTTATGTCCGTGCGATGAAAAATACTATCGGAAGCAACGTTGAGACCCTGTACAATATCGTAAAGGGCAAAATAGAGGCGGCGGAGTTCCATATCAAGGAGGGATCTCCTGTTGTGGGCGTACCCTTGTTTGAGCTGAAATTCAACGCCAGCGTGCTTATCGCTGCGATACTCCGTGGCAGACAGGTCATCATCCCCCGTGGTAATGACACCATCCAGCCCGGCGACTCTGTGGTGATAGTTTCAAACCACATTGAGATGCACGATATTACGGATATCCTTAAGTAAGCGGAGGGTCTGATGAATTTTAAAATGATCACCTATGTCATAGGCTGGCTGCTTACATTTGAAGCGGCGTTTATGGCGGTTCCGATTATTACTGCTGCCGTTTACGGCGAAGTTGAAGCATGGCACTTTGTGGGTACGGCAGTGTTCTGCCTTATCATAGGCAGGCTGCTGACTTTTAAAAAGCGTAAAAACACAACGCTTTATTCACGTGATGGTTTTGTTATCGTTGCGCTGAGCTGGACGATACTCAGTATCTTCGGTGCGATGCCGTTCTGGCTGTCGGGCGCTATTCCCAATTATGTGGACGCGCTATTTGAAACGGTTTCAGGCTTCACAACTACGGGAGCTTCTATCCTTTCGGACGTTGAGGCACTACCTAAGTGTATGCTCATGTGGAGAAGCTTTACCCATTGGGTAGGCGGCATGGGCGTGCTTGTGTTCATTATGGCGTTTCTGCCGCTTGCAGGCGGTCAGAATATGCATATCATGCGTGCGGAGAGCCCGGGTCCATCCGTAAGTAAGCTGGTACCTCGTGTGCGTACTACTGCGCTTATCCTTTATGCAATATATTTCGTGCTGACGGTGATAGAGTTTATTCTGCTGCTTTGCGGAGGAATGACGATATTTGAAGCGACAAACACAGCATTTGCGACAGCGGGAACAGGCGGCTTTGGTTTCCTCAATTCCAGTATGGGAAGCTTTTCACCTTATATCCAGATAGTTATTACGGTGTTCATGCTGCTTTTTTCCATCAACTTCAACTCATATTTCTTTATCCTGCTGGGCAGATTCAAGGATGCGTTTACCACTGAAGTGAGGACCTTCCTTATCATCGTGGCGACCGCTATAACCGCCATCACCATAAATATCTCACCGCTGTTTGAGTCAGTGGGAGAGGCGCTGAGACACTCATCGTTTACGGTTGCATCGCTGATATCCACCACGGGATTTTCCACGGTGGATTTTGACCTGTGGCCTGAGTTTTCCAAGAATGTGCTGGTGCTTATCATGTTCATCGGAGCCTGTGCAGGAAGCACGGGCGGCGGTATCAAGGTCTCACGTATCATCATACTGTTCAAGAGCCTTGGCAAGGAGCTTCGTACTCTTATCCATCCGAGAGAGGTTAAGAAACTCAAGATCGACGGGCATATCGTGGAGCACGAGACACTGCGTTCTGTGAATGTGTATATGGTAAGCTTTGTGCTGATATTTGTGTTCTCAATAGTTGCGATATCCTTTGATAACCACGACTTCATCACGAATTTTACAGCCGTTACCGCTACGATAAACAACATCGGACCCGGTCTTGAGATGGTAGGCCCTACCTGTAATTTCGGGTTCTTCTCCATACCGTCGAAGCTGGTGTTCATTTTTGATATGCTTGCAGGCAGACTTGAGCTGTTCCCGATGCTGGTGCTGTTCACACCTGCTACATGGAAAAAGTGATATAAAATGCGCCGTCAGAGCTGATAACTCCGATGGCGCTTGATTTTTTTAAAAAGACTGTTGATTTTCCCACGTAAAAGCAGTATAATATACACATAAAGGTACTTATATAAAGAAAAGAGGAATAACTATGAATATCTGGCATGACGTTGATCCCGCAAGGATCACCCCTCACGACTTCCTTGCAGTTATCGAGATAGAAAAGGGAAGCAAGAAGAAGTACGAGCTTGACAAGCAGACAGGTCTCATCATCCTTGACCGTATCCTGTATACATCCACCCACTATCCTGCGAATTACGGCTTTATCCCCCGTACCCTTGCAGATGACGGCGATCCTCTGGATGTGCTCCTGCTTTGTAACGAGCCTATCGATCCGCTGGTGCTGGTGCAGTGTTATCCTATCGGCGTTATCACTATGCTGGATAATGGCAAGAACGACGAGAAGATCATCGCCATACCTTTTGAGGATCCCAACTACAACGCTTATCGTGGAATAGAGGCACTTCCCAGCCACATCTTTGAGGAGATGCGCCACTTCTTCTCTGTGTACAAGCAGCTTGAGGGTAAGACCACTGCCGTAAATGAGGTTATGGGTCAGAAGCAGGCCGTCGAGGTAATCAAGCAGTGCATAAAGAACTATAATGATATCTATGGCGCAGATCATCCTTTCAACCCCGAACATACAAAGGCAGAGAACAAAAAATGATACTTGCAAGTCAGTCACCACGCCGCCGTGAGCTTCTCTCACTCATTACAGATGATTTCCGTGTTATCCCTGCAAAGGGAGAGGAGATACTCCCCGAGGGTATCTCTCCTGAAGACGCAGTAATATTGCTTTCTCGACAAAAAGCGGCAGAAATATACAGAGAGTATAAAAACGAGACGATAATCGCCTCTGATACAGTGGTAGCTATCGACGGCAGGATACTTGGAAAACCGACGGATGAAAAGGATGCAGCGGATATGCTGTACGCTCTTTCGGGCAGAAAGCACAGTGTTTTCACAGGGGTGTGCATCATATCTCCCGATGGCAGTGAGAATTGCTTTGCCGAGGAGACTGAGGTGGAATTCTGGCAGCTTACTCAGCAGGAGATAGAGGATTATGTTGCCTCGGGTGAGCCTATGGACAAGGCGGGTGCTTATGGAATACAGGGCAGGGGCGCACTGCTTGTAAAGCGCATAAACGGAGATTATTACAATGTTATGGGTCTGCCTGTGGGCAGCCTTTATCGTGCATTATCCGATACTATCTGATATATTTCTTTTAAAATATACTTAATGTATTCGCTTTTTCGGCGTTTTAATACAAAAAAGGCACCATCTTTCGATGGCGCCTTTCTCTTTGTTGTTAATCCAGGAAGATGTTAGCGTCGATCTCTGCGGGATCGCCTGCTGTTTCTTCTATACCTCCGACAGAACTATCCATGATGATCTCTGTTGCAAAGAGGGTGATCTCCATTTCGGGAGCGGTGTATTCAAATTTCATATCAGTTGTCCTCCTTTGCTTATTCCATCACGATGTCTGTCCATTCGAAGTTGCCGAAGTAGAGCGGATCGTTTGCATCGTTGGAAACATTACTGATAACGAATGCAAGATACAGGCAATTATCGGCAGCCTCTACACCCTCCATAAGGCGTGTATAAGCGCAGCCTGTTGTGATCTTAAGTGCCTTGCCGTTGTTGTGTTTTACAACGATATAGGCACTGTCGTGCTGTGCAAGATCAGACTCTTCGTACTGGCTGTAAATGTAGAGCTTGCCATCGGTGTAGGTTGCAGATGTTTCGGCCTTGGTGCTGATAAACTGGTCGCTGATATCAACAGGTCCGTAGATCATTTCGGGGATCTCGGACTCGGGGAGCTGTGCATACTCGCCGTCGCCGTATGTACCCTCATCCAGTGCATCTTCGGTTTCGGGAGCCTCGGGCGCCACAGGAACATCGGGAGCCTCAGGAGTTTCCTCGGGTGCCTCAGGAGTTTCCTCAACAGCAATATCAACTGTTATATTGCAGGTAGCGGTATAGTCGCCATCTTTTGTTGTTACTGTTATAACAGCAGTTCCGTTTGCAACTGCTGTAACGATACCAAACTCGTCAACTGTTGCAACGTCAGGGTCGGAGGATGTCCATGTCACATCCTGGTTTGTAGCATCAGAAGGAGTTACGGAAGCAACAAGAGCAACGGTATCGCCGACAGCGTCGAGCGTATACTCGGTCTCGTTGAGTGATACGCCATCTGCTGCAACCACGTCTGCGGTTACTGTGACAACGCACTCAATGAATATTTCATCGGTAACGGTCGCTCTGATAACACAGCTGCCCTCTGCAACGGCTGTGATAACGCCGTTTTCGTCAACGGTGGCTACGCTTTCATCGTCAGTGCTCCATGTGATCTCAAAGGGGTCGCAGTCTGTGGGAGTAGTGATAACAGTAAGCTCTGCGGTCTCGCCTTCAACGATACCTAAGGAACGCTGAGTGAGATCGATCATCTGAATGGGATTTGTGACAGTTACCTTGCAGGTTGCTGTAAAGCCGCCATCCTCTGTTGTAGCTGTTATTGTTGCAGTTCCCGATCCAGTTGCGGTCACATTACCGCTTTCGTCTACGGTTGCAACAGAAGTGTCGTCAGAGCTCCAGGTAATTTTCTTGTTGTTTGCGCTTTCGGGGGCTACGTGAAAAGCGATACCTGCCACATCGCCCTTGATGAGCTCCATTGTTTCCTGTTCAAAGGTGATTCCTGTTACAGGGCTTGTTACTATGATCATACATTCGATAGAAACATTCTCATTGCCCTTGACAGCTGCCCTTACAGCGGCAGAGCCTCGGTTGAGAGCGGTAACCTTTCCGTTCTCGTCTATGCTTATTACGTCCACGCCCTCATCGTGGGAGGGTGTGTTTTCGATTATTGTCCACTCAAGCTCGTACTCATCTGCGTCCTCGGGAGTAGGAGTAACTGTGAAGGTATAGGTTTCACCTGTCTTAAGCTCAAGAGATGTTTTATCCAGTGAAATGTACTGAGCGGGGTTTGTAACTGTGATCTCGCAGCTTGCCGAAACGGGATCGCCGTCGGGATCTGCACCGTTTGCGGTTGCGGTTATTGTAGCGGTACCATTGTTTAATGCGGTGAGAGTACCGTCTGTATTTACGCTTACAACGTCACTGTCAGAAGAAGACCATGTAACGGTCTTGTCGGTAGCGTCCTCGGGACCTACGGTCGCTGTGAGGAGAGCATTATTGTCACCCTTTTTCAGTTCAAGTGTGGTTTCGCTGAGGGTGATATCGGTTGCGTATGTAACGGGAAGGGCAGTTATTATATTATCATTAGCATCATATAAAGTAATACTGTTGATAACGACTGCACCGCCTCCATATTCTTGGAATCCAATCTGGAACCAGTTTGTAACTGTTGCTCCTGATATCTCTACATCAACAGGGGTATCAGCTACCATCGAGCCGTAGGTCTGATCTCCAACGCCAAAAGAAACACTATTGGCATTGGTATCTGCATACATATAAACCTGACCATTTGACCATTGACCATTAACAGATGAATATTCGAGATTTACAACAGCTTTAGCTATATCGGACATATCGTTTCCGAAAAATTCAAAATCGCTGTTGCCAAATGTATACGTGAATGCATTTAAAGTCTTTTCAGAAGCTTCGGGAATATATGTATCCAATACAGTACCATTTGCGTCTTTAAATGTAATGCTGTTCACGACAAGTGTGCCACCGCCATACTCAGATACAGTAACCTGCATCCAGTTGCTTACAGTTACATTCACTGAAACATCAGTAGCGGTATCTGCTGTCATGCCACCCACTGTCTGAGTGCCAGTGCCGAAATATGTTGTAGAAGCACCGTCACAGTTAACATATACACCGCCATTGGACCATTCGCCACAGTTAGTGTACGTTACATTGGCAACAACTTCGGTAACTGCGGATAGATCACTGATCTCAAGCATACTGTTATCGATATACAGTGATGTCGACTCGGACCAAAGTGGCTCTACTGTGTCTTCAGCTGTTACTATTATAGGCGTGACAACAGCAGAAGTCACAGCCACCACAGCGGCAAGAACGCCTGCCGCAAGCTTTTTAAGCTTCATAATTAAAACCTCCTAAAATGATAGCTCGTCCGTTAAGACTTATACTTATTATAAATCAATACCCCATATTTTGTCAATGAGATTTTGCGAATTTGATGAGTGTTGTACATTTATTATCTGATGTTATAGGAATATTTCACATAAGTCGTGTAAACGTTACACAGGTGGTCTTGTCAGCCTGTCTTTGTGTTGTTGCACAAATCAGTCTTGTCCGACATACTGTTTTTCTATGTTGTAAAAAATACCAAACGCTTGACAAAATCGTAGCATGGTGGTAAAATAGCAGTGTAATAAAGGGGAGTAGCTTCGCCGTGTACCCCACGGCAGTGTTCCGTTTCGTCATCACACTAGCTTTTAAAGGCTGTCGGGCGGGCAGGGTCTTATTGATCTGAGCAAGACTTTTATTGCGGCTTTTTTGCTGCAATAAGGGTCTTTTTTTGTTGCCGCAAAAGCCATAACAAAACATCCGACAGAAAAGGAGCAGGCTATGAACTATTTTAACAAGTCCCCCAATGAAGTGCTTGATGCGCTTCAGACCACCCGTGAAAAGGGCCTTACCGACAGCGGTGTGGAACAGAGTCGTGAAAAGCACGGCGCAAACGTGATCGCAGAGGAAAAGCCCAAGAGCATCTTCCGTGTTTTTCTGGAGCAATTCGCCGATCTGCTTGTAGTGATCCTTATCGTTGCCTCGGTGATCTCTATGCTGACAGGCAACGCAGAGAGTGCCATCGTTATCCTTGTGGTCATCACCATGAATGCAATACTGGGCACAGCGCAGCACGTAAAGGCTCAGAAGTCCCTTGCCAGCCTTAAGGCTATGAGCTCGCCGAGTGCCCGTGTAATAAGAAACGGCAAGCAGGCAGAGATCCCCGCATCCGAGGTGGTAGTGGGCGATATCCTGCTTATCGAGGCAGGAAATGTTGCAGCGGCAGACGGCCGTATCCTAGAAGCAGCTTCGCTTCAGGTGAACGAGAGCGCCCTCACAGGCGAATCCCTCAACGTGCTGAAATCCGTTGATAAGATAGACGCTGAGGAGCTTCCCCTCGGTGACAGGGTTAACATGATCTACTCGGGCAGCAATATCTCCAACGGCCGAGGCGTTGTGGCAGTAACAGGCGTAGGCATGGATACCGAGATAGGCAAGATCGCCTCTCTTATGCAGAACGCAAAGAAGAAAAAGACTCCGCTCCAGGCTAGCCTTGACAAATTCAGCAAGGTGCTGTCCATAATAATCATCGGTATCTGTATCGTTGTGATGCTGCTGTCCTATTTCGTAAACAAGCAGCCCCTTGACGATGCGCTGATGTTCGCTATCGCCCTTGCGGTAGCTGCTATTCCTGAGGCACTCAGCTCCATCATCACCATTTCCCTTGCGATAGGTACACAGAAGATGTCGAAACAGAAAGCTATTGTAAAGGACCTCAAGGCAGTTGAGGGTCTTGGCTGCGTTTCGATAATCTGTTCGGATAAGACAGGCACTCTTACACAGAACAAGATGACTGTACGTGACATCACAGCGCCCTGTGCTAAGGCTTCGCAGGAGCTGAGGCTTGCTATGGCTCTGTGTAACGATGCGGCTAAGTCGGGCGACAGCTGGCTTGGCGATCCCACCGAGACCGCACTTTCAGCGTACCTCACCGAAACAGAGTACGACAGCATCCGTGATGAATTCCCCAGAGTTGACGAGATACCCTTTGACAGCGACAGAAAGCTGATGACCACCGTCCATGAGATAGACGGCGAGCGCACTGCTTACACAAAGGGCGCTATGGATGTGCTGATGCCGAGGATGAACCACATCCTTGACGAGGATGGGGTACGTCCCATCACCGAAAAGGACATCGAGGACATCAAGGCTGCGAACCTTGGCTATTCGCAGAACGGTATGCGTGTGCTGGCATTTGCGAAGAAAGTATTCAGCACCACTGAGCATATTACCACAGAGGACGAGTACGACTATATTTTCATAGGACTCACTGCAATGACCGACCCGCCCCGTGAGGAGAGCAAGGCAGCAGTAGCGGATTGTATCTCGGCGGGTATCAAGCCGATAATGATAACAGGCGACCACAAGCTGACCGCTGTTGCCATCGCAAAGGAGATAGGCATATACAGCGAGGGTGACAGATGTCTTGACGGAACCGAGCTTGACGCCATCTCTGACGAGGAGCTGTCCGGGCTGCTTCCTCAGATATCTGTTTACGCACGAGTTTCGCCTGTGCACAAGATAAGGATAGTTGACCTCTGGCAGCAGAAGGGCAAGGTAGTTGCCATGACAGGCGACGGCGTAAACGACGCCCCTGCACTTAAAAAGGCGGATATCGGTGTTGCGATGGGTATCACAGGCACAGAGGTATCCAAGGATGCTGCTTCGATGATACTTGCGGACGATAACTTCGCTACCATCGTAAGATCGGTTGCAAACGGTCGCTGCATCTACAGCAATATCAAGAATGCCATCAAATTCCTGCTGGCAGGTAATACTGCGGCGATCATCGTGGTGCTTATCACTACATTCTTCAATCTGCCGCTGCCCTTTACACCCGTACACCTGCTGTTCATCAATCTGCTGACAGACTCGCTTCCTGCGCTGGCGCTTTGTATGGAGCCGATGCAGCCCGGAGTTATGAAGGAGAAACCACGTCCCTCCAATGAGTCTATCCTCAACAAGGAAACAGGCGTGTATATCCTGTTCCACAGTATAGTTATCGCAGCGTGCGTAATGGTTGCATTCGTGCTCGGTAATCAGATATCCGCAGGCATGGCAAGCACCATGGCGTTTGCTACTCTGTGCCTTGCACGTCTGTTTGAGGGCTTTGACAGCCGTGGTAAACACTCCCTTGCAAAGCTGGGGCTTACCACAAATATGTTCTCGATAGGCGCATTTGCGGCGGGCGCTCTGCTGCTGGCTGCGGCGCTGTTCATCACTCCCATACACGGTTTTATGGACATAGACAGCGCTTTCACTCTTGTTAATGCGCTTCAGGTGCTGGGACTTGCAGTGATACCCTTTGCGCTTACTCAGATACTCAGGTTTATAACGGAGCTTGTATCCAAGAACAAAGCCTGATATTATTATTGATTATAGAATATCCCTCCTATGGTTTGTATTTGCCACAGGAGGGATATTTTTTTATGGTAAGTAAGCTTATCTGTAAATGATTTAAGGCGCTGTTTACTTTTTGTTCTTTATATATTCATCCATTGCTTTTGCGGCAGTCTTGCCTGCGCCCATAGCAAGGATGACGGTGGCTGCACCTGTTACGGCGTCGCCGCCTGCGTATACGCCTTCACGGGAGGTCAAGCCGTGCTCGTCTGCGATGAAGCAGCCATGCTTGTTTGTGATAAGACCCTCGGTCGTGTTGCGGATAAGGGGATTGGGACTTGTGCCGATAGCCATGATCACACAGTCAACATCAAGCACAAATTCGCTGTCCGCTTTTACGCATGGGCTTCTCCTTCCGCTGGCGTCAGGCTCACCAAGCTCCATTTCAACGCACTTCATGCCCTCGGCAAATCTATGCTCGTTTCCGAGTATCTCAACAGGATTTGTGAGAGTCCTGAATATTATACCCTCTTCCTTTGCGTGATGCACCTCTTCCTTGCGGGCAGGCATTTCCGCTTCGCTGCGGCGGTATACGATATATACATTATCTGCTCCGAGTCGCTTCGCACATCTTGCCGCATCCATGGCAACGTTTCCGCCGCCGACTACTGCTACGCTTCTGCTGTTTTTTATCGGCGTATCGGAGTTATCCTTGTATGCTTTCATAAGATTTACACGGGTGAGGAACTCGTTGGCGGAGTAGACTCCCTTGAGGTTTTCGCCGGGGATGTTCATGAATCTCGGCAGACCCGCACCGCTTCCGATGAACACCGCATCAAAGCCCTGCCCGAAAAGCTCGTCTACTTCGATCGTCCTGCCGATGACTACATTGGTCTCGATCTTCACGCCCAGTGCCTTGAGATTTTCTATCTCACGGCGTACTATTTCCTTTGGCAGCCTGAATTCGGGAATTCCGTATACAAGCACGCCGCCTGCGAGGTGCAACGCCTCGTAAACCGTAACATCGTAGCCCATTCTTGCCAGATCTCCCGCACAGGTAAGTCCGCTGGGACCGGCGCCGATTATTGCACATTTGTGTCCGTTGGGTGCAGGTCGTTCTGCTGCACCTGAAGAGTGCTTGTTGTGCCAGTCTGCCACAAAGCGTTCCAGTCTGCCGATGGCAACCGGCTCGCCTTTGATCCCACGCACACACTTGCTCTCGCACTGTGTTTCCTGAGGGCATACTCTGCCGCACACGGCAGGAAGCGAGCTGCTTTCGGAGATTATCTTATATGCACCCTCGTAGTCCTTTTCCTTTATCCTGGAAATAAATGCAGGGATGTCGATAGCAACAGGGCAGCCGCCTACGCAGGGCTTGTTCTTGCAGTTAAGGCAGCGTTCGGCCTCGTCCAGGGCCTGTTCCTCCGTATATCCGAGTGCCACCTCGTCGAAATTGCCGCTGCGGATCCTGGGATCCTGAACGGGCATTTCGTTCTTTTTAAGGCTCATATTAGGCATTATGTCGTCTCCTTTTTATAGAGATTGCAGGTGTCCTCACGCTTACGTGACTCGAAATCCCTGTACATAGCGGCACGCTCGATAGCCTCGTCGAAATCCACCAGATGTCCGTCGAACTCGGGTCCGTCTACGCAGGCGAACTTCGTTTCGCCGCCCACGGTGAGACGGCAGCCGCCGCACATTCCTGTGCCGTCTATCATTATAGGATTCATGGAAACAACGGTCTTTATGCCGTATTCCTTAGTGAGCTTTGCAACGAATTTCATCATAACGAGAGGACCGATGGCAACCACCTCGTCATAGGTATTGCCTGCTTCGATAAGCTGCCTCAGTGCGTCGGTAACAAGACCCTTTTCACCGCAGCTGCCGTCGTCTGACATGATCTTCATGACATCGCTGACGGAGCGGAATTCATCCTCGAGTATCACAAGATCCTTATTTCTGAAGCCGACGATGCTGTGAACCTCTGCGCCAAGCTCGTGAAGCTTCTTCGCTACGGGATATGCGATAGCGCAGCCTACACCGCCGCCGACAACAGCCACCTTTTTAAGCCCGTCGGTATGAGTGGGAGTGCCGAGAGGTCCTACAAAATCATGGATATATTCATCCTTGTTCAGGTGATTCAGTTTTTCAGTGGTAGCGCCTGCTATCTGGAATATTATAGTTATCGTACCCTTTTTTCTGTCATAGTCTGCAACGGTAAGGGGGATACGCTCGCCCTCCTCGTCAACACGCAGGATGATGAACTGACCGGGCTGTGCTTTTTTTGCAACCAGCGGAGCCTCTACCTCCATCAGAGTAACATAGGGATTGAGTATCTTTTTTTCGGCTATTCTGTACATACAGTCCGCCTCCTGATAAAAAATAGTTCTGCATTTAAGTATAACTCATTATCATGGAAAATGCAAGTTGTAAGGAAGCATTTTGCAAAATTTCGTCAAATCTCATTATTTTGAAGTTTTGCGGCGAAAATTTGTGTGTATTTGTTCAAAAAAGGCTGGCTTTTAGGCGGAGAAACAAAGAACATTTATTCTGACGCTTTATCAATAATGAAATATTTTTTTCGACAAGCAGATATGGGTACGGCGTGACCGTACCCATTGTTATGTTATTCCGAATATTCATCCTTGTCGGCGTGTTCCTTGCGGCGAAGCTTTTTGCTGAAGCGTCTGCCTGTCTTGCGGATGTTTGCGGGCAGGCTTCGGAAGGTCTGTACAGTGTTGGTCATTCCGTTCATCATGTAGAAGAAGTCCTCGGACATTATGCCTTCGCTGCGGTGAGAATGTCCTTCCTTAACGTTCTGTATCACTACCTGATATCTTTCATAGGCACGCTTAACAGATGTTTCCCAGGATATATATACCTCTTCCATAGCGTGCTGTCCTATCTGGTGTATCTCGTCGAGGTGAGAGGCTGCAAATTCAAGCTCGGCGGCTATAGCTTCGGCGTTATCCTGCGTGAGTATGCCTGTGCGTCCGTGGGTTATACCCTCGGCGGCGCAGCTTCCTTCGATAAGCAGCGAGCCAACACCGCAGGCGGCAGCCTCACGCACAACGATACCGTTGGTATCATACAGCGACGGGAACAGGAACAGGTCGCCTGCGGTGTAGCAGACACGCAGGTCCTCACGGTCGTAGACTGCGCCTGCAAATGTAACGCTGTCACGCAGCTTCAGCTCATCCACGTATGCTTCTATCTCCTCACGGTCCAGTCCGTCGCCCACAAACAGCATACGGTACTTTATCCCTTTGTCGGAGAGTATCTTGAGTGCGTCGAGTATATTTCGTATCCCCTTGTACCAGAGCAGGCGTCCCACGAAGAGGAACACAGGTACGCCATCCTCAAATCCGTACATATTGCGCAGCTCTGCAACATCGTCGGCGTCGGCACGGCCGCAGGGGAAATCCACGCCGTTTTCCATAACGATATAATCGCCCTCATAGCCCAGGCTGCGCAGGTTTTCACCTGCGCCCTTGCTTACTGTCCACACTTCATCGCAGGCTGCGATGTTGGCAACTACCAGCTTGATAGCGGCGTCCGATATTATTTTTGTGGGAAGCGCACGTCTGATATCTATATCAAATTTTGTGTGATATGTAAGGATTATCGGTATATCGGTCTTTTCACGCAGCATCCTTGCCATAACGTTTGAGGCAAAAGGGCAATGGCTGTGTATAAGATCGAAATTCTGGTTCGCCAGCATTTCAAGCTTGCTGCTGCTGAAAGGATATCCTGCACGATAACCGCACAGCTTTTCCGTTATAGGCATACTTTTGTAGCGCACCACGGAAAAGGGATAATCATCCTCTGCGTCCTCACGCTGCGACGGCGTCACAACGGTAGCGCTGCCCAGCTGCTGAGAGATAACGGTGGCGTAGTTTACCACTGCGTTTGCAACTCCGTCGATAAGCGGCGGAAACGAATCGTTCATAAGACAGACATTAAGATTTTCTTTCATGTTTTCTCCTTTCGCTCAGGAATGTGCTGCTGATATTTTATAGACAGCAGTATCTTAAACATCAATAATGACGTAATTCTGCAATTAAATTAACATTATTATACATCATACCGCTGTATAAATCAAGGGCTGTCACAAATTATTCACATTGTTGAGAGGATATTTTCGACATAAGCCAGGCCGTTACGACCGTCTGCTTCCTGTGTCTGCTTTATGCGAGCATAACAGGCTTTACAGTCCGATCAAAGATAAGTTTCGCCACGTAAAACCGACATTTTTTTCACAGCGTCTGTGGTATCATTTGTACATGACGTAAAAAGGGGGAAGTGTCATGATAAAGCTTTATAACGACGGAAGGCGTATTACCGCAGCGCTTTCCGGTGATATAGACCACCATGCGGCACGCAGGATGAGGGCGGAGCTTGACGATGTGATAGCACGGTCACGTCCCGAAATGCTGATACTTGATCTTGAAAACGTAGGGTTTATGGACAGCTCGGGCATAGGGCTTATACTTGGGCGGTTAAAAGCGGTGCGTCAGTGCGGCGGTGACCTGATGCTGAAGAATGTACAGCCGAATATTGCGGCTGTGATAAGGCTGAGCGGACTTTCCACTCTGCTGGCGGAGGGGGTGAAGGCATGAAACGTGAGATATTAAACGAGACTGTTATACGCTTTCCGTCGCTGTCTGCGAATGAAGGCTTTGCCAGGTCTGCCGCAGCGTCGTTTGCCTCCCAGTCCGATCCCACGGTGCAGGAGATAAGTGAGATAAAGACGGCTGTTTCCGAGGCGGTGACCAATGCGATAGTGCATGGCTACCGTGACGCCGTGGGAACGGTGGAGCTTATACTCCGTCGTTACTCTGAGGGTACACTGTACATAGCTGTAAAGGACAAGGGCAGAGGCATTGATGATATAGTGCAGGCGATGACTCCGCTTTTTACAACGGCGGCGGACGAGGAACGCTCGGGACTGGGTTTTTCGGTGATGGAGAGCTTTATGGACAAGCTGCGTGTAAGGAGCGCAGCAGGCAGGGGCACAACTGTCATCATGGAGAAAAAGCTGAACCGCAGGGTAAAATAACGTGAGCCGTGATGAATTTATAGAAAGCAATCTGCCGCTGGTGCACTCGCTTGCAAACCGCTTCAGAGGCAGGGGCATAGAGTATGATGAGCTTTTCGCAGCAGGAAGCATGGGGCTTGTAAAGGCGTATGACAACTTTGATGACACAAGAGGACTGTGCTTTTCCACTTACGCTGTTCCCGTAATACTTGGCGAGATACGCAGGCTGTTCCGTGATGGTGGCACTGTGAAGGTCAGCCGCAGCATTAAAGAGCTGTCGCTCAGGGCGGCACGTGAGCGTGACCGGCTTGCTTCGCTGGGGAAAGAGCCGAGGATATCCGATATCGCCGAAAGTCTTGGGGTCTCTGTCGAGACCGCTGCCGAAGCGATAGCGGCAGGCGTTCCGCCGTTATCCCTGTCGCAGTCTTCGGATGATGAATCGGCGCCTGAGATACCTGTTTCCTCGGGAGAGGAGCGCCTTATCGACAGGCTTGCGCTGCGGCAGTGCCTTACCGAGCTACAGGACAGCGACCGCAGACTTATCCTTCTACGATATGACAAGGAGCTTACCCAGTGTCAGACAGCTGCGCTGCTTGGCATGACGCAGGTCCAGGTGTCACGGAGAGAACGTAAGATACTGGCGGAGCTGAGAGAAAAAATGATATGATATTGCTATTTTTGCAAATTTCTATTGCAAATCGCTCCTGAATGTGTTAGAATATTAACGACATAAATATACATATCAGGAGGCAACAATATGAAATACGCAGTTCTTCTTTGCGACGGAATGGCAGATACTCCCCGTGCCGATCTTGGCGGAACCACACCTATGGGCAAGG
Source organism: Oscillospiraceae bacterium (assembly GCA_017461565.1). Lineage (GTDB taxonomy): Bacteria > Bacillota > Clostridia > Oscillospirales > Ruminococcaceae > CAG-115. The sequence goes on from JAFTXQ010000002.1 coordinate 156,064, forward strand.
CAAACAAGCCTAACATGGACAGGATAGCAAAGCTCTCCGAGGTGGGAATGGTTCGCACTGTCGGCGAGGGTCTGAAGCCCGGAAGCGACGTTGCAAATCTTTCCGTTCTCGGTTATGATCCCGCAATATATTACACGGGCCGTTCTCCGCTGGAGGCAGGCTCTATCGGTATCGACATGAAGTCTACCGATGTTTCCTTCAGATGCAATCTTGTTACGGTCTCCGACGAGGAGGACTACACTAAGAAGACCATGGTGGACTACTGTGCCGATGACATCTCCACTGCGGAAGCGGCCGAGCTTATAAAGTACGTACAGGAGAACTTCGGTAACGATGAGTTCAGGTTTTACAGCGGCGTAAGCTACCGTCACTGCCTTATCTGGAATAACGGCACTCTTGACGTGGGCAACATGACGCCTCCTCACGATATCACAGGCAGAGTTGTGACTGAATATCTCAGCACCTCTCCCAATGCCGAAAAGCTGCTTGATCTTATGAAGCGCAGCTACGATCTGCTTAAGGATCACCCTGTAAACAAGGCGAGGATAGCACGTGGCAAGCGTCCTGCAAACAGCATCTGGCTTTGGGGCGAGGGCAAGCGTGCTGAGCTCACTCCTTTCAGGGATAAGTACGGCGTAAGCGGTGCGATGATCTCTGCTGTAGATCTGCTCAAGGGTATCGGCAAGTTTGCGGATATGAACGTTATCGAGGTGGATGGTGCGACAGGCTATATCGACACCAACTTCAAGGGTAAGGCAGAGGCTGCAATAAAGGCGCTCAGAGACGGTGCGGATTTCGTGTATGTTCACATGGAGGCTCCCGATGAGTGCGGCCACCGTGCAGAGGTTGAAAACAAGGTAAAGGCTATCGAGATAATTGATGAGCAGGTGCTTGCACCCATGCTGGAGGCTTTTGAGGGAGAGGATATACGCATCCTTATCTGCCCCGATCACCCCACACCGCTTGATCTCAAGACCCATACATCCGATCCTGTGCCTTATCTTATTTACGACAGCACAAAGGCTGTTCAAGGCCCTGAGAAATTCGATGAGGCGCACGCTGAGGCGACAGGCATATTCCGTCCCGTAGGACATGAGCTTATCAATGTTTTCCTTGAGAAGTGATACGGGCAAGCAGGTAATTAATAAAATCATTAAAGCGGCTTCTGACGATATCAGGGGTCGCTTTGCGTTTTACGGACACAGGTGATGCGGTTTGTCTGCGTATCCTTAGGTGACCGTGCTGTGATATACAGACATAGCGGAATTGATTTGTGATATGTTGTTAAAACTTGCTGCTGACCAGCGTGATCAAATGTGTTGACAAATATCGAATTTATATGATATAATAAAATAATTATTTATACTTTATTTATTTATCATAGATGGAGGGAATTTTATGAACAATATCATATCTGTTGCAGCTTCATCAAAATGTACGGGCTGCGGCTGCTGTGCCAATATCTGTGCTTTTGATGCCATACAGATGAAAGCTGACGAGGATGGCTTTTATCGCCCTGTTATCAACGAAGACAGCTGCAAGGACTGCGGTTTATGTCTGGACAGATGCCCCGCAAACGCTCCCGATTATTCCAACGATCCTGAGCCCGAGTGCTATGCATTGATGGCTTCCGATGAGGTGAGGGCAAAAAGCTCCAGCGGAGGTGCGTTCACGCTTATTGCCGATGAGATATTCAGGCTCGGAGGCTATGTCTGCGGCGTAGCTTATATGGATGATTGCCGAAAAACACATCACATAATAATAGACGATCCTGAGGACATGGCTGCTCTGCGTGGCTCAAAATACATAATGAGCAACACCGAGGATGTATACAAAAGGATCGGTAAGCTGCTTTCCGAGGAGAAGTATGTCCTGTTTTCGGGCACTCCCTGTCAGGTGGCAGGACTTAATGCATATCTCGGAAGCGGCAAGGATTCGCCGTATCTTCTTACTGTCGATCTCATCTGTCACGGTATCCCTTCGGAAAAGGCGTTTTCAAAATACATGAGAGATCTTCATTCAAACAGGAAGATACAGCATCTCGGCTTCAAGGACAAGGAGTACGGCTGGCACGCCTCTCTCACGATAAAGTACGATAACGATGAAATCTATAATATGCCCTGCGAGACTGACCCTTATTTCATAAGCTATCTTAACGGACTTAACAAGAACAAGTCCTGCGGTGAATGTCAGTTTGCAAAGATGCCCAGACAGGGCGATATAACGATAGGCGACTATTGGGGTATCAATAACTATAATCCCGATTTCAACGACAAGAAGGGCACAAGCGTAGTGCTCATAAATAACGAGCGTGCAAAGCGTTTTATTGCAGGAATAAAGGAAAATGCCAAGCTCTTCGAGCCGACTCCTCTCGATCCTGCGATCAAAGGAAACAGCAACCTTGTTAAATCTCCCAGAAATCATACGTCACGCTCACAGTTCTTCAAGAAGATAGATGATCTCAGATATCAGGAGGCTGTGAAGTGGGGCTTTGCAGCTGAACGTTATGACATCGGTCTTGTCGGCATTCCTACCTTCCCGAATTTCGGCGGTGCGCTGACATATTATTCCCTCTATTCCACACTGAAAGACATGGGATATTCCGTTGCACTGTTCTCCCGTCCCAGAAGTACGGGCAGACCTCCCATCCCTCCCGAGCATATCTATACAAAGAATCCCTATGCGCCCGGTGCCCTCAAGCTTGATTTCAAGGACAAGGAAGCCATGCGTATGGCAAATGATATCTGCGAAAACTTCGTTGTCGGTTCCGATCAGCTGTTCAACTCCGATCTGTACAAGCGCTTCGGCGAGATCGTAACTCTGGACTGGATCTCCGACAACCACAGAAAGGTGGCTTATGCCGCTTCCTTCGGTCACAACTTTTTCTGGGGTCCCGAAAAGGAAAGAGCCAAGATGGCTCATTTCATGCAGAAGTTCGATGCGTTCTCTGTAAGAGAAGAGGACGGCGTCAAGCTTGCTAAGGAGTCCTTCGGAGTTGACGCACAGCACGTGCTGGATCCTGTGTTCCTCTGCGACAGAAGACACTACGAAAGGATCGCCGAGGACAGTGGTATAAAGTCCTCCGATAAACATATATTCTCTTATATCCTTGATCCGACAGAGGCAAAGGAGAGTATCCTTTCTCATGTGGAAGAAAAGCTTGGATTGGAGTCCGAGCTGTATTCGGATATGCTGTATCTTCCTTCCGAAGCAAAGATCAAGGTGGAGAGCGCAAAGTTCAGACACACTCTGCTCCAGGGCAACGTCAACGAAAGACTGAACAGCCTTGTAAACAGTGATTTTATCGTGACGGACTCCTTCCACGGCGTCTGCTTTGCGATAATATTCGAGATCCCCTTTGTTGCCATCCTCAATCCCCTGAGAGGCGCTTCCAGATTTTACAGCGTACTTGGCAAGCTTGGTCTGCTTGACCGCCTTGTCAGCGATGTGAGCGAGCTTGAGGAAAAGAAGTGGCTGCTTGAAGAGCCGATGGATTTCACCGGAGCACGTGAGATACTTGCCGCTGAAAGAGAGCGCTGCCTTGACTGGCTGAAAAATGCTATCGAGCCTGCGGAGAAATGCGGCAAGGCATTTTCCGATGTAGATATAATGAACGACAAGTTCGCAGCCCTCAAAAAGGAACTGGTATCGAGAGATATTCGCATAAATGCTATGCTCAGCAACAGGAACTTCATGTACGAGTCCGATTTCAACAAATATCTCGATGCCCTCATCAGCGCAAAGGAAGAGCTGGATATATATATCACAGTCATGGATACCCCAGGTCTTGCGATAAAGGACGAGCTTGCCAATAAGCTCATGTCGCTCGGCATAAAGACCTCCCTCAAGGACAAGCACTGGCGCTCTTATGTCGCTGCGCTAGACGGCGGTAAGCTGGTAAACGAAACGCTCAGTAAAAAGGACGAGCGTGTGATATTCACAGGAAATATCGGCGGCAGATCTGTAAAGGTAGTCAGCGCATCCTTCAACAAGGGTAATTACTGTGCGGTAGTACTGGATGGCGTTGATTACAGCAACGGCAGACGTGGACTCAACTTTGTTGTTGCAGACAAGGCGACGGGCATGGTAGTGGATACCGTTAATTTTGATACGCATATTGCCGAGTACACCTGCTGGCGTTTTGGTCAGCAGTGCACCACTCATGCGCCAGAGATAAAGGCTGTAGCTGCTGTTGAGGCTCCCGTGCAGAACAATATCTATTCCGACTGCACCGATATACACTGGTATCTTGATCTGCTGTGCCACTATAAGGATAATCTTAACATTTTCATTGCAGTCAAGGACACTCCCGGACTTGAGCTTAACGAAAAGACTGCGGAGAAGCTTATGGCGCTCGGACTGAAGGAATCTCTCAAGGACAAGCACTGGCACTCCTATGTAGCGGCTATCGGACGTGGCAATGTACTGGGCGAGCTTATCGACACCGAGGGTAAGGAGATAAATTACGAGGGCATGGTCGACGCCGTTTCGGTGAAGCTTAAGAGCAGCGCCTATAACAACGGAAATATCGGCAGCATCATGATAAACGGAAAGGAATACGCCGTGCAGAGCCGTGGTCTTAACATAGTTGTTATGGATGCGGCAACGGGCGTGAAGCTGGACTCCGTATGCTTTGACACACACGTTGCGGATGCTACCTGCAAGCGTATAGAAGCAGTGCCTGTTGTTCCCAAAGCGGAGCCTGTCAATGTCGCAGCTCCCGCAGCTGCTGCACCCGCTCCCGTTGTACCTGCACCTGCACCTGCTCCCGTTGTGCCTGCGCTGTTCGACAACAACAACGAGAGAAATCTGCACGCAGCGTTCTTTGTTGCGGGCATGGGCGGTTCCTCGCTTGATTATTTCGTTGACAAGGGCATAAAGAAGATCGCTATCTACGGTACCGATCTGCTGGCTTCGCTGCTGTATGAGCAGGCTTATGCAAAGGGTATCGAGACCCCTGTGCTTATCAGTGATAGGGATAGAAAACTTGATATGCGTCTGCCTAGAGTGGGTGGGGTAGAATTTAAAAACATCAATAATGTTGATATTGAAAATCTTGATATGCCAATAGTAATTGCTTCTGTGTCGTATCCTATCGAATTGACAAAACGCATTAAGAATTTTAAGGAACGATCTTTGAAAATATCGGATTTAAATTATTATTCTATTTTGAAGCACAGCATTTTAGATATGGCACTTGAATATCAGAAGAGCCACCCTAAAATGAAAGTGGTTGTATTGAATATGACACGAGTGTTTGAATTGGATAACATTTCCGAGATTGAAAGAAGTATAAAAACGGGTCAGGTTGATAGGGCGAAAATTCTGAATGCTGTTTTCTATGACAGAGGATTCGATAAGGCGTATGTCGATGCAGTTACTCCTGTTCAGACTATTGTTGAAAAATACGGAATTGCGTTTGTTGCTGATGAAGAACGTGGAATCAGACGTTGTTCAAATGGATATAGAACTACGCTACACACTCCTGAGAATTTTGAAAATACCATTTATTTCTTTGGAAACAGTGTTTGCTTTGGAGTAGGCACTGACGATGAATATACTATTGAAACTGTGCTTCAAAAGAGTATTAATGAATACTATAACGGAGACAGCCCATACTCTGTACTCAATTGTGCTAATGGCGGAGGACTTAATACTGTTGCTCAAGCTAAATATTTTAATTACCATGCGCCTGTGGATGGCGATATCGTTGTATTCTGCATGGGATTTGGTACACATCTTGAAGAGATGTACAAGGATAAGCTGTTATGGGTGAATACAAGAGATGTTCTCAACCGTCCGCATGATCTTGGTGAGATATACTACGATAACGATCACATGAACCGCTTTGGTTACGAAGCCTGCGGAAAGCTTCTGGCAAAGGCACTCAAGGAAAACAACTACCTTGAAAGCCGTGAAACGCTTGAAGCCTACCCCAAGGAGCGCAAGCGCATCGAGCTGCCGATAGACCTTAATCCCGATGAGATGAAGGAGCTTGACAAGTTCGTTGAGAGTCTTGAACAGTATAAGGATCCCAATGCAACAGGCAGGATAGGCTCTATCGTAATGAACTGCAATCCCTTTACGCTGGGACATCGCTATCTGATAGAATCCAGCGCCGCAAAGTGCGATAAGCTGTATATCTTCGTTGTGGAGGAGAACCAGAGCGTATTCCCGTTTGAGGACAGACTGGAGCTTGTACGCAAGGGCACAGCGGACCTTAAGAACGTTACCGTGCTTCCCAGCGGAAACTTCATCATCTCGCAGAAGACGTTCCAGGCATACTTTACAAAGGAAGAGAACAACGAAGCTGTTATCGACGCTTCGGGCGATATCAACATCTTTGCTTCCAAGATAGCTCCTGCGCTGGGCATCACTGTCCGCTTTGCGGGAGAGGAGCCGCTGGATAACATCACAAACCAGTATAACTCCACCATGAAGCGTATCCTGCCCCGTGCGGGGATAGACTTTGAGGTCATCAAGCGCAAGGAGGAGGGCGGCGCAGTTATCAGCGCATCCCGTGTAAGAAAGCTTCTCAAGGAAAAGAACTTTGATGAGATCGCAAGAATAACACCTCCCACAACGCTTGAATACCTGCGTGAAAGATTCAGGGACAGCAAGAGCGTTCTTGTCCTCGGCGGCACAAGATTCATGGGAATCCGCCTTGTTGAAAAGCTGATAGAGAAGAACCACTTCGTTACTATCGCAACAAGAGGCAGAAGCAAGGACAGCTTCGGCAAGAAGGTCACAAGAGTCGTTATCGACAGACTCAACGAGCAGACCATGGCTGACGCTTTTGACGGAAAGTATTACGATATCGTCATCGATAACACCTCCTATTGCTCCAACGCCGCAAAATATGCCCTTGAGCATATCAAGTGCGGACGTTATATCATGATCTCATCCATCGCAGTGTACAGCGGTCCCAAGACGCACAGAGAAGAAAAGGATTTCGATGCCTCCGCTATTCAGTACGAGCTGCTTGACCGCTCAAGCTACAACATCGGCAAGCGTTATGCCGAGGCAGTTCTCTGTCAGGGTTACCCCGATGTGAACTATGCTATCCCCCGTATCCCGTTCGTTGTGGAAGAGGAGCACCTCAGAAACAAGGATCTGAATATGCGCCTGTATTTCTACACGGAGCATATCGTAAAGGGTATCCCGCTCAACATCGACAATCCCGATTATACCTGCTCTTTCATCCGCACAACAGATGAAGCAGACTTTATAATTCAGCTTGCGGAGTCCGATCTCAGAGGTCCCGTAAACGTTTCGGCAGAGGGTACCATCACGGTAGCGGAGCTTGTCAAGCTCATCGAAAGACTCAGCGGCAAGACTGCTGTGATAACACCCGACGGTGATCCCCATCCTTTCCGACAGGAGCACTTCGGCGAGGGCGATCTCGGATGCAGATTCGACCTTGAAAAGGCGAAGTCCATCGGATATCAGCCTCCCACTCTTATGTCGTGGCTGGAGCCGCTGATACAGAAATATATCGATATGATAAATGCCGAATAAATAAAGAGTTATCCGACTGAAATATCAATATAAACTGAAAAACTGCGTTATAAAACGCAGTTTTTCTTTTATGTGTGAATGTAAGATGAGGTGTGCTTTTTTGCATAGCGCCTTATACCGTTGCTTTGTAGAATACCAACGAAAATTCGGAGCCGTGCGGCTTTGCATTCTTAGCCTTGATAATACCGCCCTGCGCCGTTATTATCTGCCGTGAAAAGGCGAGACCTATGCCATAGCCCTGATGAAGAACGTTATCCGCTTTATAAAACCTCTTGAAGATATGTGGAAGATCCTTTTCGCTTATTCCGATGCCGTTGTCGGTGATTTTTATCGTGACCGCAACAGGGGTCTCTTCGGCGGTGATACTGATATGACCGCCGCTTGGCGTGTGCTCGATGCAGTTTTTGATGATGTTTCTGAGCGCTTCAGTCGTCCAGTTGAGATCGGCGCACACTGTATCTGCGTTTGCTTGTGTGATCAGCTCCACGCCTCTTAGTTCCGCCATGATCTCAAGAGATGACACAGCGTTGTTTATCAGAGAGCGGCATGGAATTTCCTCCTTGTGTATCTCCACTGCTCCTGCGTCGAAGGATGACATCTTAAGCAGCGTTTCGATCAGCCATTCTGTTTTTGACAGTATATCCGAGAGCTTTCTCAGGTTGGTTATGCGCTCTTTGTCGCTGAGCTCCTTTGTCCTGAGCACGGTAAGTATAAGCGACATTGAAGTCAGCGGAGTTTTCAGCTGATGGGAGATATCCGCCATGACGTCCTTAAGGTGTTCTCGCTCTGCTGTGAGTGCGCTGTTCTGTTCACGTATCCTTTTTGTCATTTTGTGTATCTCGCTGCGCAGTATGCTTATCTCGCCTTCTTCGCAGCATGAAAATGAAACGGTGTCGTCTCCGTTAAGCACCTTATCGATATCGTCGCAGAGGCTTGTCAGCTTTCGGTATCGTCTTTTGTGAAACACAATATGGACGATGATAACAGACGCACCCATAACGAGTGCCACAAAGCCTGCCATTACGTTCAGGTAAAAGCACAGTGCGGAAAACAGTGCGACGATCACTGATTCGATAATAAGCTCATTCTTTATTTCGGGATTTCTGAACAGCATCATTCATCCTCCGCTTTATATCCCAGACCACGCACTGTTTTAATAATCGAGGGCGCCTGCGGGTCGTCCTCAATCTTTTCTCTAAGCCTTTTTATATACACGGTAAGGGTGTTGTCATTCACGAACTCTCCGCCGACGGTCCACAGCTCGTCTATAAGCTTGTCACGGGAGAACAGGCTTCCCTTGTTTGAGGCAAACAGCAGCAACAATCTGTATTCAAGCGCCGAAAGGAATATCTCCTCGCCCGATCTGAATACGGCTCCCTTTGTCGTGTCGATACGTATGCTGCCGAGGGTAAGCTCCTGATGCTCTATCCTTGTCCTTCTTGTAGCATTTTTGATGCGTGCAACAAGCTCCCGTGGACGGAACGGCTTTGTGATATAGTCGTCTGCACCAAGCTCGAAGCCTGCAACTGTGGAGCCCTCGTCACCCGAAGCGGTCAGAAAGATTATCGGCACATCCGACATTCCTCTGATATGGGCGCATATCGAAAATCCGTTGCCGTCGCTCAGCGAGATATCAAGCAGTATGCAGTCAAAAGCTGTTTGTGCAATATAAGAATAAGCCTCACGCTGCCCGTCTGCGCCACAGACGTCATAGCCCTCGGAACTGAGAAATTCCGTCAGGCTGCTGCGAAGCTCCTTGTCATCCTCGACCAGAAGTATTTTTGCCATTGTATCACCTCTGATATAAATATATCATAACAAGCGCAAACTTTCAAGGAAAGTGACAAAATTGTAATTTTAAATTCACTTCAAAGTAATAAAACTGTGTTATACTTAATTACAGAATTAAACATGAAAGGACTTTCCGATTATGGATATACTGAGAACAGAAGACCTCACAAAGGTCTACGGAAAAGGCGAAAACGAGGTAAGGGCGCTGGACGGGGTTTCCTTTACTGTGCCCGAGGGACAGATGACGGCGATAATAGGTCCCAGCGGCTCGGGAAAATCCACGCTGCTGCACCTTATCGGCGGAGTTGACAAGCCCACATCGGGAAAGGTGTTTGTAAACGGCGAGGACGTTTACAAGCAGAGCGACAAAAATCTCGCTGTATTCAGAAGGCGTCACGTGGGGCTCATCTATCAGTTCTACAATCTGATACCGATACTCAACGTAAAGGACAATATCACTCTGCCGACTCTGATGGACGGACGAAAGCCCGATGAGACAAGGCTTGTGCAGCTTGCCGAAAAGCTAGGCATTGCCGACCGTCTGAATGCGCTTCCATCGCAGCTTTCGGGAGGTCAGCAGCAGCGTGTGTCGATATGTCGTGCGCTGTTTTCAAACCCGTCGCTGCTGCTTGCGGACGAGCCTACGGGCAACCTTGACAGCAAAAACAGCAGAGAGATAATCGAGCTTCTCAGAATGTCGAATAAGGAGTTCAGACAGACCATGCTTATCATCACCCACGATGAGGATATCGCACTTCAGTGCGACCGCATCATAGCAATAGAGGACGGACGAATTATCCGTGACGAGGTGATGAAATGAGCTTTTCACAGAAACTTGCAGGAAAATACATAGTCTCTCAGAAGCGACATTCGGTATTCACTATACTCAGTATAACAGCGGCAGTGCTTTTTATCACTGTTATATTGATCCTGTTTGCTTCGTTCTGGGATACGATGAAGAACGCAAACAGGGAAAGGTTCCCCTGGCACGCAACGATATACAACATTTCCGCCGAGGAAGCCGAAATATTGAGAAGCAGCGAATTTGTTGCAGAGGTAGAATATATAACTTTTCAAAGCACGTCAGGCGAAATGCAGTCGGACACGAATGTTTTATTCACACCGGATATCCACGACCCTGCAACGCTTATCCGTAACCTTTTATGTACTCCTGAAATGGAGATGAACGGAGAGCCGCCACCCGCTTTTCTGATCAATCAGCAGCTGCTGGATTTCGAGCTTATCGGAATTAAGGCAAAAGCCAATTTCGTCACTGTTTTTTCGGTGCTGTATATCTTCATTTTTATTTTTATAATCTGCGCAAGGTTCATCATCGACACCGCCTTTGAGATATCCTCAAAGGAAAGAGAGATGCAGTTCGGGATACTCGCCTCGCTCGGCGCATCAAGAAAGCAGATAGTAAGGATAATCCTGTGGGAGGGCATTATACTGTCCCTTGTAGCAATACCGACAGGAATACTGCTCGGAACGGGAATAAGCTATATTATTTTCGATTCCGTCATTTCTACCGATATACTCCTTTCGTTTCTGGAAGTTGAAAGGACAGCTGCGGTATTTTCGGCGCCGTTTGTTTACATGGCGGCGGCAGCGGTCACTGCTCTCATCTGGGTCATGCTTTCGGCATACGGAACGGGTATGCGCTTTGCGAAAAAGCCGCCCGTTGAAGTAATACGCCGCAGCGGTGAGAAGATAGACAAGGTAAAGAAGAGCCGTATCCTCGGAAAGCTGGGCGGAATAGTAGGTACTCTTGCTTCACGTAACGTAAGGAGAAACAAAAAGCGCTTTGTTATTACGGTCGTGTCGATAACCTTGTCGTTTGCGCTTACGGTGATAATGACATCTGTGATAGACTATACCGACGACGTGGTAAAGTACTATCAGGACTCTGATGAATACATTTCACCAAGATATCACTATCTGGCGGAATATCGACCGAACGGCAATGCGGACAAATCTATCTTTGATATGAAATTTACCCTTGAGGATATGAAAAAGGGCTATGAGCTGCTGGAGGCTTCGGGCTGCATGGTGCAGATGAACAGCTTTCTATCATGCAGAGTGGATAATAACGATCTGGCGCTGCACAGCGAGATAGCTGACTATTATGAGGCACAGGGCTTTGCAGAGCTCGATATAAAATACTATAACGAGGATTATTACAACTATATCTTCAGCGGTGAGCCGCCTGTGCCGTACAGCGAGCTGAGGGGCGGGAATTATGTTGTCTGCAACAACTCGGAGTATTCCGATTGCCTGCCCGGTGAGTGTGTCGTGGACTACAAGACGGACGGCAGCTTCAGCGGTACATTCACAAGATACGTTACCGAGGATACCCTCAGACCCGATGACGATGCAGAGCTGATAGAACATTTCAGCGATGAGACAGGAAGAAAGTTCTATTGGGTCTCAGGAGAGATCAAGGGAAATATAGTAGCAAACGGCACACGTCTGAACGGCGGCAGCGACGCTTATACCGGCATTGAACTGATCGGCTGCGAGGAGGATTTTTTTGATATAGCAAAAGAAGACTCACGTAATCTCTGCTACGGCGAGTATTATATGATACTCAATGAAGCACAGCTTCGGGATGTAGAGAGGACCGACCGTGCTGTCAACGAATATGTCAGCGGTTTGGAGGATGTTGTTATATGGATGGACAATGTCGATATGCTGATAAATACGCAGCGCTTCAACAGAGCGTTCACGGTCTTAAGCGTGGCAATAATAATCCTGATAACCGTGATAGCGCTTATAAACGAAGTGAACATAATCTCCACGGGAATACTAAACCGCCGCCGTGAGATTGCCTCGCTACGTGCGCTTGGTATGACTAAGGGTCAGCTTACGGGCATGACGCTGATAGAATGTGGCTCCTACTCGGTGATATCGGCGATAGCTACGCTGCTTATCTGCGAGCCACTGGCGCTTTTTATAAATACAAAGTTCGTCACCGGACAGGAGGCGGGAGCGCCGCAGTTCTCCTATTCAACCCCTGTATTTGCCGTGCTGCTGATACTCATCCCGATCTTTGTTGCGGGAGTCGCTGCGACATTTGCGTCGCTTTCGGGATTTGGCAAAAACTCTATAAGCGAGGAAATGAGAGCCATCGAATAAATTGCGCATATATAAGCGGTACCGTAATTACAAACGGTACCGCTTATCTTTCGTCAGTGATCCCTTGTCATGGAGAGAGTATGGACAGGACGATGTATTATCATTACATGTTTTTACATATTCGGCAGCAATATAATCTCCATCAGGAGGAGAGGATATTTCTCTCCTCAAAAAATGAAAGGAGATTATTATATGGCGCAATACAAAACAGTGCAGCTTACAGGCACTGAACAGCGGATAAAGCTGATCGGCCAGAACTGCGACATCCGCAATGACGGCACGGATACCGTCTACATAAGCCGTACCCCCGATATCGTCCCCGATGCAGACGGCGTTGTTTCGGTGCCTTCGGGACAGGCGGTGAAATACCACGACATCAACGGAACAGTTTGTTTGCTGGGAACAGGCAAGGTAACGCTTTGCGGCAACGACCACACTACATCGGTTTTTAGGGCGGCCGCCACATCTTCGGGTGGGGGCGGCGCAGATCAGACCGCAAGGGATGCGATAAACGATCTGGCTGTGACAGTTGCGCAGAACAGGACGGAATATGACGGACACGCAGGCAATGCGGGGATCCACCTCACATCCGAAAAGGCGCTTGAAGCCGCCGCAAATGCGATAAGCAATCCCAATCACTTGATCAATCCTGACTTCAGGATCAATCAGAGGGGTAAGACGGAATACACCGAAACAGGATATACCATTGACCACTGGCACAAGCTGCATGCGGCGGCAACTGTTCAGCTGACGGATAACGGAATAAGGGCGGTCACAAAAAGCGATCTCAGCCAGAATATAACCGTGCTGCGTCAGGTGTTTGCTGAAGAGCTTAATATCTGGCGTGGAAAAACTGTTACCCTTACCGCAAAGGTGACTGAGACTCACGACCGTGCCGCAATGGCTGTTATATGCTCTTCTGCTACGCAGAACATAGGCCCTAAGATAGCCCTGAAAGTCGGCATAAACAAGATATCGCTGACTATTCCCGATGAAGCCCTTACGCTTCTGGATGTACGTCTTATCATAAATTCGGGAAGCGCCGCAGGTGACGCTTTTACTGTGGAATGGGTAAAGCTTGAAGCAGGTCCCGTACCGACTCCGTTCTGTCCGCCCGACCCTGCGACAGAGCTTATGAAATGTCAGCGCTACTACCAGATACGCACGACAGGGGACATCGATCCTGTCGATCTGCGGCCGACAATGCGTAAGACTCCGTCGGTAACTCAGCTTGCGGATGGAAATTACGCATACAATGCCGAAAATTAAGCCGCTGAAATGCAGCAACATCGGTGCAGGGAGCTCCGACAGCTTCCGCTGTTATTGTGAATAATACAGGATCGCCTCCGAGCATTCGGGGGCGTTTTTGTGTCCGGTGAAGCAGTTTGTTTGAATAACGGACGGAGTGCAGATACGGTCTTTTTGAACATCGTTTCTGGCAGAATTTGTGCAGATTAACGATTTTAGGTGGGGATATTGCAAAAAGGCGTGACATAAGGTTGATTTCAATGCGGTGATATGGTACAATTATATATGCTATTTATCTATAAAACAGCAGGAAAGGGAAGTAACTATATGCAAATTCTTAAAAAGCTTTTATTCGGTATAGCGATGGCGCTGACTATGTGCTGTCTGTCGCTTGCTGCATCGGCGGTGACCTCGCCCGATGGCTTGTACGAGTACAGCGTCAACAGCGACGGCACGGCTACTATCACAAAATATCTGGGAGATTCCACGGCTGTCAGTGTGCCGTCGGCGATCGATGGGTATACTGTGACGGCGATAGGTAATAAAGCGTTTTATGACAATGATGTGATAACATCTGTAACGCTGCCGACTACCATGAAAGAAATAGGCAGAAATGCTTTCAATTATTGTCAAGCATTAACAACAATAAATTTTCCTGAGGGAATGACAAAAATTGATGAATTAGCATTTGCCAATTGTACTTCGCTTGAAACAGTCAGGCTTGCAGACAGCATAGCGACATTGGGAAATCGGGCATTTTTGAACTGCACAAACCTTACAAGCATAAACTATCCGCTTGGCGTGAAATATTATTCAGGCTCGACATCTATTTATGGCTTTGTTATGGGTTGCACAAATCTCACGTCTATAACCGTCCCTGAGGGTGTGACAGAACTGCCAAACAGTGTTTTTTATGATTGCGACGGGCTTACTTCTATTACATTGCCTTCTACCCTTACAACAATAGGCGCTTCTGCTTTTCAATATTGCGACGGTCTGCGGAGCGTAGTTATATCCGACAATGTTGAAACTATCGGAAACTCAGCGTTTTATGGATGTAATAATCTTTCCAATGTAAAGCTGCCCCAAAAGTTAAATACAATAGGCAGAAATGCTTTCAATTATTGTCAAGCATTAACAACTATCAATTTCCCTGAGGGAATGACAAAAATTGATGAATTAGCATTTGCAAATTGTACTTCCCTCGAAACGGTCAAGCTTGCAGACAGCATCACAACATTGGGAAATCGGGCATTTTTGGATTGCACAAGCCTTACAAGCATAAACTATCCGCTTGGGGTAAAGTATTATTCAGGCTCGACATCCATCTATGGCTTTGTTATGGGATGTACAAATCTCACGTCTATAACCATCCCTGAAGGTGTAACAGAACTACCAAACAGTATTTTTTATGATTGTGACGGTCTTACTTCTGTAACCTTGCCATCTACTCTTACAAAAATTAGTGAAAATGCATTTTATGATTGCGATTTTCTTACCACTATCAATTTCCCCGAGGGAATGACAAGTATAGGAAAGTATGCATTTTACAGTTGCGATTCGCTTGAAACAGTAGATCTTGCAGACAGTATAGCAAATATGGGATATTTGGCTTTTGCAAATTGTATAAGCCTTACTAGCATAAATTATCCTTTGAATTTGTCGGATTATTCGTATCCCAGTTTTTCCAATTATGGCTTTATTTGTGACAGCACAAACGTTACCTCAATCATTATACCTGAGGGAGTAACGCAAATCCCTGATAGGTTATTTGCCACTTGCAACGGACTTGTATCAGTTTCATTCCCGTCTACACTAAAAAAGATTGATTACATAGCATTTTATAACTGTGATAATCTTGAGAGTATAGTAATTCCTGATGGTGTAGAAGAAATAGGTAACGATGCATTTGCAAGTTGTGACAAACTAAAATCTGCTACACTGCCCAAAAGCTTGAATACCGTAGGCACTGATGTGTTTTCGGACTGCCCCGAATTGGATACCGTCGTAATTCCAGAGGGGCTCACTGCACTTGGCAGTTATATGTTTTATAATTGTGATTCTCTTAAGAATGTAACTTTGCCATCAACGCTTAAATCTTTAGGAAATACAACCTATACATTTGCTGAGTGTTCTGAGCTTGAAACTGTAACGTTTCCCAAGACTATGACTTCTTTGGCAAGTTATATGTTTTTAGGATGTGATTCTCTTAAAAATGTTGATTTGCCTGAAGGAATCACCTCATTGCCAGAACGTATTTTTGCCGGTTCTGGTATTGAAACTGTATTGTTGCCTTCCACTCTTGAAGAAATAGGTAGCAGTGCTTTTGATGTATGTGAAGATTTGATTTCAATCAACTTCCCCGATGGATTGACGGAAATTGGTGATTACGCATTTTCCACTTGTACTTCGCTTTCAACAGTAAAGCTTTCAGACAGAATAGTGACATTAGGGCACGGGGCTTTTGCAAATTGCACTTTGCTTGAAACAGTAAAGCTTGCAGATAGTATAACAACACTGGGCAATGGAACTTTTCGGGATTGCACAAACCTTACAAGCATAAACTATCCTCTTGGGTTGCAGGTATACAATATAAATGGAGGCGGTTTTGTAGCTGGGTGTACTAATCTTACTTCCATAACTGTACCTGAAGGTGTAACGCAGATACCTGCGAATTTGTTTAGGGATTGTGATGGACTTGAAACCGTTTCATTCCCAATCACACTTGAAAAAATCGGTAAACATGCATTCCACGATTGTGATAATCTAAGTAAGATAGTGCTGCCTGATAGCGTGACGGAAATTGGATTGAATGCTTTCTCTGAATGTAGTGGGCTTTGTGATTTAACACTTTCAAAAAACCTTATAAGTGTTGAAAACAATGCTTTTTTAGGATGTACTAAATTAGAAAGGGTCGTTTTCCCAGAAGGATTGACTGAGTTAGGCGCTGCCATGTTTGGCGGATGTACATCGCTTAAACATATTACATTGCCTGAAGGGATAACTGAGTTATACTCGGGTATTTTTGCTAATTCAGGTGTTGAAAAGGTTAACCTGCCATCTACTATTAAAGTGATAGGAAGTAGTGCCTTTTATAGTTGTTCATCTTTGAACGCTATCAATTTCCCCGAGGGAATGACGGAGATCAGTAACAACGCATTTTCCGATTGTACATCCCTCCAGGCAGCAGACCTTGCGGACAGCATAACCACAATAGGCTCAGCGGCTTTTTCGGGTTGTACAAATCTGCTTACGGTGCACTATCCGCTTAATCTGGAAACATATTCGGGTAATAATGGATTTGTTTACGGCTGTACAAGGTTAGGCGGCATATACATCCCCGAGGGTGTTAAAAAGATCCCTGCTTACCTGTTCTATAACTGCAAAAGCCTTTCCATCGTCACACTCCCCACTACAATCGAGGAGATAGGCAATTACGCATTTAAAGGCTGCACGGGACTGGCAAGCGTCATTTACCTGGGCAGTGAGAAGCAGTGGGCGGATGTTACTATCGGCACGGGCAACGATCAGCTGTTCCTTGCTTTGGGCTCAAGCGGCTACGAGCTTGGCGAGCTTAGCACAGATAACCCGGGCGAGGTAGTAATTACCCAGAAAGACGGAAATCCCGCAACTGTAACATCCTCGTCAGGTCTTGATCTGAAGCTCAACAAAGCGATACTCAAATGCGGATTCAGTACCTACGACCTGCTCAGCAGCAGCTACAAGATCGTAACTACTGACAACCTTACAAAATATACGCTCACCTGCGACACAGGCAGAAGCGATGTGAGATACTCCCTTATGGCGGGAAGCGGTTCTATCTACATAAACGGCTCGGCTTCCAATACCACGGGCGTGTTCGAGTTCCAGGGTCAGGACCTCCCTGCAAGTAATGAGCTTTATGTGCTTGTTACTCACGCTTCGGGAGCTTCCTCCAAAACAAGGATACTGCTTCAGACAGAGGCGGAGGAGTTTGAGTTCTTCCCCTTTGAGTTCGATCTCGGCGATGATATCGGCATAACCATCCCCGAAAATATTCCTGTCATCGGCGGCAAGGAACTCACTTTAAGCGAGATAAGCTGCCCTGTTAACGTACATATCGAGGGAAGCAAAGTGCGTGTAGGCGTTAACATCGCAGAAGCTTCTATTGAAAGTGAAACCGAATTCAATGATTTCAAGCGTGCTTTCGATAATTTTGCATCGGGAAGGTCAAAGACTGATTCTCTGAAAAAGCACTTGGCTAAGACCTCCCCCACAGGCGATAAGGGCTTTTTCAACATGACAGATGCGGTCGGAAAAGCAAAGTGCGAAATGGCTGTGTGCGGTTACGGTGAGGGCGAGTTTGACAAGAACGGTCTTGCAAAGATCAATGTAGGCGTTTCCGTCGCTGTTGAAGCAGGCGTTGAGTTCGGAACCACAATTGTAGTATGGGTGGTCCCTGTAACATTTACCGTAGAAATAACCGGTGGGGTGCAGGCAGATGCAAACATATCGTATGATATCAGAAACAACTGCTTTGACAGCGCTAACCTCGACCTTACATTTGAGGCAGGTCTTGAAGGCAGTGCGTTGGTTGGTGTTGATTTTGCATGCCTTGGCTTCTACGGCAATCTTGGCCTTGAAGTAGTTGTGGTTGCACTTTCCGGCGACGTTGTGAATAATCCTGTTGGCATTAAGACCGTGACTCTTGAGGGTGAGTTCGGTGTAAAGGGCGTATTGCTCGGACTTGAAGGTAAGTGGCCTATTGCAGAGGGCGGACCGTGGTACATCCATCAGCGCCCCGAAGCGACTACAATGTATCTCGCACCTACTACCACCTATTACAGCTACCCCGACCTCGAATCGGGCATATCCGACGTAGCCTCCACCGTGGAATACGGACAGATATTCCTTGCACTCCCCTACGATGAGAGCGCAGCACAGACGCTCATCAGCGATGCATTCCTGTCCTCGATGCCTGCGATCATCGAAACAGAGGACATCGTGCTTATGACATACCTCGCATCTGACCTCGAAAGAGGAGCAGATAACCAGACCGTGCTGATGTACAGCGTATATGACAAGGCAACATCCAACTGGAGC
>JAFTXQ010000003.1 GCA_017461565.1 Oscillospiraceae bacterium
CATTATAATAAGGCAGTACCCTGTGAACGTGAGCGTTTTTACGTTGCCATTTAATAAAGAGCGTTCCTTTCGGAACGCTCTTTATTAAATATGGTACGGGTGACAGGACTTGAACCTGCACGATTGCTCGCTAGAACCTAAATCTAGTGCGTCTGCCAATTTCGCCACACCCGCATATGTTAATATTATAACAGAACTATCCCGAGATGTCAAGCACTGAAAAGCAAAGCGGCGAAAAATCTCGCCGCTGTAAAGTCAGATATTAACAGGAATCGTCTCATTCCACTTAAGGAAATCTATAAATCTGCTGTCCATCAGGGTGTAGCCGTGTCTATAGAAATCCAGCACCTTTTTCATATCCTTTTCAAATTTAGAAACAGGAGTTGTTTCTGGACGGATGATATAAGCCGTTCCGTCACGCTGCATCTTCTCCATAAGCTGTTTGTTCTTTTCGTAACGCTCTACACGGGTCATGCACGCCTCAACGAAGGCGGGATAGTCCTTGTACATCGCATTTATAACGCCCTTGAATTTTCGGTAGTCTGTAGGTGCTACGTTGCCTTCAGGCTTTGTCAACACGATGACCACCTTGTCGCAGCCCATCTCCAGTGCTCTTTCTATCGGTATTGAGTCTGCAATGCTTCCGTCGAGATAGTGCTTTCCGTCAAACTCAACAGGCTCGCACAGCATGGGAATGGAGCAGGTCGCTTTGCATATTGTAAGCAGACGACGTTCATCGCAGGGCTCGGAAAGGTATTCAGCTTCTCCCGTCTCGCAGCAGGTGCAGGCGTATTCTGTGACGATATCGCTACCGAAATATGTATTAAAGTCAAAAGGGAACTGCTTATATGGGTATTCGTAGCACATCTTATCTAGGTTGATTATCTTTTTGCTTTCCCAGAATTGATGCAGACCGTAATAAGATTCTTCCTTTGGTGCGGTCATCAGGCGGCAGGTCCTTCCTGTCTGCCTTGAACGGTAGCTCATAGCGTTTCCGCCGCCAGCTGATACTCCTATAACATAGGGCAGATATATTCCGTTTTCCATCAAGCGGTCAAGCACGCCTGCGGTGAAAATGCCACGTATAGCGCCGCCCTCAAGGATCAGTCCTGTTTTCATCGGCTTTATCCGCTCCTTTCTGCAAGAAACACTTTTTCATATTATCACAGATAATTATATCACCCTTAAATTAATTTTATGTTAACTTTGGATATGCCGTCTATATTGCATTCCTGATGCGTATACAAGCATTTGACAACACAAAAACCCCCATCCGTCAGGATGGGGGTAAAGCTTATTCTGCTTTGTTAAGCTATTGATTACATATTAGCGATGTACTCGTTGATCTCGTCAATAGCTGCCTGGATTGCAGGCTCATGCTCTGCACGGAGCTGTGTGTAGGACTGGTCGCCTGTCAGGTAAACCAGGTTTGTCAGAGACTGAACAGGGTTCTCTGTTGCGGATGCGTCGGAAACCTCACCGAGACCGCCCTTGAAGTCGAACTTGGGAGTCAGGGGGCTGGAGCCGTCCAGTGTTGTCCAAGCGAAGATATCCTCAAGGTTGTTGTTTGTCCAGTTGTACTTCTCCTTCTGCTGAGCGAGAGCAGCCTCTCTTACAGAGGGATCCTGAGAAGCGGTTACGCAGCAGTCAAGCCATGCTGCTACACCGGGCTCGTTTGTGGAACCCTTTACCCACATCAGGGAGTCCTGCTTAGCAGTTACATAGTGTGCGTCTGCCTGAGGATCTCTGGGGAAAGGAACAACGTTGATCTCGTCGTCTTCCCAAGCGTACTTCTTAGCGTACAGGCTGAGTGTGGACTCAAATACCCATGTGCCGCCGTCTGCATAGAACAGAACGCTACCGTCTGCCCAAGCCTTGGGGTTAACGTTCCAGCCGTTAAGCTCATGTCTGGGGTAACGCAGATTCTCCTTCTGGAGAACTGTCAGCATATTTTCCTCTGCACGCTCAACTGCGGGATCGTGCAGGTTGTTGATAACCTGTGTGCCATCGCTGCCTACCATGGGAACGCCTGTGGAGATCATAAAGTCATTCTCGGGGTTGTAGCCGTCGATAACGTATCTGCCCTCACCGCTGTCCTGGAAGGAGCGAGCCATCTCAAGGAATGTATCCCATGTCCACTCGCCGTTGTTGAACAGTGTTCTGGGATCGTCAAGACCAGCCTCTTCAATAACGCTCTTGCGGTAGTACATGATATTGTTCATGGAGATCTCATAGAATGCGCAGTAATACTTACCACCCAGCTTGAACTGCTCCATCATTTCCTTTGCGCCTTCCCACTTGCCGTTGTCAAGATTAACAACGGTGTCGATAGCCTGATATCTGCCCTTCAGCACGCCGTAGGGGAAGTCCAGGATCTCAAAGGGGAACAGGTCGGGAGAATCACCCGAAGAAATAGCTGTTGCCAGCTTGTCGTAACGCTCCTGATAGCCAACGTTTGTGTAGTCGAAGATACGACCGTCACGCTCTGCGTACTTACCTGTGGTGGGAATACCGTATGTATTCTTGAACAGGATAGCTGCGGGAGTTGTCTCATCGATATCCCACCAAGCCATCCACTCGATTCTCTCGGTAACCTCGAGATCGGGGTTGTCAAGCTTTGTGACATCGATCTGCTCTACTGCATTGTTAACATCCTCATCCTCGGAGAATGTGGTAGTGGTCTGGCTTGTCTGGGGAGCGCTTGCGCCGCCGTCAGAAGTGAGACCGCTGTTGTTGCCTGTGCTGCCGTTGTTAACTGTGCCCTCGTCACAAGCTGTCAGAGACAGGATGGACGCAGCCGCTAACACGCCGGCGAGAAGTGCTTTCATTTTTTTCATGGTGTACCTCCATAAAGTAATTTTGTTGTTAACAAATGAAAACTTCCGATTTGTGTTATCATATTTATTATACAAGAATTCAGCCCTAATTTCAATATTTATTTTATACAATATTTACACTGCTTTTTGTGCAGTATCCCACAGAGTGGATGGCTTAATTTACTTAAATTAGGCAACATTATTACTTGAACCTGTAACGAATTACCTAATTTCCGCCGATATTTGCTGTACATTAATAATAGGACTTGAAAAAAAACTCAAAAAGTGATAGAATAGATTTATAATTGTATTTTTATAAAAGAAAGAGGTTTACCGAATGAAATTAGGAATGGTAGGTCTGCCGAATGTCGGCAAAAGCACACTGTTTAACGCACTCACAAACGCAGGTGCAGAGTCTGCGAATTATCCTTTCTGCACCATTGAGCCCAATGTCGGTATAGTTTCCGTCCCCGATGAGAGACTGGACGTTCTTGCAAAAATGTATGATCCTGAGAAATTCACTCCCGCAACGCTGGAGTTTGTTGATATCGCAGGTCTTGTAAAGGGCGCATCCAAGGGCGAGGGTCTCGGAAACAAGTTCCTTTCAAACATACGTGAGGTTGATGCTATTGTCCACGTTGTACGCTGCTTCAATGATGACAACATCATCCACGTTGACGGAAGCATCGGCGCAGCAAGAGATATAGAGACCATAAACCTTGAGCTGATATTTTCCGATATCGAGATACTGGAGCGCCGCCTTGACCGAACAAAGAAGCTGATGAAGGGCGACAAGAGCCTGCAGAAAGAGGTGGATTTCCTGGAGTCGCTCATTGAGCATCTCAGCAATGGCAAGTCCGCAAGAAGCTATGATTACAGTGATGATGAAAGAGATATAATCAAAAGCTCCCCTCTGCTCTCCTACAAGCCTGTCATTTATGCGGCAAACCTGTCCGAAGCTGATTTTACGGGCGATATAAACAACAACGAGCAATACAAGGCAGTATGTGCAATTGCAGCGGAGGAGCACGCAGAGGTGCTTCCTATCTGTGCACAGATAGAAGCGGAGATATCCGATATGGATGATGAGGACAAGGCTATGTTCCTTTCAGACCTGAATCTTGAGTCCTCAGGTCTTGCGAGAATAATCAAGACGGGATACCGTCTGCTTGGTCTGATCTCCTATCTTACCGCAGGACCTCAGGAGGTACGTGCCTGGACCATCACAAACGGCACAAAGGCTCCTCAGGCAGCCGGCAAGATCCACACAGATTTTGAAAAAGGCTTTATCCGTGCAGAGATAGTGGCGTTTGATGATCTTGTTTCCTGTGGCAGCATGGCTGCGGCAAAGGAAAAAGGTCTTGTTCGCCTTGAGGGCAAGGAGTATGTAATGAAGGACGGCGATGTAACGCTGTTCCGCTTCAATGTGTAAAAGATCATCATTAAGTAAACGAGGTAGGCATGAATAAAGTAATCAACGGGAGAAACGCAAACAACAAAAAAGTTATAGCGCTTTTTGTTGCGCAGGTAGTTATGGGTGTTATGCCCGTGCTGCTGCTTATTGCATTTGTATGGTTACAGCTGTACAACACTCCGCTGATCGCAGCAGTTTTTATTGTGCTTATCTTTCTTTGCAACGTTGCCTACATGATACTGGCACGCCATTACAGCGTGCTAAATTCGGGAATAAAGGGCGAAAAACGGCTGTATCGTGCAGTGAAAAAGCTCCGTGGAAACAATATAATCTTCCGTAATCTGCCTATCCGCTACAAGCGTGGACGTTCGGAGCTGGATCTTCTTATAATCAGCCACAAGGGCATAATCATCGTTGAGGTAAAAAACCACTCGGGTACTATATCTGGTGGCTGGAAATCAGATAAATGGGTACAGAAAAAGCACTACCGGGACGGTAAGACCACACAGCAGGAGATGGATAATCCAATAAAGCAGATGCGCCGTCAGCGTGACATCGTTAAGAGCATCCTCAACGCTTCGGGCGAAAATGTATGGATCGATACGGTGTTGTATTTCTCCTCGCCGAATGCGAAGCTGAAGCTCTCGCTGAGAGAAAGCGATTATGTCTGCTCCAGCGACGCCGAGCTGCTGAGCTTTCTTGAAGCGTACAGCGGCGGTGAAACTCTATCGATGTCCCGTATGCAGAAGATAGCCGAGATAATGAAGAAAGCCTCGGGCGAAATATGAGTCTTATGTAAATAGAAAAGATCCGCTTCAGCGAAATGCAAGAAGCGGATCTTTTATGTTCATAAACATTCATCCAGTATTATTTTTTTCAGCTCATCTGCACTGCCTGCGATGTGCGTCGGGCAACAAGCCGAAAGCTCTTCATAGCTGCGGAAGCCCCACAGCACTGCACAGCTATCCAGTCCTGCGCTTTTTGCTGTGTGCATATCCACGTTGCTGTCGCCCACATAGAGCGCTTGTGCCCTGTCAATATCAAAGCGGAGGCAAAGTTCAAGTGCAGCCTCGGGCGAAGGCTTTGCAGGAAATCCCGCTCCGTATCCGATAAGATCACGGACGCTGTCACCAAACGATGCTTTCAGCAGTTCAGCGGAAAACTCATGCGCTTTATTAGTATTTACAGCGCAGATCACGCCTGCTTCACCCAGTTGTGCAAGTAGCTCTCTCATACCTTCGTAAGGAACGGTCCTGTCGGATTTGTGTGCGGAGTAGTATTCGTTGAAAATTTCGTGCGCCTTTTCAAATTCCTGTTCAGTGTGTCCATCGGGAAGTATGCGGTGTATCAGCTTGGGGATTCCGTTTCCTACGAAGAGCTTGTAGGCCTCTGTCTCGTGGACGGGCTTTCCCATCTGCGCAAGCGCATGATTTCCCGCAGCGGCAAGATCGCCGAGCGTGTTTAGAAGTGTACCGTCAAGATCGAATATAACTAATTTATACATTGCTCCACCATCAGCCATTCAGATTCATATTGAAGAAAGTGCCTATTCCGAAGGTTATCACCCAAAGGGCGCCTGTAAGGTATGTAAGTCCTGCAAGCATCGGGCTTCCCGAGACCTCGGTACGGGTACCCTTTCCCTCGCCTGTTGCAAGGATATTCGTCAGCAGGCAACCTGCTACAGCAAGTACCAGTCCCACGGTAGTGAGCCATTGCGGACCTATACCGCAGAGATAGATTATGTTCAGCACTGTTGCCGCAATAAGCAGTATATTGAACAACAGTTGTATACGGTCAAATTTTGTGAATTTCATTTTGTCTCCTTTTCTTTGCAGAAACTTTGATGCCTGTGTGAAACCAGGAATATATGTCCGCTTCTTCGTTTTCACAACACATATATTATACCCCTGAAAAATCCTGCTGTCAACCTTGAAATATATCTCAATATATGCTATAATAATAAAGTATATAGTTTATTAAGAAAGGAACATATTATTTATGTTGACCAGAGAAGAATTTGACAGACAGCTTGCAAAGCTGTCAAACGAGCAGGAGCAGCTTATCCGCCGCCCCAACCCCAAGAGTGATTTTTACAACGGCATATATGACCGTTATGAAAACCCTGTACTTACAGCTGCGCACGCACCTATCATCTGGAGATATGATCTCTCTTACAATGATAATCCCAATCTTATGGAGCGCCTTGGGATCAATGCTGTGATGAACAGCGGCGCTATCTACCTCAACGGCAAGTACTGCCTTGTTGCAAGAGTAGAGGGCAACGATCGCAAGAGCTTCTTTGCTGTTGCGGAAAGCGACAAGCCCACAGAGGGCTTCCGCTTCAGAGATTATCCCGTGATACTTCCCGACACCTGCCCCGAAGAGACCAATGTATATGATATGCGCCTTACCCAGCACGAAGACGGCTGGATATACGGCGTGTTCTGTTCTGAGAGCAAGGATACAGAGTCCAACGACCTTTCCGCTGCCAATGCACAGGCAGGAATAGTGCGCACAAAGGATCTTGTGACATGGGAGCGTCTGCCCAACCTTATCTCAAAATCTCCCCAGCAGAGAAACGTGGTGCTTCATCCCGAATTCGTTGACGGAAAGTACGCATTCTATACCCGTCCGCAGGATGATTTTATCTCTACAGGTTCGGGCGGAGGCGTCTGCTTCGCACTGTGCGAGGATATAACAAATCCTGTTCTTTGTACAGAAGAAGTAGTGGTAAGCCCCAGAGTATATCATACTATTACCGAAGTCAAAAATGGCGCAGGCGCCGTTCCGATAAAGACCCCCAAGGGCTGGATACACATTGCCCACGGCGTAAGAAATACCGCAGCAGGTCTGCGTTATGTTATCTATGTTTTCGCAACCGATCTGAACGATCCCAAGAAGCTTATCGCTTCCCCCTCAGGTCTGTTCATTGCGCCTCAGGGAGAGGAGCGTGTCGGAGACGTTTCCAATGTTGCCTTCACAAACGGAGCCATTGTCCGTGAAAACGGCGAGGTATATATCTATTATGCTTCCTCCGACACAAGACTGCACGTTGCTTCCACTACTATTGAGAAGCTGATGGACTACACCTTCAACACGCCTTCAGACCCGCTTCGCTCCGCCGACTGCGTAAAGCAGCGCTGCGAGCTTATTTCAAAGAACCTTGGCGGGGAGAAGAAGATATGACGGAATATTTCGATCTTTATACCGCCGACCGAAAAGCGATCGGGAAAAAGATACAGCGAGGGGCGCCTATTCCTAAAGGCGAATATCACATCGTGGTGCAGATAATGACAGTAAATGACAACGGCGAGATACTGTTGACTCAACGTGTACCCGAAAAGACCAGTGGCGGCAGATGGGAATGCTCGGGAGGCTGTGCGGTCAGCGGAGAAACAAGTGTCGAAGCGGCTATCCGAGAGCTCCGTGAGGAAACGGGTATTTACGCATCTCCCGAGGAAGTGCGGCTGGAGTGGTCACTTACGACAGACAGTATGCTGAGGGACTTCTATGTCGTTAACAAAAATGTTCCGCTTGAAAGTATAAGACTGCAGTCGGCGGAGGTCTGCGCCGCAAAATGGGTGAGCCTTGAGCGTCTCGAAGAAATGATACGCTGCGGTCAGACTACACGCACTATTGCCAAATGGCTGGAGTCACGCCGTGAAAGCATCTGCGACAGAATAACAAGTATAAAACAGCTCGCTGCAAAGTAAATATCGGAGGAAAAATTGGACAAAAGAACGGCTATCGCAAAAATAAAAGCTCTCGCCGAAAGCGGCGACACGAGCGGAAGCAATATAGAAGCGGTGTTTGCCCGCTGTTACAATGCTATAAAGAAAACGCTGGATATGACTCCGTTTGATGAGCAGCTCTCTGCTGCCCTGTCGCTGAGTGACGGCAGGATGGTGCAGATGCAGACAGGAGAAGGCAAGACGCTTGCTGCCGTATTTGCAGCCTGTGCAGAGGCGTTGAACGGAGGGGGAGTTCACATCCTGACCTTTAACGATTATCTTGCAAAGCGTGATTATAACTGGATGAAGCCCGTTTATGACGAGATGGGCGTATCGGTCGGATATATAACAGAAAGCACCGACCGTGTACAGCGTAGGGAGCAATACAAGAAGCAGGTGGTATATCTCACAGCTAAGGAAGCGGGATTTGATTATCTTCGTGATTTTGTGTGCTTTGAGCCTGACGATATGGTCTTTCCCGAAGAGCTGAACCTGGCGATAGTGGACGAAGCCGATAGTATACTCATTGATGAAGCACGTATCCCTCTTGTTATTGCAGGAGACATCGCCGCACAGGATAGCAGCGACGTTGCCGAAGTATACGAAAAGCTCAGCGGTTTTGAGGAAGATTCTGAATTTGAGATAGATGAAGAAAGCCGCAACGTATACCTCACCGACGAGGGTGCCGATAAGGCCGAAAGCATCTTCAGCTGCAATGTTTACAGCTCAGAGGGCGCACCGCTGCTTGCAAAGATATGCGCCTGCCTTAAGGCTGACGCTGTGCTGAAAGAGGATAAGGACTACATCGTAAAGGACAACAGCATAATCCTTGTAGATGAATTCACGGGACGTGCTGCCGCAGGACGTGTCTTTCCCGGCGACCTGCAAGCTGCCGTAGAGGCAAAGCACGGTCTGAAAATAACCTCCCGTGGACGTATCATGGGAAATATTGCGCTGCAATATTTTGCACGCCTTTACCCTAAGCTTGCCGGCATGACAGGTACAGCAGAGCTTGCACGTGAGGAATTTGAAAAACTGTACGGACTCAGCACAGATATCATTCCCACCAGGCTTCCATGTCGCCGTACCGACCATCCGCTTGAGATGTATTTCGATGGTGCGGAAAAGCGCAGGGCTGTTTTGACCGCAATAAAAGAGGCAGCCGAAATACAGCGCCCTGTGTTGGTAGGTACGGAAAGCATAGAGGAGTCCGAAGAGCTTGCCGAGGCACTGCGTCAGAATGATATAAGCTGCGCTGTACTGAATGCAAAAAATGACGAGCAGGAGGCTGCGATAATTGCCCGTGCAGGAGAAAAGGGAGCTGTCACTATCTCTACAAATATGGCAGGACGTGGCGTGGATATAAAGCTTGGCGGCGAGGACTGCCGTGACAAGGATTTCGTTACAGATGCCGGCGGATTGCTGGTGCTTGCCACATCCATGAGAGAAAGCAGCCGTATCACAAGACAGCTGCGTGGACGTGCAGGACGTCAGGGTGATATCGGAGAAAGCAGATTTTTTGCTGCGCTGGACGATGGATTAATGACAAAGTTCGAGCTTAAAAAGCTTGCCGGTCGCCATTATCCTACCCAAAGGATCAGCGGTGCAATACAGGACAAGACCCTGCTTAAAGAAGCGGACCGTGTCCAGCGTATTTCAGAGGGCGATACTTTTGATGAACGTATCAATCTTATGAAATACACCATGATCGGTGAAAAGCACCGTGAACAGACCTTCCGTCGCAGAAAAGCACTGTTGGAGGGCAGCTACAACTCCGATCAGTGGCAGACCCACGCACCTGATATGTACGAAGAGGCTGTAAAGAAATTCGGCGAGAATCCCTTGCAGGAAAAGCAGAACCTTATCCTTGCGGCTCTTCTGAACGAATTCTGGTGTGATTATCTGGATTATACCGCATATCTGCGTGAGGGCATCCATCTGACTCAGGTTGCAGGAAGAAACCCTGCCGAGGAATACAACATTGCCTGTGAGGAGTATTATGACAGCGCTGCGGACAGTATTCCCGAGCGTATGGCAGAAAAGCTCGGGGAGCTTCTTGAATGCGACTCCATAGAGGAATATGAGGTGCAGATGCCTACAAGGACCTACACCTATCTTCTTGACGATATGGCAGAGGAGTTCAAAACAAAGCCCCTGCTGCTGAATATATTCGACGAAGAGGAGCCGGAGCCTGATAAAAAAACAACTCCCGAAAAAGCTCCCAAGGAAGAGAAAAAGGGATTTTTCGCATCCCTGTTCGGAAAAAAGAAATAACACACGGCAGTTAAAACTGCCTGCGAGGTAATCATGTCAACTGTTTGCGCTATTGCGACCCCTCCTGCCGCAGGAGGAATATCGGTGATAAGAATATCGGGAGAAAAAGCCGCAGAGATTGCGGATAAGGTATTCAGGACCGCTTCTGGCTCGCCTGTGACAGAGCTGAAAGGCTATCGTGCTGCCTACGGAAAGATATACGACGGAGAAGAACGTCTTGACGACGGAGTGGTACTGATGTTCCGTGCGCCGCACAGCTATACAGGCGAGGATGTTGCAGAGATATCGTGTCACGGTGGAATATACGTCACCCGAAGAGTGCTTGCCGCCTGCATAAAGGCAGGCGCAGAGCCTGCGGGCGCAGGCGAATTCACAAAGCGTGCGCTGCTTAACGGAAAGATGTCGCTCACCCAGGCGGAAGCTGTGACAGATATAATCAATGCGCAGAGCGGTCAACTCTTAAGCTGCTCCAATTCTCAGCGTGAGGGCGCACTGTACCGCCGTGCGGAAGCCATTGCAGATATGATAATGGAGGTATCAGCACAGATATCCGCATGGATAGACTATCCCGAGGACGACACGCCTGTTGTCACAGAGGACTGGCTGAGAGAAAAGCTTTCCGCTGTAAAAGCTGAGTTTTCTGCGCTTCTTTCGGGCTATGACAAGGGGCGGCTGATACGTGAGGGAATATCCTGTGCAATAGTCGGCAAACCGAATGTCGGCAAATCAACGCTGATGAATCTGCTTTCTGGCGAGGAACGCAGTATAGTTTCGGACATAGCAGGAACCACCCGTGATATAGTCGAGGAAACTATATCCATCGGCGATGTTGTGCTAAAGGTCGCAGACTGTGCAGGTATACGAGAAACCGACGACGCCATAGAAAAGATAGGCGTTGAGATAATGCTGAAAAAGCTGAATAATGCCGATCTTGTGCTGGCAGTGTTCGACAGCTCAAGACCTCTTGAAGAGGACGATATGACACTTATCGAACAGCTTTCGGGAAAGCTTGTGATACCCGTTGTAAACAAGTGCGATCTTCAGCTTACCCTCGATACGGTGACGCTTGAAAACAAGCTCGGCAGGGCTGTGTATATTTCGGCAAGGTTGGACAAGACCGCCGATATCCTTTCGGATGAGATAAAATCCAGACTTTCGCTAGATAAGCTCGATATGCAGGCAGGCGTACTCGCTAACGAGCGGCAGAGAAGCTGTATGCTACGCGCGGCAGACGCAGTGAATGAAGCCATAAACGCAGTGGAGCTGGGACTGACTCCCGACGCAGTTGGCGTGATGCTTGAACAGGCACTGGATGCGGTGTATGAGCTTTCGGGAAGAAAGGCAAGCGAGGAAGTCATTTCGGAAGTGTTCAAGAGATTCTGCGTGGGTAAGTAAGATGCTTAAAGATCTGATAGAACAGAATTCTGCCACGGAAGCTGTCATAGATGAATGCTTTCTTGCAGCGGCGGAGATCAAAAAGATAACCTGCTATGATATCCCGAAACCACAATTTGAAGATCCACGCACATTAAGATGGAGTGCTGATGTCGGCATTGTTACAGATACTTTCAGATATGTACTGATAGACGGAAAATATTGCGAGCAGTGTGACACCTATGAACGAGGGATCTCATATCACTATATCGGAGATACCGCTGACGATATGGTTGCGCATCTTATATTTGAAGCAGTTTGGCAATATGCTATTCACAATACTGTAACAAACAACGAAGCGGAGCTTGTTGCGGATAAGTGCTTTAGTCTGCTGGATGAAAAATACCGTCCCTACTACATCCGCAGAAAGACTGCTCTGCAAAAACTGAAAGAAAAAGGAATAATATGAACGTACTGATAATCGGATGTGGCATGGTGGGTGCCGAGCTTGCCCATACACTGGACAAACACGGTCACGATGTTTCAATAGTGGACAAGGACGAAAGCAGCTTCGACCTGCTTTCGGAGGATTTCAGCGGTTTCACAACGCTTGGAGTCCCCATAGATCAGGAGATACTTCGTAGAGCAGGAATAAGCACCTGCGATGCGCTGTGCGCCGTGACCGACAACGACAATATGAACGTCATGGCGGCACAGGTGGCGTCAAAGGTATTCGGTGT
This sequence comes from Oscillospiraceae bacterium, assembly GCA_017461565.1. Taxonomy (GTDB): domain Bacteria; phylum Bacillota; class Clostridia; order Oscillospirales; family Ruminococcaceae; genus CAG-115. The sequence goes on from JAFTXQ010000003.1 coordinate 12,350, forward strand.
GCCTAAGGTATTTGCCAGGATTAGAGATGTCAGTAAGTGCAGGATTTGCGAGAGTATGGGAATAAGCACCGTCTGCCCTACCAGCCTTGTTGTAGAAGCCGCTTGCACAACGCTTGAAGATAATATAATAGATACAGATGTGCTGAACATTGATAATCACAGGGTCACATTCAACACTATAAATGTCCCTGACAGCTTTATCGGTCTTTCGCCCGAGAAGATAGAATACGAAGAAGGCGAGACCTTCTTTGCTGTGATACGCAACGGCGGAATGAAATTCAACGAGAAAAAAGGACAACTGATATTTAAAGCGGGCGATAAGCTTATATTTGCCAAAAAGAGCTGAGGAACGAGCATGAGAACTATAATAGTCGGAGGCGGCAAGGTTGGATTTTATCTTGCAAAAACACTCCTTGAGCAAGGTCATACTGTTACAATAATAGATCAGGATAAGGAACAGTGCCGTTTCTGTGCCAACAACATCAGCGCCGAGATATGTTGCGGTGACGGTACGGATGACGATATACTGCGTGCGTGCAATGCCGATAAAGCGGACACTGTTATCGCAGTAATGGGACAGGACGAAAATAATCTTGTCTGCTGTCAGATAGCAAAGAATATATTCGGCGTAAAAAAGACTATCGCCAAAGTGAACAATCCCAAAAATGCCGAGGTGCTAAAACAGCTTGGCATAGATATAGTGATATCCGCAACAGAGAACATAATACATCTTCTGGAGCACGAAGTAGATCTCAGTGCAGTTAAGGAGCTCATCTCTGTGGGAGAGGACGCCTCGCTGCTTGAAATAACACTGCCTCAGGATTATAAGCTTGACGGCACTCCGCTTATGGAGCTTTCGCTTCCGCAGAACTGTAATATCGTCTGCATAAAGCGTGGCGGAAAGACCATTATCCCACGAGGCAGGACAACACTAAAGAGCAGTGACATAATGCTTGTTGTAACTCTTGGCAAAGAAGAAAAGGAACTGCGCAGGGCGCTGAAACTCAAAAACTGACGAAAAGGGGCGACACGAAATGGAAGCACAACAGAAAAAACGCAGAAAAACATCACGTAAAAGCACCGCAAAAAAACCTGTACGCCGCACCAGAAAACAACAGGGCGACATAATTTTTGCACTGGATATCGGCACACGTACCGTTGTGGGTATACTTGCCGAAAAGGTTGACAATGGCTATAAAATAATCGATATGGAGACCGCTGTACACGAAAAGCGCTCTATGACTGATGGTCAGATAGAGGATATAGAAGCAGTGGCGCAGGTGATCAAAAACGTAAAGACTGCACTTGAAAAGCGTCGCATGATAAAGCTTTCCCGTGTGTGCATTGCCGCTGCAGGACGTGCCTTAAGAACTATGCGCAATACCGCTGTGTGCGACATTTCCGGCAAGCGGTCTATTTCTGCGGAGGATCTGAAAAACGCAGAGCTTGACGCTGTGCGTGAGACCGAGGAGAAGTTCTCTGAGGGACAGGAAAGAGCGGCATTCTATTGCGTTGGTCACAGTGTTATCGGACTTTCTCTTGACGGCTACAAGGTGCAGAAGCCCGAAGGGCACCGTGGCGAAAAGCTGGAGACCGAGATAATCGCAGCTTTCCTGCCTGCGTATGTAGTGGAGAGCCTTTGTGCTGCTGTTGACATTGCAGGGCTTGATGTTGCGGGACTCACTCTGGAGCCTATCGCAGCAATGAACATCGTTGTTCCGCAGGAGCTTCGCCTTATCAATATCGCACTGTGCGATATCGGCGCAGGTACATCGGACGTTGCGACCTCCCGTGATGGCAGTGTTGTTGCATACGGAATGGCAACCGTTGCCGGTGATGAGATCACTGAAGACATCATGAAAAAGCTTCTCGTGGACTTCAATACAGCCGAAAAGATCAAGACCTGTACAGATCCTGAGATAGAATATACAGATATCCTGCTTATGAGCCACACTATCACAGCAGAGCAGATCGCAGAGCTTCTGAAGCCTTCTGCGCAGAACCTGGCTACAACTATCTGCGAGGAGATAATGAGAGCGAACACCGAAGCCCCTCAGGTTGTCTTTCTTGTAGGCGGCGGCAGCAAGCTTGCAGGACTCCCCGAGCTTGTTGCAAAGGGTCTTGGAATGGACGTTTCACGTGTTATTATGGGCAGGAAAGAGCTTATGCGTGGCGTGACTGCACCTGCAAATATGCAGATCGGCACCGAACACGCAACGCCTCTCGGAATAGCTATAACCGCTTCCGAGGGTGTGAAATATGATTTCACGACCATCACTCTGAACGGCAGAAAGATACGCACACTTGACACCAACCGTCTCACTGTGTTCGAGCTTACCGCACTGGGTGGCATAAAGCCCGATAAGCTTATGGGACGTTCAGGCAAGGCGCTCTCCTTTACCATCGACGGCCAGCGCACGCTGCTCCGTGGAACTCCGATGACGCCTGCTGAAATAACTGTTAACGGAAAGCCTGCGTCCCTAAATACTTCGGTTCGCAAGGGCGATGATGTGGTTATCGTCCCTGCAAAGGATGGTGAGGACGCTGTGGCTTATCTTTCCGACTATCTTGATACAGAGCTTTATTCTGCAGATATCATCTTCTGCGGTGAAAAGATGACAGCCGGTAAATATATACTGGTCAACGATAAGCCTGTCACGGCTGACGCTGAGATAGAAAACGGCAGCGTTATCACCACAGAAAGCTGCTGTACCTTTGGCGAGCTTTGTGCCCGTGAAGAGGTGCTGCCTGAATATATGCTTCTTAACGGCGCAAAAGCAGCCGCAGGAACTGCACTCAACGACGGCGACGAGATAACGATGATATCCGAGGGAAAGACTGAATTACCTCAGCCTCAGCCTGTTGCAGCAAAAACCGAAGCAGAGGAGATACATATCATATTCAATGGCGAGCCTGCGAAGTTCCCTGTTATTGATAGCAGCAGAGAGCCGATATTCCTTGATCTTCTTGCTGCTTTCTCGGAAGATCCCACTTCGTTGCTTGCCCATGCAACAACCACTACCATCAACGGAAGGATCGCACGTCTTGGTGAGACTATCCACGACGGCGACGAAATTATTATCGAATAATGAAACGATATTTTAAAAAACTGATGCTGGTCATTCTTTCCGCTTCGCTACTAAGCGGATGTGCGACGATCCCTGACAAGGCTTCGTCCCTTGCACCTGCCGAAACGGCAGAAAGCGCCGAAAGCAGCGAGCAGACAGAAGAACCTGTCTTTTACAACGAGGCCTCACCGCAGGAATACTATATTTTTGAAACAGACGTTTCAATGAAGCTCAACGCCGAGGGCGGAGTGTTTGACAGCGCTATACGTACAGACGGAAGCTATGACGGTAACGGCTATGTGCTGCTTGAGAATGAAGCAACACTTGTGCATATCGCAGAGATACCGTATACACAGCATTACCGTATCATGCTGGCAGCTTTCTCATACGACGGCGCAGCGATAAGCCTTTCCGCAGGAAAAACAAATATCGGCACGTATTATATTCCGCCATCCGAGGAGGCTGAGTTCACGCTCTTCTCGGTGGATAACCTGTTCTTTGAAAGCGACCCTGTCATGCTGACGCTTCAGATGATCTCAGGTACTGCTGCGATAGACTATATCCTTATCGAGGACAGCAAGCCTGTATCTGACGACTGCTACGATACACGTTCTCGTGTGGTAGGGAAAAATACGGGTATGCACACCATCAGTACAATGAAATATATGACGGATATCTACGGCGAGCGCATACTGACTGCACAGAATGTCACCCCCGGCACAAACGCCGAAATAGACGCTGTTTTTGATGTGACGGGAAGATACCCCGCTATCCGCTGCGGCGACCTTATATATTCATCCACAAATTCTGACGAGGAATATGCAGAGACTGCCGAAAAGGAGATAGAGCTTGCTCTTGAATGGGGCAGAAACAACGGAATTGTGTCCTTTGGCTGGCATTGGTACTCGCCGCACAAATATGGTTCTCATTATTATACCGAGCTGACATTGTTCGAGCTTTCGGATGCGGTTACAGAACTTGACCTCACTGAAGCCACTCCCGAAGAGCTGCAGAGCCTGTACGAAAACGAATCGATCACTGAGGATTGCTATCTGCTGATACAGGATATTGATAACATTGCAAAACAGCTTCTGCGCTTCAAGGATGAAGAGATAACCGTGCTTTGGCAGCCGCTGCCCGACGGAGAGACCGACCTTTATTGGTGGGGCGGTAGCGCCGATGACTACAAATGGCTGTGGAGGTTTATGTTCGAGCGTATGAACACCTATCACAAGCTGAACAACCTTATTTGGGTATGGAACGGCAGCAGCGAGGAGTTTTACCCCGGAGATTACTTCTGTGATATTATAGGGCAGGGAATGTTCCTGGATTCGGATGCGTCTTTTGCTGATAGATTTTCGGCGTTGAGCGCACTTCCGGATGCTGAGGCAAAACCGGTGGCGATAACAGCTTGTGATGTTTCGCCGTCCCCTGACCACATGAACAGAGACAACGCCATGTGGCTGTGGACCTCAATACAGAGCGGAGAGTATATCATAAACTCCGATGGCAGCTATACTGAAGCATTTACCGACAAAGAAATGCTGAACGCCATATATAATGCGAAGCTTACAGTTGCACGGGATGAGCTCCCCGATATTTATTCCTATGCTCTAAAAGTCGACGAGACAGTTGAGACATCAACGCACGAAACTGTTCAGACCGATTGACAAAACGGTTTTAAATTGGTATATTATAATATGTAAAATAAATCAATAAGGAGATCCAAATGAAAAAGTTTTTATCTGTAATGCTGGCAGCGGCAATGATAACCTCTATGACCGCCTGCAATCAGAACACCTCATCCGAAAGCGGAGCATCGTCCGATAACGGAAGCTCTGCCGTACAGGACAACAGCAGTGCTACATCAGACAACAGCTCTGACAGTGGCACCTCCTCCGCTGAAAGCACCTCCACCGAAAGCAAGCCTGATGAGATTCCCGAAGTAGCATACGAGCTTGGCGGAGAGCTTACTCCCACAATGATTGCAAATTCCGTACTCAACAAGGGCAATCAGGCACGTCTTGCCAAGGTGATCAAAAAGCTTCAGGCAGGCGAAAGCGTTACTGTGGCTTATCTTGGCGGCTCTATCACTCAGGGCAGCTCCGCAGGCAACGACCTTTGCTATGCACGTCTTACGACCGACTGGCTGATGGAGCAGTTTCCTGATGCAACTATCAACTATGTCAACGCAGGCATAGGCGCAACAGGTTCTTATATTGGTATTCATCGTGCCGACCGGGATGTGCTGGCACACGATCCTGACCTTGTGTTTATTGATTTCACTGTAAACGATACAGGCGATCGCATGACTATCAACAAGGCAACATACGAAGGCCTTATCAGAAAGCTCTGGAGCCATGATACAGCACCTGCGATCATCACGATAGCCATGACCCAGGAGGATGGCACCAGCGTCCAGAATGATCACAGCGAGATCGCAATTAAGTATGATATCCCCATGATCTCTTACCGCAATGCTATACTGGATGTCATTGATAAGGGGTACATCGTATGGGATGATATCTCAGACGACAACATCCACCCCAATGTTCCGGGTCACGCAGTGCTGACACAGATGATCACAAATTACATCCAGACTGTTATCGATGATATCGACAGCATAGACACCGCCGAACCTGAGCTTCCCGGTACTACCGACAGTGGCATGAAGTATCAGAATGCCGAGATCGTTGTTCCTAATGATACACGCTGCACCGCAACAGGCAATTTTGAGGTTTACAACAACAATTTCGGCAACTTCGGCGATTCCTGGGTAGCAAAGATCAGCGCAGGCACTGAGATCACAGGAGGCCTTGAGTTCACCGTTACTGCTCAGAACATCGGTATTCTTTACGGAGAGCTTATCAAGAACGGCGGCACGCTTGATATATATGTTGACGACGAGCTCAGAACAAGCATCGACTGCAACTTCCCCAATGGATGGGGCAACTACGTTGAGTTCCAGGAGATAGCAAGCTTTATGGCACCGGGTGAGCATACAGTCAAGATCATCCCTCACGACAACACAAAGTCATTTATATATTACATTTCAGCGCTCACCATCAGCTAAACGACAGGCATAAAAAATAACAGGCAGGATACCCTGCCTGTTATTTTATTGTGATAAACGCAAAACAGAAGCCGCTTCCGACATCTTGTGTCGAAAGCGGCTGTGTTGTTTAATTCAGTTCACGCTTCACGTGCAGTTTGAATTACTTTCTCTTGCGGGAGATAACTACTGCTGCACCTGCGAGAGCTACTACACCAGCGATAGCAGCGATACCCTCAACGCCTGTGTCGGGGGACTGCTTGTCTGTTGTGGGAGCGTCTGTATCCTGAGAAGCATCGCCTGTCTCGGGAGTGGGGATAACAACGTCATCGTATGTGATCTCGCCGATTACATTGCCCTCTGCGTCATAAGCTTTGATAGCTGCGAGCTGAACGCCAGCCTCAACGCCGTTCCACCAGTTCTGGAGCTGGATGTGAGCGAAGGAAACTGTGCCATCCTCTGCAACTGCTACGATGTCAGCAAGAGGTGTGTCAGTGATGTCGATGATTGTCTGTGTAGCTGTGCCATCGGGCTCAACTGCTGCGTTTGCATTAGCTGCACCGTACTCAGGACCAGCGATCCAGCTTGTGCCGTCCTCAAGAACTGCACCGTTGCCGAGGCCTGCGCCACCGCACCAGCCACCGAGACCGGGTGTCCATACGAATGTAGCGTCGATCTTAGCGAGGTCTGTCCAGTTATCGCCTACGAGAGCGTAGAGGTCGATAGCTGTATCTGTACCGAATACGAAAGACTCGTTTGCTTCTGTTGCTGCATCGAGATCATAAGAATCCCAAGCATCTTCAGCGGAAGCGTCACCTGTTTCGCCAGCGTCGCCGCCAACTTCGCCCTCTTCGATCTCGAGAGAGGTGAATGCAAATGCGGACTCGCCTGTTGTGTCGTCTAACCAGCACTGAGCGATGATCTCAACAGTAACATCATCACCAGCAGAGATGTCAACGGGCATTTCAACTGCGATAGAGCCTTCGTCAGCCATAACTGCGAAATCAGCGGGAGAGATAACAACCTCGTCCTCTGTCTCAGCGTTGAGAGTTACATCCCAACCAACCTGTGTGCCTGCAAATACGTAGTACTCTGTAACATCGTTTACTGTAACAGCGATAGTGGAGTTGCACCATGCGTTCCAGTTAACGTTTGCGTTATCTGTGATAAGATCGATATTAGCGGTGAGCTTTGTCATATCGATAGCAGCCTCGCCCTCCATGATTGTGTAGGGAGAGTTTGCAGCATTTATTGCGATTGCCTCTGTTGCTGTATCGCCGTCGTCTTCTGCGATATCAGAAATAAGAGCCTCGCCGTCAGCACCGAGAACGGACATAGCCTCAACTGTTACATCGAGACCCCAAGCCTGAAGCCAGAGCTGCATATATGTATCAGTAGAATCGAAAAGGGGCTCTTCCTGAAGAAGAGTGATAACGCCATCCTCGCCGAGAACGATGGGCTTAGCGCCGGAAGCCTGACCCCACTCTGTGGAAGCCCAGCCTGTGGACTCAGAGTTTGTACCGATACCGCCACCGATCCAAGCTTCGCCGTTTACATCCTCGGGAGTTACATCGAGAACTACCTCGAAACCGTAAACGTCATCAACTGTCAGACCGTATTCAGTCAGCATATCAATGTTTTCGCCGAAAAGAGTTACAACTGCATCAGCAGTACCATCAGCAGCATCAATACCGCTGTTGGAAGTAACAGTAGCTGCACTTACGTTAAAAGCAGTAGCGGAAAGTGCAATAGCAGCTGCTGTGGAAGCAGCTAAAAGCTTTCTTAACTTCATAAGAAACATCCTCCTAAAAATTAAATGTGGGATAGATAATACTAAATCCTCATCATTAATTATACAATATTCATGTCCAAATTGCAACTGTCATTTTTCACACAATTTTACATCTGTTTTAGTGAATTGCGATAAAGAAACCTTGTAAATAACGCAAACGCTCTCACATTTCATGCGAGAGCGCCGTTTTATAACCTAATTTAGCTTAATCATCCTTGCGTGCAGATACTGCCATACCCACACCGCCAAGTGCAAGTGCCGCTACCGCAGCGTAAGCAAAGGGCACACCTGTTACGGGGTTTGTCGGAGCGTTGTCAACAACGATATCAGATGTTTCGTCGTCTGTCACATCTGTTGTTGTGTCGGTTGTGTTTCCGCCTGTTGTATTATTGGTATCACCGTTGGGATTACCGTTTGTGTTACCATCTGCTGCACTACCGACATTTCCTCCTGTTGTACCGTTGTTGTCGCCTGTAACGGCGTCAGTCACGTCATCTACAACGCTTTCGCCTGCGTATACTACATCGTTGACTATATTTTCACCTGCATTGACCACATTTCCGACAGCGCCGCCGTTCGCCGCAAATGCCGAAACAGCGATCACTGATGCTGCCGCAAGTGCAGCCGACAGGGAGATCGATCTTCTGAGCATAACTTTTCTCCTTACTGAATATATTGCGCATTAGCTGCGCAGCATTATTATTCACGGGTTTTCATGAGTTATGCTTTTGGATCATCGTCAACAATTTCCTGAAAAGACACCTTATAGCAGCGATTTATCTGTTGCGTTCCTTCATCGCACGTTCTATTTCACGGCCTGCGTCACGCTTTGCCATATCTTCTCGCTTGTCGTGTAGTTTTTTACCCTTGCACAGACCTACCTGCACCTTGACCTTTGAGTCTTTGAAATAAAGCGAGATCGGAACTAGTGTATAGCCGCCCTGCTTTACCTGACCGAACAGGCGCATTATCTCTTTTTTGTGGAGAAGCAGCTTGCGCACACGATACGGATCTCTGTTAAAGATGTTTCCCTTTTCATAAGGAGAAATATGCATATTTTTTATGAAAGCCTCTCCGTCATCGATAGATATCCATGAGTCCTTCAGATTGACACCGCCCGCACGGATGGATTTGACCTCCGTGCCGAACAACTCAATGCCTGCTTCAAGGCTTTCTACAATAAAATATTCGTGCCTTACCTTGCGGTTTTCGGCTATAGTTTTTGTGTTCATTGTACCTCCTGTCGGAGAAAAAATAGAGTATCAGCTATTGGCAACATATTTAAGTATTTCTACTGCGTCATCAACACGTATCCAGCCGTCGCCGGTAATATCCAGCGATGCTTTGGTATGATATCCCTCAAGTGTGACATCTCCCAGAATGGCACGGAGTATCAGTGCTGCGTCAAGGACTGTCGGCTTGCCGTCGCCGTCACCGTCGCCCGGAACCATAACGTGATAAAGGGTCTCGCCGTCAGATGACACCGTCATTCCGGTGGAGATAAGTTCGTCATCCGCTACTGCATTACCGTTTTTATCACACACCTCGACATACTTTCCGTATTTCAGGGCGTTTTTCAGCTTGGATACGGTATATTTTTCCTTGAATTTGCAGGCTATCGTAAGCTTTTCGTGATTGACTGTCAGCTTTTCGGACTGAAGCTCAAAATTCTGTATAACGGAGCTTATGAAGTAATCTCCGCCACGGTCGATCGTAAAAGAAGTCTTTCCGCCCTTTACCGAAACCTTCTTTACAAGCTGAGACCTGTTTGCTGTTGCATCCCAGCGATAAAGATAATATATACCCTTTGTATATCTGTCTGAAACATCCACGGTAACAGCGGCTGTTCCCGGGAATTCTGTCTTACAGGCAAAGGAGATCAGCTGATAATCGCTTGCGCTTCCTACCTCAAAGCGGATAGCCTCTTCGTACTCTGAGGAACGTGTGATCTCAGGGTCAAAGTCGGCAGGCGCAGAAACATTCTTACCGTTGAATATCCACGAATACTCCTTGCCGTCACGGGTGACGCCCGAAGCGGTCACATCCTCATCCTCTCCGTAAATTGCATCAAAAGCGCTTTTGGGGATAATGTCGGGCTTGGTCCTCAGCGTGGGGGAGAGATTTGCCTGTGCTGTCTGATATGAGCGGATAGCGGCATTGGCGTCCAAAATAGAAGTTTCAGCGTCATTGGCTGCCGCCTGCATAGCAGACACTGCATTTGCAAGATCGCTCCAGCTTTCGGTGGAATAGTCCTCCTCATTAAAGCTCTGTGATATTGTGATAAGCTCGTTCAGCAGCTTTTTTGTAGACTCGGAAACACCCTTGATCAGCTCGTTTGTCGCAGTCTGCAAGCTGTTGAGTGCATTGCGCAGCATAAGCGCATCTGCCGCTTCGTAAGCGATGACCGCTTTGGCAGATTTCAGTGCGGCGTCGAATTTATTCCAGCTGCCTGCGGTATATTCGGATTGTACGAAAGCTTCGTTTTCTGCGATCATGGACTCAAGCTTTGCTTTTACCGAGGTGGCGTCGTTTCCGTCAAGGAAGTAGACCTTGAATGATGTTACCGCATTGTAATTCTCATAAGCAAGCGCAAGACCTGCGGTACCTGTTGCGGAGCCTGTTTTTGTAACTGTGCCATCCTCTCCGATGAAGCCCGAAAGGTCGATATCGACCATAACCTCTCTGTTTTTGGAATAGCTCGGATCATTCACAGATCCGACAGGGATATCATAAGTAGGAAGCGAGGGATCGTAGAAGAATTTGGGGAGCGCAGTCTCATCGCTGAGCTCAAGCGCAGACAGCACCTTGTCCTTAAAGGCATTTACATTCACAGGCTCTCCCAGCATAAAGTAGTAAGTGGGATTGGGCAATACTACCGAACGCTGATCCTCAATGCCTATGATGTTGTCGGATATATCCTTTTCGTCGATATCGAGGCCAACATACCATGAGGGGACTGATGTAAGATAGTTACCACTTATGTCCACCGATCTCAGTGCATAGCATTTTCTGAGATCAAGAGATTGTACTGCCGCACTTGTGAGGTTGTTGTCAGAAAGATCCAGCACACGTAGACGCGGCATATATTCTATGATCTGCGGTACGCCTTTTATTCCCAGATCGCTGAGGTCGAGCACGGTTATCTCCTCAAGGTCGCCAAAGGTTATCTTTTCGAGGTCTTTTCCCGCTGCTTTAGCGATTATGCTGAGTACTTTCTGATTTTTTACCGTACCTCCGAGGTAAAACAACGTGGGATCTGATTTATATACAAGGTCTTTCTCATTATATGTCGCAGCGCTTGCCGTGAATGTCATGGTCGGAACCGATGATGCTGCAATACTTCCTGCAAGGAGCGCCGCAAGGAGTTTTCTCTTTAAAGTCATTATTAACATCCTTTCTTAAAGGTTTCCCCGATCAATAAGCTTTTAAACGCAAAATGACCATATATATTGATATTATTAAGAACCGCACGCCGTTTCCCCAAATCAAAGATTTGGACGGCTGAGCGAACCTTTGAATATATGTTTTGTTGCTTCGCAACCGACAGCTTCGCTGTCATATCGGAATTTCATTCCGATAACATATATTATAGCACAGGATAAAGCTTTTTGCAATAAAACAAAGGCAAAAACCTTAAAAAACGGTATGATATCGTTGTTTTACCTGCCTATAATGTCAAAGCTCTTGATTTTTTCGGGTTTTTGTGTTATACTTAGCTTCGTGACTTCATTATATGACCGCGGGACCCGCAAGGGTAATGAGGAAAGTCCGAGCATCACAGAGCAGGGTAGCTGATAACGTCAGCCGAGGGCGACCTTAGGGCTAGTGCAACAGAGATATACCGCATTGCTGCAGGCTTCACCGCAGTGGTGTAAGGGTGGAAAGGCGAGGTAAGAGCTCACCGGGGTGCAGGAGACTGCACTGCCATGTAAACCCTATCCGATGCAACACCGATTGGTGCGGGGGATAACACGTCTGCTCGGCGTGCCCCGTTGTAAGGTGGCTTGATCCTGTCGGCGACGGCAGGGCTAGATAGATGGTCATACACGACAGAACTCGGCTTATCGATGGAGTCACTTTTTTTGAACAAAAAATCCGCACAGTTTTTCGGCTGTGCGGATTTTTATTTACCATCTTTTCATATTTTTCTCATATTTTTCGGCATAGGTCTGCTTAAGTTCCTCTGCGGTGATTCCGTAGCAAAGCAGAACATCATTATAATACATAAGCGCATCCGCAAGCTCCTCAACAAGCTCTTTGCGTATCTTATCATTTTCACAGGCATTTGTGCTGCCGTTCTTTTTGATGATGTCTATAACCTCGCCAATTTCTCCTATCATCCACAGCAGCTTGTTTTTTCCGACTTCGGGGGAGATATGTTCCCATTTGTCCTTGTATTTCTCCTGAAGCTGCATCTGCATGGTGAGCATTTCATTTATGCTGAAATCACTCATGGTTGCTCTTCTCCTGCCTTTCATAGGTACGCTCACTGATAATATATCTCGGACGTTGCTTGACCTCCATATACATCTTGCCAATATACTCTCCGATAACGCCGATGGAGATAAGCTGCACTCCGCTGAAAAAGCACAGTATACATACAGTAGACGCCCAACCGCTTACCGTATTTCCGATGATCTGTTCTATTATCGCCCAGATAACGCCGATAAAGCTCAGCACCGCAACGAACATTCCAAATGAGAATATCATCTTGATAGGCTTTATTGAAAGACTGGTTATTCCGTCAAATGCTAGATTAAGCATCTTGCTCAGCGGATAATGGCTCTTGCCTGCAAGCCGCTCATTGCGCTCATAAGTGACGCTGGTGCTCTTGAATCCGACCAGCGGGAACATTCCACGCAGAAACAGATTTACTTCCTTGTAATTTGCAAATTCCTGAAGCACCCTGCTGCTGACAAGCCGATAGTCCGCATGGTTATACACGACCTCTGCGCCCATTGCGTTGAGCAGCTTATAAAAGCCCTGTGCGGTGGTGCGTTTAAAGAATGTATCCGTTTTACGGCTTGAGCGCACGCCATACACTATTTCACAGCCGCCGAGGTACTCGTCTACCATCCTGTCCATGGCATTGATATCATCCTGCCCGTCGCAGTCGATACTTATAGTAATATCGCAGATATCCTTTGCCTCCATAAGTCCTGCAAGCACGGCGTTCTGATGTCCTCGGTTTCGGCTCTGGGATATGCCGATATAATGCTCATCCTCTTCTGACAGCCTTTCGATGATGCTCCATGTATCATCTTTACTGCCGTCGTTGACAAACATGACACGGCTGTTGTCGGTTATTTTACCTGCTTCTGAAAGCTGCTTAAGCTTTTCGAGGAACATGGGCGCTGTAACAGGGAGCACCTCCTGCTCGTTATAGCAAGGCACAACAATGATAAGTCTCGGTAACACAGCAACCCCTCCTTTTGTCATATTCCACTGTCGATAAGAGACAGCGCCATGCCGGCAGGACCATAGCGACGGAAGAAGTCATTCAGGCGCTCCTTGGTCTCGGGCAGCTCTGCGATCCTGTCGGAATAGGAAAGCATCTGATACAGCATAAAGAACATGACTCTTGCCGCAATATCCTCTCCCATCGCAAAATACTCTGAAAGTCGGTCAGTGGCATTCTTCAGTGTCTCGGCACGTGCCGCAACTATCGCAGGCACTTCACCCTCTGCTGACAGCGCTGAATACATTTCCGCTACGCTGACCATATTTTCCTTGACTGCGTTTTCTATCTGCTCCATGGAAAGCCTGCCCTCATCGCAGAAGCTACGTAGCCTTCGGCTTGCTTTTATGTAGATATCATCAGACTCAGGCTCTGCTGTAAGGGACGAACCAGGTGACATCTCAACGGGCTGCTCTGAAGCTTCTGAGGCATTTTCACACTGGATCTCTTCGATCGCTGCAACTGTATTCTGTGCAGAAGCCTCTTCGTTTTCCGAGACATCTGTATCGATCATATCTTCGGTTTCGTGTGGAGATATCGGCTCATCAGAGTTTATCTCGTTTATCGAATCAAGCAGATATGACATTGTTTCCTCACGGCTCATGTCATCGGGAAGCCGATCGTCATTATTGGTTATGGGCTCTTCTGACCGTGCGACGCTGTTATCTGCAACAGAGACTTCGGCGTCCGATGAAGGTAATACCATATTCTCTTCGGAATCGTTTTTGTCTTCACTTTTTTCGGCGGATATCCACTCTATCTTGCCGTCAGGTATCGAAACGATCTGTGGTTCGGGCGCAGGCTCTTTCAATGGATTGGGTATCTTCTGTTCGGCAGGAACAGGCACTGTCACGGCAGGAATATCTCCCGCAAAGTGTTCCATAGCTCGTGCTGTACATTCGGCATGAAGCTGAGTGAGCTTGTCCTCCCGCATCGTATAGTATATCCTGCACAGTGAGTTTATTAGCTGGCGCAGGAAAAACTTGTTAAGCGAACAATCTGTTATCCTTATACAGCCTGTCGGGGAGTCTATCTGAAGCTCGTCGTCAAAGGTGGTCTCGTAGCTTTTGATGATAGTGACAGAGCAGATCTGCTTATATCCGATACGGTACACCGTACCGCTGAAATTGGTGCGTATTTCATCGCAAAGAAACGCAATGCCACGGCTGCCATCTCTTGCACCCGAGGTGTCGATAATTCCGAGCGTCTCCTCGGGGGGCGCAAAGGTGCAGTACTTCCCCGCCTCAAACAATGCGGTGACTTTTCTGCCGAAATCGTTCACCGTTTCAAGCATACTACCTTTCGCCTCCTTTGCTTTCAAGCAGGTCGTGCTTTATATCCCACAGCTTCCAGGAAAGGTCAACATAGTAGCTGTGCGGATTGTCGAAACGTTTTATCTGATCCCACAGCATATCAAGCTGGTCTGCACAATATGTGCGGATATCCTCTATCGCGGGAAGCTGATATACCTGCTCTCCGTTTATGAATACAGGCACCTGCAAAGGCTTTGCTGTGAAATCCGTAAGAGTTTTCTTCTTCCATGTGAAGTGGGGATCGAATATCGTAAGCGGCTTGCTTTCATCTATCTCCTCGTCCCATACGCACAGAAGATCCGCTGCCGCCTTGCCCGTTTCATTATCGAAAAGGCGGTACGGCTTTTTGAAATGCGGATTGGTTATCTTTTCAACGTTCTCGGATATCTTTATCTTGGGAGTTATTTTTCCGTCACGCTCTGTTGCGACAAGCTTATAAACTCCACCGAAAACAGGCTCGCTCTTTGCGGTTATCAACCGCTCGCCTACGCCGAAAATATCGATCCGGGCGCCCTGTCTGAGCAGATCGGTTATTATATATTCGTCAAGGCTGTTGGAGGCAACTATCTTACAATCGGGATAGCCTGCTTCGTCCAGCATCTTTCTTGCTTCTATCGAGAGATATGCGATATCGCCCGAGTCCAGTCGTATTCCCTTGGGTCTTGCGCCAAGCGGCTTGAGTACATTGTCGAACGCCTTTATCGCATTGGGTACACCGCTTTTAAGGACATTATAAGTGTCCACCAACAGCGTGGTGCTGTTCGGATAGGTGCGGCAGTATTCCTCAAAGGCCTCAAGCTCCGTGTCGAACATCTGCACCCATGAGTGAGCCATCGTGCCTGTCGCAGGTACGCCGTAAAGCTCGTCCGCCAGTACGCATGCAGTGCCTGCACAGCCTGCGATGTATGCCGCCCTTGCTCCGAGAACTGCGCCGCTTGCACCCTGCGCACGCCTTGAGCCAAACTCTGAAACGGCTCTGCCGTCTGCTGCCTGTACGATGCGGCTTGCCTTTGTTGCGATAAGCGACTGGTGGTTCACAAGCAGCAGCACCATAGTTTCGATAAGCTGCGCCTGAATGGCGGGAGCACGCACCGTAATTATCGGTTCGTGCGGAAATACGGGAGTTCCCTCGGGGATAGCCCAGATATCGCCTGTGAACTTAAAATTACGGAGATATTCAAGAAATCCCTCTTCAAAGATATTCTTGCCACGCAGAAACTCTATATCCTCATCAGTGAAACGCAGGTTATTGATATACTCAACGACCTGCTCCAGACCTGCGCATATTGCATAGCCGCCTCCATCGGGGACACGGCGGAAAAACATATCAAAGTATGCGATACGCTGAGCGTACTCTGTCTTATAATAACCGTTGCCCATTGTAAGCTGGTAGAAATCACACAGCATAGAGCAGTTCTGTTCATTGATCATAATTTACCTCAAAACCAAAGCTACATATAGTAAGAATTCACAGCACCTCTATCTGCACCCCACGCATGCTGTCAAGCGCACGTTTGTGTGCCTCGGGGTCAGCTGTACCGCAGGCGTTTCCGTCTACGACTATCCTCGATTCGGGGAGTGCCGCCTTTGCTATCACGGCATTGGAGATAACGCATATATCCGTAACAAGACCGCAAAGCTCCACCTCATCGAAGCTGCACTTTTTCAGCAGGTCTGCAAGCTCCATTGAGCCAAAAGAGGGCTTCTTTATCACAATATCGCCCTCGCACACGGCGTCAGCGACCTTTCCGTAAATCTTATGTCCCTCCGTGCCGTCGATACAATGTACGATGGGGAGCTTTCTGCCCTCGGCAGTATCAAGGTAATTCTCACCGTGGGTATCCAGTGTGAATATCACCTGTCCGCCTTCCTTACGGCACTTGGTTATCTTTTCAAGGATAACAGGCTCCAGAAGCTCTGCACCGTCAAATCCCAGTGCGCCGTTAACGAAATCTATCTGATAATCCACTACCACCAATGCTTTCATATCATTACCTCTTTACATCGCTTTTATTTCTTCTTACGCTTGAAGTTCTTGTCCCAGTTTTCCTTTGTGCGTGTAGTTCCACGCTCAACAACCAGAGCATAAGCGGGTACATTCTTGGTGACTGTCGAGCCCGCCGCCGTTGCAGCACTGTCGCCTATCTCAACAGGGGCGATAAGGTTTGTGTTGCTTCCGATAAAGGCATGATCGCCTATCTTTGTACGGTACTTGTTTATTCCGTCGTAATTTGCTGTGATGCTGCCGCAGCCGAAGTTTACGCCTCTGCCTACATCGCTGTCTCCGACGTAGGTAAGGTGTCCGGCAGCCGTGTTCTCACCGATCTCGGAGTTCTTGATCTCTACAAAGTTTCCGATCTTTACGCCACGGTGCAGTATGGTGCCGGGACGGAGCTGAGCAAAGGGTCCGACCTTTACATTTTCCTCTATAACCGAGCTGTACGCCTGTACGTTGTCCAGCCTTACATTATTTCCTATATTACAGTTTTCGATGTGACAGTTTGCGCCGATCATACAGCCCTCGCCTATCTCGGTGTTGCCGAGAATGATCGTGTTGGGCATGACTGTTGTATCACAGCCTATTTTAACATCTGCACCGATGATTATGCCATCCGTTGCAACAAAGCTTACGCCGTTGTCCATGTGCTTTTCGATGATATCGTTTCTTGCTATCGTATTAAGCTCGTACAATGCCTTTCGTGTATTGGCGCCCAGTACGATCTTGGGGTTTGCGGATGTGTAAGCCGCACGTTTCTCCATAAACTCCACGCAGTCGGTGAGGTAATATTCGCCCGCTGCATTGTTTGTCGAAAGCTTTGGAAGTGCCTCAAGCAGCTTTTTCGAGTCAAACCAGTATGCTCCGCTGTTTACCTCGGATATTTTTGCCTCATCCGGGGAACAATCCTTTTGTTCACGTATTGCGGAAAACTCGCCGTTATTTCGGATTATCCTGCCGTAGCCGGAAGGCTCTGCTATTTCTGCGGTGATTACTGTCACTTCTGCGCCCTTTTCAGTGTGACAGGCAAGAGCTGCCCTTATGGTATCGCTGTCGATAAAGGGAGCGTCACCGTTGAGCACACATACGCAATCGGTTTCAGAGATGACTTCTGCGGCACACTTTACTGCATCGCCTGTACCCTTTTGCTCTTTCTGCAGACAGGTGACAATATCTCCGTCACGTGACGCAATATACGCCTCTGTCATTTCAGCTTTATAGCCTGTAACAACGGCGATCTTATCAAAGCCGAAATCCGTTGCCGTATCCAGTACCCAGCCAAGCATAGGCTTACACAGCACCTCTGCCAGCACCTTAGGGCGTTCAGATTTCATGCGCTTTCCTGCGCCGCCTGCCAGAATAATACAACCTGTCGTCATTATAACAAACCAACCCTTCTTAATCAATATATACTATGGAATTTATACTATACTTTATACTGCGCCGTTTTTTTGTTTCTTTCCGTGAGGACACAGACTGCTTCACCCTGCGTAAGGGGTTGATGCTGCGGCGTGTATACCACATCCCACGTAGCGCCGTGATCTGCGCCGAAACGAAACGAACACCGCTTCTGCGGCTTTTGAAAGGGCAAAAAGTGACTCTCTGTACGCTTTCGGGGCAGGTGTCGTTCTATCTGAGAAACAGCGAAAAATTTGAAATACGCATATCTCCGGTAATATACAAAACCATACGACCGAAATTCAGAACAGTCCTGCTGAGCTCGTTCAGCCGAACAAAAGCATTGGGCGGCACCGCAGTGTTTGCGGTCACAATTTCACGCATAGGAAGCGTGTTTGGCAGTGATTATTATGACAAAATAATAATCACGATAAGTCAGACCGCAGAAGATCTGCGAGAGATGCTCGAAAGCCTGCGCATAGCTGTTCCCCAAATAGCAGCGATCGCCACTGTCTTTGTTGGCGTCGCCTGGATCTTTTCATTCATGCGCAGCATATTGCGGTTTTGTCGTTTCAGGATATCTTTGGGACGTGGGTATGCCTGTGTGCGTCACGGTTTTGTTACATTGTATGAGGAGGTGTTTGTACCTGATCACCTCGGCACAGTGATCGCCCGAGACACTCCATCAACGCTTCTATTCAAAGCGGCTCCGTTGTATTTGTACAACAGAATGATTCTTCCTGCCTTGTCAAAGAAAAAGCGAAGCAGCGTGCTTCGCACTTTTCTTGGAATTACACCGCCTGATAGTCTCAGCTTTTCTCCGCCGAAACGGGCGTTGTTGGGGCATATTGCTGTTCCGTCAGGATGGGGCGGCGCTGCCGCAGTGCTGTTAGTGCTGTGCTATCTGAATAACGCTGCACCGATACTCCGCACTGTTCTGTGGGGAGTTGTACTGCTGAGCCTGTGGCATTGTATTACATTTGCAGCTTATATGAAGCGTACGGGCATAAGTAATGACAAGCATATTGCCGCCGCTTGTGCACGCAAATCAGGGGCGCTTCTGACGGTGTATATCCACCCGGGATCCGAAGCATACAGACGCATCGACCGCAATCCGTTCCAAAAACGGTCCGGGATGTGTGATCTGCGGTTATTCTACCGCAGCGGATTTAAGCTCCGTCTGAGGAATATGCAAGCAAGCGATATCAGCGAACCTTAGTAATAACAGCAACTTCCTTCACATTGTAAAGACGCAGTGCCTCTGCTGCCTCATCGCTGATTATTTCACCGGGCATCACAAGAGGAACGCAGGGAGGACAGGGAGCGATAATTCCGCCGCACACAAATCCGATAGCCTTTGCAAGCGGAACCTTTTTCTGCGGCATGAACATAGCATCATAGGCAGGGAGCGCTGCTTTTGGCTTAAGTACGGGATACACTGCCTTGGGGATAGGCTTCTTTTGGGGGATGAGCGACATAGCTGTGAGCGCACGCTGACAATCCCTGTGGGTAGTTGCGGCGGAGAACAGAAGCACCGCATGGTTGCGGTCTGACATCTCGCACTCAACTCCGTTCTGGCGCAGCTTGTCTGCATAATTGAAGCCGTTGTAGCCGTATTCGTATGCGTTTACAACAACACGGAGCGGATCGCTCTCTTTTATCGGTATCTCAAAGCCCTCAAGCTTTCTCTTGAGGTTAGCTACTGCCTCACAGGCAAAATTAACTGCATCGGGGCGCTCGGTTATGAATTTGTTGAACTTGTCAAGGCTCTCCAGCATAAGGTAGGAGGGACTGGAAGAACCGAAGGCCGCCATCATCTCCTTGGCACGTGTGAAGTCTGCGCCGCCTGCAAAATGCAGATATGCGCCGCCTGTAAGAACAGGGAGAGTCTTGTGGGCAGATTCCGCACTCATTACCGGGAAACCGAATTCTGTCGGATGGAGATATTTTTCGCCGAATTTTGTTTTGTCTACAAATTTCAGGTATGCTCCGTGTGCATTGTCGCAGACAACGGGAAGCTTTGTGTTGGGCAGACGGCATACTCCGCCGAGATAGTCGATATTTGTCATAAATACAGCATCGCAGCCGTCAAGCGCACTGCCGCTGTAATCAACATCAGCGCTGAGATATTCCTCGGGATACAGCCACTTTACGTTCATGTGAAGCAATGCGGCTGCGGAAATAAGGCTCTTGTGAGAGTAACGTGAAGCGGCGATGGTCTTGCAGCCCTGAGATTTCAGTATAGCGAGAGCGGCCTGTATTGCAAGCGTACTGCCACCGCAGGAATAGCAGGTCCTGTCAGCGCCGAAAAGCTCTGCGGCGTTCTTTTCGCTTTCGCCGATAATGCTCTTGGTGCGGTCTGTTTCATAAAGACTGTCCGCACCCTCGATCTCTGTGATGTCATGGGGGGTAGCGCCATTATGTCCGGGCATGTGCAGTCTGAGGGCGCCGCTGGTTGTGTATTTTTCTAAGAAGTCAGAAATAGGTGTGTTCATATAATTACTCCATTATCATTTTAATCGTTGGTTCTCAGGTAATACATTATCATGCTTCGGATGATTCTTCCTCCGCAAGCATAAGGGTCTCTCGGTCGATGGTGAAACTGTATTCAGCACGCCATTCCTTCATGGCATTGCCGAAATTCTGCGATATATAAGCTTCTTCCAGATAGCTGTGCAGGGAATCGGTATATTCCTTGACATCCTCATCTGTTACGACGGCATCATCGATATATTTTATTATATGATATCCGTAATCTGTCACGCATACTTCCGTGCCGCCTGTTTCAGCTATCGCAAGAGCGGTCTCGGCAAAGCCACCGGCGTACATCTTGGTGCCGGGAGCTACTATGTAGGATGCCGTCGGGTCTGTATCGTCGCTGTATTCTTTCATAAGCGACTCAAACTCTTCACCCGAATCGATCTTGTTCTCAACTTCGGCTATTTTTTCCGAAAGAGCTTCGATCCCTTCTTCTCTCAGCTTGTCTGCGCCTTCGTCGTCGCCGTCATTTCTGAGAGAGGATATCTCGGCGGCAGTATCCGAATCAAAACCGATAAGTATATGCTTTATCTCTCGTGAGCCTTCGGGGATCCACAGACTTCTGAGAGAGTCGGGGTCATAGTCAGCGTTGTCAGCTTCATAGGCTTTTTTCGCTTCCTCGATGATAGTTGCCACCTGTTTTTCGGTCTCAGAATATTCATAAGTGAAGTTCTTGTTTAGATGTTCGGTTATCTTGTTCTGCATTACAAGGCTCTTCTGCCAACTTTTGATATCATCTTCAGAAAGTCCGCAGTCTGCCATCAATTTATTGTATTCCTCGTCCACCCGTGTGGCAAGCTCGGTGTCCGAAAGCGTTTCACCCTCTGCGAGGGAAGACTGCACTCTTGTTTTGAGAGCCTCCTTCATATCTTCAATGCCTGCCAGTGCATCCGATTCGATCTGTGCATTGTCCTCGTCTGTAAGCACAAGACCAAGCTCGTTGAATTTTATCTCGATTATCTTGTCGTTGATAAGATAATTTGCGATATATTCACGCTGACCTGTAAGGGTAGATGCGTAAATGGAATTCACATCGTCTGTTATCTGGTATCCTGCAAGATAATATTTATACTCCTTGAGGAAATCACCGAAGGTGATATTCATTTCCTCGTGTCCGTCTACTGTCACGATCACCTTGTCAAGGGGCGTGTCGGAGGTAAGCACCGAAGTACCGGGAGCAGGAACCGTCTGAGAAGTGTCGCCTGAACCCGGGCTGCTTCCCGAGTCTGTTCCCGATGAAGTGCCTGTATCGCTTACAGAGCTTCCGTCTGAGCTGTTTTCGCTACCGCCTGCACAGGCTGTGCAGGATATCAGCATGGCTGCCGCAGCCGCCATCGCCCATAATCTATTTTTAGCCATTTCGTTTCCTTTCTTTTAAGAAGCGGTGCTTTCTGCTTCCGCTGTCTCAACAGGCTCGGGGATATTAAGTGCTTTATAGTCTATCTCGTAGGAATATGCTTCCATCCACTCGCCCATAAGCTCGTTATATTTATCGGATTTTGCGTTTGACTCGAGGGTCTCATGGATATATTCCACAAACTCATCCAGTGTTTCCTGGGAGACCTTTGCGTCAGACGCATAAAGCATGATGTGCCAGCCAAAATCAGAGTACACCAGCTTATAATCGCCTACATTCTCCAGCTCGAAAGCGCCCTTTACAAATTCATCCACATAAGTGGTGCTGCCGGGGATCACAGTGTATCCGTTGGGATACATCATAGAGCCGTCTGCGTCATCGCTGTATGCCTTGATAAGCTCATCGAAATCATCGCCTGCGTCAAGCATAGCCATTATCTCGTTAGCTTTCGGTTCAAGCTCTGCAAGCTTCTGGTCACGGAGTGCGTCAGCCTCCTCGTTCTCATCCAGTCCACGGAGAGCGGAGATCTCGTCGCCATCGGCTTCATCAAACATGATGAGGATGTGCTTTATGTTTCTCGCCTCTTCAGGGAGCCAGAAGGACGAGTACTGACCGCCTGTCTCGTATTTCTCAGGGTCCTCTTCATAAAGATCCTTTACTATCTGGATATAATCCTCAAGAACATCCTCCGCTTCGGAGCGCTCTATCGTGATATCCTTGGTGACCTCTTTCTGCACCTTTTCGATAAGCAGTGCGTTCTTCTGCCAGGTCAGCAGATCTTCCTTTGTAAGCATACAGTCGGCAAGATATTTGTCGAACTCTTCCTCTCCACGCTGAAGTAACTCTGCCTCGGATATGGTCTCGCCTTCGGCAAGCGTTCCATAGTCTGCGTTCTCGCCGAAATATTCATACTGCGTTTTCAGATTCTCCTGATAATCCGCATCCAGTGCATCCATTTCCTCTTGTGTCAGCACGTCAAGCCCAAGCTCATGCGCCTTATTGAGGATGACCCTCTCTTCGACCATATAGTTTATTATAGAAGCACGCTGCTGTGTGCAGTTTTCACCATACTTTTCGTCGGTGTCCGTTTCTATACCGTATCTCTGTTTATACGATTTCAGCCAGTAGAGGTATTCTTTTTTGAAGTCAAGATAATCGATGTCCAGCGTGTCTGATCCGGCGTAGCTTTCTCCTGTGGGAGAAGCGACCACATCTGTATCCTTAAGATCTACTGAAACGATGATAGATTCAAATTTACTTGTTCCTGTTCTTATGGAGCATCCTGCCAGCGAAGCTGCGATGATACATGCCGCTGCGGCGCTCAGTATCCTTTTTGTTTTCATGGTTGTCCTTTCTGTGGGGATGAAATTCGGGCGGTGGTAGATGCATCGCTACACACTGACCCAATTATACATTATCATTATAGCACATAATTTCTAAAAAAGAAACAGGATTTTTTGAATATCCTATGAAATATTTCTGAAAAAGTGATGTTTTTTTCTTTAAAGTATGCTATAATATTAAAAATAGGTGAATTTATGCTGTCTGTTCCGCCAAAGGAAAAGAGAGTTTTATATGCTGTGTGTATAAATTGATGATAGTTTTACCGGAGGTAATAAAAATGACATTGAAATGGCTCAAAAAAATATCGGCGCTGTTAGCGCTCTGTCTTATGCTTGGCTGTTTTTCCGGCTGTAACGGAGGAGAAGGATCCTCAGGCGAAACTGCTGAAAGCAGCGAAACAGGGGAAACAGGAGAGACAGGCGAAAGCGGAGAGGCAAAGGATGAGATCGTTAAGGTCGGATACATATTCAAGGGTGATTGTTCTGCTGAAAGCTGCTCGTCAGACGCCTGCGTACAGCGTGTAGAGGCGTCGAAGTATTCCAATGTAGAGACATATTATATCGACAATGTAAATATCAGCGACTTTTCAACCGCCGTTCAAAAGCTCGTGGAAGCAGGCTGCACCTACATCGTCTCTGCAAATCCACGCTTTACAAATGCGCTGACAGATGTCGCAGGCAAGAACATGAACGTAAATTTCATAAGCTTCGGCGCACGCATCCGCACAGTAAACGTGTATGCCTACACCGCACAGATGTACGAGGCTTCTTATATAGCAGGAATGGCTGCGGCATTTAACTCCGAGACAGAAAAGATAGGTATTGTAGCAGATCCTGATCTTGTTTATAACATTCCCGTTATAAATGCTGCCGCACTCGGAACGCAGCTTGTTTATCAGAATGCCGAGCTTATCACTGCGCTGGCAGCTAAAGAAAACGAGATACACAAAGCGGTAGACGCTCTTGCAGCCAAGGGCTGTGACGTTATCATCAGCTATACAGAGTCCGCAGAGACCGTAGCATACTGTGAAAGCAAGGGCATCAAGGTCATAGGCAACAAGGATTATACCGAGACTGCCGATCAGTACGATAACCTTCTCATGTATTTCTACACCGATCAGGACAGCTTCTATCTTGCTCAGTTCAAGCAGATGGATATGGATACATGGGAGCCTGACGAATACGTCGGAACCCTCGCAAACAGTGTTATCAATATATCACCTGCACAGGACTGTGCAAAGAAGGACACTCAGGCTATCGTTGATGCTCTTATACCTAAAGTAGCATGCGGCGACGCATACATTTTCAGCGGAGAGCTTAAGAACACCGCAGGAAATATTGCGCTTCAGATGGGAAGCTCACTCGAGCCGGCAGAGGTGTATTCGATGGACTGGTACGTCCTCGGCGTAAACAATGAGCTTGGAACATTTATTGAGCCTACGCTTGATCTTGAGATCAACGATTTTGAGATACAGAGCTGAATGTAAGTTTCTTAATATTTAATTATCATAAAGCCGCTTTTGGATTTGATTTCAAATGCGGCTTTTCGTTTGCTTTGTGAAAGTGTTAATGTAAAGCAAAAATTATGCCGCTCCTTTTGGAAACGGCATATACTATATGTAATTTTTTGTGTTTGTTATACAGAACGAGATGTGTTTTCCGGCAGCTTTTCGGGCGGCACGATACCTGACAGACCGTCTCTCACCATCTGACAGGCGATTTCGGTAAGATCATCAAGGCTGCTGCGGCATCCGTTATCAAACCATTCGGAATACAGTGCCAACACGCCTGACACGGTATATTGCGACACCGCCGCCAATGTTTCACGATCGGTGGTTTTACCGTAGCTGCGGACTGATACTTCTACGGCACGGCGCAGCATGGCTTTTATGCGTCCTTTTGTAAACAGATCAGGGTTCAGCTTCATCATCTTTGAAAAATATTCTTTGCGTCTTAGTATAAGGGTGCTGATGTCTGTGATCACTCCGCTTACGTCAAGGCAGCTTCGGTTGGCACCGTTAAGAGCTTCAGCAAATTCTGCGAGTATCTCGTTTTCCAGTTCCTTCACCACTTCGGTAACGCTGTTATAGTGACGATAGAAGGTCTTTCGGTTTATCATTGCCCTTTCTGAAAGCTCGGTTATAGTGATGGCGGAGACTTCTTTTTCTGCCATAAGGTCGATAAGTGAAGTGCGTATTATACGTTTTGTCTTTATTACACGCAGATCTTCTTTTTCAGCCATAACGCCACCTCTTTTCTAAGGACAGTATAACACTTTTGCCTGAGGATGTCAAATCATCTGCCGACTGCTACTGTAATTACGCTGATGTCATCCTCTCTGCCGTTTTCGGCAGAGCGTGCGGTTCGGGCGATCTTTTCCGAAAGCTCTTTGGGATCCACCTTAGCCGACAATTCGTGCGATAGCCATTCTTCGTCAATTGCGGCGCCGTCAGTTGTCATGATTATCACATCTCCACTGCCTACTGTAAAGCGCTGTGCAGGTACAGTGAGCCTGCCGCCTGTACCTGCGGGAGGCGATGACAAGCTTGCACGCACTAGTTTGTCGGCACATTTGATATATGTGGTCGCCGCACCTGCTTTAAATACAGCGCACTCGCCTGTGTTGAGGTCGATACGGCATATATCAAGTGTTGCGAAGCTCTCGTCGGCTGATTTTACCATCAGTGAGGTATTAACTGTTTCCA
Organism: Oscillospiraceae bacterium; assembly: GCA_017461565.1. Taxonomy (GTDB): domain Bacteria; phylum Bacillota; class Clostridia; order Oscillospirales; family Ruminococcaceae; genus CAG-115. Next base: position 38,370 of record JAFTXQ010000003.1, read on the forward strand.
AAGCGGCGCCGAGTGAGAGTCCGCTTTTCAGTAGCTTGGAGGTCATAGAGCAGGCGAGAGCAGAGTCTATACGTGCTCTGCTTCCGCTGCCCATTCCATCGGAAAGGATTATATAAAGTAGTCCTGAAGGGTCGGTAAAACTGTCAAAACAATCGCCACAGACACGGTTTTTGCCTTTACACAACTGGAATGATCCTATCTCCGCTGAGAACTGCGTGCGTTCGGTCGTTGTGACGCGCACTCTTCCGCCGCTTGCGCTTACTTCCGGCAGCTCAAGCTCTCTGCCCAGTGCATTTATCAGCAATTCCCCGAGATATTCTTTTTCTGTGCGCAGCTCGCCGCTTCCGTAGGCTTCCAGAAGAAGCCGTCCTTTTCGGTCTTGACTGATAAAAGCGGCTGTATCCTTAAGACCACAATCGGAAAGAGCCTTTTCCGCACGTTTTTCGGCAGAGCGGTTTTTCCCGCCGCCTTTTCCTGCGGAATAACCCATATCTTCAAGGATATCATGCACCGAGGCTAGCTGCTCGGTGTAGATACGGCGCAGCTCTCTTACTCTACGTTCATCTGAGGCTGCGGACAGATATCGGTCGTATGCGGCTTTGATGGCTTTTAAAACTTCTGTACGCCTTATGCACTCCTGTGCCACAAGCGGCGATAGCGATTGTTCGGTGAGTTCGGCACCGCATCTTTGCAGTTTTACCAGCCGATTGAATTCGGCATGGAAAAGCTCGTATTTCTGTCCCCAGCACATCATGTTGTTGGGGCAGTTTTTACACGCTTTATCAGCCGCATCCTCGCCGACCTGCTGAAGCGTTGCGGAGTATCTGCGTTCAAGGGTTTCGGCGGCAGCGTTAAGACCGCTGCTTACTCCCGATATAGCGTCTGCCGCAAAGCACAGACGCTCCCGGAGCATCATTGCGACGGTCTTGTCTGAAAAATCCGATTCCCCCATGCCTATATTTTCGACAGGAAGCAGTGCGAATAGAGCAGCGGATATTATCATTTCGGCAAACAGACTCCATGCGGAATCTGCTGCGGATGATATCAGTATCCCGACGCAGCCGAAGAATACATATCCAACAGCACGGGTAAGCTTTCCGTATTTTGAGAGACATATACTGAGCAGGGCTGCCAATATTACTGCGGCACTGCAGCCTGCCGTGTCTGCGGAACAGCTTAAGCCGTACAATGCAGGAATACCTATTACTGCCGCTGCTGCCAGTCCTCTTCGTGCGGATACAGTAAGCACCAGCAGCCCTGCGGTAAGTCTTCCCAGATTGAACACCGGGTAATCAAGAGCTGCCAGTGTCATAAACGACAGGGCTGATATCGCAGCGGCAACAGTACAGTCACGCATTTCGGATATATCAAAGCCACGCATCTTTACTGTGTCAACAAGAATATGTAAACACGCAGCAAATGCGCCTCCCGTAAGCGCCGCTATCAGTGTCATAAGCAGCTCGGATGGCTCGGCGGTGTCTGCTATACGTGAGAAGAACACAGCAAGCGCTGCTGAAAAGAAGCGTATGATCGCACTTCCGATCACGTTTTTAAGATCCGGTATCAGCTGAGCTGCCAGTACTATACCGAGTCCTGCCAGACGGCTAAGCGCTGTCGGAAATCCGTGCAGCACAGCGCCGAACAGAGCACCGCCCAAAGCGTAGAGCCTGCGTGAACCGCTAAGACCTGCCGCCATCGCCGCCCCGCCTACCGCAGCAGTCGTTCCGTCCGAAGCCAGCTCCAGCGCAAATCCCCCCATTGCCCACATAGCATTCTCGCAGCAGAATTCCCATATACGTGCCCATATCGTTTCTCTTTTTATCACCTTGTCCATTTTATATTTCCTTTCTGTGCGGCATATATGCCGTTCCCCACCGTTTTATGCTATTATATGTTACCACTAACAAAGAAAAATATCGGTCGTATGATGCTGTAAAAAAACAGGTTTCAATAGGAAATATGGTCAATTACAGGAAAATACAAAAAAGTTTTGACAAAACTATATATTTATGATACAATAATGTTATATGGGCATGAATGTGCCTTAGTTTTAACGACCGAGAGGTATTTGATAATGAATTTTGAATTACAGAAGGCGTTGCACTATATTGATCTTCAGGAGACTGAGAAGGCTATTTCCTGTCTCAAAACCGCTATACAGCAGGAGCTTGACAGCGGTAATGAAGCAGCTGCAACAGAATGTCGCTGTGTGCTTGGTGAGCTTTATGCACTCGATCAGCAGAAGGATGAATCAAGAGAGCAGTTCGAGAAGGTCATGGAGTATTCCGTAAGGACCGGTGAGCTTATGAAGCAGCGTGAGATCGCTGTGATGTATCTTGCAGCATTTGACGGAAAGCTTCCTGCACCCGGCCGCCGTCCCGGTGACGCTCCGCTGGTAGCAAAGCCCGTACAGAACAAAGGCTTTATCTCCAAACAGATGAATAAAAGGCACCGTTGATTTTATTGTGATTTGCTGACGAAAGGCGGTAACTATGGAAAGACGTGACAAGACCAATTATTATCTTGATATCTCCCAGACAGTTGCAGAGCGAGGAACTTGCCTGCGCCGCAATTTCGGCGCAATCATCGTACAGAACGACGAGATAATCGCCACAGGCTATAACGGTGCGCCCAGGGGCAGAAAAAACTGCTCGGATGTGGGCAGCTGCACCCGTGAGAAGCTGAATGTGCCAAAGGGTCAGCGCTATGAGCTGTGCCGTTCTGTCCATGCAGAGCAGAATTGCATAATCAGCGCACCACGCACAAGGATGATAGGTTCTACGCTGTATCTTGCTTGTCTTGACGCCAAAACAGGTGAGCTTTTCGGTGATGTCGAGCCTTGCTCTATGTGCAAGCGCACTATAATAAATGCAGGTATCGAAAGCGTGGTTATCCGCACAGCAAAGGATGAGTTCAGGACTATGACAGTAAACGACTGGGTAGAAAACGACGACAGCCTTTCGGGCAGCGAGGGGTATTGATCGGATGCAGCTTACTAATATCGGCGTCATTAAGGAGCTTTTTGAGCGGCATGGATTTTCGTTTACAAAGTCGCTTGGACAAAACTTTCTGATAAATCCTACCGTATGTCCGAAGATCGCAGAAATGGGCGGATGCGAAAGCGGCGTGTGTGCACTTGAAATAGGAACGGGCGTCGGCGTGCTTACGCAGGAGCTTGCCAGGCGCTGTGATAAGGTGGTCGCCGTAGAGATCGATACGGGACTTAAGCCTATACTTGAGGAGACCCTTGCCGAATTTGATAATGTGGAAGTCGTTTTTGCTGACGTCATGGAAACCGACCTTAAATCGCTGATAGCCGAAAAATTCGGCGACAGCGAGGTGGTCGTATGCGCAAATCTACCATATTATATAACCTCTCCTGTTATCATGCGTGTGCTGGAGGAAAAGTTGCCTGTAAAAGCTATGACGGTCATGGTTCAGAAGGAAGCGGCAGACAGGATCTGCGCAGCCCCCGGAACAAGGGATTGTGGAGCGCTCTCCTGCGGAGTGTCGTATTACAGCGAACCGAAAATGCTGTTCAAGGTGAACAGGGGCAGCTTTATGCCTGCACCAAATGTAGACAGTGCGGTCATCAGGCTTGATATCAAAAGCGATAATGGATTGAATGTAACTGATGAAAAACTGTTTTTCCGCATAATACGCTCAGCGTTTTCACAAAGAAGAAAGCAGATAATAAATCCACTTTCGGGAGAACTCGGAATAGCAAAACCCGAGCTTGCCGGGCTTTTTGCTGACAGTGGAATAAAACAGACTGCAAGAGCAGAGGAGCTTACGCTCAAAGATTACGCAGCACTTTGCGCAAGCATATCCAACAGAAACAAATAATTGACAAAACTCCCCGAAAGTCATGCTCTCGGGGAGTTTTCACGTTCAAACATAAAAACCGCTTCTGAAACAAAGGTTCAAAAGCGGTTTTGTGGGTTTATATCATCAGCTTCCGCTATACTCGGAAAGAATGATATCAAATTCTACTTCCTTGTTTCTGCCAAGTGAGTCAACTCTCACAACGGTTACAGAAACAGCGTCGCCGGGCTTCATATCAGCGAGTATCTTGCTCACTTCGCTTACAGAGGTGACCGAAATATCATCCACCTTGACGATAGTGTCGCCAACGACAAGCTCGCTGTCGGCAACGGCGAGGTCTCTATCGATATCTGTGATATACAGACCGGGAGTCATTCCCTGAATAGCACCTACATATTCCGACACTTCAAGGCAGGTTACGCCGAGGATAGGTCTGCCTGTAACATATCCGATGGAGATAAGGTCGTTGATTACTTCTTTCGCTTCGTTGATGGTGATAGCAAATCCGATACCCTCTGCGTAGTCATAAACAAGCTTGGAGTTTACAACGCCTACTACTTCACCGTACATATTGAACAATGCACCGCCCGAGTTGCCACTGTTTATTGCGGCGTCGGTCTGGATGCTGGAGAGACCTCGCTCGCTGCTGGAATACTGCTCACGCTTTAGACCTGATACGATTCCCTTGGACACGGAGGACTCAAGTCCCATGGGGTTGCCTATGACTACTACATCGTCGCCGAGTCTCAGATCGTCCGAATCGCCCAGTACAGCTGACTGAAGACCTTCGGCCTTGACCTTAAGCACTGCAAGGTCGGTATCGGTATCGCTTCCTATGAGTTCTGCCTCGTATTCGTCAACCACGCCGCTTCCTTCAACGGGATCGGTAGTTGTGACATGCACAACGTATCTGTCCATTTTGTCTACTACGTGGGCGTTGGTGATGATGTAGCCGTCGCTTGAAATGATTATACCGCTGCCTGCGCCGTAAGGCTCTTCTGCGTTATAATACTGACGGGTGTATACTTCAATGTAAACGATAGAGTCACGCACCGCAGCAACAAGATCACGTGTATAAGCGAATGATCCATCGGAATTGAATTCCGTTTCAGCAGGCACCTTGTGCGTTATCTGCACACCTGACTGGAGCTCGTCCAGTGTAGGTTTGTTTTCTGTCGAGCTGTTGTTGCTCTGAGACGAATTGCTGTTTTCGTTTTTCGAGGATGTACCGTCATTGGAGGCTGAGCCGCCGTTTTCAGTGACGCTGCTGCCCAGCAGCTTTGATGTAAGATAAGAGCTTCCAAAGCCTGCGCCTCCGCCTATTACCGCCACAGCTGCAATAAGTGCGATTACCTTTGCGGCGCTATGTTTTTTGCGTGGTTTTGCCATCTGAGGCTGTTCGGAAGGTTGCTGAGGATAAAACGCCTGATGCTCGTTATTGTTATTGAAATTATTATCGTACATGATAAAGCTCATTCCTTTCGGTCGAGTTGGTTTGTTTCCTGTGATGATAAAAGTATAACCCCAAATTGTGTTAATAATGTGAAGTAAAATTGATTAAATTATAAATGTTTGTATCATGATGCGGTCATCATTCTATCAGAAGCCGATCAATGCTTTAGCGGCAAACCATATCGGCGGAACCAAAAGCGCAGGCAGCATATTTATTGTCTTCATGTCCTTGAGACCAAGTATCGATATGCCGGAGGCTGCAATAAGAAATCCACCTACCAGAGATATTTCTGTCATAAGTCCGCCGCTCAGAACAGGCTCCAGCCATCCTGCGCACAGGAATATAGCGCCCTGCCACAGAAACAGTACGCCTGCGGCTATCATCATGCCGAAGCCATAAGTAGACGCAAGAGCCATTGAAGTGACAAAATCAAGCGTTGCATTGGTGAAAAGATAGGTGTGATCACCGTAAAGTGCCGCATTTATCGGACCGAGGATGGAAAGTGTTCCGATACAGAACATCAGTATTCCGGTGGAGAGCCCCTGCCCGAGGTTTGATTTTGAGAATTTACCCACAAGCCCGTTGAATTTGCTGTCGAGATCTATTATGCTGCCCAAAAGGCTTCCGAGTGCAAGGCTGACTATGAAAAGTACGGGATAAGCGCTTTGCGGCATATTAGTGCATATTGAATTTACGCCTATTCCTATGGCGGCGAGTCCCATGGCGTTATAGAGAGCGTCACGGTACTTGTCCTTTATTCCTTTTTTTAGCAGCCCGCCCAGAAGCGAACCGCAGATTATTGTTGCTGTATTGACCAGTGTTCCAATCATGTTTTATGTCCTCTGTTATTCGGTGTAATAGTATGCGAGGATAAGCTCGGTTACCCTGTCGTAGCTGAGGTTTCCGTCTTCAACGCCCTGGATGGTTATGAATGTATTGTTGATATCACCCCCGACCTCCCAGGGGTTTATTTCGATATCTCCGGGGCCGTCTATAACATAACTCGCAAAGCGGTCTATGTAGTCGTTGTGTGACCGAAAATCTGCAAGCATACCGTCAGTGACATTTTCCTGTGCCTGTTCCCAGAGCTCGGTATCATAATCAAAAAGAGCGTTTGAGCAATAGGTAAACGCTTGCATATAACCTGCATATCTGAATTCGGGATATTCGCTGTTTATACAGGAAAGGAATGCGAAAAAGTTACATTCGTCTTCAAAGGCTACGCCACGGGAATGGGCTGACTCGTGTGCTGCTGTGAACAGTTTTCCGTAGTCCGGTTGCTCGATATTGACGTTGCATTCGGCAAAGAAAGGGAAAAACATTCCTACGATCCCGGTATAAGACCAATAATAGGAGAGCTGCACAGGCTTCTGACGCCATACGGACGTCCACAGCCACGGGTACTCTTCTATCAACGGAGCGTAACCGTTGTTTACCCTTGTAAGCTCGGTATAGATATCCTCGGGGAGCTTCATACACCCGTTTTCGTCAGTGATTATGTTTGCCCGTTCTGCTGCTGCATTTTCGCTTAGCCACAGGCAGACCTCTACCAGCTGCTCCGGACTTTTGGGCGATGTATCAAGCTCCATAAGCTCGGCTGCGGTGCGGCGATAGTAGTTTCCGCCATGGCATATCATATACATCAGCAGCGCAAATGAGATAAAACCACAGACACAGCGCATGGCTTTTATTGCTGTTTTTTTGCGGTTTTCGGACTTGCGCATCCTGCGCACAAAAAGTATTATTATCATAACCAAGAGCGGCAGTGCCAGCACTACGAGAAGTTCTGTCAGCGATACAGGCAGAAGCGATGTGATAAATCCTATCGGTACTGTCACTATTTTGAACAAACCTCTGGACACTGCATACTCGGTGAAATCAGGGAATAAGGGAAGCAGCAGATACATAAGCAGCGCCGCAAGCATCGGATAAAATATCCATGTGATCCTAACGAAACGTTTCATGCTGCACCTCCTTGCGTATTATATAATAATTATACTGTATTAAAGAACAGCCGTCAACAAATTTCGAGAAATATTTAAAAAAATTCAAAAACCCCTTGACAAATGTACCATAACGTGATAAAATATATACGTTGTCAGAAACGGCAACACACGGAGTTACTTTAAAAAGTCCGTCTCGGTTTGATCTTGACCGTGTAAAAATTCAAGATTTATATATGCAGGTGTGGCGGAATCGGCAGACGCGCTAGCTTCAGGTGCTAGTGATCGCAAGGTCGTGGGGGTTCAAGTCCCTTCACCTGCACCATATTAAAAACCCGTCCACTGGACGGGTTTTTAATTTCAAACGCTCGATTAAGTGTGAAATCTTTTTGATTCAACATAGATATATTTTAAAAATCCCACTCTCAAGAGTGGGATTTTTAAATGGCAAAAGTTCAGCTCGGCTTGTCTTATGAGGAATTTTGGCGTTTGATCACAATACAAGAAATTAATTATTTGGCAGAATATGTATGGTTTTTTTCAGAACGGATGTTCAAGTCTGAAGCATCAATGTTATTTTAATTTAATCGGAGGGAACGATGAAAAAAATTATTGTTGCGATATCTTTGTCAGCACTGTTTGTAGTTATTTTGATTATACTGCTTTTACTGCATTCAGCTAAATTTGAAACCGCTTCACAGGCAGTTGATAATATCAAGGTCGGCTGGAATTTAGGCAATACGCTTGAGAGCAACGGAGAGTGGATAGGTCTTTATACAGACGGTAAGCCCGAAAACTACGAAACAGCATGGGGAAACCCTGTAACAACGTCTGAACTGATAGCTGCTGTAAAAGAATCAGGCTTTAATGCGGTACGTATCCCTGTTACATGGTATGAGCATATTGATGAAAACGGAAATATTGACCCTGAATGGCTTGCAAGAGTACAGCAGGTGGTTGATTATGTTATTCAGCAGGATATGTATTGCGTGATAAATGTTCATCATGATGCTGGCGGGGGCTGGCTACGTGCAACGCCTGAGTGTTATGAAAAGTATCACGATAAAGTATCGGCACTGTGGCATAATATTGCTGTCCATTTTAAGGATTACGGCGAAAAACTGATGTTTGAGGGATTCAACGAAATGCTGGACGGCGAAGGTCATTGGGGTGGCGCTGGCAGTGCTGAAGAATATAAAGCACACAATGATTTTAACCAGCTTTTTGTTGATGCAGTCCGAGCAACAGGCGGGAATAATGCACAGAGAAATCTTATGGTGCAGATATATTCGGGTGTATGCGGCGACGGGGCTTTTGAGAACTTTGTACTTCCGACAGACAGTACGAAAGGGCATCTTATTATTCAGGTACACAATTATGACCCGCAGCCGTTTACATGGACTTCCGTTGATTATACCGAACCGACTGATCAATGGGGAAGCGAAAGTGAAATGGAAGATATAAGGCACATATTCGGCAGGCTTCAGGAGTTTTCACAATCACACAATGTGCCTGTTGTTGTAGGAGAATGCGGCGCCGACTATAAAGGAAATGAGGACGCACGAAAAGCGTATGTGGAGCATTTTTTCAGCTGCGCTTCCGAATGCGGCATAAAGTGTTTCTGGTGGGATACAGGCGCCATGGCTTTGCTGGACAGGAATTCATGTGACGAAAAATATCCTGTGATAATTGATGTTATAATGGATGCCTGCAGCTGAGCGTGCAGAATTATTTTGTGTTATGCGTTAGACCTTATGTCTTAGATCCATTATTTTGTTTGCGGTCAACACAGATAAGCTCTCTTATTCCGATAGCAAGCAAAAAGATCGCATACAGCTTTCTGAGAAGTTCGCCTGCCACTATCTGCGAGGCAAGCGTACCCAGAATCGCTCCTGCAATACCGCCGAAAATATATTTTTTAACAAGCGTCTTGTTTACAAGACCGCCTTTTATATGCATTATCAGTGAGAGCAGGGCTATCGGCAGGAAGAATACAAGGTTTATTCCTTGTGCCGTTTTTTGCTGTACACCTGCGAAAAGGGTCAGCCAGATCATCAGAACAAATCCGCCTCCGAGACCCATTGAGGCTATGATGCCTGTGAGAAATCCAACTATCGCTTCCGTCATGAAAATAAAGTCCTTATCGCAGCGGCTATGATAAGCGCCCCGAACACTCTGTGCAACCATACGGATTTGATTTTCCTCAGAAACAGCGAGCCGGCAACAGCGCCGCCCAGCCCCCAGGGGATATATTGCCATGCTGCTTTGATGTCGATACCCTCTCCGAAGAGATAGGACACTGTGGTTACAAGGCTCAGCACGAATATCAGCGCTACCGAAGTAGCATGAGCCTGCTGAGGCGTGCAGCCGTCATTTTCCAGTATCGGCACTGCGATAACTCCGCCACCCGAGCCAAATAATCCGTTAAGTCCGCCGCACAGAAGTCCTTTGAAGAATTTTTTCATAGTATCACCGATATTAGTATGCGTATATCATATCGGGTCGAGTCGTGTAAATTGATGGAAAAAAAGCTCCTGCGTTATTAACGCAGGAGCTTTCATGCTGTTATGCGGTTTTCATATCTGTAAGGATCTGTACTGCGGTAGATGCGCTTTCCTGTTTGTAGTAGCATATCTGTATTGTATATACATTTATGTCCTGCTCGAAGTAGAATTCCGTAAAGCCCAGCAGGAACTCGTTGCCTTCGCCTGAAAACAGCTCGAAGTGGGAAAGGTATCCATCCTTGCCGCCGTACTGTGCTTCGCCGAAGCTGCTGTCATCGCCTGTCTTATATCCGCTTGCAAGGAAGTCGAATATAGAGCTATCGTGCACGCCACGTGCATAATCGGCAAGTGTGACCCTGTCCTCGCCATCTGCGGGAGTCATATCCTGAGCCGATACGGTAACAAAAGTAACATCTTTCATAGAATAAGCCGATGTAAGATAATACAGCCCGTTTGCTTCGAACTCCTCAATCATCTTATCAAGGTTGTCGCCGCTGCTTGCCTTCAGGATGTCTTTGTACATCTCCTCACCCGTAAGCACTGACCAGCCTTCGGGGAATTCAATGCTAGTCTTTGCGTCACTGAGAGTTATCGTATTGCCGTTGGCGTTGACTTTCGGTGAGTTGCTGCCACTGCAAGCCGTCAGCAGAAGTGATGAGCATAAGAAGATAGCTGTAAGTATTTTTTTCATGTTGTACCTCTGTTTTCTAAAAGAGCCGCCATATCTTCGGGCAGTTCTGCGGTCAGCGTGATCTGCTTTCCGCTTACGGGGGAAGTAAAGCTTACCTCGCCGCAGTGCAGCGCCTGACGTTCTATATCGGTAAGATCTCCGCCGTACATCCCGTCACCGCAAAGCGGATGTCCGATATGTGCGAAATGAACACGTATCTGGTGCGTTCTTCCTGTTTTGAGTATCACCCTCAAAAGGGTGCGCTTATTGCTGTGTTTTACAGCATTGTACAGTGTAAGCGCATACTGACCGTCGGGGGTGACGTTGCGGTATATTATACTGTCCTGCACTCTGCCGATAGGTACCTCTATCTGTCCTTCGGTAAGATCGGTGCCGTCTACGATAGCGTAGTATACCTTGCTGACATTCTTTGTGAGCGCTGCCGCCGCATAGCGGTTCTTTGCGCATACGCAAAGCCCCGAGGTGTTGCGGTCCAGCCTGTTTATCGCACGGAACGGAGTGTCGGGATACATTGCGGCAAACAGATTTCCGAGAGTGTCGTCGCTGTGCTTTATTGAGGGGTGCACTGCCATATAAGGCGGCTTGTTGAATACGATGACGTCATCGTCCTCGTAGGCGATATCCGATTTAAGGTCGGGATTAGGGATAAGTCCTCCCGCATCCTCCATCAGCACGCTTATCACATCGCCGCTGTTTACGGTATCAATCGTGCGGATTATTTTTCCGTCCCGTGTGATACCGCCGGTGTGCTTAAGCTTTATGATAGTACGCTGGGAAACGCCGTGACCTTTCAGAAACTGCTGCATGGTCACGCCGTTTTCCGCTTCGCTTACTGTGAATTTCAGCTCTCTCATTTTGTGAGCTGGATCTTCTTGAGGGACTCGTCCTCTGCAAAGGAAACCGTGTTGAACATGAACAGTGCCTGGGTGTATTCATCCACGTTGATGAAGTAGTTGAGGTCTGCGTTGATATATCTCATGTCTACCATGGTTATCTTGCTGTAGTGGTTTGCAAGGAAAGGCACAAGGCTGTGTGCGTAGCTGTCCTTCACAAGGAGCAGGCTCTTGCCGTTGTCGATATCGGTCTCGATAGTGATGATAGGCTGATTGCTGCCTGTGAAGGAGGAATACTTATCCTTTACATTGAGGTAATCACGGACATAAAGGCTGTCGTATACTGTTTCCTTTGCGCCGTCAAACACTGTCATAGTGATCTTCGGAGCGTTGTTCTTGAGGTGGTAGTAGTCGATAACATCGGGTGTTACACCGCTATCGAGGGTCTTGGAATACAGTGTACCGTGGAAATCGCTGCTTACTGTTTCGATGTTGAAATCCTTGAGTCCGTAAGCACTGTAACCGAGAGCCTTTGCAGCGGCACAGTAGCCATAGTATGCACCGAGGCTGGTCCAGTGGTGGTCGGTACGATAGAACAGATAATCGTCCTTGTGCTCGGTCATAAAGCTCAGACCGTCGATGGTTGTAAAGCCCTGAAGCTGTTTGTATACATTGTCGATAAAGGTCTTCTGGCTGAGATAGCCGTTGTATTTGGGCATCTGAGAGAAATACATCTCCTGCGCTGTGGGAGAAAGCATGATGCTGCAGGGAAGGTCGCTGTGATTTGCGGCAAATGTGTTCATGGCCTTGATCGAGGCGTCAACGGTAGCCTGATCGTATTCTTTGAATACCTGTATCATCTGATCGTTGATGGTGTATACACCATTGATCTCCTGCTTGCCGATAAGGGCTTCCAGCTTGTTTTTGGTCTGTACCCATGTTTCTCTGCCTGCAAGATGGTCGGAGAAATATACTTCTATATCATCCATGAAGCTGTTCTTGTCACGGATGGTTATATAATCCCACTTTACGGAATCAACATATTCTCCGAAGTTTTCAGCATTTTCAAGCTTGTCCTCGTTGATAAGCGTAGGGAATTTTGCAAGAGTACGGTTCTCGTTCTCGCTGCGTTCCAGCTTAGGGAGAGCGATAGTGGTTATGGGAAGTGCCAGTGTAACAGCAGCAAACAGGAATATCATCAGCTTGCTGGGGGTCATTTTGAATTTCATATCAGTTGCTCTCCTTTCTTAGAAGTTGAAATACAGGAACGGATTGTAGTTGGAGGTGGCAATATACGAGATAGCGGTAAGCATAATCACGAGGTTTACCACAGGCTCACCGTACTGCATCCACTTGGGTGCCTTTTCACGGATGAATGTTGCGAAGTTCTTGATAAGATCGGAGCTTCCGAGGATACATACAGCAAACATGATACCGTAGTTCATGATGGAGCTTGTAGCAAAGTTATCCATAAATACGCCGTTTGCGCCGAACATCGCACCGATATATGTGAACACCTCGCCGAACATCGCACCGATATCAACGATAGTGGTATCCACAGCATCGAACATTACCCAGCCGAATACCACCAGCACAAAGGTGTAAAGCCAGCTGAAGAACGAGGGTATCTTTTCGAGCACCTTGCCCATGAACAGACGTTCCATTATGATAAGAACGCCGAAGTAAGCACCCCAGAGCATGAAATTCCAGCTTGCGCCATGCCATATACCTGTTACGGTCCATACTACCATAAGGTTGAACAGCGTGCGGGCTGTGCCCTTTCTGTTACCGCCGAGGGGAATATAGATATAGCTCTTGAACCAGCCACCGAGGGTCATGTGCCAGCGGCGCCAGAACTCGGAAATGCTGTGGCTCATATAGGGATAGTCGAAGTTTTCAGGGAAGTTGAAGCCCATCATTTTACCAAGACCTATCGCCATATCGGAGTAACCCGAGAAGTCGAAGAAGATCTGGAATGTGAACGCAAGGATACCAAGCCACGCAGTTACAGCGGAAAGCTCGGAGTATTCCATTGCCTTTACTGTTGTCCACAGCATACCGATGTTGTTTGCGATAAGCACCTTTTTGCCGAGACCTGTGATGAAGCGGCAGATACCATCGCCTACCATCTTTTCGGTGATGGTACGGTTGTCGATCTCGTTCTGGATGTCCTCATAGCGAACGATAGGACCTGCAACGAGCTGAGGGAACAGCGAAACGAAGCCTATGAAGCTGATAGGGTTCTTCTGTACCTTGATATTCCTGCGGTACAGGTCGATGGTATAGGACATCGACTGGAACGTGAAGAAGCTGATACCGATAGGCAGCGGCAGGTTGGGGTTAGGGATATCCAGACCGAACCATGCATTAGCAGAGTTGATGATAAATCCGAGATACTTGAATGTGCCGAGGAGTCCCAGATTCATTATCAGCGACACTAAAAGACAGGCAAGGCGCACCTTGGGCTTGTCGTCATATTTGTTGATGATGAGTCCCGCAAAGTAGTCGATGGCGGTGGACAGAAGCATCGCAAATACGTACAGCGGCTCGCCCCATGCATAGAACACGATACCACTCAGCATGATGATGAGGTTTTTCGCTTTCAGCGGTACCGCATAATATATCACCAGTACCAGCGGGAGGAAAGCGAACAGGAATGTTAAGCTTGAAAAAACCATGATTTTCCCCCTTGATTTTAATTTGATTTTACGTCATGTCAAGGAACTTGTCCCGTGTCATCATGACGTTAAGTATTTCTATAAGCATATTTGCGGAAAGCAGCTCGGGCAGACCGAGTTTCTGCTGTAACTCAGCACGGCGCTGTGCCGAGTTTTCACCACCGACAAGTCCTTTTTCCAGCAGGTCGGCTTTGGTGATAGGATCGCCTTTGGGTGGCGTGCTGTCGGCAGTGACGCCTGCCTTATGAAAAGCGGCAAGAAGTATCTCGTGACTCATGCCCTCAACTCCCAGTTTGCCTTGCTTTGACGGCTCGGCCTTGCGCTTTTCCTTGCCGAAGATATCGGGAATATAGACGTTGATGATCTCGCCTTTTTTTACGATATTACGGATGTGAGAGCGTATCCTGAAGCCTGCACTGTCGCTGTCTGTCAGGATGATTATTCCCGTTTTTTCGGCAAGGGAGCGGATGAGCTGTTTTTTCTCCTCGTCCTTATATATCCCGAAGCCGTTTGTGGGGATTATCACCGCATCAACGAGAGTGGATAGCTTTATTTTGTCATACTTGCCTTCAACTATTATAGCCTGTTTTACTTTTATCATGTTCTTTTAAGCACGGATATCTCGGTGAGTGCCTGTTCTATAAGCGTTCTCCTGTCTGCCCTTGAGGAATTGAGCAGAAAGTTTGTGCGATACAGGATATCTATGCACTGTTTTAGATAATCCACAGAAAGACGGCTGACGGAGTTGAATGCCTTTGATATGACAAATGTCCTGTTTCTTGGGTAGTTGAATGCCGCAGCGGCGTCGTTTGCGGTCTTTCGTGAAAGCTGCGCAAGCTTTGCACGGTAGCAGTCGACAAAATGACCCGACAGGGCACTGAGTATGATCACAGGCTCTATCCTCTGCAAAAACAGATCGTCAAGGATATGGAATGCGCCTGCGGTCCTGCCTGCGAATATCTCCGCCGCAAGCCCGTATATGCTTGTATCCACAAGCTTGGGCACAAGTGCGTCTATCGCTTCACGGGTGATCTCTCCGTTTACTGTATAGTCGCACAGCTTCTGTACCTCTGTCGACAGTAAATTCATGTCTTTTCCGCATAGCTCTGCCAATAAAACTGCATTGGCGTCAGAAAGGTTGCAATTTAGCCTTGCAGCTTTTTTTACTGCCATTTTTGCAAGCTGATTTGCGCTCATATATTTCATTTCGCACAGGACGCCACATTTTTCAGCGGCGGTCATCAGCTTTTTCATTTTCGCCTTTGGCTTTTTGGGATCGATCTCGATACCTGTCTGTGAGATTATAAGCACTGTAGTATCGGGCAGGTCTTCTATTATGGAGAGATATGCATTCATCTCGGCGTTGTCCAGCTTGTCTGCATCAAGATCGGATATTACGATAACTTTATATTCCGAAAAGAACGGCATACTGTCAGCAAAATCCGACAGGCTGTCCGAGGGCGGAGCCTCGTTGAAGCGAACAAAGTTGAGATCCGACGGCTCTTTTCCGAGTGCCGTTTCGATTATCTTGTTTTCGTAGGTCTTTGTGAGGAAATGTTCCTCCCCGAAAAGGAAATACACACGGGAAAGCTGACCGGCTTTGAGGTCGGCTTTAAGTCGTGCTTCTTCTATTTTAGCCACTTAGTGCTCCTTAAATACATTGGTTATGTTTGTTTTGCGGACACGGCAAGCCGTGTCCCTACTCGTGTTATGCCAGCTCGGTATTAAGCTTCTTGCCGCCGAGGATATGGAAATGCAGATGTCTTACGGTCTGACCGCCGTCCTCTCCTACGTTGGAGATCACACGGTAGCCGTTTGCAAGCCCCTCTTCCCTTGCTATCTGAGGGATAACGGAGAAGATGTGCGCTATAACAGCACTGTTGTCGGCTGTCAGCTCGTCAACGCCGCCGATGTGGTTCTTGGGAATAATGAGAATATGAGTGGGTGCCATAGGAGCAATGTCACGGAATGCGAGACACTTGTCGTCCTCATACACCTTTGTGGAGGGGATATCCCCTGCGATTATTTTACAGAATAAGCAGTTTTCCATTTTGGTTTCCTCCTGTTATTGCATAATACGGTCTTTACGCTTTCCCGCAAAGACCGTATTGTTATTGATTACTTGATGAACTTGGCTGCGATGTCAGCAGCAGCGCCGAATGCCTCGGAGAGCTTGGATACATCGGGGATGCCTGCCATAGCCTGGTCGGGCTTTCCGCCGCCCTTGCCGCCCATGAGAGCAGCCATCTCCTTGACGATCTGGCCTGCGTTTGCGCCCTTTTCGACAGCGGACTTTGAGCACTTGCACAGCATATTGCTCTTGCCGTCGTTAGTGCCGACGAGGACAGCCACGAAGCAATCGAACTTATCTGCAAGGCTGTCGCCGATCTTGCGGAGTCCGTCTGCGCCTGTGCCGTCGAGCGCCGCAGTGATGATCTTGACGCCGTTTACCTCGGGGCATCCCTCACCGAGATTGCCCATCTGTGCATTAGCCGCAGCCTGCTGCATAGCCTCGATCTTCTTGTCCTTTTCACGGAGCTCGCCCATTACGTTCTCACAGCGCTTTACAAGATCGTTTGTATTGGCGATCTTGAGTGTTTCTGCCGCCTTAACGACAGTATCCTTGTAGGAGTTCAGCAGCTCAAGTACGTTTGCGCCTGTTACAGCCTCGATACGTCTTACACCGCTTGCAACGGAAGTCTCGGAAACGATCTTGAACAGACCTGCGCACGCAGAGTTCTTAAGATGTGTACCGCCGCAGAACTCTGTGGAGTACTCACCGACTGTTACTACACGTACAACATCGCCGTACTTCTCGCCGAAGAGAGCCATAGCGCCCTTCTTCTTTGCCTCCTCGATGGGAAGCTCCTCTGTAACAACGGGAACGCCCTCAAGGATGACCTTATTTACATAAGCCTCGATCTTTGCAAGCTCCTCGGGAGTAACTGCGTTGAAATGGCTGAAGTCAAATCTGCATCTGTAAGGATCAACGTAAGAACCGCTCTGGTGAACGTGGTCGCCGAGGACCTCTCTCAGTGCGCTCTGGAGGATATGTGCGCAGGTGTGGTTGCGCTCTGTTGCTGAACGCTTTTCGCTGTCAACGGCAGCAGTCACCTTATCGCCGACGGAGAAGCCGCCTGCAAGCACCTTACCGCTGCAGATGTATGCGCCGCCTGTAAGCTTCTGGGTGTCCTCAACTTTGATAACGCTTGTGCCGTTTGTGATTGTACCGCAGTCGCCGACCTGGCCACCCATTTCAGCGTAGAAAGGTGTATCCTCGATGATTACGCTTACCTTATCGCCTGCACCGCAAAGCTCGGCGATCTCACCGTCCTTGACGAGGGCGAGTATCTTTGTGTCGGAAGTGAGGCCTGTATAGCCCACGAAATTGGTCTTGTAGTTATCGAGCTCGGAGTTCTTCGCATTGTCCCAGCCACCGCCGAGCTTCTTGTTTGCTCTTGCGGTGTCCTTCTGCTCCTGCATGAGTGCCTTGAAGCCATCCTCGTCAGCAGTAAGACCCTTTTCTTCAAGTATCTCCTTTGTAAGGTCGAGGGGGAAGCCGTAGGTGTCGTGCAGCTTGAATACATCTGCGCCTGCGAGAGTCTTTTCGCCCTTTGCGATAAGAGCATCGATCATCTCGTTAAGGATCTCGGTACCCTTGTCAACTGTCTTTGCGAAGCTTTCTTCCTCGGTCTTGATGACTTTCTTGATATAAGCACGCTTCTCGTCAAGCTCGGGGTATGCGGAAAGGTTCTCGTCGATAACGGTGTCGCACACTTCGTGCAGGAACGAGTTTGTATAGCCAAGCATACGTCCGTGTCTTGCGGCACGTCTGAGCAGTCTGCGCAGAACGTAGCCTCTGCCCTCATTGGAGGGAAGCACGCCGTCGCCTACCATGAAAGTGGTGGAACGGATGTGGTCGGTGATAACACGGATGGAGATATCCTTCTTTGCGTCTGCCTTATATTCAACTCCGATGATGGAGCAGATCTTCTTCATGATGTTCTGGACGGTATCTACCTCAAACAGGTTGTCAACGTCCTGCATCACGCAGGCGAGTCTTTCAAGGCCCATTCCTGTGTCGATGTTCTTGGTAGCAAGCTGTGTATAGTTGCCCTTGCCGTCGTTATCGAACTGGGTGAATACGTTGTTCCAGATCTCGATGATTCTGTCGCAGTCGGAAGCCTGTTCAAAGCTCTCAAAGGGGCCGTACTTCTCGCCACGGTCGAAATGGATCTCGGAGCAGGGACCGCAGGGACCGCTTCCGTGCTCCCAGAAGTTATCCTTCTTGCCGAGCTTGATGATGCGGTCACGGGGAACGCCCACCTCATCTGCCCAGATATCGCCTGCCTCATCGTCCTGCTCGTAGATGGTCACCCAAAGTCTGTCAGCGGGGATCTCAAGGGTCTTTGTGAGGTATTCCCAAGCCCATGCGATAGCCTCGTGCTTGAAGTAATCGCCGAAAGAGAAGTTACCCAGCATCTCGAAGTAGGTGCCGTGACGTGCGGTCTTGCCTACGTTTTCGATATCAGGAGTACGGATGCACTTCTGGCAGGTGGTAACACGGTGGCAGGGAGGCTCCTCGATGCCCTGGAAGTACTTCTTCAGAGGTGTCATGCCTGCGTTGATGAGCAGGATGGAGTTATCGCCCTGAGGTACCAGCGGGAAAGAGTTCATACGGAGATGTCCCTTGGACTCAAAGAATTTAAGATAGCTTTCTCTAAGGTCATTTAAGCCTGTCCATTTCATAGTTTTTATCCTCGATATAATTTAGATTTACAGTTATTTCTGCCACAACGGCATAATAACGCATACATATTTATTATAATACATTTTCGGGAAAAGTCAATACAAAATCGCCCTGTCAGATGTTTTTTCAAGGGAATTAGTGTAAAATACCGAAAACATACAGAAAAAAGCAACCGCCCTTTGTAAAAGGACGGTTACATATATGATCTGCGGGCGGAAAAGGTATGCGTGTCAGATATAGCTGAGAAGCTCGGTCCTTACATTGTCAAGTCTGCTGTCTGAGAGTCCGAAATCCATTTCCTTATAGCTCCATGCACATCTTGCGATCCCGTGTTTTTCAAACACCTTGTTGATCGTCCTGTACCATTTTACGGTATCCTCGGGAGATACTATGTCGATCACACCGAATTCCCCGCAGTAAAGAGCGGTGTTATTCTTCCTGGCTGCCTCGATAGCAGGAGCGAAAAGCTCCTCGAAGAAATCTTCTGTGACATCGCTTTCGTCGAAGGGTACACGTTCTTTCTGGTCTATGATATCAGTCCAGTATGCTCCCTGATGCGTAAATCTGAGTGGCTCGTAACAGTGGAAATTGTATATTACTTTATCATCGTAAGGAGCAGTAAGCGCAGGCACTGCAGGTGCGCTGTTGTTGTGATAGCTTCCTACCAGTATCAGCGTATTAGGAGCTATGACCCTGATCCTCTTTATACATTCGTTTGATATTCTGTTCCATGCATCGATGTAGCATTTATCCGTTACCTCGTTCAGAAGCTCGAAAACGACATGTTCATGATAACGTCCGTAGTGCCTTGCAAGCTCCTCCCACAGTCGATAAAAACGCTCCTGAAGGGCTGTATTGTCAAAAAAGCCCATTTCGTTTTCACCATAGCTGTCAAAGGAAAAGCCTGCGGTCTTGTGCAGATCGAGCACAGTATTCAGACCATACTTGCGGCACATTTCCAGCGCCCGGTCTATCCTTTCAAAGCCTTTCGTACTGTAACTTCCGTCATCGTTTTCAAGGACGTTATAGTCAATAGGGATCCTGACGTGATCCATTCCCCATGATGCGATCTTTTCGAAATCAGGCTCTGTTATGAAATTATAAAGCCTGTCATCGCTATAATCGCACTGGGAGAGCCAGCCGCCCAGATTAACACCTCTGTAAAATCCGTTTGTTTTCAGCATAATATATTTCACCTTTCTGTTGATTGCTATCTTATCGATATGATAGCATTTTTCTATTTGCATAAATATCATTTTTTTGTTTTTTTTATAAAAATCTTGTTGTATTTATATTGTTAATGATATATAATATTCTTGAGAGGTGACACGATATGGATATTAAAAAGAACCTGTCGCACACAGAGTTCCTCAACAGGGAATACAGTATTTCACATATGTCCTATGAACGTGAGATGGCTTTCTTCAGGAGCATCAGATCAGGAGACATTATCGAAGCACACAGATTATTCAAGCCTCTTGACAGCGAAAAGCTCGGCAAGCTCAGTGATGATGACTTCCGCAATCTGAAATATCATCTTATAATAACTGTGGCATTTATCACAAGATACTGCATCGAGGGCGGCATGGAGATGGAAACGGCATACAACCTCAGTGATATATATGTCCGCAGTATCGACAAGTGCAGATCGTCAGAGCAGTTACATTTGCTTCACCGTGAGCTGGTGGATGATTACACTCAGAGGATGCGGATGATACGCAAGGGAACGCTTTATCCTAAAGCTGTTATTCTTTGCCTTGACTATATTTACAACAATCTCCATACAAAGATCACACTGGAACAGCTTTCGGAGATCACAGGGCTGAGTCAGTCATATCTGTCTAAGCTTTTTCATAAAGAGGTAGGTGTCACTATTTCTTGCTATGTGACGAAAAAGCGCATCGAAGCAGCAGAAAATATGCTAAGGTACTCGGATCATTCCATAATTGACATATCTAATTATCTTTGCTTCAGTTCAGAGAGTCACTTTATTGATGTGTTCAGAAAGCATACAGGGTATACGCCAAGGAACTATCGCAATAATTTTTTCAGAAAGAGAACTGAAAAATGAAAGACTTCGGTACGATCCATTTATTCGATTTCAGAAGATATATCTGCTTGGTTTGTATGTATGGGCTAAAATATTCATAAAAATTTCACTTACCCCCTTGAAATTTTATAAGAAGTATGTTACAATGATAACAAGGTCGTGTAAACGATTACGCAATTACAGGAATCAAATTAAAAAAATATATTTCTACGGAGGACAAACACCATGAAGTATGCAGACGGACTTTGGCTGAACAAGCCCGGCTACGGCGTTAACTACGCTACCCAGATGTACGAGGTGACAGCAGACGAAACTTCCATCAACGTGCTGGCTACCAACCAGTGGATCGGAAACCGTGGCATGACCCTCGGCGGCCCTGTGCTGGAGATCTCTTTCACATCCACACTGGAGAACACCATCAAGGTTACTATCGACCATTTCAAGGGCGCACTCAAGAAGGCTCCCAGCTTTGAGCTTTACGAGGACGCTTCCTTCAAGCCTGTTGTTAAGGAAACTGATAACGCTTACGAGCTTATTTCCGGCAAGACAAGGGTCGTTGTTGCTAAGGGCGGCGCATGGGATATCAAGTATTACTACGGCGACAAGCTGATGACAAAGCAGGGCTGGAGGACCACCTCCTACATCCTTGAGGAGCAGTGGAAGACCAACGAGCGTATGGCTAACGACGAGATGAAGCCTTTCTTCGCTCACGAGGACACTGCCGAGCAGGGCGTAATGCGTGAGATGATGAACATCAGCGTCGGTGAGAATATCTACGGCTTCGGCGAGAAGTTCTCCACATTTGTAAAGAATGGTCAGACAGTAGAGATCTGGAACAATGACGGCGGTACATCCTCCGAGCAGAGCTACAAGTCCATTCCTTTCTATGTATCCTCCAGAAACTATGGTCTGTTTGTAAATCACCCCGAAAAGGTTACGTTTGAGGTTGCAAGCGAGACCGTTTCCAAGGTTGCTTTCTCCGTTCAGGGCGAGCATCTGGAGTATTTCGTGATCGGCGGCGAGAAGATCACAGATGTTATCTCCACATATACAACACTGACAGGTAAGCCCGCACTGACTCCCGCTTACACCTTTGGTCTGTGGCTGACAACATCCTTTACAACAAACTATGACGAAAAGACCGTTTCCGGCTTTATCGACGGCATGGCAGAGCGCAACATTCCTCTGGAGGTGTTCCACTTCGACTGCTTCTGGATGAAGGAGTTCAACTGGTGCGACCTTACATGGGACAAGAGAATGTTCCCCGATCCCAAGGCTATGCTTGAAAGACTCAAGGCAAAGGGTCTTGAGATCTGCGTATGGATCAACTCCTACATTGCTCAGCGCTCAACGATGTTTGACGAGGGCGTAAAGGGCGGCTACTTCATCAAGAACAAGGACGGCAGCGTATGGCAGGGCGATATGTGGCAGCCCGGTATGGCTATCGTTGACTTTACAAACCCCGCAGCCTGCGAGTGGTACAAGGGCAAGCTCCGTGCTCTTTGCGAGATGGGCGTTGACGCATTCAAGACAGACTTCGGCGAGAGAATCCCCACCAAGGATGTTGTTTACTACGACGGCAGCGATCCCTATAAGATGCACAACTACTACACCTACCTGTACAACAAGACAGTATTTGAGGTGCTTGAGGAATACTACGGCAAGGACAAGGCTTGTCTGTTCGCACGTTCCGCAACAGTCGGCGGCCAGAAGTTCCCTGTACACTGGGGCGGCGACTGCTTCTCCAACTACGAGTCCATGTGGGAGACTCTCCGTGGCGGTCTGTCCCTGTGCCTGAGCGGCTTCGGCTACTTCAGCCACGATATCTCCGGCTTCGAGGCTCAGGGCACTCCCGATCTGTACAAGAGATGGTGTGCATTCGGTCTGATGAGCTCTCACTCCAGACTGCACGGCAACAGCTCCTATCGTGTTCCGTGGAACTTCGACGAGGAGTCCTGCGATGTTCTCCGTCACTGGACAGTTCTCAAGGGCAAGCTGATGCCTTACATCTTCGCACAGGCTAACAAGACCCACGCAACAGGTATCCCCATGATGAGAGCTATGGTTATGGAATACTCCGATGATCCCGCAACTCTCGCACTGGACAGACAGTACATGTTCGGTGACAACCTGCTGGTTGCTCCCGTATTCAACGAGGAGGGCATCGCTCAGTACTACGTTCCCGCAGGTAAGTGGACAGACATCCAGACAGGCGAGGTATTCGAGGGCGGCAAGTGGTACGAGACAAAGCACGACTACTACTCCATGCCCGTACTGGCTAAGCCCAACAGCATCGTAGCTTACGGCGACTTCAAGCGTGCGTTCACATACGACTATGCTGAGAATGCAGACATCGTTATCTATCAGCTTGAGGACGGCAAGACTGCTGAAGCTACCATCTATGATAGCGAGTCCAATGTTGTTCTGACCGTTTCAGCTACAAGAAACGGCGATACCATCAAGGTTACAACAACAGGCACAGCAAAGAACTTCAAGGTTCGTTCCGCTGAGGGTCTGACTGTTGAGATGTAATTGAAATTGCATAACATTGAGGGCTGTACGGTTTCGTACAGCCCTCTTATCTGTCGCTGTCTTAATAGAACAAAGTCATCCCCGAGGACGACCACGGGGATAGCTTGGTTAACAATAATGCCGTGCCGCTTCTGCGCAGCAGCGGTTCAGATCAGGCAAACATCGCCTGTATCGTAGGCTCACGCAGGATAGCATAAGCCATATATGCAACATACATAACTACCAGCGCAACGCCCTCAACACGGTTGATCTTCTTATTAAGGCAGAAGATGTAACCGATTATTGCAACAACGATGAATACTATAATATCAACAATGATATTGGTGAAGGATGCTGCATCGATAGCGATGGGCGAGATCAGTCCCGATATACCGAGAATACATACAACATTGAAGATGTTGGAGCCCACAACGTTACCGATAGCCATATCGCTCTCGCCCTTACGTGCAGCAACAACGGATGTAACAAGCTCGGGGAGAGAGGTTCCGATAGCACAGATGGTAAGTCCCACAAGGGTCTCGCTCATGCCGATCGCAAGGCCCAGTGCCTTTGCGTTGTCAACAACGAGTGTACCGCCGAATACGATAGCAGCAACGCCACCAAGAATGAACAATGCGCATTTCCACCAGACGAATTTCTGCTCGGTTTCTTCTTCAGCTGCGTTCTTTCTTCCCTTGAGCGCAGAAACTACTGTCCAGATCATGTATCCGATCAACAGCGCAATGAGGATAACAGATTCTATTCTGTCGAGGGTGTTGCTCTGTGTACCCGTAAAGAGAAGCGCACCGAATATCAGCATTACTCCGATAGACACAGGGAAATCACGTTTGATAACATCCTTGTTAACGATAACGGGTGTGATTGCAGCGCATACGCCCAGAACCACAAGCAGATTGAACAGGTTTGAACCCACAACGTTACCTACTGCCATTGAGTTGGAGTTTGTCAGCGAGGACGAAACGCTTACTGCAAGCTCGGGTGCGCTGGTACCCATCGCAACGATCGTAAGGCCTACAACAAGGGATGGAACCTTAAGCTTTCTCGCAAGGGAAGCAGCGCCGTCAACAAAGAAATCTGCGCCCTTTATCAGCAATACAAATCCGACAAGGACAAGCACGATATTAAGTAATATCTCCATTTTTTACACCTCTGAAATAATTAATTGTTTATATAGGAATGATCAGTGCCAGCCGCACTCATCATAGTCCTTCCACTTTTCGTTGTACTTCAACTCGTCAGCCAGCTTGAGGCAGATGTAGGCGATAGCGCCTGCCACAACAAGCACCGCACCGATTATCGGTAGGAGCGTTTGTACAAACTGCAGATTGCTGTTTTTCTTTTCGTTCATGGTATTACTTCCTTTCGTTATGCGGCGGTGCCGCTGTTAATTTGTATATTTTCGTACATCAAAGCTGCACGATCTTTTACCTCTTGGATGCCCTCGTTGTCGTGTTCAGGGTCGTAATTGTATTCAATATCGTCAAGCATAGTGTCGTAAACATATCTGATACCGTATAGTTCATCGCCAAGCTCCAATCGGACCTCTTCAACATAATAACGGGAGCATCCGACTTCGGGACGATACAGCGATATTTCCAGGCACTTCGCTTCTGCTGGGATGCCGTCTATAGTGACTGTTTTTTCATCCATGCAGTAGTCTGCTGCCCAACCGTCTGACAGTTTATCCATTGACATATATTGATCTATCAAGCCTTGGTAACACTCTTCAAAGGATGGGATGTTTTCAGACGATCGCTCACAGAAGATCGAAAAAACTCCGTCATACGCTTCGTCTTTTGCATGGATACTATCAACGTTTTCTGTGGCTTCGAGCTCAGTCCTGAACGATAATGAATTTAATGTATATACTCTACTGTTATCGACAGCGGAACATCCTGAAAGCAACACTGTTACAGCCGCTGCAATGAACAATCGCTTCATTTCTGTGCTCCTTTCACTTGTCCAGTATATCTATGCTGCTTATGAACCATTTCAGGTTGTAGGTATAGTCGTCAGTGATGCCATCGAGAATTTCGCTCCATGTTTCAAGATATTCTACACGTTCATCAGCGTCATACCAGACCTCAACGGAATAGTATTCGCTGTCGCTAAGGCGTATGATAAGACGGACAAGGTAATGTGACGCTATCTCAAGCATAAGAGCGTCGTAGCCATCCACCTTTACACGGCGGAAATCCGTATATTCCACAAATGGACGGCTGAAGTCCTCCTTGTTCATGTGGTAGAAGTCACATGGGAATTCAGCAGAGCTGAGTTTAGTAATGGTACAGCGTGCTGTTGTCCTGAAGTTTGACCGTTCCTTGCAGGTAAGGGATCGCTGATCGTACCCCGTCGAAAATTCAAAATATTCGGGCGCACATACTCCTACTTTGCCAAGATATTGATAGTTGTCTTTCGGGAAGTCCGCTTGCACGACAAAATCATCAAGGCTGTCGCTGAACTCATATTTATTATCTACCGAAAAGCTCAAATTGTCAAGCAGTATTCCTGTAAAATGTTTGATTTTTACGAGATATCCAAAGCCGTTATTGCAGATGAAGATGTTTTTATAGCTTCCGACAGTGAATATCACTGCCTGTCTGCCGCATAGTGTTACACGGCGAAGGTCTGTGGCTTCCTCCTGTCCATAGCCGTAAAATGTATCCATCAGCTTATGCAGGTCGTTCTCGTCGAAGATGCCGAGATCATTACGGTAATATTCTTTTCCGTACCAGACCTCGCAACAGATATAATCATCGTTGCTGTAATAGTATATGTTATGACCTGCATCGGAGTCGTCACGCAGTACAGTGTCCACGGGCAGTTTGAAGCACAATCCGCCGTCGATCATCACATCTCTGAGAGAATACTCCGCATTTATTTCAGCAATATCCGAGATATCATCGTCGTATGCGTAATAATCGCTGTTTCTTTCGTTTACCGATATACTTTCATAAAAATCCGAAGCGAATTTTCGCCCGTCTTCGCCGGCAAGTGTGGTACTTATGAATATCAGATAGCGGTGATATTCCGTTTCAAGAACTGCATACTCCGTAAAGCGCTCATAAGGCTCTTCAGAGATCTCGGTATCGGTTTCAAACAAAGCGGTAACGCTGGCTGTCTCGACAGTTCTTCCGTCTATATTGATAATGTCCTGTTTTTGGTCTATTATCTCCGCATCCATCAGATAGACAGAACCATCGGCAAGCTCATCACGAAGCTGCACGGCACTTAAGTTTTCCTCACCACGGTCGGTATGATCGATCGTTATCACTGCATTATCGGAGCCGAGAAACAAGCCACCCAGTGCATATTCATCAGCCTCAAGCTCTGTGTCGATAGAAAGTTCCATATAGTTCACGATCTGAGATGCCACTTGCATTGTCTCATCAGTCGCTGAGGACGGAACATCAGTGCTCTCTGCAGTTTCTGCTTCGCTTGAAACATCCGCAGAACTCACATCGGCTTCGTGTGTTTCATCAATGTGCGTGACCCTGCCGCCTGTGCAGCCTGTAAGCATTATCATCGCAAGCAGCAGGCTTGTAGCTTTTTTCATGCTTTATTCCTCGTCAAGTGCAAGCTTGTATATATCCTGCTTCGGGAAGCCTGTTTCCTTTGCTGCTCTTTTGCAGGCAGCAGTCAGTTTTTCGCCGACTGCGGCGTATTGTCTAGCAAGCGCCACAGCCTGTTCAAGTGTGAATTCCTGTGCTGCGACGGGCTTTGCACCCTCCACTACTATCACATATTCCCCTCGAGGCTCGGCGCTTTGATAATACTCGCATAGCTCGGCCAGCGTACCACGGATGACTTCCTCGTGTATCTTTGTAAGCTCACGGCAAAGCGCACAGTATCGGTCTGCGCCAAAGGCAGCTTTCATATCCTCTAGCGTTTTCTGAAGCTTATGAGGGGCTTCGTAGAATATAAGTGTATGAGGAAGCGGGCTTATCTCGCCAAGGCGTTCTGTACGCTCCTTTTTGTTGACAGGAAGAAAGCCCTCGAATGCAAATCTGAGTGTATCGATGCCGCTTATCGCCACTGCCGCTATTGCGGCGTTGCAGGATGGGATCACCTCTATCGGGATACCTGTTTCATAGCATTTCTGCACAAGATAGACGCCGGGGTCGGAGATGCACGGCATACCTGCGTCCGAGACCAGCGCAACGCTGTTTCCTTCTGAAAGAAGCTCCAGTATCCTGGCGCTTTTTTCCGCCTCATGCGGTTTATAGTAGCTTAGCATTGGCTTTTTAATGCCGAAATGCGTCAACAGTCTGAGAGAAACACGGGTATCCTCCGCTGCAATGTAATCTACAGTTTCCAGTGTTTCAATGCCTCTGGGACTGAAGTCCGAGAGATTGCCGATCGGTGTGCCGACAACATACAGCTTACCTGTGTCATTCATATAGTCTTGTATATTCCTCCGTGTAGGATCTGTCGTCGTTTCGGAGTATCATAGGCTTTTCCACTATCATGCCCGATTTAGCTCCCTTTTTACCTGTGATAAGGAAGAGCCACGGACGATCGAGGATGCTGTTATGTACAAATGTGATGCTTTTGGGTTCGATCTTGTTCTCACGCATGGAGTTTATGACATCGGAAAGGCGCTCGGGGCGGTGGCACATCTTAAGCAGTCCGCCATATTTCAGGAGCTTTCCTGCCGCTCTGCAAACATCGTCAACGGTACACATAAGCTCGTGCCTTGCGATCGCCTGCGGACGGGATATCTTTTCAAAGCCGCTGCCGCTTGTCATGTAAGGCGGATTTGCCGTGACGATATCCACGCTTTCAAATGCAAGCTGGCTCTGGTCCAGCTCTCTCAGGTCGGCCAGAAGGGGTTGTACTGTGTTTTCAAGACGGTTCTTTTCAACCGACATCTTAAGAAGCTCTATTGCCTCGTTCTGTATGTCTATCGCATACACCAGCTTTGGCATGATGTTCTTGCAGAATATCAGCGGGATTATGCCGCAGCCTGTGCACAGGTCGCAGACTACGCTGTCGGGACGCACTCCCGCATAATAAGCCAACAGGAAAGCGTCTGTACCGAAGCGGTGGTCGTCAGAAACATACATGGTAAGCTTTCCAAGAGCAAATGTCTCCATAATATCGTTTATCCTTTCGTAAAGTAGTTATCCTATAAAGATCTGTCCTTCCGGAGCGATCACGTTTTTTCGTCTGCTGGTATTCATTGTCATAGACATTACAAAGGACACGGGTCCTATTCTGCCGGCAAACATAGTGATAAGTATAATACATTTCCCGAAGAAATTGGTTGCTGAAAATGCACCTGCCGAAAGACCTGCGGTGGAAAATGCAGCGACAGTATCAAACAAACAGGCGACTGCGCCAACATCCTTTACGGCAGGAGTGGTGCAATAAAGCGCTGTGAAGCATATTCCCACAGCCACCATAGAAAGTACGGTCACAACAAGTGTGCGGTATACAGTCTGCTTATCTATCTTATGACGGAATATCTCAACATCTTCTTTTTTCCTGATGTAGGATGCAACAGTCATTATCATCACCAGCAGAGTGGTAGTTTTTATGCCACCGCCCGTAGAGGCAGGGGCAGAGCCGACAAACATCAGCAATATCGTACCAAGCTGCGAAAAATCAGTCAGACCGTCTATCGGAATGCTGTTGAATCCGGATGAACGTGTGGTTACGCTCATGAAAAATGCGTTCATAAGCTTGTCACCAAAGCTCATTTCACCTATGGTTGCAGGATTGCCCCATTCGAATATAAGATAGAAAAGCGCTCCGATAAGAGTGAGGACTATACTCATCAGCAGTACTACCTGTGTGTGAAGGCTTAGCTTTTTTACTTTTTTGTAGTTCAGGAAGTTTTCCCATACAACAAATCCCAGTCCCCCGAGGATCACAAGCACCATGGTGGTGATCATTATTACAGGATGGTTCTGATATGGGATGAGACTTGAAAACTCACCCTCTATTCCCATCAGATCCATACCCGAATTACAGAACGAGGTTATGCTCATGAATATGCTGATCCATATACCATAAGCGCCGTATTCGGGGACGAACACTGTCGCAAAGATGACAGCGCCGCACAGCTCCAGTATAAGTGAATATTTCATTATGCTGAAAAAGATGCGGTATCCGCCTTCAAATCGGTTTTCGGTAAGACCGTCGGCAGCTACTGCAACGGTACGATATCCAAGTTTCTTTCCTGCAGCAATATTGAAGAAGGTCAGCATAGTAATAAATCCTATTCCGCCGATCTGAACAAGTAATGCGATCACAGCCTGGCCAAAAAGGCTCCAATGCGTATAGGTGTCATATATCACAAATCCTGTTACACAGGTGGCTGAAGCTGCCGTAAACAGACAGTCGAAAAATGGAGCAGAGCTTCCGCTTTTGGTAGAGAACGGAAGCCACAGCATCAATGCGCCTGCAAATATTATGATAAGAAAGCCAAAAACCAGCGTCCTTGCAGGCGAAAGGCGCTTCGCCGTTTTGTTTATTATCGGCATGACCGTTCTCCTTATCTACGTCATACGGCAGGGCTGTTATACTCGGCGTTTTTGGCAATGCTCAATCTTGCCACATCATCAGCCGCCTCTATTATCATGCTTTCGAGAACAAGCTCTGTCTCGTTGTTGTTGCTGAGCTTCAGACGGACATTTTCAAGCTTTTCATCGACTTCTATCTTAAGCTTAAGAATATCATCTGATTGCTGCTCTATAATATATTCCACATCCTCCGCACCCTTGTCGCTTGTGAAGGTGATAGTCGTATTAGGAAGGTCGACGCCCTCGCCCTTTGCGGTAAAATAGTATGTGCCCCGCTTGTTGAGTGTAGTGTAATTTGTGTATACAGCTGACACCTTAGGACATATTGCGGTCGTGTCCGTTTTGCGGACGGTGGATGTGGCAGGGATATCTGCGCCCGAATAAAAGACATAGCCGTTGTCTGATACCGCAAGCCCCTGCTCCTTTGCCCAGTCATACGCTTCTGCGGTGCAGGCATACAGGTTTACATTGTTATTGATATCGCCTACGAGGTATACGTCCTTTGCGCTCATCTGAAGTGCGTCTTCACGGTCGGATACAATGAAATCGGGACGCTTCTCGAGCTTGCTCAGCGCCGAGGCGCTGTTTGCTATCACAAATTCCATGTCGGGATAGATAAACTGTGCTTTTACATAACGTTCCTTTGCAAGCATATAGCAGCACACGGAATTGAATTTGCTTCCTGCTATTATGTCAAGTGCCTCGGACATATATCTCGCACCAACGGCAGCATTCCTGCTCTGCGGCTCAAGATAATTCAAATAACAGAATACGTTTGTATACATCAGCAGCGCCGCCATCGGGAATGAGAAGAATTTGTACATATTCTTCTTGCTCTTCAGTACAAGCTGGATCAAGAGCACAACGAACAGCACACACATAACTGTGATTGTTATTTTAAGGAAGCTTTCTTCAGTAGGCAGCTCCTTCATCTTCTCACCGTAACGCATAGGCGCAAGACCCATGATCATTGCGGATACCATACGCTCTCCTGCTGTGACGACAGGAACAACAAATACATTGGTCAGCAGGTTTATTGCCGCTGCGCTGCAAAGTGCTGCAAAGGTATGCCAGAGCGTGAGTCTGCCACGATATACAAGTATCAGCGAAGCGAATATAGCGATAGGATAGAACACCTCGGTGTATCTTCCGTAGATAAGGGTATCGGCACGTGCTTCAAGCACGGTAGAGGTGCATTTGAAAGCAACGCTTACCACAAAAACTGCGCCCATTACAAGGAAAGCGAATATAGTAATAAGGGCGTCGTTATCAGTAATAAACTCAGTCGGCACCTTTTCGGAGTTGCTTTTTATCGCCTTGCTTATCTGCGCCTTTCTCCTGAAATACATGAACATCACGCCAATGATAAGGGTCATACATATTGCGCCAAATCCCCATGTTGATGAGATGAAATAGAAGAAATGACCGATAAGCGTTTTGAAGAAGTTTGCGATAGTCTCGCCGTCCATAGAAAGTATACGGGAAAGCATCTTTTCAATAGTGTTGGTAGGAGTCTTGTCAAGCTCCCCTACCAGCCACAGAGCGTTCTGGAAGTGATCCTTAAGCAGCATATCACAGACGAAGCCTGCTGCAATACTGCCGAAAAATCCGATAAAGCCAAAAAGACGCTTTTTCATAACGAAAAACGCAACAAGCACTAGCACTATGCCGCCTGCCATCAGCGCAAGCATTCTACCGTGTGTTGCATATCCTGCAACAAGGATAAGACCGCCTAGTACGGAGAACACCTGCTTTTTTACAGGAGAGCTGCATTCCATAGCCTTGAACATGACAAGCAGGAACACCCATGGAATGATATTGCACAGTGTCTCGTTCCATGTGTATTTTGTAAGCAGCATATAACAGGGGTATATTCCTGCTATGACTGAGAAAAGTATTGCGGCACCCTTGCTGATATCAAACATCCTTCTGCCGAGATAGTATGCAATGACAGGCGCAAAGCTCATGATTATGCTGTTTATGCCTATCATAAGATCATACATAAGGTAGGGATCATCCGTCAGCCAGAATACGGGAGTATAGAAAAGTCCCTGGAAATATCCGTAGTATCCTCCTGTCGAAACGGTGGATGACCAGTCGTATCCGTTAAGATACGCTGCAATTGCGGTAACGCTGTATTCATCAGGAGTGAGATTGAATATCGTCATGCACAGCGATATCAGTATGTGGATAAGCAGCGTGCCTGCATAAAGGCACAGCATTACAAACAGATCTGTCTTTAAGAAAGCAGGAACACCTGCTTTTGACTTCTGCGTATTCTCAGGATTGTTGCTCATAAAATTCCTCCGCTATATTTATTCTGCGGTATTGTTCTTATATTTAATATAGTCACGTGCGCCTTGTCCGTATGCGAGCACAGTGAAATCCGAAGTAGTGCCCACAACGTCGTAGTTGTCGGGCGAAAACGGTATCTTAGTGCCGTTTTCGATGATGATAAGTCCTGTTTCCGGTAGGTTCACCTGCTTGCGGATAAGGCTTACGGTCGTTTTAGGGTTAAGGAACTGTATAAGTACCGCTGTCCTTGTGTTTGTCTGATATGTTATTATTCTCGGAGACAGCACATCGTTATACAAAAGCTCGCAAACTTCCTTTGCGGATGCAGTTTTCACTGCGTTTTCCTCTGCTCTCATCGGCAGATAATTTGCCGCAGCAAATATCGTGGTATAAACGAACAGCCCGCAGAAAAGTCCGGTGGCAAGCTGTTTTTTAAATCGTCTTGTACACATCACCGTTACCACAAGTGCCGAAAACATGGCGAACACCATAGAGGACATGATAAGCCAGCTCATATCGGTAAAGGTCTTGGTTATATCCTCACCGATCCTCCAGGGGAGCAGCCCCAGAACAGGCGACTCACGGTAACTGCCGCTTTTAAGCATCGGATATGCTGTCATGCCAAATCCCAGGCATACATATCCGTATATCGCCACACTGCCGATTATGTTTTTGATGTTGTAGCTGTGCAGGAATATATAAGCCAGTGCCAGGAAAATAGCCATTGGCGCAACATTGTCGGTGTATCGGCCGAAAATGATCAGATCCTTGATGTCGCCGAACTGGTTTGAGTTGAATTTGTACAGCACTGAAAGCAGCAGAGAGCCTCCGACTGCCAGAAATGCAAATATGCTGTACACCATCAGACGGACGCTGTAACGATGCTTTGTAGGCTCGTACACACGTGTGCCGTCTTCGTTGAGCTCCTTGCGGTTCTTGTGCCACTCGCTGATGCGGTTGGCGCACATTACGATGAAAAATACTATCGCCAGAACGCCGATGCCTAGTGTTGACGTGCAGAATGTATACAGATGCCCGAACAATGTGGCTATAAATCTGTCAAAACCGTCGGCAGAAAACAGACCCTCGATGCGTTGAAGTCCGCCTTCCATCGTGTTCCCACGTGGTCCGCCGTCCCAGACGATCTTCTGTACCATGCTTCTGCAGAAATACTCTGTGACAAAGGAGACCACAAGAGAAACAAAGAATACGCTCAGGTTAAGTATCTTTTCACGGAAAAACCAAACGGCGGCAAGCAGCGTCAGCACAAGCGCTATCACTACCGCAATAAGACGTGAGTGTGCTGCGTAGCACACTGCGCACAGAAATCCCGAAAGGACCGAAAATGTAAAACGGGAGTATTTGTTCTTTCTGTCCCAAGCCATGAACACGCACCATATCAGCACCCACGGCAGCAGGCTTGATATAGCCTCGTTCCAGATGAATTTGGAGTGTGCGATGTAGGTCACATAAAATCCGCTACAAAACGCTATGGTGATCTTCTGCCACACCTTGGGTATGCCGAGCTTTGCTGCAAGATGATATGCGATCATAGGGATAAAGCTTATCAGCACGCCGTTCATCACAAGCATCGCCTTGTAAAGCGCATAGGGCGAACCGAACACCATAAACAGCGGCATATAGAACAGGGCCTGTATATATCCGTAGTAATATCCTATGGTACCCATAAGCGAGGACCAGTCCTTGCCGGAATAGAATGCAGCTATACTTGCGACACCGATCTCATCCGGATTTACCGCCGGAAGCTCCATGTTTATCGACAGAAGCGCATGCGTGACCACCGAGCAGGCAAACAGGATGAACATAACTCCCCTGTCGCCGAAGGTTGAATAAAAACGTTCAAGCTTTTCTTTCAT
Organism: Oscillospiraceae bacterium; assembly: GCA_017461565.1. Classification (GTDB taxonomy): domain Bacteria; phylum Bacillota; class Clostridia; order Oscillospirales; family Ruminococcaceae; genus CAG-115. Next base: position 72,328 of record JAFTXQ010000003.1, read on the forward strand.
TATTTTTCAATTTACTCTTTGGAATAGCTGCAAACGTTATAGTTCTTGCAGTCGGTGTTGTTGTATTCAATGCGCTTGACATGGAAAAGCGTTTCGTCCATGACCTTGCGGCAGCCTGAAATAGCATCAGCCACCAGTCCGAAAATTCCTATCTGTATTCCTACGATTGCAAGCACAGCCATCAATACGAGCGACTGGATATGACCGGTGCCCTCGCCGAGGCACATATATACTATAAAGCGTATTCCCAGCACCAATGCTGCCAGCACGAATACCGAAGCTATACCGAGAAAGGTCTTCAGCGGCTTTCTCATTACATAGTTGCGGATGATCGTGCCGCTGGAGCGCTTGATATAACCCCACATTGATTTAAAAAGGCGGCTCTTTCTAAGCTCAGGGTTTGTGTTGATGTCAACGGACATTATCTTGCTGCGGTCAGCGCCTGCTGTGATGATAGTCTCAAGCGTATAGGTGTAATCCGAAAGCACATTGAGATGGAGTGCCGCCTCTCTTGTATAGGAACGGAAGCCGCTGGTGGTGTCGATAACGTCTGTACCGCTTGCTTTTCTTACAACGCTGCTTCCGAGCTTCTGCAGTTTCTTTTTAAGAGGAGAGAAATGCTCTATCGAGTCGGTGCGGCGGTTGCCTATGACCATTGTTGCTTTGCCTTCGAGCAGGGGGCGTACCAGTTTTTCGATATCATGACCGCTGTACTGGTTGTCCGCATCGGTGTTGACAATGATATCTGCGCCAAGTCTCAGGCAGGCGTCAATGCCTGCCATAAAGCCTTTTGCAAGACCACGGTTGTGCACAAAGCTGACGATATGATGCACGCCGAGTTCCTTGGCACGCTCTACGGTGTTGTCGGTGCTTCCGTCATTTATGATAAGATATTCTATCTCGTCTATGCCGTCTATGTGACGGGGGAGATCGTTTATTGTGACATCAAGTGTTTCTGCCTCGTTGTAGCAGGGGATCTGAATAATAAGCTTCATTTTTTGTATCCGTCCTTGTTCATATAATTGTTTTTGTCTTATAACAGCAGCATTGCGGGCAGCCTTGCTACAAGCTGTGTTGCAAGTGCATAGGCAAGTATCCCGATGACCGCTCTTAATTTTGATGGAGAGCCGCTCTGGGTGAGCGCTTCGTAATAACCCTCAGCCTTACCGTCATCGTAGTCTTTGCGTATCTTTTTTATCCTTTTTACACAGAATTTATAGTAAAGATAGTCGCCAAATACACAGAGAGCTATCGTGAGACCGAAATTTATAAAGCTGCCTAAAATGCTTAGTATTCCCAGCATAGAGATCAGACTTTCAGAGAACTGTAAGGAAGCATATTCGGCATTATAATACAGCAGTACATCTGGAAGTAGTGTCAGACAGGACAGCAGTAACACCGCTATCCCGACAATATCCATCCTGCGATAGAATTGATGTATCGGCGATAGAAAGCCCGAACAGAAGTTGAGAAATATATTCACAGGTTGTATCCTGCCATCCTTCATGACGCCGACCCTGAAAGCGGAGAACGCCTGCGAATAATGCATTACCGACTTGCCGACAAAATGGCACAGCTCCTTGCTTGAGACGCCGTCCTCACCTCGTGTGTCATCACTTGTGAGGTCTCGTATTTTCTTGTATACATCGAAATACGGATTCGGGATATCTCGCAACATTTCCACTTCGGGGATATCACTGCGTTCTTCAGCCTCCGAAAGATGGCTGATATCGCCTAAGCCCTGTGGATATGTGGCGTGATGCGGATCAGGATTAGCTGCACAAGCGGATTCCTGATAGTCGTGGAGCGGCTCTTTCTGCTCTTCGACTTCATCGGGGAGCCTTCCGTCCCACACAAATCCGTCAGCGTGGTATTTTTCCAGACCGCAGCGACCAAGCTCTTTATAGCATGTCCTGTGATGCGGCGTTCCGCACTCGGGACAAACCACAACATCGTCTGCGTCCGAAAAGTGTTTTCTGCAAACGGGACACAGCTTATGTGTAAATCTTGACATTTCTGTTCCTTTCTTAGTATGGTAAATTAAGCGCTTCGGAGACGACCTCCAAACATACATATACATTATTTAGTATATCATATTCTGTGCTGAATTGCAATAATAAAAACTTATTTAAATGTGAAAGTTTAAAGAAAACCGCATGGATATGGATTTTGGATCAAAAAGCTGCTGATTTCCTTAAATTCCCTTGAAAAAACCATCAAAAACATTTGACAAACAAGGAAAAATATGCGACAATATATACACAGTAAAATGGTTTACTGTTCGGACAAATACATACGGAGAGTGAAATGATGTATAAAAAAGCAATATCCCTGCTGCTGGCAGCAATAATGATGCTGGGAAGCTCTGTTTGCGTTTTTGCGGAGACTTCCGCACCTTCCGCCGCAGGCAATGAAACGACTATAATCGATGCTCCTGACAAGCCTGACACTGGTATTGCCGATACTGAGCCTACAAAGCCGGAGACCTCGGTGATAGATCCGGAGGAGACTACCGAAGCAGGCGGTGTTGATCTTTCCGATATCGACTATACTCCCATCGACCTTACCGGTTATGAGAAATGGGACGGAAAGACCAAGATGGAAGAGGGCAAAAACTATTATATAGAGGGTGCGGTGAAGCCTAAAAAGACCTACACCGTCCCCGCAGGAAGCAAGCTTGTCATCACACCCGGCTCATCGCTGACCGTGTATAAAGGAAAGACCTTCAAGGTGAAGGGCAGTGTTATTGCTGAGCCAAAATCAACCGTTACGATATCGGGTACAGTAACCTTTGGTAAGGGCAGTACATTTGAAAATTATGGCACTTTAAAGGGAACTCTCAGCTCGGCAGTCAACATAATGGGCGAATATATCGTCCGCAAAAACTCTCTTGCATCCTATTCGGGTGTTGTAAATGTTTATAAAACAGGCATATATCTTAACTATGGTCAGACAACATTGACATCAAATTCAAAAATGACAGTTACGGGAGATTTCCAGAGTGCTGAGGGCGGAAAGCTTCTCAACAAAGGTTATCTGGCTGTCACAGTCAGCGGACGGGCAAGCTTTGCAGGATATTATTATCTTTATGGAGAGACGGTGAACAGCGGCGTTTTCATATTTGAGAAGACTGTGAGATATTACAAATCGAGATCGGCACGTTTTGCAGTATCAAAGAGCAGCCGACTCATAGACTACCGTTATGACAGACCTTCCAACAACATCGACGCCGACAACGGTACCGATAAGGAAGACCCGCCCGAAAAGCCGACTGATACAGGTATAAAGGGAATAGATGTATCTTATGCTCAGGGAACGATAGACTGGGCAGCTGTAAAGGATGCAGGGATCAAATTTGCTATGATACGTGCTTCCAGAGGCGATATAAGCAGCACCAGACCGATGGCAGAGGACAGGACTTTCCGATACAACATTGAAAATGCAACAGCAAACGGAATTGATGTTGGTGTTTATCATTATCTGTATGCGTCCACGGTAAAAGAAGCTGTGCAGGAGGCGAAATTCTTTATTGAAGCCATAAAGCCTTATGATATAACATATCCTGTCGTTCTTGATGTTGAAGAGCAGTATCAGGCTGATCTCGGAAAGAAAAAGCTGACAAAGATATGCAAGGCGTTCCTTGATGAGATCAAAAAGGCCGGCTACTATGGTATGATATACGCAAATAAGTCTTGGCTGACAAATCATCTTGACATGGACGAGCTTGAGGGTACGGAAGTGTGGCTGGCACAGTGGAACACTGTTCCTACATATAAGGGTGAGTTCGGAATGTGGCAGTACAGCAGCAAGGGCATCGTATCGGGAATAGACGGTTATGTGGATCTTAACCTGTCCTATAAGGATTATGCCAAGATCATCCGTGAGGGCGGATATAATAAAAAAGGTTAAGGTTTCCGATAATTAAAACAAAATAATCCAAGCGGAGGTTGCAGTGCCTCCGCTTTTTGCTGTATAAGTAAAAGAGCCGCTGTGAAAAACAGCGGCTCTTTCAAGAGGTATTACTGCCGTGTGAAAATAGGAGGAAAACACACGGCACATCGAAGATTGTTTTCGTGCAGGATATCCTGTCAATATCGTGTACGAAAAAGTGTTGATCTATATTAAAGCCGCTCAGCGGCGTTGTCTGTGATAATAATATTACAGCACAATTGTGAAATAAATATTACACGATTGTGAAAATCATGAGATATTTCAGCGGTACTGTTTACTTTTGTGCTTTACAAGCAACGGAACTTGTGATATAATTAAAATGCAGTTTTATGCAAACAGTTGTTACTCAATATATTCAGGGCTTAGCCCTATGACAGGAGATATGTTATGTTAAAAGAATTTTCTGATAAGGTATCCTCGCTCCAGCCTTCCGCTATCCGAGAGATACTGAAATTCACCGCAGATCCCACAGTAATAAGCTTCGCAGCAGGCAATCCTGCACCTGAGGCATTCCCTACGGACATTATTGCCAAGCTCTCTGCCGATATCTTCGCAGAAGAGCCTATCAATGCGCTCCAGTACTCTATCACAGAGGGCTATCCCAAGCTGCGTGACTGGCTGAAGAACGACCTCACAAAAAAGGGTATGTTCAAGGACGGCGACAATGTGATCATCACTTCAGGCGCACAGCAGGCTATCGAGACCACAGCAAAGATACTCTGCAACGAGGGTGATGTTATCATCTGCGAGGATCCCGCTTTCATCGGCTCGCTCAATGCGTTCCGCTCCTATGGCGTAAAGCTGGTAGGCGTCCCCATGGACGATGATGGTATGATTATGGATGAGCTTGAGGCGGCGCTCAAGGCTAACCCCACAACAAAGTTTATCTATACCATCCCGAACTTCCAGAACCCCACAGGCAAGACCACAACTTTAGAGCGCAGACAGCAGATGCTGGAGCTTGCGAAGAAGTATGGCGTTTATATCCTTGAGGATAATCCTTACGGCTCTCTGCGTTTTGCAGGCGAGGATGTACAGAACATAAAGGCACTGGATGACAGCAAGCATGTTCTGTATGCAGGCAGCTTCTCAAAGGTGCTGGCTCCCGGTCTTAGAGTAGGATATCTGCTTGGCGATGCTGAGGTGCTTTCCAAGGCAACAGTCGGACTTCAGACAAGTACCGTACATACAAACATCTGGGCACAGATGCTCACATACCGCTTCCTTACCACAGTGGATTTCGATGCACATATCGCAAAGCTGTGCGATATCTACCGTGCAAAGTGCAAGCTGATGCTGGACGGCTTAAAGGCAGAGCTGCCTGATTTCATCCAGTTTACAAATCCCGAGGGTGGTCTGTTTATCTGGGGTACTCTTCCCGAAAAGTACAATATGAACGAGTTCTGTACAGAGGTGGTTCACCGCAAGGTAGCTCTTGTTCCGGGTAATGCATTCTCCACCGATGAAAGCGCAATATCCCACTCTTTCCGTATGAACTTCTCCACACCCACAGATGAGCAGATAGTAAAGGGTGTTGAGATACTCGGCAAGGCAGCAAGAGAGCTTCTGAAGTAATTTTAACATTCGAAAGGAAATACACATCATGGACGAACAGAAAAAGAATATGCTGAGTCTTATTCAGCCTACAAACACTCCGCATCTCGGTAATTATCTCGGTGCGATGCAGAACTGGGTAAGACTTCAGAATGACTATAACTGCTATTTCGGTATTGCGGATCTTCATTCCATAACCGTAAGACAGGATCCTGTAAAGCTCCGTGCGCAGATAAAGGAGAGCTATGCGCTGCTTATTGCGGCAGGACTCGATCCCGAAAAGAGCACACTGTTTGTACAGGGTCACAACTGCCATCATGCTGAGCTTAGCTGGATACTTTCCTGCTACACCCAGTTCGGTGAGCTTTCCCGTATGACCCAGTTCAAGGATAAGTCTGCAAAGTATGCCGACAATATCAATGCGGGTCTGTTTACCTATCCTGTGCTGATGGCTGCTGACATCCTGCTGTATCAGGCTGACCTCGTTCCCGTAGGCGCAGACCAGAAGCAGCATCTGGAGCTTGCCAGAAATATCGCACAGCGTTTCAACGGCGTTTACGGCGATACCTTCACAATGCCCGAGCCTTATATCACAAAGACCACTGCAAAGGTGATGTCGCTCCAGGAGCCCACCAAGAAGATGTCCAAATCCGACGAGAATCCCAATGCTTCCGTATGGGTGCTTGATGACAAGGATACTATCATCAGAAAGTTCAAGAGAGCCGTTACTGACAGCGAGGCTGAGGTGTGTGCACGTGAGGGCAAGGATGGTATCGTAAACCTTATGTCTATCTACTCCGCTGTTACAGGCAAGAGCTTTGAGGACATCGAGGCTGAGTTCAGCGGCAAGGGCTACGGAGATTTCAAGCTTGCCGTAGGCGAGGCAACAGCAGATATGCTGGCTCCCATGCAGGCTGAGTTCAAGCGCATCTCCTCGGACAAGGCATACCTCGAGAACTGTATGAAGCAGGGTGCAGAGAAGGCTTACAAGGCAACCAGAAAGACGCTCCAGAAGGTGCACAAGAAGGTTGGATTTGTAACACTTTGATAATAAATATACATCGAGTATATTTAAGCGTTTTATTACAGATGTAAATTCGTTAAAAATCACGAAACATCCTTGGGTTATTGCTTGTAAAGCTGTGATAATCTACAAAAATCATGGTATTTTATAATTAACTCTTGCATTTTCGGGGGATTTCTGATAAAATAATATACGTTACTGAAAAATCACACTAGAGAGGTAGGTGCTTCAAATGGCAAAGTGCGAAATCTGCGGCAAGAGCGTTACCTTCGGTATCAAGGTATCCCACTCTCACAGACGCAGCAACAGAACATACAAGCCCAACGTTAAGAAGGTAAAGGCAATCGTAAACGGTACTCCTTGCAGAGTAAATGCTTGCACACGCTGCCTGCGTTCCGGTCTTGTACAGAGAGCTATCTAATAACTTGTAAAGAAGTTATACTTTTACAAAAATTATTACCCCTGTCCGCAATAGTGGATGGGGGCTTTCTGTTTCTATGATCTTTATGATATAAGTTAAGTATGGAGACGATTTGCAGCATTGTAAGAATAAAGCACCCCGAGGACTATCGCTTCTCGGGGCGCTGCGTACTAATTCAATTTGTAAGTGAGTATCGTATCTCCGCTTTCAAGCTCCCTGATCTCAAAAGCTCCGTTTTCATAGATCATATAGCTTCGTGGATTGTTTTCTTTTGGGAGCGATACCGAGCCGTCGTTAAGGCAGTGTATGCCATCCTTTTCAAAGGCTTTCAGCACATGGGAGTGTCCGTTTATCAGTACGTCGCCTTTTTTCAGAGGGGGGAGTGCATCGGGGTTGTGATGATGTCCGTGAGAAAGGAAGAAGCTTCTTCCGTCAACAAAAAGAACCGCATAATCCGCAAGCACGGGAAATTCCAGCACCATCTGATCCACCTCGGTGTCGCAGTTTCCACGGACGCAGAGCAGCTCGTCCTTTACTTCGTTCAGCATAGCGATCACCTTTTTTGGAGCGTGACCATCGGGAAGATCGTTTCTGGGGCCGTGGTAGAGGATATCGCCTAATAAGCAGAGCTTTTCAGCGCCCTCACGACGGTAGGCTTCCAACATTTTTTCGCAGTAAAGGGCTGAGCCGTGTATATCTGAAGCAAACATCAGTTTCATTGTTTTGTTCTCCTTAAACTATATTCATCCAGCCCGTAATAAGGTCTGCGGCGAATGCTGCTCCGCAGGCGCTGAGGGCCACTGTAAGTAATCCTTTTTCGGCAAATGAGAGTATAATGGCGGTCAAAAAACCTGCTGCCGAGCTGATTATAGCAGCGGTGCTGTCGCCACAGCTCGTGAACACCGCAGGTATCGTCATAGCGCTGAGTACAGCATACGGGACATAATAAAGGAAATTCAGAGCAAATTGTGATCTTATTTTTTTACGGAATACCGCAAGCGGCAGCATTCTTATTAAATAAGTAACGAGCGCCATTACCAGGATACTCATGATGAGATAAAAAGTGCTGTCATTCATCTGCGGTCACCTCCCCCGTCTTCTGTGGAAAGAACGCCGCTCCGAATGCCGCTGCGATAACGGCGCAGATTATTACGGAAATACCCGAGGTTATTGTTATGTACTGTGAGATGAAAGCGATAACGCTGCTGAGGAGTGCCGAAAAAAGAGCAACCCACAGTATTCCTCGGCTCTTCTTGGCAGGAGGGATAACGATAGCGATGAACATACCATATATCGCTATGCCGAGTGCCGCCTGTATACTTTCGGGGAGTATCGCACCTAGCAGCGCTCCTGCTGCAGTGCCCGTCGCCCAGAATATATATGGAAGCGTAATAAGTCCGTACATATATCGTGGCGGGATATCCGCCTTCTGTCCCGAGGCTACTGCGAAGATCTCGTCGGTTATGCCGAAGGAGCTTATTATGCGGTGTATAAGGTTATATTTATTGTCCAGTTTTTGTGATAACGAAATTCCCATAAGCGCATAACGCATATTGATAACAAGCTGTGCCAGTGCCATTTCGATATATCCGCCGCCTGCGGCAATTATGTTTATCCCCTGTACCTGACCTGCGGAGGTAAGGTTCGTCATTGATATAAGTATAGCTGCAAGGGGAGGTATACCCATTCCGACTGCGGTTATTCCGAATGTAAATGACACCGAAAGATATCCCAGTGCGATCGGGAGACCGTCCCGCAATCCTTTTTTATAGGAGAGCTGTTCCGTTTGTTCTGACATAATTATGATCTACCTGTTCTGTTTGTGTTTGTGCGGTCTTGCGCCGCAATCGTTAATATTGTACCACAGACGCTTACAATTTTCAATATTATTCACAAAATTTCTCCAAACACTTGCAATTGCTGCCAGTTGTATGATACAATATAAAAGTATTTTATTTGAAAAGGAGAAATCTATGGAACTCAATGTTTTGACTATCGTGGCATTTGTGCTGTATGCACTCTTGATCCTCGGTATCGGCATCTATTCTTTCAAGAAGTCCAAGAGTATGTCGGATTATTTTATCGGCGGCAGACAGCTCGGCCCCTGGACCACTGCTATCTCTGCTCAGGCTTCCGATATGAGCGGCTGGCTGCTGATGGGTCTGCCCGGTGCCGTTCTGGTAAGCGGTCTTACTGAAAGCTGGATCGCTATCGGCCTTTTTATCGGTACATATCTCAACTGGAGGATACTTGCTGCAAGACTGCGTAAGATGTCTTATGCCGCAGGTGATGCTATCACTATTCCTGAATATCTTCAGAAGCGCTTTTTCACTGAAAGCCCTGTTGTAAGACTGGTTTGTGCGGCTATCATTTTTGTGTTCTTCCTTATTTACACGGCATCTGCGTTTAGTGCGGGTGCTAAGCTGTTTGCTTTTATTTTCAACACTGACAACTACACATTGTGTCTTACTATCGGTGCGCTGATAATCATTTCCTACACATTCCTCGGCGGATTCTTCGCTGTGTGCTGGACAGACCTTATCCAGGGCATCCTGATGTTCGCTGCACTTGTTATCGTACCTATCGTTGCGGTGTGCAATATCCCTGATATGGGCAGTGCTGCTCTCGGTACTATGGATGCTGCAAAGCCCATAACCGATTATTACCTCAGCTTTATAAACAACTCTAACGGTGAGATCGCATGGACAACTATACTTTCCGGTCTTGCGTGGGGACTTGGCTATTTTGGTATGCCTCATATTCTTGTAAGATTTATGGCTATCAAGTCCAGTGATATGATAAAAAAATCACGTCTGATTGCAACTGTATGGGTGTTTGTTACACTGGTGGCTGCTGTGTTGGTGGGTGTTTTTGGCAATATGTTCCTTACCTCAAACCCCGAGCTGATGGAAAAGTTCCTCGCACTCGGCGATGCGGAGAAGATCTTCATGTTCCTGTCCTCTTCGTTGCTGCCTGCACTTATTGCCGGTGTTGTGCTTTCTGCTATCCTTGCAGCTATCATGAGTACTGCTGATTCTCAGCTTCTTGTAACTGCTTCTGCTGTTACCAATGATATGTTTGCACTGTTCAAGAAGAATGCAAGCCAGAAAACACTTATGTGGGTAAGCCGTGGTGCGGTAATTGCGATCTCGGTTATTGCTTACTTTATCGCTCTTGATCCCAACAGCTCTGTTATGGGTCTCGTATCCTATGCATGGGCAGGTCTGGGTGCGGCATTCGGTCCCGCTATGCTGCTGTCCCTGTTCTGGAAGCGCATGACTATCTGGGGCGCTGTTGCAGGTGCTGCGGTTGGCGGAGCGTCTGTAATCATCTGGGAGAGTGTTCCTGTCCTGTCCGGTACAGGTATCTACTCGCTGCTTCCTGCGTTTTTCCTGGCTCTGGTGGCAGTCGTTGTTGTTTCGCTGATGACAAAGGTCGACTCCGCTAAGGTAGAAGAGCTGTTTAAAAAGGCAAACAGCACTACCGTGGACGCCATAGCAGAAGAAAGCAAATCTTGATAAATGCCAAAGAGCAGGCGCTATGCCTGCTCTTTTTGCATGGTAATGCTTTTGGCGCTTGATTGCGAATGTGGAATGATAGGTGATAATTCAGACAAAAAATGTTACACCTTGTCATAATGTTCAGAAAACAATGGCGTAAATCGTCATTTTTTGTCTATATGTGCGTTGCAGTGTGCTTTAAAATGTGATATAATTATAAGATAAGTAAAATGAAATAATTATATATTCATATATGCAGTAATGGCGAAAGGAAAATAAATGATCAAAGAAAATCAGAAGTTGTTCAACAGGCTGAATGTCTTCAGCGATGCGGCAATTTCTATTCTCGCAGTCATGGCTTCGTATTTCCTTGTTTTTATGCTTATGGACCTTGAGCATAACTATCCGTTGGATGATTATGTCAAGCTTGCGTTGGTCTTTATACCTGTACAGCTTATCACTTATGGCTGTCTCGGTTTGTACGACTCGTACAGGACAAGCAATTTCGGCAAGGAATTTTCAAGGCTGGTACAGGCGTTTTTTATCGATGGCCTGATAATTATAACCATGCTTTACATAGTGAAGATCATAAATTTTTCAAGACTGGCTCTTGTGATCTTCCTGGTGCTTGATCTGTTGCTGATATCGCTTAAGCGATATCTGCTGCGAAGATCCTTAAAGCGTTTCAGGCAGAGTGGATACAACAAGAAGCATATCGTCATCATCGGCGGAGGTGATATCGCAAAGGATTACCTTGAAACTATACGCCGTGAAAAGCAGATGGGGTTTGAGTGCGCCGGATATATTTCCGACAAAAAAAACCTTGACGCAAAGCATCTTGGCGGATATGATGATGTTTTCGATATACTTGACAGATACAGCTACAGTGAAGCAATATGCGCACTGGATTCGGATGACATGGAGCATCTCGGCAGCGCTGTGGAGGCCTGCGAGCTTACAGGTACAAAGATATCTGTTATACCTGTGATATATAAATATATGTCGGCGACCCCTGCGATAGATCTTGTGGGTGGCATACCGATGATGAATATCAGGCGCATTCCGTTGGATAATATAGGCAATGCGGTTATGAAGCGTGCCATGGATATAGTGGGCTCGTTTGTTATGATCCTGCTGACTTTGCCTATAATGCTGGTATCGGCAGTCGTGATAAAGCTGACGATGGGCGGTAAGGTCATTTTTAAGCAACAGCGTGTAGGACTTAACAAAAAGATATTTACGATGTACAAGCTCAAATCCATGAAAGACAACGATACATCTGAAACGGCGTGGAGCACTGATAACGATCCCAGAAAAACAAAATTCGGATCTTTTATCAGGAAGTTTTCCATTGATGAGCTTCCTCAGCTGTTCAATGTGCTGAAAGGTGACATGAGCCTGGTAGGACCACGTCCTGAAATCCCGTTTCATGTTGATAATTTCAAAAGCAGCATCCCGATGTATATGCTGAAGCATCAGGTCAAGCCCGGAATGACAGGACTTGCACAGGTGAACGGATATCGTGGGGATACCTCCATCAAGAGACGTGTGGAATACGATATCGAATACATCGAGAACTGGAATATATTCCTGGATGTAGCGATACTGTTCAAAACCTTATTCAGCTTTGTCAATAAAGAAAAGATAAAAAAATCAAATAAAAAATATAAATCGGAGAATTTTTCAATGACTAACGAAAAACAAAAGACGGATATCCTGTCGCTGGCAATATTTTTCCCTGCTGTCGTAGCTCTTGCTATCATTCCTATTATTATTAGAGTTACCATGGTTGCCACTGACATGATGGAAACATACCGCTATTTTAAAGCGACCCCCGGCGATGATGGACTGTATTATATGACAGACGTTTACTCTCAGGGAAAAGCATTTATGGTCGTGCTTCTGGCTATGATCATGCTTGGTATGGCATTTGTGTGCTGCGGCTTCCTTTTCAGACGTGCGGAAAAGCGCACTCTTGTGTATACAGGTGCTTCTGTTGTATATGTGCTGATGGCGCTTGCATCGGCGCTCGGATCTGATTATCAGTCCATCGCATTCTACGGCGTACACGATCGTGCCGAAGGCTTTTTTACTATGGCATGTTATTTTGTGATGTTTCTGTTCACACTCTATGCGTTCAGAAAGACGCAGAATTTCAAGTATATAGTAGGCGCTCTGATGATATGTGCAGGTGTCAATTTTATTATAGGAATGTTCCAGTTTACCGGAAACAACCTGTTCAGCTACGAATGGTTTGAAGCGCTTACGGTAGATAAGAATTTCAGTGACTATCTTGTGCTTGACAAGGAGAGCGTTTCTTATGGAAGTATGTACGGAGCGCTTTATCATTACAATTATGTGGGAAGCTTTACCGGTATGGTAATACCTCTTTTCTCGGTGCTTGCGATATACGGAAAGAAGATATGGCATAAGATCGTCTATGCCGCTTTTGCCGGAATGTCACTGTTTATGTTGCTTGCCAGCACCGCACGAAGCGGTATCGTTGCGGTAGCAGCCGCTTTTGTTGTTGGCGTTATCGTATTTGCAAGGGTGCTGATACGCCGTTGGAAGGTGACGGCTGCGGTTACAGCGGCTGCACTTGTTGCTGTGGTAGGCGTAAATATAGTGCTTGACAATGCTTTGTTTGAGCGAATTCCTTCGCTTGTCGGAGATGTTGTGGATTTTATTGCTCCCTCCGAGAAGACTGATCTGTTTTCTAAGCTTCCCGTCAGGGATATAAAGCACAATAACGACGGAAGCGTATCCTTCACCACGCAGACCGATGTCCTGAACATTGCATTCAATGCGGATACGAAAAAGTATGACATAACTGACAGCAGTGGCGCTGCGCTTAAGCTTGTTCCCAGCAAGGAAGACAATGTTATTATTGATGACGACGACTTTAAAGGTATCAATCTTGAATTTGTGTCAACAGGCGAGAGCGAAGAATATGATGATGCGTTCTTCATGAGCTTTAACGATGAGCTGGATAAAACATTGACATTTGTGCTTTTCAACAAAAAGCAGCTCCACATGGTGGATATGTATGTCGGTGACAGAGTGACCCCTGTCAATGCCGAGGCAATTGGCTTTGAGGGCAAGGAGCTTCTGGGCTCTTCACGTGGTTATATCTGGTCGAGAACTATTCCGCTGCTGAAGAACTGCCTGTTCACGGGATACGGACCTGATACCTTTGTATACGTGTTCCCGCAGAATGATTATCTTGCAAAATATTACTCGTATCACGAGGGCTTTTATATTACTGTCGATAAGCCTCATAACCTATATCTTCAGATATTCGTCAACAACGGTCTTATTGCGCTGATCGCTTTCCTTACAATATGTGTGTTCTATCTGGTAGATTGCTTCAGGCTGTACGCATTAAGAAAATATTACAGAACCGAGCAGATATATGGAATATCGGTCATGCTGGCGATAATAGGATATCTGGCGGCGGGTATTTTTAATGACTCCGTTGTATCGGTTGCGCCTGTGTTCTGGATCCTGCTTGGAACAGGAGCTGCGCTTAACACCATCAATCGACGCCTTGATAAAAATCAGAGCATAGATGTTGATGAGATCGTAGAGGAGAAAAAGCGCAAGACGGCCAAAGAACTGGAGCATGAAAAGGCTGTCAGCGAGCAGGCTGCTAACCTTGCGGCTTCAATAAGGGGCAGCAAGGAAACAGTAATAAAGATCAACAAAGATGGTGCAAAAAATGATGTTGAAGCGCTCCTTAACAGGGTTAAGGATGTGACGGAGCGCCACGGCGGCACAAGCTTGTCAGGACCGGATGTGGATTTAAAGGACGACGAACACGAGCATTGATATGAAATGACACCAGATAGCCGATTAAGTTTTTGTTAATTTTTAAGAAGGTGACAGAATGAAATTCGAGCTGCGTGATATTACCAAGCTGCCAAATATATTGACGCTGGTACGTATCGCACTTATTCCTGTTTTTGTTTGGGCGATTTTATGGGAAGACGGATTGGTAAAAGACAGCGGCATCATTGAGGGACAGACGAACGGATACGTGCTGGCGGCTGTTATAGTAGTCATTTCGGGATTAACTGATGCGGCGGACGGGTTTATTGCCCGCAGGTTCAATATGATAACCGATCTTGGAAAAGCACTGGATCCTCTTGCTGACAAGCTTACGCAGGCGGCGGTCATAGTATGTCTTTGCATCAGGTACCGTTCGATATGGTGGATGATAGCTGCATTGCTGTTCCTTATCGTCGTCAAAGAGATCACCATGCTTGTAGTAGGTCTGCTTTTCCTTAAGAAAGGTCAGGATCTTGGTGGTGCAAAGTGGTTCGGAAAGGCAACGACTATTATATTTTATCTGTTGGCGATAGCGCTTATCGGGGTTCCAAGCATAAGTCAGACTGCGGCTATGATAATGATTGGCGTCATATTTGTTATGAACGCTGCGGCTTTCATATTGTATATGAGAGAATATTTCAGACTTTACAAACAGAGAGGTACAGCGGATGATAAAAGCTGATGTTCATGTTCATTCCTCGTTTTCGAGCGACAGTGAGGAGCTGCTGGAGAATTCGGTAAAGTCTGCTATAACAGCAGGGCTTGATGTGCTTTGCATTACCGAACACATGGATATGGATTATCCGACAGGAGAGTTTCTGCTTGACACGGCATCGTATAAAAAGGAACTGTTACGCTTGAAAGAGAAATACTCCGGTGAGATTGAGCTGCTGTACGGTGTAGAGCTTGGATTGATGGATTATCTTGCTCCACGGCTTTATGAGTATACAGCTGCGGAGGATTTTGATTTTATTATCGGTTCATCGCATCTTGTAGATGGTATAGATCCGTATGAGCCTGAGTATTTCGGAAAATTCGGCGACACTAACGGGCTTGTTCGCTATTTTGACAGTATCCTTGCCAATATTTCGGCATACGATAATTTTGACGTGTACGGACATCTTGATTATGTTGTGAGATACAGCAATGCGAAAAGCTATACCCCTTCCGATCATCATGATATCATCGACGAGATATTGAAAAAGCTTATAGATATGGGCAAGGGAATAGAGCTCAACACTGCGGGGCTGAAATATGGGCTGGGATGGGCGCACCCTCATCCTCAGGTGCTTAAGCATTACCGGGAGCTTGGCGGCGAGATAATAACAGTCGGTTCCGATGCCCACAAGGGCGAGCATATTGCCTATGATTTTGACATAGCAGCGGATATCCTCACAAGCGCAGGATTTGAGTATTATACTGTATTCCGCAAAAGAAAAGCAGACTTTATAAAAATATGAGATTAAGGACCGCTTTCTACCTCAAGGCTGAGAGTGGTCCTGATTTTCACTGTTTTGTCAAAAATGCGATGAACGTTTTGTTAGGTTGTCCAAAAAAATTAAAAAAATATGTAAATTTTTTAGAAAATCGTCATTATCGCTTGATTTATTTATTTTATTATTGTATAATATAAAAGAACTATTCTGCCTAAAAATGCGCATCAGTAAACGCATAAGGCTTTACCATTATATAATTAAGAGGGATTGGTGCTTTTGTTTTTTGGTAACAAGATCATAAAAGTCGAGATCCTGGATAAAAACGGCGTGACGGCCGTTGTCTCGGAAAAGAATTTCGTTTTCCCTAAAAATATTGAAAGCAGCGAGGAGAGCATCCTTATCATAAAAGGGCGTGATCTTCGTGAGTTTTCCAAGGGCGAGCGTGTTCATGTCATTGCCACCAGTAAAGGTGGTGACCGAATAAAATATCCGGGTAATGTTACCGTTTCTTTGGATACACAGCTAAATGTCAGCATAATCAAAAACCGTGACACAGAGGTGCTTGAAGAACGGCGTCGATATTTTAAGATAAAAGTGAATGAAAGAGGCCGTGTGCTCTTCGTCGTGCGTGATGACGAAACGATCCGCTTTGAAGAGCCTATACCGATGGAAATACGTGATATCAACATCGGTGGCGTGTTTATGGCGTGCAGCGGATACAATTTCCAGGTGGACGATTTTGTCTGTATGGATATTGATCTGTTTATCGATTATCGTCTCAATGCGGTGGCACGTATATTGCGTGTGCAGAGGGACGCTTATGGTGAGATAAGCGGATACGGATGTGAGTTTCAGGGGCTGACTGCTTCTCAGGAGGACTACATCGGCAAATTTATCTATAAGGTCCAGTTTGCGCAGCGTCAGAAGGACATTGCGAGAGAATTGGATTACTGAGCATAATTACATAATAACATAATAAAATCAGGGGGATCAATTCAAGATGGCTAATGCAAAACTTAAGGTCGTACTTACGGCTATATTGCTGGTTTTTGCGATAGTACCTGCGCTTATTGTCGGCGTTGTCGGCACTTTCTCGATAATCGGCTATGAAAGCTCCGCTAAAACAGACACACTTGCGGTGGTTGCAAGATCGAAGTCCGTTGCGCTGGATCAGCTTTTCTCTTACTATACATCAAATATCAGCACGATAGCAAAGTCCGAAGTGGTGATAGAGGCTG
This sequence comes from Oscillospiraceae bacterium, assembly GCA_017461565.1. Lineage (GTDB taxonomy): Bacteria > Bacillota > Clostridia > Oscillospirales > Ruminococcaceae > CAG-115. The sequence continues at coordinate 89,280 of JAFTXQ010000003.1, forward strand.
TTCAGGATGGCGACAAGGATATTTCCGTGATCGATGCTTTTGCAAAGGCAGATGCTGATATCATCGATATTCTTGCTATCAACCTTGAGGGTGATATAATCGCTTCCGCAAATGGCAATTCTGCGCTGAAGTTTGATCATTTTGACGATAATCTTTCTCCTGTTTCCGGTATACTCAAGTGGGAGAGCTACGGAAACGCAGATGCTTTCTATGTTTCCAAGGAGATCTACGAAAACGCTAACGCTATGACAGGCAAGCTTGGTCACGCTGTTGCGGTTATCTCTGTTGGTTCTGACAGCGCTATTGCAAAGGCGCTCGGCGGTGAGTTCCTGAACGGCGGACACATGGTGGCGTTTGACACCGATGGAAATTCCATCAACCTGAACAACGATATGCAGGTTACAAAGGACGCTTCTCTTGCAGGCAGCCTTTCTGACATCGCATCCAAGACAACAAATGTATCCGTTACATCGTCCACGCAGATCCTTGAGACAGGCAGCATGGGCAAGTATACATACGCAGGCGGCGTCATCCCTAACGTAAACACCTGGAGATGGGCAGGCGTTGTTGAGTCCGGAACGCTCAGCTCCTTTGCCTTTACTGCTATCCTTATCGGCTGGGGCGTTATTCTGGTGGCTTGTGCTCTTGCATCTCTCTGTGCATGGATCATTATCAACAGGTTTACCGGCAGTATGCAGGATATGCTCCGCACAATGGACGCTATCTCTGAGGAAGAAAACGGCTACGACATCAGATTTACCATCAAGAACAGAAAGAGCGAGCTTGGTCGTATCATGGAGTCCTTCAATGATATGCTGGACGAGGTCATCCTGAGCGAGGAGCGCCATCGTACCATTGCCGAGCTGTCTGATAATATGCTTTTCGAGTGGGACTTCCACAAGGAGAGTATGTATGTTTCCAAGAATACACTTGCAAAGTTTGATATCGATACATCTGCTTCAACTCTTTCTAACGGTCGTTTCATCGACTCCCTTATGAATCCCGAGGATGCAGAAAAGTACAAGAGAGATATCAACCAGCTCCTGAGAGACAAGAATGGTTACAGCGCCGAGTATCAGCTCAAGGCTAAGTCCGGTGCGGTAATCTGGGTATCTCTCCGTGCTGTGTGCATCACAGACCGTCTTGGCGAGCCGCTGAGAGTTATGGGCGTCATGACAGATATCGACAATGAGAAGAAGATGGAGCTTCAGCTTTCCGAGCGTGCAAGCTTTGACTTCCTGTCACAGCTCTATAACAGAAACACATTCACAAGAACACTTACAGCAGAGCTTGAGCGTCGTGGTGCTAACAAGATCGCACTGCTGTTCATCGACGTTGACGACTTCAAGTTCATCAACGACAGATATGGTCACACTATCGGTGACGAGGTCATCAAGTATGTTGCTGATATGATCCGTGTTAAGGTTGACGACAAGGGCGGCTTTGCAGGACGTTTCGGCGGTGACGAGTTCGTTCTCTGCTTCACGGATCAGGAGGACATCGAAAATATCGAAAATATCTCCATGGATATCATAAACGAGCTGTACGGTGGCTATACAACTGCTGACGGCAGCATGACCATCAACGTAAAGGCAAGTATCGGTATTTCGCTGTGTCCTGAACACTCCGAGGATGTTAATGAGCTTCTTGCGTTCTCCGATACTGCAATGTACTTCGTTAAGAAGAACGGTAAGACAAACTACCATATGTATTGCCCTGAGGACAGCGAGTCCGGCGAATACATCGATCCCGAGTTCTGATCGGGTGCAGGCCGCAGCCGAAATCCGCCAATGCGTGATCGGCGGCCTTAATATTGAAACATATAGGGCGGACAGAAATTGTGCGCCCTATAATGACTTTGGAGGTACAAATTTTGGCAAAGGTTATTGCAATTACCAATCAAAAGGGTGGCGTAGGCAAGACCACCACATGCTGCGGACTTTGCGGCGGACTTGTTCAGCGTGGTTACAAGGTCCTTGCGATAGACCTTGATCCGCAGGGAAATCTCAGCTTCAGCCTTGGTGTTGAGGCAGAAGATAATTTTACTGTGTACGATATTTTCAAGGGCAACTGTGACATCTCCGATGCCATCCTTAGTGGCGGCGTTTGCGATGTGATCCCGTCAAATATCCTGCTTTCGGGAGTAGAGCTCGAGCTTACAGGCGTTGGAAGAGAATATGTTCTCAGAGAGCAGATAGAGCAAATAAAGGATGACTACGACTATATTATCCTTGATACACCTCCTGCGCTGTCTGTGTTGACGATAAATGCGTATACCGCTTCGGACGAGCTTATTATTCCTATGCTGTGTGAAATACTCAGCCTTCAGGGAATTGCGCAGCTCAAGCAGACTATTTTTGCGGTGCAGCGTTATTATAACAAGGCTCTCCAGGTTCGTGGCATACTGCTCAATAAATACAATCCACGTCTTACCCTTACAAAGGAAGTTGAAGAGCTTGCTCAGATGATAGCGCAGCAGCTGGAAACTGATATATTCAAGTCTCGCATAAGCGCAAGCGTCTGCATAGCAGAAGCGCCTGCACACGGTGAGTCTGTCATGACATATTCGCCGAAATCTAAGGCGGCAAAGGAATTTAGTGCGTTCATAGATGAGCTTACAGGCAAGAAAAAAGGCGGAAAGAGTAAATGAGCGGCAGAAAGACCGAAAACAGTGCAGCTGAAGTAAAAAAGCGTGGCACAGTAACGCCGCCCGGTAAAGCGGCGGAATCAAAAACCACCCGTACAAAGGCTCCGCCTGTGAATGATACCGCACCCGAATCACGTACAAGAACTGATACTGTAGCAAAGAAAAAATCTACGGCATCAAAGAAGGATCAGACAGCAACAGGCTCTGAAAAGAAGATCGCTGAAAAGAACAAGCGAAGCGCATCAACCAAAAAAGCGGCTGAGGATAATACACGTCCCCAAAAAACATCCTCCCGTAAAAGCAGAGCAAAAAGCGATCCCGACGGCAAAGGCAGTGAGATTAGCAGCAAGACCCCACAAGTCATGAAGCTTGTCGAGCAGAAAAACGACATGGTAAACCCTACTATAATGGCAGGCAAAAGCAGCATCCCACGCAGCCTCAGGGGTCTCGAACCTCTGACACGGATAATGAAGCGTGATGCGGCTGAAATGTTTGGGGTTGGTGGTGAAACCGAAACTTACAATATAACAGCACTTGTTATAGAGGATAATGCCAGGGAGATACTTCGCAGGTTTAACGCCTGTGACTGCGAGATATGCGTTGAAAGATTTTCACAGCTTGCTGCTGAAGAGGTGCCCGCAAGATTTGTTAAGCTCTCCAAAAAAGCGGTAGAGTACAACGTTTCTGAGGTGCAGGAGCTTAAAGCTCCGCTCAAAAAAACTGTTACATCCCGTATGATACGCCTTGTAATGCAGAATAAGAAGCGAAGCTATCACGACACCTGAAATAATGATCGTTTAACAGACCCCGGAATTGCTCCTGGGTCTGTTTTATTAGTTCACAAACGAGTAAAATTGGAATTTTCCTTCCAAAAACATACCGTACTACTTGATTTTTTAATTAATGTGTGCTACAATAATAAATGGATAAGTATATTTAAATTTCGATGTAAACGTTTTTATATACCGTATTTTACGCAAAGGGGATGACGGACATTGGTAGATGGCTGCCTTATGGTTGGCTTTTGCTGCACCACAATGCAGAAAGAGCCTATAAGACCTGTTGTTGACGCTCTGGTAGACCGATTTGAAGCAAAAGAAGACTATCGTATGATAGTTTATCATTGCTTTGAGGATCTTTATTTCGATACACCCAGCAACAGAGGCGCATCAAGCATATTTAACATGATCAATTTAGATATGCTTGACATTATGATACTTATGCAGAGCAATGAGATGCAGCAGCCTTTGTTCAATAAAATGGCCGATAGATGCCGCAAGCATAATGTCCCTGTGATAAGCATCGATGTCCCGTATGGTGAAACCTTTAATATCTCCTTTGGTTATGGAGACGCTTTTGGTCAGATCGTGGAACACGTCATAACAGAGCATGGCTGTAAGCGTATCAAGCACGTGGCAGGACAGCGCAATAATGATTTTTCTAAGACAAGGATTGACAGCTGTCGTGAAATAATGGCAAAGCACGGGCTTGTCCTTGAAGATAACGATATTATGTACGGCGAGTTCTGGGAGACTCCTACTTACGCTGTGATGGATGAATTTTTCGCAAGCGGCGAGCCTCTTCCCGATGCCTTTGTGTGTGCAAATGACGCTATGGCAATGGCTGTCTGTCATAAGCTCGGCGAAAAAGGCTACAAAGTACCTAAAGATGTTGTTGTGACAGGCTTTGACGGAATAGAGATCGAAAAATATCACAATCCACGTCTTACGACAGCGAAGCGTGATATAAATGCGCTTGCTGATGCGCTCTTGGATATGATCGCCGAAATAGCTGCCGATCCGACTCTTAAGCCCTACAACAGAGAGCTTTGTTATACGCCTGTGTTCTCTGAAAGCTGCGGATGTAAGGCTCGTGACTCATTTATTGTAAGTCAGTTCCTGTCCGAGTATGTGCGTAATTATGATTACATACGTGTGTATGAAGAGACCATGAATGAGATGGGCAATACCATTTCGGCAAATGCTACGTTGGATAATGCACGTGAGATGCTGAGAAAATACAGCTTTGCGGCTACTCATGTTTGTGTCACCGATGACTATTACAGGTATTTTACAGAGGAGCATGATAAAGAGGAGCTGGTTTTTGATTTTGAGGATTCCTATCCCGAGAAGATGCACCTGCTTGTAGACTGCTCAGAAGATTGCAGCGATGAGGGAACCTCTTTTCCTACTTCTCAGATACTTCCAAACTTGATGGACCATTTCGATGGCAAGCATACTCTGTATGTGATACCTCTTCACTCACAGGAAAAGGTCATAGGCTATTATACTATGTGCCATCTTGGCCTTGATCTCTGTAAAAATCAGATGTATACATATACGATGATGACCAACCAGTGCCTTGAGACGGTGCGCACACATGAATATATGAGCTTCCTCAACAAAAAGCTTGAATTTATGTTCACGCATGATCATCTCACAAAGATATACAACCGTTACGGTTTCTATAAGAATTTCCGTGAGGATTTTGCAGAGCTTGCTTCTGAAAACAAGGATGTCTTCATTGTGTCGATCGATCTGAATGATATGAAGACGATAAACGACACCTATGGACATCACGCAGGTGATGATGCGCTGCGGATAACGGCAAATGCGCTGACGGGCGCAGCTGAAAAGGGCGACTCAGAGATAATCTGTTCACGCTTCGGCGGTGACGAGTTCGTTGTAGCAAAGATATGCACAGGCGACGCAAAAGATCAGGCGGAGCGTTATCGCAGAAATTTTGATACAGTTCTTGCTGCACTTAATGCGGCATCGGGCAATCCGTATACAGTTGCGGTCAGCATCGGTATTTATTGTGCCAGCCTCAATGCTGTTGACACGGTGGATGAGCTTATCGAGCTTGCAGATCGTCTGATGTATAACGACAAGGCCAGACACAAGAGAAGACCTAAAAATCTTAAGTGAAACGGGAGAGGATACAGATGAGGCGTAATTTCTTTGCAGCGGCTGCCGAGTTTGTCGGCGAAGTTTTTTTGAAATAATTCCCGAGTTTATCTGTGATCTTATTTCATCTTTGTTAGACTTTTCATAAACAAGAGCCGCTTTTGATATCACATCGAGAGCGGCTGCGTATTTCGTCCGAAATGTTCATCCGGCTGTGGTGTGCGTGCGATGATCAAAGCATGGCACATAGAAAGATAAAAAAGGAGACGTGCAATGCAGGAGTTTTTCCATGCCGAAACATCAATATACGCAAAGCGTTTTAAAACGGTCAACATTGCTGTGCTGCTGCCATTAGCGGCCGTGTGCATCATCTGTGCGGCTATGATAATATTCAATATGCACTCGGACGGAGATGCAGGGCTGATACAGCTTATGGTATATATCGTTATCGGATGTGTCGCTTTTGGTATGACGACGGTTTTCGCAGGAGCTTATATTGCAGAGAAGAAAGCACGCCGCCATGCACGTTTTACTTATTTTGATATTCTTCCCAAAGGAATGGTATACAGCCGCTATGCAGGTGAGCATTATCTTTACGGAGAGCGCACTATATATCGCAGATTATACTATATTCCATTTGAAGGTCTCGCTTCTGTTTCTCGTGATGCAAAGGACGCTCCGGCTGCTATGGAGATAACCGGAGAGATACGAGAATTTTTCATGCCCTCTGATTGCCTGGGATATCATATCGATGGTGACGGAGAGCTGCGATTTGATAATTCCGAACTGAACGAGCGCTTTTTTACTGTGAGCAGTAAATTAAAGGTGTCCAATGATTTCGGAAGTACAAAACGCCTGGTGCAGGCGGTGCAGTATTATATAGAGCAATTCAGAAATGTTCCCGAGAAAAAGCCTTTTAACATTTCGGATTATGTCAAGCAAAAGTCGAAACGACCTATGAGGACCTCAAATCCTATTCTTGATTCACCGAGATTTGACCGAAAGTGGTAAGATAAGAAAAAGCATGAGTAGTTGCGATACACAACTGCCCATGCTTTTTTGTTTATTTACATCCGTTGATAAGCCACCTGAAAAATTCAAATACTGCAAACTTTACCTGTATATCCTGATTATCATTGTTGTTTACCAGCGAGTCGGGCAGAGACGCTTCGGCTTTTTCGTGTGGCTGAGAGGCGGCAGGTATACACAATGGCGGAAACATTACGCACCACCAGTTTTGCCCCTCGCCACTGCCGAGGGTAATGCGCAGCGCAGTATATGTTCCCGCAGGAAGAGTGACGTTTTCGTAAATACGTGTGGTGAAGTACATTTCGGTAAGCTCTGCTTTTGCAGCATAATCCATTCCGTGGTCGTTCAGAAAATCACAGCAGCTTGCCTGTATTTCGGGCAGCATTGTACGTATTGCATCAACTGCTGCTCCGGTCGTGGTCTCACTTGACAGCTGAGTCCCGTATTCCTTTAAGATATGGTCCCTGAGCTTAAGCTTTATCTGCTGATCCTCATAGCTGTCTGAGTTTGCAGGAATATGCAGGCGGATCACATTCTGCCGCACGTCCTCACATTCCTGTGCAAAGCTGCGAAAGCTGCCGAGTGCAACGGAAAGCACTATGCCTGTTATCATAATAAGATCGATCGCTGTATGCTTCATGGTGTTATGTACTCCTTTATTTTGTTTGAAAGGAGTGTTGGCATGAATGTGTAGGCTTATACAGCAAAGGCGGAATTATATATTTAATATTTGCAGTCTGGATCAGGACGCTATTGATCATACGCTGAAAAATACACCCATCGGGATCAAAAATCCGATGGGTGTAACGGTTTGTTATTTCGCCATTATCTCGCACAGCTTGTTTGTGAATTCCACAGGGTTTTCGATGGGCATTCCCTCGATAAGCAGTGCCTGGGTGTACAGGATGTCAGCGTACTCTGCAACGGCATCCTTGTCTGTTGTGTAAAGCGACTTGAGTTTTGCGAAGATGGGATGAGAAGCGTTTATCTCAAGTATTTTCTGCGCCTTGGCCATACCTGCGTTTTCGCCCGGCATAGCGGAAAGCACCTTTTCCATCTCTACGGAGAGCATACCCTCGCTGGTGATGCAGACGGGGTGAGTTTTAAGACGTTGGGAGAGCTTTACAGCCTTGACCTTTTCGCCGAGCTTTTCGGTCATGAAGTCGAACATCTCCTTGTTGTCCTCCTCTGTCTTTTTGATCTCTTCCTTTTCTGCGTCGTTTTCAAGGCCGAGGTCATCCGCAGAAACGGATCTGAACTCCTTGCCGTTGAAGTCGTGCATCATCTGTACGGTGAACTCATCAACGTGGTCGGTAAAGTACAGTATCTCGTAGCCCTTGTCCTTTACCATTTCAGTCTGGGGGAGTGCCTCTATCCTTGCGATGGAGGAGCCGCTTGCGAAGTAGATATACTTCTGCTCGTCCTTCATGCGGGAAACGTATTCTTCAAGAGTTGTGTAGCCGCCGAAGCTGCTCTTGAACATCAGAAGCTCCTGCAGATTCTCCTTGTTTGCGCCGAAGCTCTCGTAGATTCCGTATTTTATCTGCATGCCGAAAGCATCGAAGAACTTTTCGTATTTTTCACGATCGTTCTTCTGCATCTTCTTCAGCTCGTTCTTGATGGACTTTTCAAGGCTCTTTGCGATGAGCTTGAGCTGTCTGTCGTGCTGGAGCATCTCACGGGAGATGTTGAGGGAGAGATCCTCGCTGTCTACAAGGCCTCTTACAAATCCAAAGTAGTCGGGAAGCAGGTCAGCGCACTTTTCCATTATCATTACGCCGCTGGAGTAGAGGGTGAGTCCCTTTTCATAGTTCTTGGAGTAATAATCGTAAGGAGCCTTTGCAGGGATATACATCAATGCGGTATAGGTCGCTGTTCCCTCTGTCCTTGTGTGGATGTGGGAAAGAGGAGCGTCATAGTCATAGTACTTGTCCTTGTAGAAGCCGTTGTATTCCTCGTCAGTGATCTCGTTCTTGGATTTCTTCCAGATGGGGGTCATGCTGTTGAGGGTCTCGGTCACGATCTCCTTTTCGTACTCGTTTTCGGTGCCCTCTTTAAGCTTTTCGTGCTCTGCATCCATAAGGATGGGGTAGCGGATGTAGTCGGAATACTTGCGGATAAGGGATTTTATCTTGAAAGGCGTAAGGAACTCGTCGTAGTTTTCCTCGTCTGCGTTATCCTTTATCTCAAGTATTATCTGTGTGCCATAGGAAGCCTTGTTTGCCTCCTCGATGGTGTAACCGTCAACGCCCTCGCTCTGCCACATGAAAGCTTCTTCGCTGCCGTATGCCTTAGAGATAACAGTCACCTTTTTTGCTACCATGAATGCGGAGTAGAAGCCTACGCCGAACTGACCGATTATATTTACATCCTCGGTCTTTTCGTTCTCGGTCTTGAATGCGAGCGAGCCGCTCTTTGCGATAGTGCCGAGGTTGTTTTCCAGCTCTTCCTTGGTCATGCCGATTCCGTTATCGGTGATGGTGAGCGTGCGTGCGTCCTTGTCAGCCTCGATACGGATAGCCATATCGGAACGGGTTATACCAGTGTTCTCACTCATGGACTTGAAGTACAGCTTGTCCATAGCGTCGCTGGCGTTTGAGATAAGCTCACGCAGGAATATCTCCTTATGTGTGTAGATGGAGTTTATCATCATTTCAAGCAGGCGCTTGGACTCCGCCTTGAATTGTTTTGTTCTCATTTTTAGCATCTCCTTGTTTTGTTGATATATTGCGGTCGTGCCGTAGTTTTTAAGTTTTTTAGCACTCTCTTTCTGAGAGTGCTAAAATTATTATATCACATTTTCAGAAAAAATCAAGGGGGTAGAGGTAATTTTTTGCCTTATCCGTGCTAAAACACTTAAATAAGGATTATTTTTATTTAAGGGTGTAATATTAAATATGATTTCCTGTTGAAAAAACGATGAAAAAGTTGTATAATTCAATGTGGATAAAGAACTCGGAAAGGACTGAACTCATGGACTCGGCGCTTATTATTGCATATCAGGCAGTTGTGATGTTTATACTGCTGTTTTTCGGATATTTTCTTTTCAAGGCGAAAATGCTGTCGGAGGAGAGCACAAAGCAGCTTTCTGCGATAACTCTCACTATCGTAAATCCTGTTGTTATCTTCAATTCTTATATGATGGATTTCAATACTGAGCTGCTTGCGGGACTTGGTGTTGCCGTGCTTCTCGGTGCGGCGGCGCATCTTGCTTTTATTATTGTATCCAATATCGTTGTAAAGAAATGCAGGGACAACTGTGAGATAGAGCGCTTTGCCATGATATATGCAAACTGCGGCTTTATGGGTATACCGCTTATCAACGCTACTTTTGGTGCGGAGGGCGTGTTCTACCTTACAGGCTTTATCACGATGTTCAATCTGTTCATGTGGACGCACGGTACGATCCTTATGAGCGGCAAAAAGAACGAAAGCTTCGGCGCTATGCTCAAGAACATCGGCAAGGTGCTGGTATCTCCTGCGATCATAGCCATTGCTGCGGGAATGGTATTCTTTTTTACGGGATTGCGCCTGCCCGATATATTGCAGACTCCGCTTGACTATATCGGAAGCCTTAACACGCCGCTTGCGATGATAGTATCAGGTGCGACTATCGCAAAGGCAGGGCTTCTTAAGGGGTTCAGAAGCCCGAGGGTATACTTCGTTCAGGTATTCAAGCTGCTTGCGGTGCCACTTGTGCTGGCTGCGATCTTTGTGCCGTTCGGCAAGCTGGGAGTGTCCATGATGGTGATAGATACTATTTTGATCGCTGCATCGGCTCCTACCGCATCAGCTACTATCATGTTCTCGTACAGGCATGGCAGGGACGAGGCTTATGCCTCGGGGCAGTTCGCAGTGTCTACGATAGCAAGCATGGCGACCATGCCGCTGATACTGATGTTCTCTGCGTTTTATGCAGGTGTTCTCGGGGTGGCTTAGAACGAATAAAAATGCGCAAAATAGCCAAATTCAACAACATAATTTTGGCGGTTTTGTAAATTGCAAAAAAGCCGTCCGAATGATATAATTAAAGAGTAATAAATGTGCAAGACAGTATAGTAGCTTTTTAGCTAACATACTTCTTAATATATTTTCCCCAATTATTTTGCCGTGTAAAACCCGCTTTTCCCCAAGCGGACGGCGCATTGTTTGAGTTACCGCAGACACCCCCTTGTCTGCGGCTTTTTTTTGTGCTTTTTTCGGTCTGTGAAATTTTTCTTGAATTATCTGCAACCTTTTTACATCATACTTTGTTTTATTAGCAGAATGAAGCGCAGACTACTTTACATTTCTATATTCATTTCAGACCGAAAGGAGTTTTACTATGAAACGCTATATTTCTGTATTACTGGCTTCCATGATGATATTGACAGCGTCAGGCTGCTCGGCAAATGCACCGATCAGCAGCTCCGCTGAAATCGATGAAGCTGTCACAAACGGCATATCGGCTGCTGATAAGAGCGACGGAACTTCATCTGCGGCTTCGGCGGACGGTTCGCTTACGGGCGGAGCCTCAGGCGCTCCCGAAGCAGCTCCCGAGATCGGGTTTGCGGACGAGCGTGAAGAGGGCATTTTCGATGGCGGCGCTATGGAAGATTTTGAGATAGCGGCGGATTCGGCAGTGGGTGAATTCACGGGCGCTCCGGGTGATTTTGTCATTGATGATGGCGGTGATATCGATATTGAGGAACCCTCTATCCAGCCGCAGGCAGGACTTCTGACAGGCGGCGAGTGGCGTGATAATGACCATTGGAACGACTGGGTCTCTCTTTATCAGAGCCACGAGGACTGGAACAGCTATCTCGGGGAGTGGGAGGCAGACCATGCAGTCCGCCACGAGGTCATTGTGACCGCCTATGGCGAGCCGCTTGAGGGCGCACAGGTCAGCCAGCGCAACTGCGGCAACATCGGTGTTACATCTGCTGTTACCGACAATCAGGGCAGGGCGTACCTTTTCCTTGACGAGTGCAATGATGACATGGAGCATACTCTTGAAGTGACCTACGGCGAGGTGCGCATGACCATCGAGGATGTTGACTCCACCAAAAGCGGCACTTATACGATAGACTTCACGGACACCTTAGGGCAGAACGAAGTCGGTGATATACAGGCACTGGAGCTTATGCTGATGATCGATACCACGGGCTCTATGTGGGACGAGCTTGCGTACATCCAGGCGGAGCTTGAGGACGTTATCTCCCGTGTTAAGTCCGACAACGGCAACATTCCCGTAAGAGTCAGCGTGAACTTCTACCGTGATGAGTATGACGATTATATCATCCGTGAGTTTGATTTCACAGATGACATCAACAAGGCTATTGCGGATCTCAGGGAACAGTCGGCAGACGGTGGCGGAGATACTCCCGAGGCGGTGCATACGGCACTCAACAGCGTGGTGAGAAACCATGAGTGGCGTGAGGACGCTACAAAGCTGATGTTCTTCGTGCTGGACGCTCCCCCTCATTCCGATGTACAGATAATCGACGAGGTAAACAACTGCGTTGAGATAGCGGCGGCGCAGGGAATACGCATAATCCCCGTGGCTTCCAGCGGAATAGACAAGTCCACAGAGTATCTGCTGAGAACTATGGCGTTCAGGACGGGCGGCACATATACATTCCTTACAAACCACAGCGGCATCGGCGGCGACCACATCGAGCCTACAATCGGCGACTACGAGGTGGAGAAGCTGAACGATATGATGGTAAGGATAATAAACGATTACCTTTCATAAAATAGTGCTTGAATGAATTTGACCGAGGAGAATATCCTCGGTCGCTTTTTTATATAAGTTCGATAGCCTTTTCCAGAAGCTGAAGCAGGGTCTGCTGTTTTTCGGGCGGCGTCTGCATGAAGAGGTCGTAGGCTTTTTGGGCAGGGGTGTTTTCCTGCTGATAGCTAAGCTTTTCAAACAGATTTTCGGGAGATAGTTCCAAGCCTTTGCATATACGCATTATAGTATCGAGCGAGGCTTTCTTTTCTCCTCGTTCTATCTGTCCGATATATGTCGGGTGAAGATCGCATAATTCGGACAGCTTTTCCTGACTTAATCCGCTCTTTTTGCGGTAGTATTTTACTCGTTCGCCGAACAGCTTTACAAAATCCTGCATGATATATCCTTTCAGCAATGTGTTATAAATATATACTATAAATATTTTTTTGTTTTTAAAACAGACTATTGACACTCGATTACAAATGATGTATACTTATAGTATGATTTTGGCGTGAATCATGACTATAATCGATATTTCGAGGAGGGCTTATGAAACTGCAGAAAGTTTTATCAACGTTTTTGACTGGCGTGACGGCAATAACTGCAATATTCAGTGTAATGCCATCTAATGCGGCAGCGGCATCAAACGAAAAGGTATATACAGGTACTGCTTATCATGTTCAAGACATACCTGTGATACAACCTGTTGAAGCAGGACACGAAGAAGGTCTTGTAGAAGATGTGTGGATTTATAATGATGACGGAGTTGGCACACGTTGGGATATAATTTATGCAAACCTGAGTGTTGATGATACCATTACCGTAAAGGTAACTCAAACAGGAAAAGAATATACAATGAATGTATTGCCATCCCTCTATATGGATTTGGATGATACACATAAAATGTATCCTGCATACCCTGAGGACGGCTGTATAAAGTCAGGACAAGCCATAAACGAGGTGTTAGAGCATTATACAGAAATGTGTAAGCTGTATCCCAATAATTACGGCGGCGATAAAATGACATGTTCGCTGGAAGATGTTGAGTGGTTTTATACTTGTGACGATCATTCTGATTTCAAGAATAAGACGTTTGAAAAATTTACTTGGGAGATCACTATATCGTCATCCTCGGCTTCGACTACAAAACCTGAAGCTGTGAAACCTATCCTTACCGCAGCTTCGTCTTCATGGATAAAGTTGGGGTGGTCTGACAACGGCGCAGACAGCTACAACATCTATCGTTCAACAAGCAGAAACGGCACTTATAAAAAGATAGCGTCAACAAAGACAAACGCTTATACAAACAAGAACCTTACATTAGGAAAGACATATTATTATAAGGTCACCGCAGTGGCTGACGGCGTAGAGTCCGATTTCAGTAAGATAGTGCTTGCAAGACCTGAGGTAATACCTCCGACCTCTGTTAAAGCGGTGCCCGCTTCCACTACATCAATAAAACTGTCATGGAAAGACAACGGCGCTGACAGCTATAACATCTATCGTGCCACAAGCAAGAGCGGCACTTATAAGAAGATAGCTTCTACAACCAAAAACACTTATACAAACAAGAGCCTTACAAAGGGTAAGACCTATTATTACAAGGTCACAGCTGTAATTGATGGAAAAGAATCCGAGTTCAGCAAGATAGTATCCTCAAAGCCAACCGCTCCTATTCCGTCTGCGGTAAAGGCTTCATCAAAGGCAAGCGGTGAGGCTACCATCACATGGAAAAAATCCACAGGCGCAAAGGGCTATGAGATATACATGGCGACATCCAAGAGCGGTACATATAAGAGAGTAGACCGAGTAGGCAGTAAGGTGCTGACCTTTACAGAGGATGAGCTCACCGAGGGCAAGACATACTATTTCAAGGTGCGTTCTTACACTATCAAGAATGGAAAGAGGATATACAGCCCCTTTTCAAGCGTTGTTAAAATAAAAGTATAAAAAAGATCCCCCGTGTATAACGGGGGATAATTTATGGAAATTTTGTTCCGCCTATTGACAGCACGTCTGTTATATGTTATACTAAAAGCGACAAAAAACCTTATCAAGAGTGGCTTCTGGTCTTACGACGGGGGACTGGTCCCTATGAAGCCCGGCAACCTATTCCAAGGAAAAAGGTGCTACATCCTGCGGCGCAAGCCGAAAGATAAGGAGTGAGTATGAGACTTACGCACTCCTTAGCGAGTGCGTTTTTTGTTTATCAGGGAGTCAGCCACGCAAGTTTTTCGCTGCCTCCCTCTCGGAACTTTTTCTACTTTATATCAGAAAGGAATCTTAATTATGGCACAGAAGTTTTTATTCACATCCGAAAGCGTAACAGAGGGTCATCCCGACAAGATCTGCGACAACGTTTCCGACGCAGTGCTTGACGCTATCCTCGCACAGGATCCCATGGGCAGAGTTGCCTGCGAGACCTGCACAACAACAGGTATGGTCCTGGTAATGGGCGAGATCACCACAACAGCACAGATCGATATTCCTGCTATCGTTCGTGAGACCGTTAAGGAGATCGGCTATGACAACTCCGAGTACGGTTTTGACTGCAATACCTGCGCAGTATTCACAACGATCGACAAGCAGTCCCCCGATATCGCTATGGGCGTAAACAACGCACTTGAGGGCAGAGAGGAGAACCTCTGCGACACAGGTGCAGGCGATCAGGGTATGATGTTCGGCTATGCCTGCACAGAGACCCCTGAGCTTATGCCTATGCCTATCTCCCTTGCACAGAAGCTGGCTCTCAAGCTTACAGCAGTACGTAAGAGCGGCGAGCTGCCCTACCTCCTCCCCGACGGCAAGACACAGGTAACTGTTGAGTACATCGACGGCAAGCCTGCAAGAGTTGACACTGTTGTTGTTTCTTCTCAGCACAAGGCTTCCGCTACACTGGAGCAGATCCGTGCTGACGTTATCGAAAAGGTAGTTAAGACCACTATCCCTGCTGAGCTTCTTGATGAGAACACAAAGTATTTCGTAAACCCCACAGGCCGTTTCGTTGTAGGCGGACCTCAGGGCGACAGCGGACTTACAGGACGTAAGATCATCGTTGATACATACGGCGGTTATGCACGTCACGGTGGCGGCGCATTCAGCGGCAAGGATCCCACAAAGGTCGACCGTTCCGCTGCTTACATGGCAAGATATGCAGCAAAGAACATCGTTGCGGCAGGCCTTGCAGAGCGTGCAGAGGTTGAGGTCGCTTATGCTATCGGCGTTGCTAAGCCCGTATCTATCCTCGTTGACACATTCGGTACAGGTAAGTATTCCGATGAGAAGATCGCTGAGGCTGTAAGCAAGGTATTTGATTTCCGTCCCGCTGCTATCATCAGCACTCTCGAGCTCCGCAAGCCCCAGTATAAGCAGCTTGCTGCTTACGGTCACATGGGCCGTGAGGATCTCGGCGTTGCCTGGGAAAAGACAGACAAGGCAGAGGCTCTTAAGGCTGCTATGGCATAAGGGATCATAACTGAATAAATTATATCTCCTGTGAAGCTTTAGCTTTGCAGGAGATATTATTATATTCGATATATTATAGGGATATTAAATCATAACTTTTGTAAGTGTTAGAATTTCAACATTGTTTTTTGTGAAAATCTACAAATGTGATTGGACATCTTGACGAAAACAGGGATAAATGATACAATATAAGCAGGTTGCAGCGCTGCTGAAATCGGTCGATCCCGCCGCCGCAGCGGGGTTGAAAAATGCTACTGCGGCAGAATGGAGGCTGTGTTATGCTTACACTTGAGATCCGCAGTGCCCTTTCCGAGGTCGGACTCGACTGCACCGAGATGGTCGAACGCTTTATGGACAGCGAGGAGATGTTCCTGAAGTATTTCAAGAAATTCTTCGCCGCTGCTGACAGCGTTGTACGGGAGCTTTCCGCTGCTGTTGAGGCAGGGGATAACTCCGCTATCGAAAACCGTGCCCATGCACTGAAAGGTCTTTCAGGAAATATCGGTCTTAATGCCGTGTATAATCCAGCAAAAAAGATCGTTGATGATGTTCGTGCAGGTCAGTGCGGCGGTTTTGAGTCAGATCTTTCAAAGCTTGTGGCTGCATACGAAAGATCCAAAGCCATAGCGGAAAAGCTTGGTTAAAAAGCGGTTATCCGCAGAAAGAAGAGGTAATTACCATGCCAGAAGATTTAGGTTTTCTTGTTCCTATTGTAATTGTAGCGGCAATAATAATTTTTATGTTTGCCGCAGGCTATCGCAAGGCGCCTCCGGATAAGGCGTACATCATAAGCGGTCTGCGTCGTAAGGCGAAGGTCGTTGTTGGTAAGGCAACAGTAAAGCTGCCTTTCTTTGAGCGTTGCGATATTCTGGAGCTTGCTCTTATGTCTGTTGATGTTAAGACAGCACAGGCAGTTCCCACAGCTGACTACATAAACATCTCCGTTGA
The DNA here is from genome assembly GCA_017461565.1 of Oscillospiraceae bacterium. Lineage (GTDB taxonomy): Bacteria > Bacillota > Clostridia > Oscillospirales > Ruminococcaceae > CAG-115. Next base: position 105,988 of record JAFTXQ010000003.1, read on the forward strand.
CGCAGTTGTCAATGTAAAGATCTCTCCCGAGCCTGAGATCATCATGAAAGCCCAGCAGAACTTCCTCAACAAGAATGTTGAGTACATCACCAAGGTTGCGAGAGAGGTTCTTGAGGGTAACATGCGTGAGATCGTTGGTCAGATGCGCCTTGAAGAGATGGTGTCCAACCGTCAGGCATTCGCTGACAAGGTTAAGATGAACGCAGATCCCGACCTCCGTGCTATGGGTCTTGAGATCGTATCCTTCAACGTTCAGAATTTTGTTGACGATAACGGGATCATCAATGACATGGGTATCGATAACACCATGCAGATCAAGAAAAAGGCTGCTATCTCCAAGGCAGAGGCTGAGAGAGATATCAAGATCGCACAGGCTGAAGCAAACCGCAAGGCAAACGATGCCCGTGTAGACTCTGAGACTGCTATTGCAGAGCGTGAGAACGAGCTTGCCATCAAGCAGGCTGAGCTGAAGCGTGCAGCTGATATCAAGCAGGCTGAGGCTGACGCTGCATACACAATCCAGCAGGAAGAGCAGCGTAAGACTATCGAGATCACGACCGCTAACGCAAACCTCGCAAGACAGGAGCGTGAGGTTGAGATCAAGGCTAAGGAAGCTGAGATCAAGGAACGTGCGCTGGAAGCAGAGGTCAAGAAAACCGCCGAGGCTCAGAAGTACGCCGCTCAGCAGCGTGCCGATGCAGAGCTGTATACCATCCAGCGTAACGCAGAAGCTAAGAAGTATGAGGATATCCAGAACGCTGAGGCTGAGCTGGAGATCAAGAAGAACGAGGCTGCCGCAATTCTGGTAACAGCCGAGAACGAGGCTGCCGCAGAAAAGGCAAGAGCAGAGGCTGCACGCTTTGCTGCAGAGCAGGAGGCTGAGGGTATCCGTGCCAAGGGTATCGCAGAGGCTGAGGCTGTACGTGCTAAGGCGCTTGCTGAGGCTGAGGGTCTTGATAAGAAGGCAGAGGCTATGAAGAAGATGGAAGAAGCCGCTGTGCTTCAGATGTACTTCGAGCAGATGCCCGCAGTTGCACAGGCTATCGCAAAGCCCCTGGAGAATGTGGACAGCATCACCATGTACGGCGACGGCAATACCGCAAAGCTGGTCAAGGATATCACAGAGGCAACCACACAGGCCTCCGCAGGTCTGCTTGACGGCCTTGGAATCGACCTCAAGACAATGGTAAATTCCTTTGTAACCGGTAAGGCTATGGCAGCAGGAATCAACACAGAGGTTCCTCCCGCTCCCGTTGACCCCAACACACTGACTGTATAAACTAATAAGCAGGAACGGTATCACCCCAAAAGTGATACCGTTCTTTAGTATTGCAACCAAAAGCCGCTTGTGACATCGTCTGTCAAAGCGGCTTTTATTATCATTTCAGCATTTCAAGTATATGCTCTTTGGTGCGAAGTCCTACTGCAGCATTAACTATCTTGCCGTTTCTGAACACGAGAATCGTTGGAATACTGCTTATTCCATACTGCATGGAAAGCTCGTTCTCCTCGTCGACATTTACCTTGCCGACTATCACCTTACCCTCGGTCTCCTCCGCTATCTCGGCGATAACGTGCGAAAGCATCATGCAGGGTGCGCACCAGCTTGCCCAGAAATCGACCAGCACGGTCTTGTCGCTTTTCAGCACTATCTCTTCGAAATTCTCCGAAGTAAGCTTTATCTCAGCCATATCGTTCTCCTTTCTGATATTTACTTGGATTTGTAATACAACAAGCAGTGGCAGAAGCCCTCGAAATCGGGATCCTTTATCTGCTCACGGAATTCAAGGCACATACAGCGGTTTTCTTCCGTTCTCTGCAGCTTGCAGGGACAGTAGCCGCCTGTGCGCTCAAGACCCTCCTTGATCGTTTTTACTACGTTTTCATCGGGGTTGAATGTGACCTTCATGTGCCGCCTCCTTTATACATAGTTTGCTTTTTATTTATGGTTTGATTCGCTTTGACATAGCGTCGTAGGCGATCTGTGCAGCTTCCGTGGAGATGTTGCATCCCATGCGCCATATCGGCACTGTGCGGATAAGTCTGTCCACATATTCCAGCAGACAGGACATAAGCTCGGGGCGGGACGGGCGTATCGTCTGATTGAGTATGCTGTATACCGCCGTTGCTTCGTCCAGTAACTCGATAAAATTTGTTTCAGAGCGCTCAAGCACGCAGATACCACCCACGGGGATGCCGATATTCAAGTTCAGATCGCTCTTTCCGCTCCAGGGAGTGCCGTAGGCGATCACCTCGTCGCCGATAAAGCGAAGCGCAGGCTTGTCGTCGTTGATTATCTGTGCACGCTCGCCAAAAAGTTTGAGCCACTGACCCGTGTGGGTGGATTTTCCCGTACCGCTGGGAGCGGAGAACAGATATGCTTTGCCGTCCACAGCTACTGCGGAGGAGTGCAGCATAAACCCGTCAAAGCCAAGCAGTGCGGTATAAAATGCGTCCGCTGTGACGATATTCTCTGCACTGTGTATCGAAGCGCAACCACGCTCCATGAGCGAATTTATCCTTGCCTCGTTATATGGGATCAGGATATCCGCCGTATTGTCCGCACAGAGATATTTCTCAGAGCGTGACGTCATGAAATCGTGGCGGAAATCAGCTCGGACTTTCAGCCCGCAGACGTTATAGCTTTTTTCCATGCTTATTCTCCCAGGACCTCGACAGTGCCACCGAAGCCTTCAACGTCGCCGGGCTCGTCATAAATAACAAAGCCGCCAACCTTTCGTGTGGTGGACTGGCTGCTGCTGTCGTTATCGGGAGGGTTGCAGCCTGTAAGCGCTGCAAGTGCCGCAATGCACAGTAGTGCAGAAATTATTCTTTTTTTCATATTTACCTCATGTAGAAAGCGGCAGGCCATAGACCTGCCGCTTAATATTACTTGATCGATATGGATCAGCCGTTCTGAGCCCATGTGTCAGCAGGGATAGCTGTGGGAGTGTCATCGATAACTTCGATAGCGCTGTCCATGATTGCGTCCTCGATAGCAAAGAGTGTTACTTCGAGTTCAGGTCTTGTGTACTCTAATTTCATTGTAATTTCCTCCTTACTAATTATTCAATAACGATGTCAGACCATGCCCAGTCAGCAGCGTCTGTAACGCCGGAGATAACATAAGCAACGAATACATTGCCGTCAGCAGCCTCAGCACCGTCATACAGCTTTGTAAATGCCTTTGTTGTTGTAACCTTGAGAGATACTTCTGTGTCTACGTTCTTGATGTATACAACGCCCTTGGAAGCATCTGCGAGGTCATCCTCTGCTACCTGTGTGTAGATGTAGAGGTTGCCGTCAACCAGAGAAGCGATTGTATCGTCTGTTGTTGCAGTGTCTACATCAACAACGCCTGTGTTGCCTGTAGCTGTGCCGTTGAAGTCCTGAACGTACTTACCGTCATCGTACTTGCCAACGATAGGTGTAACGCCCTCGGGAGCATCGGGGATCTCTTCCTCATCGGGCTCGGGATCGGGTGTGGGAGTAGGAGCAGCTGCACTTACTTTTACGATGTTAACAGAAGCAACTGTGCAGGAAACGTGACCAGCCTGCATATTGAAGCCGATACCGTTGTACTCGTTAAGAGCGAAAGAAGACATGGGAAGGTAAACTGTACCACCTGCCGCACTTACACCTGCATTGGGCAGAACCTTAGCTTCGTTAACGATGAAGAACTGGAACCAGCCCTCAACGCCATCCCAGGACATAAGATTATCAATAGAAACGGGATTGCCGTCGTCACCGGTGAAATCACCGATAGCGCTGAATGTAAACTTCATGTAGGTGTCGGAATCAGCGATCCAAGTAGCAAGATTCTCATCGTAGCTCTGGATCCACTGACAACCCCAAGATGCAAGGCTTGCAGAGCCGCCTTCCATGGCTGCCAGTACGGTTTCTGTGCCTGTGGGTGCAGCTGCAAGAGTAGCGGCACTAGCTGTAACGGGTGCTACAACAGTAGAAGTTACTGCTATAACCGCAGCAAGCACGCCTGCTGCTAATTTCTTAAGCTTCATAAGAAAAACCTCCTAAAAAAATAAATACGAATTCACCCTTTCGGGCTTATACATACATTATAGAAAAATAGCAACTGTTTGTCAATAAATTTTGTCCAAAATCTACTAAATGCACATATCTTTTGATACGCATATAGCTATTATGCCTACGGTTTTGTGAAACGTTTACATAACACGAACAATAGCACAAATATGACAGAAAAGTAACAAAGTTTTACAGTTCGATTACAGCTTGCGATATATTATTGACAATTGCGCAGTTATGCTGTAAAATAATATCATACGATACTATATAGGGAGCATTATATCCGTGAAAACGGCATAACTATATAAATACAACAAAAACACAGGGGGAAAATATCATGTGCGGAATAGTCGGTTATGTAGGAAAGCACAGCTGTGCCGAGATACTTCTGGGCACTCTTGAAAAGCTGGAGTACCGTGGCTATGACAGTGCGGGAATAGCTGTATTCGATAACAACAATATCGAGGTCAGAAAGGCACAGGGCAGGCTTTTAAATCTGCGTGAGAAGATGGAAAAAGACGGAGTACCCAGCGGCTTTGCGGGAATAGGTCATACACGCTGGGCGACCCACGGCGAGCCGTCGGATATAAACTCCCATCCTCATAACGGCGGCAGAGTGACCATTGTACATAACGGTATCATCGAAAACTACAAGGAGATAAAAAACTTCCTTATCGGCAAGGGCAGGCACTTTGTCAGCCAGACCGATACCGAGGTTGCGGCTCAGCTCCTTGACTACTACTATAACGGCGATCCGATAGAGTCTATCGTTGAGACAATGCACAACGTGCGTGGAAGCTTTGCGCTTGGCATCATGTTCAAGGATTTCCCCGACACTGTTTTCGCAGTAAGGAAGGAAAGCCCGCTTATCGTCGGTATAGGTGAGAATGAGAGCTTTATTGCTTCCGATGTAACTGCGATACTCAACTACACCCGTGACTACTACCTGCTGGAGCCTAACGAGATAGCTGTTCTTTCGCCCTATGGCACCAATATCTACGACCTGCACTATAATAAGCTGGCAAAGCCGCTTATGCACGCAGACTGGGATCAGAATGCAGCTGAGAAGCAGGGATATGCGCACTTTATGCTTAAGGAGATACACGAGCAGCCCGAGGCAGTAAAGACCACCATCATGCCGAGGATTTCCGACGGTATGCCTAATCTTGAGGAGTGCGGCATTACACTTGAGATGCTCCGTGGCTTCCGCAATATCCATGTTGTGGCGTGTGGTACGGCTATGCACGCAGGACTTGTGGGACGTTATATTATTGAGGAACTGGCACGTGTGCCTGTAAATGTAGACATCGCCTCCGAATTCCGTTACAGAAAGCCGCTTGTCACAAAGGATGACCTTGTGATAATCATTTCCCAGTCGGGCGAAACGGCTGACAGCCTTGCGGCGCTGCGACTTTCAAAGGAGCTTGGAGCAAAGACGCTCGCAATAGTAAACGCAAAGGGCAGCTCCATTGCCCGTGAGGCAGATATGCTGATATACACCCTTGCAGGCCCCGAGATCGCTGTTGCCTCTACAAAGGCTTACATGGTGCAGATAGCTGTGATGTACCTGCTGGCGTTTTCGATAGCTCTCGCAAACGGTACGATAGACGAGGAAAAGTGCCGTGAGCTTACCGCAGAGCTCCAGAAGATGCCAGAGCGCATTGCAAAGGCGGTAGAGCTTGAGGAGAACTCACAGTATGCGGCTTCTACTCTTGTCAACGCCGAGAGCCTGCTGTACATCGGAAGAGGTCTTGACTATGCGCTCAGCATGGAGGGCAGCCTTAAGCTTAAGGAGATAAGCTACATCCACAGTGAGAGCTATGCCGCAGGCGAGCTTAAGCATGGTACTATATCCCTTATCACCGAGGGTATGCCTGCTATTGCGGTAGTCACACAAAAAGGACTTGTAGAAAAGACCGTAAGCAATATGAAGGAGATGAAAGCACGAGGCGCTTATGTTATTGCGATATGTGCCGAAGGCGTTTCGATAGACTCCGATGCAGCTGATTATGTTATCAGCCTTGACGAGTGTCCTGATATACTGGCGCCTATGACGGCGGTAGTGCCGCTCCAGCTTATTGCATATTACACTTCGGTGCTGAAAGGCAACGATGTCGATAAGCCGAGAAACCTTGCAAAATCCGTAACGGTAGAATAAACAACGGACTCCCTGAATTTTATCAGGGAGTCCGTTTCGCTTATGTTATTGTCCCAGCTCATAAGCACGCTTGGTGCAGGCTTCGCAGGCTCTTTTCACATCTCCTGTGATATCGCCCTCGTACAGTTTTTCAAGACCTGCTATCGTTGTTCCTCCGGGCGAGGAGACCTGCTTTATCAGCTCATCTACGGTCATTCCGCTGTCGGTGAGCATCTTAGCTGAGCCGACCAGCGTCTGTGCAAACAGCTTAAGCGCAGCGTCCTTATCAATGCCGACCTGAGCCGCATAGTCAATAAATCCCTTTGCATAAAGGTAAACAAATGCAGGAGAGCTGCCGTTTATCGCAATTACCTCTTTCATCTTATCGTGGGGAACCACTTCTGTTATACCGCAGCTTCCGATGACGGAGCGTGCGAAAGTGAATTCTTCGTCTGTAACAAGCTCATCACAGCTTATAGCGGAAGCTCCCAGCCCAAGCATCATAGGGGTGTTTGGCATAACAAGCACTACCTTAGCGTTTTCGATAGTGTGGGAGCGGATGAACTCCGCAGAAATGCCTGCGCATATCGAGATGAATACAGTGTCGGCAGTGACCGCAGGGGCAATGGTCTCCAGCACCTCGGCAAGCATCTGTGGCTTTACGGCAAGCAGGACATACTTGCACTGCTTAACTACTGCTGTCTCGTCATCACAGGGAACAACGGGCAGCGTAACGAGCTTTTCCGTGAATTTATCGTAGGCGAACACCTCGATGTCCATTCCGCTTTTGTTTATTCCGTTGATTATTGCGGCGCCCATATTTCCTGCGCCGATAACGCCAAGCTTGTTCATAAAAATACCTCTTTTATACCTTTGTGGGAGTCTTTTTGTTGTTTTTGGTGGTGTTCTGATTTTTGAAGATGCTCTTGTATGCCGCCATTATCGGGAACAGTATCAGGATAAGTATCATTATATCAACAGGACACTGTATCGCATTTTTCAGCAGGCGGAGCGGAATCTTCACGTCCAGGGCAAGGTCAGCGGCCCATACGCCTGTTATTACCATTATCGCAGGGTTCATAACAATGTTGCATACCAGTGCTACTGTCAGCTTTGCTCCTATCACACGTAAAAGCTGCTTCCAGGGCAGCGCTGCCAGCTTGTGAAGGAATATGCCATAAAGCAAGGCGAATACTATCACATACACCACGAACAGCTCGTTGAACTTGTAGATATTATACAGCACAGTAACAGCGATTATCATCAAGGCTGATAACAGCTTCGCATTGATACCGTTAAGAGGGACTATGCTTGTTTCTGCCACAGGCTTGAACATCTCTTTATTGAATTTCACAGGCTGGAGCCTGTACAGGAAAAGCCCGTACAGCAGACCGCCGGTTGCCTCAACAAGGGTATACAGCGGATTGAAAGCGCTCATCATCTGCTGGACCAGCAATCCAAGGATATCCGTGACGGCTCCTGCGAGAAATCCCACGGTTGGGCCGAACAACATTCCTATCGTTGCAAGCGCAAGATAAGAAAAGCTTATCTTCAGGTCGTCTGTAACATATATCGTTACAGACTTAAGCGCAAGATTGAGTGCTATCATCATTGCGGTAACTGTTATACAGCGCAGACTTTTCAGCTCCAGTGCCGAATCTTTGAACATTCTAAAAAAAGCCATAAATTATCCTCCTTTACGCCAATACATAAATTACGGACAAGTTATGGCAACTCATAGGTTTTATGTACAGCGAGATGCGAAGACCGCACCGCAAAATACAAGGCTGTTGATAATTCCGCATCTACTACGTCAATCGCCCGCCTGACGTACACAGTACGCCTGCGGGGCGATTTCCTAGTGTCTGCAAAATTCTCAACATCCCGGATATGCGCCTGAAAACAGGCACCCTATTCCGTGTATTTTTTCGTCCCGTCGGCAACTCTCCGTCCGTCGGGCACTTAACGCACAGTCTTCTACTCTGACAAAAATACTCTGCCACTCTTTAAGCCGATGGCCTTGCTTTTTTCTGCAAATTACAGGCTGATCTCGTTTGCGATGTTGTAAAGTCTTTCGTTGAAAGGCTTCTTCATAGCAAGTGCTTCCTGGATATCAACATCGTATACCTTGCCATCCTTAAGTCCGACAACACGGTTGCCAACGCCCTGAGCCAGCAGTTCAACTGCATAGTAGCCCATTTCACTTGCCATTACTCTGTCACGTACTGTGGGAGAACCGCCTCTCTGAACGTGACCGAGGATAGTAGCTCTGGACTCGATACCTGTTGCGGCTTCGATCTGCTTTGCAAGCTCCTCTGTGCCGCCGATACCTTCTGCGACAACAACGATGAACTGCTCCTTGCCTGCCTTCTGACCTGCCTTGATCTTATTGATAACATCGTATTCAAGATTATAGGAAACCTCAGGAACGAGGATAGCTGTTGCTCCGCACGCAATACCCGTATTGAGGGCGATGTGACCTGCATTTCTTCCCATTACCTCTACAACGGCGCAGCGCTCGTGGGAGTGGGATGTGTCACGCAGTTTGTCTACCAGCTCCATAACAGTATTCATAGCTGTATCGTAACCGATAGTGTACTCTGTGCACTGTATATCATTATCAATAGTGCCGGGAACGCCTACGCAGGGGATGCCTGCCTTGGAAAGGTCAGCAGCACCTCTGAAAGATCCGTCGCCGCCGATAACAACGATGCCGGAGATACCAAGCTCTTCGCACTTTTCCTTAGCCTTGAGAACGTATTCCCATTCCTTGAACTCCTTGCAGCGTGCGGTAAAGATCTCTGTACCGCCTCTCTGGATGATATCGGATACTGCACGTGCGTTCATCTCAAATACGTCTCCGTTAAGCAGACCATTGTAGCCACGGCGGATACCGATAACATCAAAGCCCTTGTCGATGGCTGTTCTGGTAACTGCACGTACCGCAGCATTCATACCGGGAGCGTCGCCGCCACTTGTTAAAACACCTATCTTTTTCTTTGTCATGTTTTATACACTCCATTTCTGTCGGGTATTACCCGATAATCATATTACACTGGACATACATACCCAGTTTCATTCAAATTATATTGTACTACAAAACGGGCTCCATAGTCAAGTCATTTTTTAGTTTTAGGTTTCTTACTTTATGATAATGTTGCTATTTCCACAAATTTTAGCAAGTTTAAATGTCAATTCTGCACATATCCTTACACCACGGATATCGTTCAGCCTTATCACGCTGCGTGTGTCCATAAAGCACAGACGTGCTTTGGATACCCCTGTATACATTTTCAACAGTTCTGATACAGCTGATATCCTTTGGCTGTCATCGGAGCGCAGGTTGATGTAAAGGGTCTGTTGCTTTTTTGGAGGGAGCGTATCTGCGGAGAATATTGCCTCTGCCAGGAGCTTTGGCGGTTCATCCTTTTTGGAGATGCGCCCACGCAGAAGATATACCTCGCCCTCTTTCAGCTGACGTACGCTGCTGTCATATAGCTCGGGGAATATTACGCCCTCGATAGAAGCGGTGCAGTCTTCAAAATTGCAGAATGCCATTGCTCTGCCGTTCTTTGTTGTATGATTTTTTCTTGTTGTCATTATGCCGAGTACAGAGAGACTTCGTCCCTCGGGCTGTTCAAGGGCGTCGATGATATAGCAGCAGTCATCGGGAGCGTTTGAGATATAGCCGTCTGTGGGATGCCCCGAGATATACAGACCTGTCATTTCTTTTTCCATTTCAAGCAGCTGACTGCGGCGGTATTCCTCCATATCGGGATATTCAAACCCTTCTGTTGCGTCGGTGCTTTCTCCGAAGAGATCCAGCTGTCCGCTGGACTGGCGGTCGTATTCTGCCTGAGCGGTGTCAAGAAGCTTGTCCAGTGCAAACATCATCTGACGTCGGTTTTGTGGGAATTGGTCGAGGGAGCCGCTTTTTATCAGCGCCTCCATATAACGACGGTTGTTATCGTTACCTGCCATGCGCTTGCAGAAATCTGCAAGCGATGTATACTCTCCGTTATTTCTTTCGGAAATTATACTTTTTATAAATCCTCTGCCTAGGTTTTTTACTGCCAGCAGGCCATATCTGACGCATCCGTTCTCTACTGAAAACTCTGCTACACTGTGATTGATGTCAGGCGGAAGCAACTTAACCCCGTTATCCGACAGATCTGAGATATATTCAAGCATTTTATCTGTCCAGTCCAGCACGCTCGAAATAAGTGCGGTCATGTAGGGAAGATAGTGGTGCTTTCTCAGATAAGCCGTCTGATACGCTACTGTTGCATAAGCCGCAGCGTGGGATTTGTTGAAAGCATACGAAGCAAAGGACGACATCTCATCAAATATCTGATTTGCGACATCCTCGGGGACCCCGTTAGCTATCGCACCGCAGTTTGAATCCGTGCCGAATATGAATGCGCTGCGCTCCTTTTCCATTACGTCGTGTTTTTTCTTCGCCATAGCACGGCGCACAAGGTCAGCCCTGCCATAGGAGTATCCGCCTATGACACGACATATCTGCATCACCTGCTCCTGATATACTATGCAGCCGTAGGTGACGGACAGTATATCCTTCAGAAGCGGATGACGGTAGATTATTTCGGACGGTTTCTTGTGCTTGTTTTCAATATAGGTAGGGATAGACGCCATAGGTCCGGGGCGATACAGTGACAAAGCCGCAGTAAGATCCTCTATGGATTCGGGCTTAAGCCGCTGAAGCACACTTGTCATACCGTCGCTTTCAAACTGAAACACTCCCGTCGTACCGCCTGCTGAAAGCATTTTATATACTTCGGCATCATTTTCATCGATATCTTTTATGCTGAAATAGGGATCGTGCTGCTTTATAAGCTCCTCGGCACGCTTGATGACAGTAAGGTTGCGCAGCCCGAGAAAGTCCATCTTCAGCAGTCCCAGCTTTTCCAGTATCCCCATGGTGTACTGGGTGACGGTTTCACCATCGTCAGTACGCAGCGGCACATATTCCGAAGCGGGATCACGGGTAATAACTATTCCTGCCGCATGGGTAGTAGCATGACGAGGCATTCCCTCTATCTCCCGTGCGACGTTTACAAGGGTACGTATCTCGGGATTGCTGTTGCACAGCTTTGCAAGCTCTCCGTTTCGGGATTCCTCGTCAAGAGTGGAACGGAAATGCGGAATAAGCTTTGCTGCCGCATCCGCCGCCGAGTATGATATGCCCATGACCCTTGCGGCGTCACGAAGTGCGCCCCTGGCTTTCATGGTATCGAAAGCTATTATCTGAGCCACGTGATCCGCACCGTAGCGTTGGCGGACATACTCGATGACCTCCTGCCTGCGCTCGTTGCAGAAGTCTATATCAAAATCTGGCATACTTACACGCTCGGGATTGAGAAAGCGCTCAAACAGCAGGTTGTATCTTAGTGGATCGATATCGGTTATTCCCATGCAGTAGGCGCACAGGCTTCCTGCTCCCGAGCCTCTGCCAGGTCCGACAGGGATGTCCTGCTTTTTGGCATAGCGTATGAAATCCCAGACTATCAGAAAGTAGTCCACAAATCCCATTTTCTCTATGATATCCAGCTCATATTCAAGACGGGTCGCTATTTCATCAGTAATTATTCCATAACGCTTTCTTGCTCCGTTGAATACAAGCTTTCTGAAATAGGCAGGGTTATCCGTTACACCATCGGCGGTGAAGCGGGGCAGCTTTGTTACGCCATACTCGAAGCTTACGTTGCAGCGTTCGGCTATTTTCAATGTGTTGGAAAGCTCCTCCTCCGAGAAACGGCGGCGCATTTCCTCATAGCTTTTCAGATAATATTCTTCCGTGGGAAGCTGCAAGGGATTGCTGTCGGAAAGCTTTTTGTTAAGTCCTATGCAGGACAGCACTTTCTGTGTGCGGCTGTCGGAAGCCTTTATATAGTGTACGTCGTTGGTGGCACATAAAGGTATCCCGCAGCTTTCGGATAGTTGTCTCAGGCGCATGACAAGCTGTTTTTCACTGTCTGTGCCGTGATCGTTAAGCTCAAGAAAGAAGCCGCTGTCGAATACGGCATTATGCCACTGTGCCGCTTCTTTTGCTTCTGCAAACCTGTTCTGTATAAGCAGACGAGGTATCTCGCCGTTTATGCAGCCGGAAAGTGCGATGATCCCCTTGCTGTACTTTTGCAGGGTCTCTCTGTCACATCTGGGTACGCCGTTCAGTCCGTTAAGTGAAGAGTCTGAAACAAGTCGGCAAAGGTTTTTGTAACCGTCGTTGTCGGCACACAGCAGCGTAAGATGATAGGGGTCACGGTCTGCGTGTGTCTTGTCGAAACGGCTTTTTGGTGCAACATATACCTCGCACCCGATTATTGGTTTTATTCCCGAGGCAAGGCACTCATCATAAAATTCCACTGCGCCGTATAGGACGCCGTGGTCGGTTATCGCAAGTGCAGGCTGGGCAAGCTCCTTTGCACGGCTGACAAGCTTATTAAGGCGACAGGCGCCGTCAAGCAGGCTGTATTCTGTATGGACATGAAGATGCACAAATTGCGACACGGCTTATCGCCTCCTTTTATGGTTTCACGGACATTTTCTGATATACGTGTTGTGACCTGCCTGTATGTAAGATGATACGTTTTGTATGCTTTTATTATACAACATTTCTCCGTTTCTGACAAGGCGGATCATTCAACGATGCCACGTACAGGCAAGCATCGTATTGATGAAAGTAGATGGTATATAATATGGTAAAACAACAAATCCAAAACATCCGCAGTCGGTCAGTACCGTATGCGGATGTTTGCTGTTATATATTGGTAGCAAGCGCTTCGGCTTTCATGCAAAGGTCATAAAAGGGAGCTATCTTTCTGAATTCCTTTGCGATATGCTTTGAAAGACTGTCAGAGAACATAAGAGCGGGATCTGTTACCGCACCTGTAAGTCCTATACTTCGACGGTCAAGCCAGTCACGCTTCTCGGGTGGCTGATCGGGAAATTTACTGCGCTTGTAGAGGTCGCCGTAAAGTCCGAATGTCTTTTGCGACTTTACAGCAAGGAACGCCTTTTTAAAGCTGTCGTCATCCGAAAGGATAAGCTGACGCAGAGACTCCATAGTTGCCGGCTTTGCACAGTAGAAGCCACAGCCGAATTCCATTCCTCCGGCACCGACCGAGAAATAGAATCCGGGGAGCGCCATATACTGCTCTCTGGTTCGGCTGAATGTATACCACACGTGGTCACGGAAGATGGAATCGGGATGAAGCCGTGCGTCACGGTACAGCCTTGAGATACGCTTGGGGTCGCACACGATAAGCTTGTCGATCTTTGCCATGGTAGGTGTAAGATCCAGCACAAGCTGAGAAAGTGGCTGGGTGACAAGCGCTTTGTAATCCTCTTTGTGCTCGTTGAACCACTCTTTACTGTCGTGCAGGCGGTTTTCAAACAGAAAGTCTATCGAACTTTGAGAAAACGGCATGATGTTATCTCCTTTTCGTTTTGTTTTCAGTAAGCTTAAAGCTGTTTTCCGTCATGCGGATAAGCTCCTCATCGGGCACGTCTGAGTCAAAATACACGGTGTTCCAGTGCGTCTTGTTCATGTGCCAGCCTGCGGTCACTCCATCATAGATGCTGCGGAGAAGATCTGCCTCCATCGGCTCGCACTTGAGATTTACACCAAATCTGCCGTGGATATTGAGTATAGCAGCAAACCATTTGCGGTTATCTGTATGGCGTGCTATCCATGTGTCGAAGTCCTCGTCGAACGGCTGGTCTACTGTCGTTCCTCCCATGTTGCGGAGGTGTTCAAGATACTGCTCCTTTGTCATGGCTCAACCCTTGCGTACATAATTGATGAAGCGTATCTTATGACAGTTGGTCTCGATGATATCGGATGCTTCGGAAATCTCCCAGTCATCAAGCTTGTCCATATCTGTGAAAAACGTATCTCCTGCGAAGCTTTCGTAAACACGGGTGATGATCGCCTTATCGCAATAGGGAAGCATCTGACGGTATATCTCACCACCGCCTATCACGAATATCTCGTCCTGTACACCCTTGGCATATTCAAGGAATTCCTCAATCGAACCGAACGCCTCTGCCCCCTCGATATCGGTGCAGGTTCGGGATATCACGCAGTTCACGCGGTCGGGAAGCGGACGCTTCGGGAAGCTCTCGTAGGTCTTTCGGCCCATTACTACGGTATGTCCCGTCGTTATCTCACGGAAACGCTTCATGTCGGCAGGCAGACGGGTCAGAAGATCTCCGTTTCTGCCGATCGCCCAGTCGTTGTCGGCAACAAGAATAAGTGTCATTTTCATACCTCCGTTGAATTCTCGTCTTTCTACGATACAGTATAACATTTTAACATATTTTCGTCAACCTGATAATTGACTTTTAACGTACTCGGTGCTATAATATATACAACTATATAAAATAACTCAGGAGGTTCAGAACAATGGCTTTATTCAACGCAAATCCCTTTGACGATGCCGAAGAGATCGCCAAGAAATCCATGGTGCTCTTCTTTCTTATCGACTGCTCAGGCAGCATGGGCGGCAGCAAGATCGGAACTGTAAACTCTGTTATGGAGGAGCTTATTCCCGAGATACGTGGCATTGGCGGCGCTGACGCTGATATCAAGCTTGCTGTACTCAAGTTCTCGGGCGGCAGCGAGTGGATGTATGACGAGCCTGTTTCCGTTGATGAGTTCGAGTGGCAGCCCCTTGACGCTGAAAATGTCACAGACCTCGGCAGCGCTTTCTCCGCACTGACAGGCAAGCTGTCCAGAAACGAGTTCATGAAGTCACCCTCCCTGTCATTTGCGCCTGTAATGATCCTTATGTCTGACGGTTATCCCACCGACAACTTTGAAAAGGGTCTTGCAGAGCTTCAGCAGAATAAATGGTACTCTGCAGGTATCAAGGCGGCTGTTGCTATCGGCGAGGACGCTGATCTTGATATCCTTGCACGCTTTACAGGCAGCCCTGACAGCGTAGTTACTGCGCACAATGGTGAGGCTCTTGCAAAGCTCATAAAGTTCGTTGCAGTAACATCCTCCCAGATCGGCAGCCGCAGTGTGCGCCTTGCTGAAACAGAGGATGATCTGCGTACCAAACAGCAGTCCGCAGCAGAACAGATCCGTGAGTTCGCTGAGAGCGATGAGATCAGTGCTGATATCGAGGCAGGATGGTAATGAGCTTCAAAGGCTACTGCGTATCGGTGAGAGGCGCTTCGCATGAGGCGGCTGACGAGCCGTGCCAGGATTCCGCACGCATTTATACTTCTCATGAGCTTTCGGTCGCTGCGGTATCTGATGGCCACGGCAGCGAAAAGCACTTCCGCAGCGCCGCAGGCAGCGACATGGCGACACGTGTGGCAATACGTTCCATTATGGATTTTTCGGAGCGAAACGGCGGAATAGACAGGATATTCCGTGACGACCCGCAAAATGCTGCACGCCGTATCGCAGCAAATATGATATGTAGCTGGAACGAGGAGATAGCCGCACATTTCAGCTATGCTCCGCTTACCGAAAAGGAGAACGAGATATCACTAAAGCACGGTGGATTGCCTATTGAAAGCATATACGGCGCTACACTTATTGTAGCTGCCGTGACAGGCAGGGGGCTTTTCGGACTCCAGATAGGCGACGGCACTTTTGTAGCACAGGAGCGGGGAAAGATGTGCTTTCCGATGCCCGATGACGACAGACTTATCGGCAATCTTACTACGTCCCTTTGCGATAATGACGCTATCAATAGCTTCCGCTGGTTCTATGAGCCGGGGAGCTTCCGCAATGTTGTGCTCTCCAGCGATGGACTTATCAATTCCTTTTGCAGCAGAGAGGACTTCCTACAATTCACCGGGCGTATAACCACAGCGGTTTCCTCGGGAAAGACAGGGGAGCTTGAAAGTCATCTGAAAGAGCGCACCCGTGGCGGCAGCCGTGACGACATATCTGTTGCGGCATTGACAAAAAAGTAATTTTTTCTCTTGTGCCGTATTGCTATTGACATTTTGCGGCGGATAGGATATAATTGAAATAATAAACAAAGCTGATTTGTTTGTCTCTTAATAACAAGGAGGTTCCGTAATGGGAGAACGCAATACATTACTTATCGTTGATGATTTTGAGTTCAACAGGTTAATGCTCAGCGATACCTTCAGTGACCGCAATATAATCGAAGCCGACAACGGCGAGAGAGCCATAGAGGAATTTGAAAAACACAAGGACGAGCTTTGCGCAGTCCTTCTGGATATCATGATGCCCGTAATGGACGGATTCGGTGTGCTTGAATATTTTGTTGAAAACAAATATATAGATAAGATACCTGTGTTCATCATCAGTGCGGATACATCGGACAAGTCATTGTCCCGTGCGTATGATCTGGGTGCGGCAGATGTTATTGCAAAACCGTTCAACATCAGATTTGTGCGCAGACGTATCAACAATATCATTGAGCTGTATGATCAGCGCAGAGAGCTCCGCTCGGTGGTAGACGCTCAGAACAAGATACTTGAGCAGACAGCTAAGAAGTAATCGGGTTTGCGGTTAGACCGCAAAGCAATAAACACAGATTATATTATCTGAAGTTTCATAGCCATATTTACCAAAAACCACGGCAGTAATTGTCGTGGTTTTGTTTTTTTGCGAGATTTTGCAAGATTTTATAAAAACGCTTGCAAAAATCTAAGCGCTGTGCTATAATGTTACAGGCAGAAATATTATAGTAATATAGCATATAATGCAAAGAGAAATGAATATTTCTGCATAAATAAGACAAATTAAATTCATCACAATATACAAAAGGGGTTACAACTATGCTTTACACAGAAATGAACAAGGAACAGCTCCTGGCTGAAAAGAACTCGCTTGAAAAGCTGTACACAGAGTATCAGGCAAAGGGTCTTAAGCTGGATATGTCCCGTGGCAAGCCTGCACCCGAGCAGCTCGATCTTTCCATTGACATGCTGCTTCACTGCCTTGACGGAGACTACAAATCCTCCAACGGTATCGACTGCCGTAACTACGGTATTCTCGACGGTATTCCCGAGGCGAAGAAGCTTTTCGAGGAAATGCTCGGCATAGGTGATGACGAGATAATCGTGGGCGGTAACTCCTCCCTGCAGCTCATGTACGATACCATTATCCGTGCGCTGCATTTCGGCGTGTACGGCGGCGATAAGCCCTGGGGCAAGTGCGATAAGGTAAAGTTCCTGTGTCCCGTACCCGGTTATGACAGACACTTTGCTATCTGCGAGTCCCTCGGTATCGAAATGATCCCTGTTGATTATAAGTATGATGGTCCTGACATGGATGTAGTTGAAAAGCTGGTGGCTGAGGACGAGCAGATCAAGGGTATCTGGTGTGTTCCCATGTACTCCAACCCCACAGGCATCACCTACTCCGATGAGGTGGTAAGGCGCTTTGCCAACCTCAAGCCCAAGGCTAATGATTTCCGTATATTCTGGGATAATGCATATTGCGTACATCACCTTTCCGACGACCACGATACGCTTCTGAATATCATCGACGAGTGCAAGAAAGCAGGAAATCCCGATATGGTATTCCAGTTTACTTCCACTTCCAAGATATCTTTCCCCGGCGGCGGTCTTGCAGTCATCGCTGCAAGTAAGAACAACATCGATTTCATCAAGAACCAGATGACAGTTCAGACCATCGGCTTCGATAAGCTCAATCAGCTCCGTCACTGTAAGTATTTCAAGAACTTCGATGGCATCAAGGCTCACATGAAGAAGCACGCTGCCATCATCCAGCCCAAGTTCAGTGTCGTGCTGTATATGCTGAACAAGGAGATAGCTCCCCTCGGAATCGGTAAGTGGGTATCTCCCAAGGGCGGATACTTCGTATCGTTTGATGCTGTTGAGGGCTGTGCAAAGCGCATCGTTTCTCTTGCAAAGGAGGCAGGCGTCGTTATGACAGGCGCAGGTGCTACCTACCCCTACGGCAACGACCCCAAGGACAGCAACATCCGCATTGCTCCCACATTCCCCACTGTCGATGAGCTCCGTCAGGCTATGGAGATATTCTGCGTATGCGTTAAGCTGGCTACGGTTGAAAAGCTCCTCGCTGAGTAACAGATAATAATTATTGCGGAACAAAAGAGAACAGAAAAAAGAGGCGGTATAGACCGCCTCTTTCAGTTTTTATCAGGGAAATATTGATTTGACGGCAGGAATGTGGTATACTTGATACAGTGAGTTGTTCGGAGGTGTAATATGCAGCTTGCAGATAAAATAAGATTGATATTCTGTGCTTTCAGCATCCCTGCCATAAAGCAAGGTATACAGCTTGAAGCTACCGCACAGACGGAAGATGAGATCGCTGCAGCGAAGGCTTTCAGACGTGTTTTTTATGGCACGATAGCGGTAGTGATCGCTTATGTGATAGGGCTTCTGGCTGTGTTTTTCTGCAATATGCCATTCCTCGGAAGCGGTGACAAGCGTTATGGCACGGTGCAGGAGGATGGAAGCGTCAGATACATACAGAACGTGGAAAAGTACGCTTCGCAGGAAAGCCTTGGATTGTCCGGATATCACCTGTCCGAGGGAGAGCGTATTATCATCTTCTTTGATAAAAACGATGCAATAACCGAAGCGTATCCGAAAGAATACCACGACAGCTACACCGAAACAAGGCTGTTTACTTTCCTTGGCTTTGCGCTGCTGGGACTTTCGCTGATACTGATTTATGCGCTGATAATATGCAGGCTGACGCCATTCGGAAGCGCATGGTACAGATATCTGAAAAAGATCACCACAGGGCAGGAGGACGATACATCTCCTAAGACAAAAGCACTGATCTATGCGGTTTCTCTTCTTGCCGCTCTTATTATATGCCTGCCGCAGATGGTCGGTATTCTCAACAATCTGAAGCGAATGGCGGAGATAAACGAATTCGGACAGACCATCAAAAGCGCACAGCAGGCGGCAGATAATGCGGAAAACATCATCAACAGCCTTGAGGGGCTTGATGATAAGCTTGACATAAACAGCGGTCTGGATGCCGCACAATCTGCCTCGGACAAGATACACGACATAATGGCGGGACTAAAGGGAACAGAAACCTCAGAAACCGAGGACACCTCGGAATAACAGACATACTGTAATATTTTTTCGGACAGCTTCATATTTATTGGACAGAACCAAAATATTTATGGAGGAATAATATGAAGCTGAATAAAAGATCAATAAAACTCACAGCCGCTATGCTGGGATGCTTCGCACTGCTTGCGGTGGGTGCACGGCTCACAGATCATGTGGTACCCGCTTCGGCAATAGCCGACGAGCGCCCTGTCATCGTTCTGGATGCAGGGCACGGCGGCCTTGACTCGGGGGCAGTAGGAAAGAGCGGAGTGCTTGAAAAGGACGTAAATCTCTCGGTCGTAAAGCACCTGCGTGAGATGCTGGAGCTTTCGGGGTTTCAGGTGGTAGTCACCCGTGACGAGGATATATCCATCTATGACGCAGGCGTTGAGGGTATACGCAATCAGAAGCTCTCGGATATGGATAACCGCCTGGAGATAGTACAAAGCTATCCCGACAGCATCTTCCTGTGCATACATCAGAACAATTTTACCGATCCCGATTATTTCGGCGGTCAGATGTTTTACAATAACAATCACCCCGATAACCGCACGCTTGCACAGATAATGCAGAACAGGTTTGCTATCCTGCAGGAGGGCAACGACCGTGAAATTAAGCTTTCGGGAGATGAGCTTTTTTTGCTCAAGGACAACACCAATCCTTCGCTCATGATAGAGTGTGGATTTCTTTCAAATCCTGAGGAGGAGGCACTTCTTGCAACCACCGAATACCAGCAGAAGATAGCGTTCACGATCTACTGCGGCTTGCTGGAATTCATAGAGGCCACATCCGAGGATGTACAGGACTATTCGCTTACAGCGGAAGCTTGATCAATTTAAAGAGGAAGTAAAAAATGGCAAAACAACGACAGCTTTTTATATGCCGTGACTGCGGCCAGGAATACCCGAAATGGAACGGACGCTGCGTGTCCTGTGGCGCATGGAACAGCATTGAGGAGACTACTCCCACACAGGTGGTCGCAGGTAAGCCTGCCGCTCCCGTAGGGGAGTTCAAATACAGCCGCATCGGCGAGATAAGCTACGAGGACGAGACCCGCTACGGCACAGGCATATCCGAGCTGGACAGGGTACTTGGCGGAGGCCTTGTAAAAGGCTCGCTGGTGCTTATCGGCGGTGATCCCGGCATAGGCAAATCCACGCTTCTTCTGCAGATATGTGGATTTATGGGCAACGAGCACACTATACTTTATGTTTCGGGCGAGGAGAGCGAGCGCCAGATAAAACTGCGTGCAGACAGATTGGGCGTTGCAAGCGACAATCTGTTCCTTGCCTCCAACAACAACTGCGAGAGCATCATCCATGCCGTTGTGCAGAACAAGCCCGAGATAGTTATAATCGACTCCATCCAGACGATAACCTCCAATGCTATAACCTCCTCAGCAGGAAGCATAGTGCAGGTGCGTGAGTGTACTAACGCATTTATGCGCATGGCAAAATCCGAGGAGATACCTGTTTTTATAGTCAGTCATGTCAACAAGGACGGCGGCATTGCAGGCCCGAAGATAATGGAGCATATCGTGGATACGGTGCTGTACTTTGAGGGCGAAAAACAACTTTCTTATCGTATTTTAAGGGCATTCAAGAACCGTTTCGGCTCGACTAATGAGATAGGCGTATTCAATATGGATGACGACGGACTGAAAGAGGTGACCAACCCCTCTGAGATGATGCTGTCAGGCCGTATCAGCTCCGTTTCGGGAAGCTGTGTCGTTTGCTCTGTCGAGGGCACACGGCCTATCCTCGCAGAGGTACAGGCACTTGTGACGAAATCCTCGCTTTCCTCGCCCAGAAGAGTCGCAAACGGCTTTGACTACAACAGGCTTTACATGATACTTGCGGTGCTAGAAAAGCGCACAGGCTTCTTCTTTGGCGGAGTAGATGTGTATGTCAACATCGTCGGCGGTCTGCGCCTTGACGAGCCTGCGGCAGACCTTGCAGTGGCTATGGCATTGTATTCGGGATTGTGCGACAAGGTCATTCCCGAAAAGGTGATGGTATTCGGCGAGGTGGGACTGGGCGGAGAGATACGTGCTGTTTCCCATGTAAGAGAGCGTGTCAAAGAGGGTGCACGCCTCGGTTTTGAAAAGTGTATAATACCCAAGCAGAACTTTTCCTCTCTCAGCAAAAGTGAGGGCTACGGGATACAGATAATCGGCGTAAGGACGCTTGAACAGGCATTCCGTGCTATTGCCGACAAGCCAAAGGAGAAGGAAGAATGAGCGCAGTAAAGCAACGCCTTATCTGGGCAGCTGCTTTCCTTATACTGCTGGGTACAGAGGTCTGCATAGCCCTTTTTGTGCACGACAGCTTTGTGCGTCCATATCTCGGTGATGTGCTGGCAGTAATAACTGTTTACTGCGGTGCACGAATAGTATTTCCACACAGATTTACATGGCTGTCTGCAGCGGTGATGGCACTTGCGATAGGTGTGGAGCTCATCCAGCTTACAGAGCTCTCATCGTTTTTCGGTAAGGATAGCTTTATTTCAGTGCTGATGGGAGCAACATTCGACTGGCATGATATTTTGTGCTATTGTACAGGAGGTGTGCTGTGCGCAGCGACCGACCTCCTATTGTTTATACGGAAAGGAAAGAAAAATGACTAATTGTGACGATTGTGTAAACTATGTTTATGACGAGGAGTGCGACTGCTGGGTATGCCTTGTAAACCTTGACGAGGACGAGATGTGCCGCTTCATGACGGGCACAAACTACAACTGCCCATATTACAGCAGTGATGATGAATATGCCATCGCAAGAAAGCAATAGAAAAAGGCGGAGTTTATCCGCCTTTTTTGTTGCAGTGATGTTGTTTATCTTATAAAATTCGTTCGTATCGGCTTTTCGGGTTCGGGGAATGTGACGCCGTTTGCCTTGCCAAGCTCGATACATTTGAGCAGCCATGCCATGTTTTTCGCAAGGACACGCACTGTCTGTATTCCCTCTTCATCCTGAAGCACCTGCTCGGGAGTTGAGCCGTGAACCTGATTCCAGTACTGAGAGGAGACCACAGGCATACTGCATATAGTGAAATATTTGTTCAGCTGATCGAATGCTGCAGAAGCTCCGCCCCTGCGGCAGCTTACGATGTTTGCGGCAGGCTTGCCCATGAAAGCGGATTTTCCCGAATAGAAAGCTCTGTCCATAAACGCCGTTGCGAGTCCGCTTGCTGCGGCGTAATGCACGGGGGAACCAAAGATAAAGCCATCGGCGGTGCGTGATTTTTCTACAAAAGCGTTTACACCGTCGTTGTCAATGACGCATCTGCCAAGCCCCTTTGCACAGGCACCACAGCCGATACAGCCGCTTACAGACTTGTTTCCGACCCAGATGATCTCGGTGTCGATGCCGTTTTCGTTGAGCGTTTTTGCAGCTTCGTTAAGTGCTGTGTAGGTGCAGCCGTTTTCGTGGGGACTGCCATTCAAAAGAAGAACCTTCATAGATATTACCTCCGTAAAATTTATAGTGCGCAGGGTATTCCTGCCACGCCGTTAACAAAATCTTCAATCACTTTGCATATATCCTCAAGCGAGTTAATATTCTTCATGTAAGGGACGTGCAGGAATATGCAGTTTATGCCATTTTCAAGGCATGTTCCATAGATGTGATTGCAGTAGGATGTGCCGCAGTTTTCCGATATGTATGCTGCGTAACCGCTGTTGCGGATGAGCTGTGAGCTTACCGTAACATCAAGCGGTGTGCAGAGCTTTTCGCCGTTTATGACAGCGCAGCGCTCTATTGCTATTTTGTTCTTTATCCGTGGCTTCTGACCAAGCAATACTACACATCCTGTCTCCTGACGTTGTATCTCGGACATAAGCAGCGCTACTGAACGTGCCTTGTCGTTCGGAAGCAGAAGCTTGCGGCAGGGAGCGTCAGTCTGTTCGGTAATCAGCTTTGCAGTGTTGTTTGTACCGTCGAAGCCTGCGAGGATTATTCTGTTCATACGTTTTCCACCTCACTGAGTATTTTTGGGTCGAGCTTTTTAAGGAGCAGCTTAGTGCATAGACCCGTAAATGCCCCTCCGATCACAGCGGAAGCCAGCAGTATCGGGGTGTAGGCAAAGACTGTTACAGTACCGTAGAACACCGCTGCCGTAACAAGCTGACCGAATATATGGAGCAATGCTCCTGATATCCCCACAAAAGGGATAAGACCGATAACGTTTCTCTTTGGCAAGAGACGTTTTACAACCGTCATTGCCGACAATGCAAGTACACCGCCCGTAATACCGAATATCATATTCATAAGAGAGCCTGTGATAAGTGCGGCTACGGCACATCTTAGTACCGAAACGGCAAGCGCATCAGCGAAACGCCAGCTGCCCTTGAGATACAACATGAATAAGGTCACTATGTTGCCGAGTCCGACTCTTACAGCCGGGATCGGGACTATTGGAGGGAGCCACGTTTCAAGCGCTGAAAGAGCCGCAGCAAAGCAGATGAAAAGTCCGCAAAGAGCAAGCTTTTTTGCGCTCATTTAAGTATCTCCATAAACGATTCGGCAATCTCCATAAGCTCTGATTTGGGAGGGGGCGGAGGAGGGAGCATATCTTCCACAACAAGCTTTTTGGGAAGCTCTTCAGGGTCGCAGGTCAGCGTATAATGCTCCTCGTGTATTTTTAGAGGAGAAAATCCCAACAGGAAAGTTCTGAAATAATCAGCGGTAAAGCTGATAAACGCAACAAGCGCCGCTGCAAGCATAAGACATCCGCATACGCCCATAGCAGTGCCGCCTATGATGAAACATATCGCAGCATAGACCGTATTCATTATGTATGAGGCGGTCTTTTCCGCCTTGCCGCCTCCGAGGGCAAAAAACGCCACCGAAACAACAGCAATTCCAACGACGACAGCTACGACGATGTTAACCCAGCTGCTTGCCAGCACGCAACCTGCTGCGATAGCGGCTACTGCCATTATGCATTGCATATAAAAGCAGGCATGGATGATGCGCCGCAGCATTGACGATTTTTTCAATCTTGCTGCGACGAAATCTGGTATTATGTTTCCATCGGTCTCAAAATGAAGCAGGCGCTGCTTTATTCTGTTTATCATAACACACGTCGTCCTTAGGTCTTAATTTGCGTTTAAAGCTCCTCTAGCCGTGACAGCCACAGTGCGGAGCTGGCGTCGCTTGGCATCCTCCAGTCGCCACGGGGCGAAAGGCTGACAGAACCTACCTTTACACCGTCTGGCAGACAGGATCGCTTGAACTGTTGATTGAAGAAGCGACGGCAGAATGTCTTCAGCCATTTCAGTATGGTTTCATCGTCGTAGCTGTCACCCAGTGCATACCGTGCCAGACGGTATACCTTTTCTGGAGCGAAGCTGCGGCGGATAAGATTGTACAGGAAGAAATCGTGCAGCTCATAAGGACCTACAAGGTCCTCGGTCTTTTGGGCGATATCTCCGTTTTCATCGGCAGGGAGAAGCTCTGGGCTTACGGGAGTATCTACCACGCTTATGAGTGTTTCGCTGAGCTGCTTGTTTTCGCAGGTCTCAGCATAATGGCGCACGATATATCTCACCAGTGTTTTGGGAATGGATGCGTTTATGCCGTACATGGACATGTGATCTCCGTTATACGTTGCCCAACCGAGAGCAAGCTCGGACAGGTCTCCTGTGCCTACCACCATGCCGTTTTCGGCGTTTGCTATATCCATCAGTATCTGTGTGCGCTCACGTGCCTGTGCATTTTCGTATACAACGTTATGGCTGGCTTCGTCATGACCGATATCCTCAAAATGCTGCTTTACGGAAGCTGCTATGTCGATTGTGCGGAATGATGTTCCCAGCATTATGCAGAGCTTTTCTGCATTGGTACGTGTGCGTACTGTCGTTCCGAAGCAGGGCATAGTGACAGTGATTATATCACTTGCGGGACGTCCAAGTAGCTTCATTGTCTCATACGCAGCAATAAGTGCAAGCGTAGAGTCAAGACCTCCCGAGATACCTATGACAAGCGTCTTTGCAAAGGTATGCTTTACACGTCTTGCGAGGGCGTGTGCCTGCATGGCGAGTATATCGTCGCAGCGCTGAGCCATTTCTTTGCCGCAGACAGGGATAAATGGATTTGCAGCGTATTTCCTTGTAAGCTTTGTTTTTTCTGGCTGCATATCGAACATTATACGCCGTGCTGCTGTGTCGCTTTTTCCGAAGCTTGTGTTCTTGCGGCGTTCTGAACAGATATAGCTTACATCTATCTCGCTTATCGTAAGGCCTGTTGTGTACAGCTTACTTTCTGTAAGGATGTCGCCGTTTTCTGCGATGATATCATGGCCGCTGAAGATAAGGTCCTGAGTGCTTTCTCCTTCGCCGGATGATGCGATGATATATCCGCAGCAAAGCTGGGACGATCTGCTTTTTATAAGCTCACGGCGGAACTGAGCTTTTCCCACAAGCTCGTTGCTTGCAGCGAGGTTTGCGATGATTGTCGCTCCGTATTCGCAAAGTGCCGCAGAGGGCGGAGATGCCACCCACACATCCTCACATATCTCAGCTGCAAATACCAGGTCGGGTATCTGCTTGCAGCAGAAAAGAAGATCAAGGCCGAACGGGACATTTTTACCGAAAAGCTCTATGCTTTGTTCGCCATGTTCAGCAGGAGAGAAATTGCGCTGCTCGTAGAGCTCGTTGCAGTTGGGTAGATACTTTTTGGCGGCAACGCCGAGCACCTCGCCGTTTTTTATGATAATGGCACAGTTGTACAGCTTTGCGCCACGGCGCAGGGGGCATCCCACTGCTGCAAGTATATCCTTGCCCTTGGTGTGGGCTGTGATATCCTCAAGAGCCTTCAGCGCACCGTCAAGCAGAGCCTGCTGTGAGAACAGATCGCCGCAGGTGTATGCTGTTATGCACAGCTCGGGGAAAACGACAACTTTAACGCCCTGCTTGTCCGCTTCGTTGATAAGCTCTATTATTCTGTCCTTATTGTATTCACAGTCGGCTACTTTTACATCAGGGGTGGCTGCCGCACATTTTATAAAACCGTCAAGCATATATCTGACTCCTTTGATACAAAAAACAATATTCCTTATATATTATAAGCGTTTTTAAGCTGAAAATCAAGGGTCTTGTGATATATTATTGAAATTTTACGGCACCGAATTAACTCCAAGCACGCCGCCAGTTGCGCCGAAAGCGATACAGATGAACAGTTTGATAAAAAACAGAACTCCCCCGAAGCTTCCGAACAGCAACGACAACAGCAGTAATGGTATTATGTAGATAATACCGCATAGCGCTCCCGTTTTCAGCCCGCTGCGGCGATTGAGTTTTCCTGCGCACCTGCCTGCAAAAAAGCTTGCTGCGGCGGTGATAATGACAGCGGCAGCACCCGACATTCCTTCTGCCGAATCTGTCATCAGCATGAGCAGTGCCGCAGCTACACACATGACCAGCGTAACCACATATCCCACAATGACGCCTGTCAGAAACGGCATATATCTTTTTTCTTTTTTTGATCTTCGCATATTATCAGCTCCCAAAACAATGTTTGGGACATTATATGCGGAAGTGTTCCGAATATTGCATGGTGCAGGCGGTTGTGTAATGGTTTAAGATATGGATATATTGGTATAGCCCAGCTGATAAAAAGGAATGAGCCCGATATCTGACCGGACTCATTTTGATGTTATGTTTTTTATTTCGACTCAATAGAGTTATACACCATCGTGTAGAAATCATCCCACATTTTTGTGACGTGTTCCTTTGAGTAAAATTCATTGCCACGCTTAGATGCGGCTACACGCTCGCTGTAATATTCCTTGTCTGTTCTCAGGCGGTCAAGCTCAGCAATAAACTCGTCTACGCTACTGCCTTTGCTATAAAAATCAAACAGGATATCTGGGTATATATCAAGGTCACGCAGCAGTATCGGTACATTGGCGCACATCGCTTCAAGTATCGTCATGGGGAAAAGCTCCTCAAATGAGGGGAGGAACATTACGTCGCCGATATTGTATATTTCGTTCATATACTTACGGTCGATTATACCAAGAAGCTTAAGATTTGACGGAGGATTTTCCGAAAGCTGCTGGATTTCCTTGTAGCCATCGGTTATCTTTCCGAAAGAGAAGCCGCCTGCCCAGGCAAATTCCACATCAGGCATACGCTTTGCTATCTCTACGAAATCAAATACGCCCTTGCGCACCTGAAGCTGACCTGCACATACTACCACGAATTTGTCCTCGGGGATACCGTATTTTTTTCGAAGCGCCGCTTTTTCCTCGGGAGAAACGGGGTGGAACACCTCGGAGGAAACATAGTTAGGGATGTATGTAACCTTGCTTCTGTCAACGCCGTAGTGCTCAAGACGTCCGATGAAGTAAGGGTTTACTGTTACAAGATAATCCATGCTGTCATAGAATTTTATCATGTATTTATAGAATATCTGCTTCATGAAGCGTGGGAGATTAAGGCTTGTTTCCACCGTTTCGGGAAGCATGTGCACATAACCCACGGATCTGCCGTTTTTGGTACGGCTTTTCCTGAACAAGTAATAATCGGGATTAAGTGTATGGTAATGTGTTATATCAGGCTTTACACGTGCATTTTCGGTAACGGTGAATTTATCTGCAAGTCCGCTTTTTACAAGGTTGACCTGCTCGATATATGCTGAGCCTACGCCCTGCCCTTTAACCTTGGTTGCACTGGACATCATATTTATTGTGATCTTATCCAATTATCTGACCATCTCTTTTCAAATTGATAAGGAAGCCAAAAGCATCCATAGACATCATTATACTACATTTACAGAATAATTGCAACCCATAATCGTTATTTTATGATTGTGGCAGTCAAAATGTGTCAGGTCCTGTTTGTTATACAGTTTTCCACATAAGCCTTGTCCCTTCAAAAACGGGTGCGATCTCGCCTTTGCGGCTGAGCCACGAAAGATAAGACCGTGTGGTGAAGCCCACAAGCGCATACTGCATTATATAAAGACGGATATTGTATTCCGAAAGCAGCTTTTCAATAAGCTCGTCTATCGTTGCTCCGTCCCTGCACAGGCGTTTGATATCTTCGGCAACTTCGAAGATATTTGCACGGTTTATTTCGGCTAGCTCCTTTACCTGCTCCATAGGAGGGCAGTGGGAGGGAATGAACAGTCTTCCGCTGAGCTTTGATACTCTTTCAAGCGTATCAAGATGCTTGTCTATATCATACAGGAAGGATATCTTGTATTTAGGCAGTGTAGCGGCGCTTATCAGCGAGTCCGCCATGAACCACACATCATCCTTTGTCCTGAAAGCAAGCTGTTCAAAGCTATGGCCGTCAACATGGATATATTCGATGCCGTCAGGCAGTATATCAGGAGTTATCGGCAGACACTCGCATGGCGCCGCCAGTGTGAATTTGTTTTCCATATCTACGGGAAAATTTCCACCGAAAAGATAGGTGGGATTGAGATAGGAAAAGTTTATGATGGCAGAGTCTGCCCCGGGTGCGTAGACCTTGCAGCCCGTCTGTTTCCTGAGATAAGCGCAGCCGCCTGTGTGGTCGGCGTGACAGTGCGTGTTGAGTATCATTTCAAGAGTCCAGCCGTTGTCTTTGATATGCTTAAGCGCTTTCTTGGCAGCATCGTTATCGCTGCCGCCGTCTATCATGCAGGCTTTATTGCCGTTGTAGATATAAATCCCGAGATTTGTGGGACAGTCTATATAATAGGTGTTATCGCCCACCTTGTTAAGATCGTACATCTTATGATCCTTCCTTTGCTTTACTGTTATGTATTGTACCACAAATCTGTTAAAAATACAACTTGTTTTATTGATCGCACGGTTATCTTTCTGCCTCTTGAAAAACCCGACGATGAGTAGTATAATTAATATAACGATATAATATCAAAGGCAGGTTTTGAATATGGGCGAAAAATTTTACGACAACCGTGAGCTCTCGTGGCTCAAATTCAACGAGCGTGTTCTTGAAGAAGCGCAGGACGGAACGACTCCGTTGTTTGAGCGGCTTCGTTTTGTGCAGATATTCTGCTCCAACCTTGACGAGTTTTTTATGATAAGGGTCGGCAGCCTGAATGACAAGCATATTTTCTCTCCGAAGGACAGAGAAAACAAGACGAACATGACTGCAAAAGAGCAGCTTACCGAGATCGCTAGGCGTGTAAAGGCGTTGCTTCCTGTAAAAGACGGTGCTTATGCCGATATCATGAACGGCATGACCGCTTATGGGATACAGCATCTTACATGGGACAACCTGACATCTGATGAGGACGCTTTTCTGCGCACCTACTTCATTAAGGAGATACAGCCGTTGCTTTTCACGGGCGTTGTTGACAAAAAGCATCCTATTCCGTTCCTTAAAAGCGGTGAGATATACGTGGGCGTCACCATACGCAAAAAGGACGATCCTGCGGGCAAGGTGACATTCGGTATACTGCCTGCGTCCGAAAATTTCCCACGCCTTATATGGCTGCCCGGCACAGGAAAATTTGTGCTGTGCGAGGAGCTTATCAACCGCTACGCAGAGCTGGTCTTCAAGAATTTTGAGATAATCTCCCGTTGCACATTCCGTGTGACGAGAAATGCAGACATCGCTATGGACGAGGGGCTTTACGACCATGATGTTGATTTCCGTGATGTAATGAGCGAGCTTGTGAAGAAACGCAAGAAGCTCCAGCCGGTTCGTCTTGAGCTGCAGGGCAAGCCCTCCGCTGATATCATCGAGATCATAGCAAAAACGCTCAGGGTCAAGGAGAATTTCATCTTCCGGCAGAAATCTCCGTTGAATATGGATTTTCTGTCAGCGCTTGAACGCAGACTTGAAAAGCAGAGCGAGCTTTTCTTCAAGCCTCTGACGCCGCAGCGCTCTCCTGAGATCGATCCATCCAGATCTATAATCTCTCAGATACAGCAGCGTGATATAATGCTGTCCTATCCTTATGAAAATATAAATCAGTTCATCCGTCTGCTTGACGAGGCGGCGGATAATCCCGATGTTATGTCAATAAAGATAACGCTTTACCGTGTGGCGAGGGACAGCAAGATAATAAATGCTCTTATCCGTGCTGCCGAAAACGGCAAGGATGTACTGGCACTTGTGGAGCTTCGTGCTCGTTTTGATGAGGAAAACAACATAGGCTGGTCAAAGCAGCTGGAGGAAGCGGGAGTCAACGTTATCTACGGACTTGAGGAGCTTAAAGTGCATTCTAAGCTGCTGCTCATAACCCTTCGCAGCGGCAACGGTGTAAGCTACATCACACAGGTCGGCACAGGAAACTATAACGAGCGCACATCAAAGCTTTACACCGATCTCACATTGATGACGGCGGACAGGGATTTTGGTTCTGACGCATCTGTAGTGTTCAATGCGCTGACAGTCGGAAACACGGTAGAAAGCACCAATAAGCTGTTAGTGGCGCCGAAGGGGCTGAAAAGCCGTATAGTGGAGCTTATCGACAACGAGATAACCTATGGCAAGGATGGATATATCGGCATAAAGATGAATTCTCTTACTGACAAGGATATCATCCGTAAGCTGGCTGAGGCGAGCAGGGCAGGGGTCAGGATCGAGCTTGTGGTAAGAGGGATATGCTGCCTTATCGCAGGCGTAGAGGATGAGACGGAAAATATCCGTGTCATTTCGATAGTCGGCCGTTTTCTCGAGCATAGCCGTATTTATATTTTCGGAAAGAACGAACGTCGCCGTGTATATATTTCCAGTGCGGATTTTATGACACGAAACACGGAACGCCGTGTGGAGGTCGCTGCGCCTGTTCTTGACGCAGGACTGGCAGACAGGATAGCGGATATGTTTGCGGTTATGCTCCGTGATAATGTGAAGGCACGTGAACAGGAAAGCGACGGAAGATACCGTCATGTCGTCAGAAAGGATGGAGAAGCTCCGCTTAATTCGCAGCTGTATTTTTACGATAAGGCTTACGAGTCTGCTCTGAGCACTGTCGATGTCATCAGGCCAGTAGCTGTACACAGGGTCAAGATCCGCCGTGTACGCAAAAGCAGGTAAATAAGAATAGATCCCTTGTTTTGCGGAATAATACCGTAAAAGGAGGGATCTTATGTCTTTTTACGGAAAAGCAGCGGCAGGACTCGTTGCATTGACTCTTGCGGGTGGAGGCGCAGCATACATTGCCTCGGTAGGGGGGGATGTCATGTCCATGGCACAGGCTGTTGCCGATGAGATGACCTGTTATATCATCCGTGAGTATAATGGAGGGGCGGCGCTGTTCAGGGAAGGCGACGAACAGCCTCTTGTTGTATATCATCTGCCTGCGGACGGTGTGAATGCTGCGGATATGGAGATGCTGAAAAACGGAATACGGTTGCGCAGTATGGATGAAGTTCTTCGTCTGCTAGAAGATCTTGATATCGAATCGGATATCTATTAGAAATAAGCCCCGAGAAAACACTCTCGGGGCTTACTCAGATATCTGCCATCTCTTTGTCGTCGGTCTTTTTGGCGCCTTTCCTGAGATCGATCTGCCTTACTGCTTCTCTGACTCTCAGTACAAATGACGGGGAGACAGAAAGCTCGTCTATACCCATATTTATAAAGGCTTTTGTCAGCGAGGTGTCTGCTGCCAGCTCGCCGCATATTCCTATCCATTTTTTGTGCTTGTGGGCATTTTTCGCAGTAAATTCGATCAGCCTCATAACTGCTTCATGGTGTGTGTCGCAGAAACGTTCCAGGTCTGGGTTTTGCCTGTCGCAGGCAAGGGTGTATTGAATAAGATCGTTGGTGCCAACGCTGAAAAAATCAACGAGCGGTGCAAGGCTGTCGCTGATGATCGCCGCTGCTGGCGTTTCTATCATGATGCCAAGCTCCACTTTGTCGGAGTATTCTATACCTGCATCGGCAAGCTGATCCTTTGCTTTGCTGCAAAGTGCGTATATATCTCTTATCTCAGAAGCGCTTGTTATCATCGGGAACATTATTCCGAGGGTGCCATAGACCGAAGCTCTGTATAAAGCACGAAGCTGAGTAAGAAATATTTCTGGCCGGGCGAGGCACAGTCGTACTCCACGCAGACCGAGCGCAGGGTTTTCTTCCTTGCCAAGCATGAAATAGTCCGCCTGCTTGTCCGCACCGATATCAAGAGTGCGGATGATGACCTTTCTGCCTGCCATGCTTTCAAGGACTCTTTTATATACCCTGAACTGCTCTTCCTCGCCGGGGTAATCACTGCTTTCCAGATACAGAAATTCGCTGCGGAACAGTCCTATTCCGCCTGCGTCGTTTATCAGCGCCTCTCCTATACTGTCGGCGCTTCCGATGTTTGCGAATATATTTATCTTTCTGCCATCCCGTGTTACATTATCCTTGCCTTTAAGCTTTTGCAAAAGATCTCTTTTTTCTTCGTCCTGTTTTTTCTTTTCCTGTGCGGCGCTTAGCGCAGATGCGTCAGGCGATAAGATGAACTCCCCTGTAAATCCGTCTGCGATTGCGGTGTCTCCATCTGATACCGCCGATAAAAAATCAGTTCCCACGCCGATTATTGCGGGGATGTTCATGCTGCGTGCCAATATCGCTGTATGTGAATTTGACGAACCGTGCGCCGTGACAAATGCCAGCACCTTGTCCTTGTCAAGCAGTACTGTTTCGCTTGGAGCTAGATCGTCGGCGCATATTATCACGCTTTCTGTGAGCTTTGATCCTGCGCTTGTACTGTCAGACAGACATTTAATTATGCGGTTGGATATATCACGTATATCTGCGGCACGTGCCTGCATATAAGCGTCATCCATAGAAGAGAACATTGCGGCAAAATTGTCGGCGGCAACAGCTACGGCGTACTCTGCATTGACGTTGCGGCTGTTTATCATTCCGATAATGGATTCGTTGAAATCCTCATCCTCGACCATCATCCTGTGTATTTCGAATATCTGTGCGTTTGCCTCTCCCACTTCGGTAAGCGCTTTGTTATATATCTCTTCAAGCTGCGCTATGGCGGCATCCTCTGCGGCAGAAAGACGTGCTATTTCAGCTGCGGTATCCTCTACGTGTTGGCGCTTTACCTGTGCGTCCTGACGTCTGAATACTACTGCCTTCCCGATAGCGACAGCCCCATAAACGCCTTTGCCCGTAAATTTTGTCATAAACTCACCTCGTTAAAGATTTGCTTTGAAAAATTCTTGCATAGCCGCTTCTGAAGCGCTTTCATCTCCGCCGTTGATATTTACTGTCACGGTGTCGCCGCATTTTACTCCCAATCCCATGACCGCCATAAGCTTAGTCGCAGCGGCGGTCTTTCCGTTAAGTGATATGATTATCTCGCTGTCCAGTGCCTTTGCCGCTTTTGCCAGCATACCAGCAGGGCGTGCGTGTATTCCGAGTTCATCTTTTATGGTGTATTCAAAGCTTTTCATTTCTTTTTTCCCTTTCAGCGGCACTTCTGCCGTAAATTTCAGTTTTCCTGCGTATTTCACTGCAAAGACTGTCGGTAAATTCGTGTGGTCTCAGTCTCCATTTCCAGTTGATTCCTGTAGTGGAAGGCGTGTTCATCCGTGCGCTGTCATCCAGTCCCAGCCAATCCTGCATGGGGATGATACAGAGTCTTGCTCTGCTCCTCATTAAAAGGGCGATAAAGCTTTTGTGAAGCTCTTTTTCAGGGGTGTGCGTATCGCATAGATATTCACGTGCTCCTTTTCTTTCGGCATCGGATATAGAAGAAAACCACGAGGAGATCGTCTGGTTGTCGTGCGTGCCTGTGTATGCTACGCAGTTTTCGTTGTAATTGTGGGGCAGGTGATCGCTCCTGCTGCTTGTATCCCGTGAATCGAAAGCAAATTCCAGCACCTTCATATTCGGGAAGCCGCAGGATCTGACCAGAGCCTTTACCGAGTCAGTCACAAAACCAAGATCTTCTGCTATAATGCTGCGTTTGCCCAGGGCTGCCTCGGCAGTATGGAAGAGTTCTGCGCCTGGTCCTTTTCGCCATGTCCCGTTCATTGCGTTTTTAGCTCCGTAAGGGATAGAGTAGTATTCATCAAATCCACGGAAGTGATCGATTCGCACGGCGTCAAAAAGACAGAAGCAGCTGCGGAGTCGGGATATCCACCAATCAAATCCTGTTTTTCTGTGGTGTTCCCAGTCATACAGAGGGTTTCCCCATAGTTGCCCTGTTGCTGAAAATCCGTCGGGCGGGCAGCCGGCGACTGCGACAGGAATACGATCGTCGTCCAGCTGAAACAGCTCAGGATGAGACCATACATCGGCGCTGTCCGTCGCCGCATATATTGGGATATCGCCGATTATTCTGATGCCGTTGCTGTTTGCATAGGCTTTCAGCCTGCCCCATTGGCTGTAAAAATGATATTGCAGAAATTTGTGAAAATCCATCTCATCAATCAGCTCTGCGGTGTATTTCTCCATGGCGGCGGGCTCTCTCAGGCGTATATCCTTATCCCATTGCGAAAATGCCTTGCCTTTGAAGCGCTTTTTGAGTGCCATGAACAGGGCGTAGTCGCCGAGCCACCCGTTATCACGTGCGAATTTATTTATCTCATCTGCTTTCTGTGTTTCACTGTTGTGATATACTTTTCTCAGCAGTGCATAGCGTTCGGTGTAAAGTCTGCCATAATCCACACTGTTCTCGGGCACGCCCGAGGAGCAGACGGCGCATTCCCTTTCGGTAAGCAGTCCCGCTTTGACAAACTCCTCAAGGCTTATGAAATAAGGGTTTCCTGCAAAAGCCGAAAAGCTTTGATACGGAGAGTCTCCGTATCCAGTCGGACCCAGGGGCAGTATCTGCCAGAAGCTTTGTCCTGACGCTTTCAGAAGATCGACAAATCGGTATGCTTCGCTGTCAAAGCAGCCTATTCCGTATTTCGACGGGAGACTTGATATCGGAAGAAGTATTCCTGCGCACCTTTCTGTCATACGATACTCCTTTCGTAGTTGACCATCACACCGAAGTGGTCGGATATCACCGGGTACCTGATACCGTTGAAGATCACTTCGGATGAGGTTATCACCGCTTTTTTGCTGCACCATATCTGGTCTATCCTCATGCCATCCGAAAGGTCGCTTCTGTCACGCCAGCCATCGATCGGGGAAGCGACCGTAGTGCCGACATCCCTGACATACGCAAGGTCATAGCTGTCATAACAGCAGGAACGCTTTATGATATCATAGCCCTCGCTTGGTATCCCTGCAGGGGCGTTGAAATCTCCCATAAGCCAGAAATGCTCGTGCTTTGTCATGTGGACAGCAGTGCGTATCCACTGCTCACGGAACGGCTCGGTCATGTCGTCCCATCTGCCGAAATGAACGCTGAAGAACCACTCGTCGGAGAGTGCTTCGGTACGGGCTCCCAGCAGCTTTCTTGTGCGCCAGTCGTCGTAATTGTCGGTAGTGCTGACTGTCACTATCTCAGTTTCGAGTATCGGGGAGCGGCTCATAAGTGCAATGCCCTCATCATATCTGCCATATCCTTTTTTGATTGGCAGCCACGTCCAGGAATATTCCACGCCACGCTCCCGCAGAAGCCGTGCGGCGTTGTATACATGGTTGTCGCTGCGTAACACTGCATCGCAGCAGGGGTGATATCCTGTAATATCACCGCATATCTCTGCGCTGTCACACGTCTGGTTCACTTCCTGAAGCGCTATCATCATAGGCTGCTCCGCTTCTATTGCTGCCACGAATTCCGATAGCTTTCTTGGATAATCCTGCTCGATAAGGCTGTGTGTGTTAAGTGTTAATAGCTTCATATATCACCTATAAGATATCGTTGATATCGGATTTCAGAATATCCGCTTTAGGCCCGTAGATCGCTTGTATGCCGTTGCCTTTTTTGACAAGTCCCAGTGCGCCTTCGGCTTTCCATTCGGCTTCGTCTGCCACAAGCGACGCATCCTTGACGGTAACACGCAGCCTTGTCATGCAGGCGTCCACAAGCGTGATATTATCTCTTCCGCCAAGCAGCGCAATTATCCTTTCGGGGCGGCTGTCTGAGGATACATGCTGCTTTGGGACTGCACTGTCATCCTCGGCGTTATCGACTGTATAATTTCCGAGACGTCCGGGGGTAGCATATCTGAATTTTCCTATCATAAAATACGCAACCAGATATCCTACGATGAAGAATACTACGCAGCAGATGAGGAAATTGATTATATCTCCTGCAAGCCCTGCTTCCAGCGACATAGGAACTCTTGTGGCGAACTCCAGATTTCCGAATGAATGAAGTCTTAAGTCGATAACCCCTGACAATGCAAATGCAATACCCTGGAGGATCGCATAAACGATATACAGTGGTAAGGCACAGAACATGAACATAAATTCGATAGGCTCGGTAACGCCTGTAAGGAATACAGCCAGCGCTGTTGAAATGAACATGGAGCGGTAACGCTTGCGCTTGTCGGGATCGACTCTGCGGTACATTGCAAGTCCAACGCCAAGCAGCAGTCCCGAAGCGCCTATCATCTGTCCAACCTTAAAGCGTGCAGGGGTTACGGTAGTCAACAGCGTTTCGTATGCGGCGGTGTCCCCTGCATTTTTGAAGTTGATAAGATCGGTTATCCATGCAAGCCACAGCGGATCCTGACCGAAAACGGCAGAACCTGCGCTTATTCCTGTCTGAATGATATAGCTGCCGCCGAAGCTGGTGTAATTCATAGGGATAGTCAGCATGTGATGCAGACCGAATGGCAGCAGCAGACGTTCAAGGGTTCCATAAATAAACGGGGCGAGCAAGGGTGAGGTATCAGCGGAGTTAGCGATCCAGATACCGAACTCGTTTATACCTGTCTGGACGAGCGGCCATACCAGCGCCAGTATCAGCGATACTATAACTGACCACAGTATTACCACAAGAGGCACAAATCTCTTTCCGTTAAAGAAAGACAGTGCATCGGGAAGCTTTCGGAAATTGTAGTACCTGTTATACACCACACCGCCTACAAAGCCTGAAATGATGCCTATGAATACACCCATATTGAGCGCAGGCGAGCCGAGGACAGAGGTGAAGTAGTTTGCCACCTGCATTTCCTGTCCAAACAGTGAGGTGGTTACTGCATCGGGGTCGGACAACATATCATTGGTGACGCCGAAAACTGCGCCTGTGATATTATTGATAAGGATAAACGCCAGCAGTGCTGCAAAAGCGCCGCCTGCTTTTTCCTTTGCCCACGAGCCGCCTATAGCTACGGCAAAAAGGATATGCAGGTTGCTTATTATAGCCCAGCCTATGCTTTCCATTACGCTGCCAATCGAAATGATGAGCGGCACATCCGCACCTGCCATGGCGATCAGCTTGCCCAGGCTTATCATAAGTCCGGCGGCAGGCATAACTGCGATAACGGTCATAAGCACCTTGCCTAGTTTTTGCAGAAAATCGAAGTTAAGCCCGTGCTTTTCTTTAGGATTTTCGGCGATGGATTCAGTTCCGGCAGGGGTAGGTGCATGCGGAACTTCCGCTTCTGTAAATGTAATAAGCGGATCGCCTGTCCTTATTTCTCCTGTCGGGAATGAAAGTGCCTTGTCCTGAGCGCCGTCGCATATTATTACGGGAGTGAGCGTAGTTATTCCTTTTTCACTTAGCAGTTTGATATCAGCTTCTGCGATAAGCTCTCCTGCTTTTACTTTGTCTCCGACTTTTTTATAAGATCTGAAGCCCTCGCCTTTCAGTGAAACTGTTTCAAGTCCGAAGTGCACCAGTATCTCAAGACCGTCCTCTGACGAAAAACCGTAGGCGTGCTTTGCCTCTGCTACGGAAGATATCTCGCCGTTTACAGGGCTGTATATCTTTCCATCAGATGGCATGATGGCACATCCGTCTCCCAGTATCCTGTCTGCAAATACAGGGTCAGGGACATCTGAAAGCGGAACGACCTTTCCGTTAAGCGGAGAAAAAACGCAAGGAGCGTTTGGCGTATCTGCTTTATTCATATATATCCTCCATTTTCTGATCTGTAAAAATAAAATCCGTGCAGCGCTGCACGGCACTTGTTTATTAAATTCCCCGAAAAATATGGTTATATTCCTGCTTGATGCCTGTATAATATGATTTTGTCAAAAAAACAGCTCCGAAAGTTCGATAAGCTTTCGGAGCTGTTTTTATTCTTCTGACTTTCTTTGTGGTATCTCTTCGCTGTGAGGAGGCCTTACATAGCGCAGCAGGCGTTCTTCGCAGGCACCGAACAGGTTATAATTGCGCTTGGCTTCGATAAGGCTTATGCCGTTTGCGCCGCCTGCACAATCGGGACACTCCGCCTGAGATGGATCGTCCTCCCAATAGCACACGGGGCATATATCATAAGCTTCGCTTACGGTAAGGTTACCGCAGCATTGACATGGATGATTCATATTGCACCTCACTGTCTGTTCCAGTATTCTATTCCGTCATCCGGAATGAAGTAGGTCCTTATGTAGCCATCGTCCGCAAGCACTAAAAATTCTCCCGTAGACTCTCTGAAATACATGAAATCTCCGTCATCGGAGTATTTTGTAAGTATATCCTCATCCTCGCTTGCTATCAGTGCATTTGCATGTTCAAGGTATTCTTCAAGGGTTATCTTTCCGAAAATTGGTGTAAATTCATCGCCATGCTTTTCGTAATGCTGTGTGTATTTTGATTCCGAACGGAAGTAGTATTCTATTTCGACCTTGCTTTCCGTCGGTGCTGAGGTTTCGGGGACGCTTTCTGTGGAGCTGCTTTGTTCGGTCGTTGAAGATGTTGAGGTTGCTGAGCTTTGCGGAGTGCTTTCAGGAAGCGATGATATCTCATCGTTTTCCGAGGATATATCATCCTGCTTTGATGAGCTGCTGTCTGAGACTGTGTCGGAATAGTATGTGTCTCCCGAGCCTGAACCTGAGCTTTCGGAGGTGCCCAACAGCAAGCCAAGCTCATCCTTGAAGAATATTCCTCCGATTATCAGTGCGACCAGCAATATAACGGGAAGCACGTGCTTTTTGAAGTCTATTTTTTTCTTGTTGTCCATAATTTCTCCTTAGCTTTTTTGTAAAGTATATCAAATCGAAAAGAAGTTGTCAAGTCCGATATTTCAGCAACAATATGCTCTGTGGCATTGCGGAGACCTTGCCTCTGCATTCTCCTGAAGACGAAGCTCCTGCGTGGACTCCGTCCGCAAGGATATCGAATACTCCTTCAGGCAGTCGTATAGCAGCAGGACGCCTGTTCGGATTTATGACCAATATAAGGTCGTCGATGTGCATGGCGAAGGCGCATCCTGACAGATCCTCAAATCGGAGCTTTTGCCGTATGATCTCGGCATCCGTCATACGGAATAAGGGATATGCTTTTCTTATTGCGATAAGCCCTTTGTAGTATTCCATTATACTGCGGTTTTCGGTGACTAAGTTCCATTTTATACAGTTTACGCTGTCGTCGGAACGATAACTGTTATGATCGTATCCTCCATTGCAGTCGGGCTTGGAGCGCAGAAGCTCCTGTCCCGCCTGTATAAATGGGATCCCCTGTGCAAGAAACACCAGCGCCGCTCCAAGCTTGTTCACTCTCAGACGTTCCTCATAGGAAGCCTTGGGCATGGATAAGCACAGTTTGTCCCAGAATGTGAGATTGTCGTGCGACTCTACATAATTTATACAATGCAAAGGCGTTTTGGCCCAGCATTGGCGCTCGGGTCTTATCACATCGGGGTGATATATTCCTCCGCACATTACGGATTTTATAAGCTCACGCCGCTCTTTTGTTTTGTTTCCGTTTATGTAGCCGCAGTCCCTGTCGTCAAATACCGAGCCTTTGATGCCGTCTCGGATGTCGTCAGAAAACATTGCAAATCCGTCGAGTTTCTCGGCGTGATGCTTCAGCGCACGTTGTTCTTCGGGCAGCGGCGAGCAACCGCCTGTCCAGCCTTCGCCGTAAAGCAGGATGTCAGGATTTATGCGGCGCAGTTTTTTTGCACAGCGGTTCAACGTTCCGATGTCCGTAAGTCCCATCAGGTCAAAACGGAAGCCGTCCAGGTGATAATCTTCCGCAAGTGCGCACAGGCTGTCGCAAATAAATCTGCCTGCCATTCTTCGTTCGGATGCAAATTCATTTCCGCAGCCTGAGCCGTTGGAGTAGTGTCCGTTGCTATGTCTGTAATAGTAATGTGGAAAGATCTTTCCGAACGGCGAATCATCTGCGTCAAAGGAATGATTGTATACCACATCCAGTATGACGCCTATGCCGCGTCTGTGAAGCGCCATCACCAAGCTGCGAAGCTCCTTGACACGTGTGAGTCCATTAAAAGGATCGGACGAATAGCTCCCTTCGGGGACGTTGTAGTGCAACGGATCGTAGCCCCAGTTGAACTGGGCTTTATGAGAAGTCTCATCGATGCTTGCAAAGTCCATTACAGGCAGCAGGTGCACATGCGTTATCCCAAGCCCACTAAGATAGTCTGCTCCGACACTATCCCCATAGCTGTTGGTGACGTTGTCTTCGCAGAAAGCGAGGAATTTGCCACGGTGTATATGATCTGTATTTTCATCCATGGAGAAATCACGCACGTGAAGCTCGTATATTACTGCGTCCGAGGGAGAAGAAAGCGAGATCGGACGGTCATTTTCCCAGCCCTTTACATAGACAGATTTTTGTGAGAATATCATACTCCGAAGTCCGTTTGCACCTGCACTTTTGGAATATATATCGGGCGTTTCTCGGGTAATGCCGTCAGCTGTCACGCAATAAGTGTAATAGGCTCCGTCAAGGTCTCCTGATACAGTGCAGCGCCACACGCCCTTTTGGTCCATCTGCATAGGTCGTATGATATGAGGTGCGGCGCTCCTGCTGTTTTCATAAATATTGAGCTTGATCTGCTGTGCATAGGGCGACCACAAAGCAAATTCAGTTTTGCTTTTTGAGTATGATGCGCCCAGTCTGCAATTACAGGCATATTTTCTGTCTGTCTCTGAAAAGTCGTATTTTCCGTCCATTCCGCACTCCTGTAAGATGTTAGATCTGTCTGTTATATTTTAACACATAATCTGTGGTTTTACAAGCGCTTGTCAGTCATTTTCGGATGCCTCAAGCAGTACGGCTCCGACATACCCGTCAAGTGCTTCCTGAAGATTATGCTTTGTCACTTCGTTTGATATGATAGCCTGTGCAAAGTCCTCTGCGGCGCTGCTGAAACATTCTGTGCTGCCACGAGGAACGGAATGTTCAAGCTGTTGTATCAGTGCGCTGACCTCGGGATATCCTGAAAGAAGTTTTTTGTCATTCATCAATAGCGTGTCGGTCGGTGCTGCTGACAGCTTTTCAAGCATCTTACGCTGACATTCTGTTCCGGCAAGCCATTGGGCAAGCTTTTCCGCCTCATCTTTGGCAGCGCTTGCAGAGTTTATTCCGATCAGGATATATTCCGCCGTGCTTATAAGCTGCACTGTTTCTCCGTTTGACAGAGTTATTTTCGGAAGCTTTGCAGCGGAGTAGTTTTTCCCGAGAGAGCTTTTTATCTCGTCGCAGTTTTCGGTGCAAGAGATCGCAGCTGAGATGCTGCCATCAGCAAATCCACGCTTTATTTTTCGGTCATCGCAGCTGCTTATGAAATTGTTGTCAGCTGTCAGTCTGAGCAGATATTCGCCTGCGAGAAATCCTGCCGAGCTGTTGAAATCGCATTTTTCGGGACAGAATCCGTCGTCGCTTAACGGTCTGCAGCCTGCTCCCAGAAAAAACGCCATCTGACACAGCTCGTCCTTGATATCTGCCGCAATATTCAGCCCGGCGCCGATATCTTTCTGAAGCATGATATCCAGGTTATCTGCCTCATCCTCGGTGAATTTTGTCTTGTCATAGTAAAGAAAACAGGTCTTTGCCTCACAGGGGTAACCGTATATTCTCCCTTTTTCGGAGGCGCATTTCAGTGCATCTCCGAAGCATGACTGCAAAACGCCGCTTGAACCGTTTACGGCAGCTAGCGCTCCTTCCGATACAAGCTCTTTGATGTCACAAGACGAAAAAAAGAAAATATCTGCTGCCTGTGTGATGCTGTCAAGCACCTCTTCGGCGCAATCGTCGGTATCAACTGCACTGAAGCTGATCGCATAATGCTTGCTTCGATTATTGTCAGTGAATGCCTTGCACATCTCTCTCAAAAGCTCCTGTTGCTGAGGCTCGCCCCATATCGTAAGCCTTATAGTTTTGTTTTCTATATTTTGCGGCACTTCTGATTTGTCGGTTATATGCCGCTTGGGTATGCTGCAGCCTGTCACAAATAATATACTCAGCGTAAAGAGCAGGGCCGCCGTAGCTTTGACAATATTCATAATCATCATCCTCCTGTAATATATTGTGGATTTATCGGTACAGATATTCAACCGCTGTTCCGGATCGGTGAACTGATCTGCCGGATTTTGTTGAGGGCCCGGGTGTTTTTTCGGAATAGATATTTCCTTATTGACAAATAAATCTATTTCTGATATAATAAAACAAACGTTACACAACGATTGTTTTGTAAAGGGGAATAATAATGCCGCCGAAAGCCAGATATACAAGAGAAGAAATCATTGATGTTGCCGTTGATCTTGCCGCAGAGCGTGGTATCAAGGCGCTTACTGCCCGTGAGTTGGGCGCCGCACTGGGTACTTCAGCACGTCCGATCTTTACTGCGTTCAAAAATATGGAGGAGGTCCTTGCCGAAGTGCGCAAGGCTGCACTTGCAAGGTTTGAGGTATATGCAAGGAGAGCTATGGATTATACACCTGTGTATAAGGAGCTTGGAGTGCAGATGATCTTGTTTGCTGTGGAGCAGCCGAAGCTGTATCGATTGCTGTTTATGACTGAGAAGCCTGAGGCGCAGAATTTTGACGATGTGTTTGCAAATCTCGGAGACATGGCAGCTCTCAGCGTTGAGGTAATACAGCGTGATTATGAATTGAGCTATGAAAACGCAAGGCTGCTGTTCAAGCATAACTGGATCAACACCTATGCAATAGGTGCGCTTATTGCAACAGGTGTGTGCAGATTTTCACCAAACGAAATCCAGGATATGCTGAGCCGTGAGTTTGTGGCAATGCTTATGCTGATAAAATCGGGCAGGGCGGAAAGCTGTACTACTATTCCCGAAAAGCATTAAGGCGGTGATGATATGGAACATATCAAGCTTCAGATAGGATGCTTTGCGGTACTTATGTATGTTGCGTTCATATATGTGCGTGAGTGCGGAAGGTACAAAGTGAAAGGAAAATTATTCGCTAAACTGCTTATGCTTGGAATTTTCAGCGTTGTGCTTGATGGAATGACGGCTTTTACGGTAAACTGCAGTGAGCTGATCGATACACCGCTCAATACTATATTGCATGGATTGTTCCTTACTGGTCTTGACTCGGTTATCTTTGTACTGTTTCTGTATATGCTCCATATTACAGGTGCGATGCCGGAAAGCAGATCCGGAAAAGCGCTGGTCTTTCTGCCGTTTGCAGCGAATGTGTTGGTTGTTTTATGCAATATCGGTTCTCTTGAGT
This sequence comes from Oscillospiraceae bacterium, assembly GCA_017461565.1. Classification (GTDB taxonomy): domain Bacteria; phylum Bacillota; class Clostridia; order Oscillospirales; family Ruminococcaceae; genus CAG-115. Next base: position 149,675 of record JAFTXQ010000003.1, read on the forward strand.
ACATCAGCGGCAGGATCACAAACTACTCAATGGGTGTTTCGGCGTATACCTGTTTTATTATGGCGACGGTTTATATAATCATGTCGGCGTTTGCGTTTTTCCGCAGGTGGCGCTATATCGAAAGTCATAAGCGTGCAAGTATTTTTACATATCTTCTTGTGCTTGCTGTGACGACTGCGGTGCAGATGATCTTCCCCGAGACCCTTATTTCAAGTATTGCGGTGACCATTTTCATTCTTGGGGTCTATCTCAATCTTGAAAATCCTGCGATAAGAGAGCTGTCCCATTTCCACAACGAAACGGTAATGAGCTTTGCAAACCTTATTGAAAACCGTGACAACAGCACAGGAGGGCACATAAAGCGCACCAGCCGCTATGTTGAGCTTATTGCTGACGAACTGCGAAACAGGGGATATTACAGTGAAACGCTTACAAAGGACTATATCACGAACCTTCTGAAAGCTGCACCTATGCATGACATCGGAAAGATCTCCGTACCTGATGCTGTACTGCAAAAGCCCGGAAGGCTTACCGATGAGGAGTTTGATGAAATGAAGAAGCATGCCGCAAATGGCGGCGATATAATCCGTGAGACCTTCCGCAATCTTGGTGATGAAGATTTCAGAAAGATGGCTTTTGAGGTTGCACGTTATCATCACGAAAAATGGAACGGCAGAGGCTACCCCGAGGGGCTTAAACGGAAGAATATTCCGCTTTGTGCAAGGATCATGGCAGTTGCTGACGTATTTGACGCCGTTTCGGAGAGGCGCTGTTATCGTGAAGCAATGCCGATGGATAAGTGCTTTGAGATAATCGAGCAGGGCAGTGGACAGGATTTTGACCCGTTGATCGCTGATATCTTCCTTGATATACGGGACAGGGTAGAGGCTGTACATAGAGAGTTTGCGGAGAGCAATGAAGATCAGAAGAATATCTGATATAAAATATGAGGTGCAAAATGAACCAACAGATAAGATCATACCTTGAAAAATACCCGGAAGAAATTGCTGATATGTTTACAGAGATCCGTCAACTGATTTTTGACAGCGCTTGCATTGCACCGGAAGAAACGATGTGGGCAAGGCTGCCTAGTTATTACAACGGAGATAAGGTCGTGAGGTTGATTTCTTTTCAAGATCATATCAACGTTGAAGCGAGTGCGGTAATTCGGCACAAGGATAAGCTTTCGGATTATAAGATCACCCCAAAGGGAATGCTGCAGATCTATGCAAAGCAGGATATTCCGAGTGATATTTTAAAAATGATCTTTGCTGAAACCTTGGGGAGTTAACTATGTCGACATCAAAGGATTATCTTGATCATATTCTTGAACAGCTTTCACAGCTTGACGGTATTTCTCATCGTCAGATGATGGGCGAATATATTATCTGCCATCACGGAAAAATTGCGGCGTATCTTTGCGACGATCGCTTGCTTGTGAAACCTGTGAAGAGTGCGGCAAGGCTTATGCCGGATGCGGTTTATGAGCCGCCATACGAGGGTGCAAAGGATATGCTGCTTGTTGAAAATGTTGACGACAGGGAGTTTCTGAAAACGCTTTTTGAGACAATGTATGAGGAATTGCCTGAACCAAAGAAAAAGAGATGGAATTAGTCACCGGAGCGTTATGTGGTACGGATTGCGCAAGCCGTCATTGGAAAACTGAGTGTAAATGGTGTTGGGATGAAAAAGCTTTATAGCAAGGTATATAAAGCGTGAGGGCAATATAATTGTATCGATACAGAATTGTTGTGTATAAAAGAAGATAAGGAATATGATATGATCTACAAGCTTGAAAACAAAATGTGGCGATCCGCAATGGACGGAGATAAAGCCGAATTTACGAAACTTGTTTCAACTGACGCAATTATGGTCTGCGGAGGTTATCGCTGTACCGGTGCGGAATATGCTGAAATTATCAGCGAGTTCGGGATTACAGATTTTGATATAAGCAATTTTGAAGTTGTGCATGAAACGGACAAGACCGTGCAGGTACATTATGTTGTTAAGACGACTGCCGATGCTCCCGAAAATGCGGATTTGGGAGGAGCTTTTCACGTTACATCAACATGGGAAAAGCGTGATGGCAAGTGGGTTTTAGTGTTCAATATGGATTCGAAAATTATTGGGGAGAGCAAATGAAAGAGATCCTGAAAAATTTTCTTGACGGAAACGGCAGACTTGTTTCTTATCCGTCAAAAAGAAAAATGAAGCTTTATGCGCTGATATATATTGCGGAAAAAATCGACAAGGGCAAGGTCTATACTGAAAAGGAGATAAATGCCGTTCTTGGCGAATGGCATACCTTCGGTGACCCTGCGACCCTGAGGCGTGAGCTTTATACGCACAAATTCCTTGACCGTGACCCATACGGAAAGGAGTACCGTATGGAAAAGCATCAGCCGACCATTGAAGAATTGGAGGGAAGATACAAGTGATGAAGATACTTGATCTAAAGAACAGCAGCGAACAAAAGCAGTGGACAGAAAGGATCCGTGAATGTGACTGGGGAGCGGCAAAATTCCTTGCGGATCTGTTGGAGCAGGATAAGTTCCATGAAATGACAGGAGACGGAAGCCTGATAATAATGGCCGATGAAGATAAGATCGTTTCATTCTGCACATTGACACAAAAGGATTGTGTTGATGATGACACGCTTTTTCCCTGGATAGGCTTTGTGTTTACCTCGCCTGAATATCGTGGCAACAGATACAGCGGAGAGCTTGTGGAATATGCCTGCGGTAAAGCAATGGAACAAGGCTTTGAGAATGTATATATTGCCACCGACCATGTCGGACTTTACGAAAAATACGGCTTTACATATATCGAAAGCCGTGTTGATATCTCGAATGACATGAGCAGGATCTATTGCAGAAGGCTAAAGGTATAACTATGTCAATGTGGAACCCATGGAGAGGATGCAAAAGGTGCAGTGATGGTTGTCTGCATTGCTACATACATAAGGGTGATGCAAGGCGTGGCATCGATACGGATGAGATAGTGCAAACAAAAGATTTCAGCAAGCCTGTTGAACGCTTTAAAAATGGCAACTACAAAATGAGATCGGGTATCGTCTACACCTGCTTTTCAACGGATTTCCTTATCGCAGAAGCGGATATATGGAGAACAGAATGTTGGCAGATGATAAAAGAACGTCAGGACTGTACTTTTTTGTTCCTCACAAAGCGTATCGACAGATTTTTGGATTGTGTTCCCGATGACTGGGGCGACGGATATGAAAATGTAGTGGTATGCTGTACCGTAGAAGATCAGAAAAACGTTGACTACAAGCTTGGACTCTTTAGCAGACTTCCTGTAAAGCACAGGTGTATAACCGCTCAGCCCTTGCTTGAGCGGATAAATATCGAAAGATATCTTGATGATATTGAACTGGTGATCGTTGGCGGAGAATCGGACCGCAATGCCAGACCTCTTGATTATTCGTGGGTGCTTGATATAAGGGAACAGTGTATCCGTAAAAATGTATCATTTGAATTCAGACAATGCGGAACGCATTTCATAAAGGACGGAAAGCAGTACAATTTGCAGACAAAGGATCTGTGCAGTCAGGCTAAAAAAGCGGGAATAGATTTTAGGAAGGAAGAATAGGACGTGTATGGGCAAGCTTTATATAATTGAAGGACTTCCCTGCTCAGGCAAGAGCACAACCTCTGCATTTGTGGCGGAAGAGCTGAAGAAAAAGCATAATGTTTGCTGTATTGATGAAGGCTCAGGAGATCATCCTGCCGACTATGAATTTCATGCTTTCCTTAATGAAGCGGATCTGCACGGCTTCAGCAAATCGGAACAGGAAAAGATAACGTCGGTTTGCCAAAACAAAAAAGATGGATATATCGCCCCTCTTGCCGCATTTGATGGAGAACTGTCAGATAGATTGCTGAAATACAAAATTTACGATTTTCTTCCGTGGGAAACGGAATATCCTGTCATGCTGGAAAAGTGGCTGGATTTTGTGAATGGCGCATATAACGATACTGTTTATGTGTTTAATTGTGTGTTTTTACAGAACCCTATGTGCGAAACGATGATGCGGTTTGGAATGTCATACTTGCAGTCTTATGAGTACATAGCAAAAATTGCAGAAATTATCAAGCCGTTGAAGCCTGTTGTGATTTATCTTAAAAATGATGATATAAGACATTCTGTTGAAAAGGCGTCAAAAGAACGGGAGGGCTGGCTTGACGGAGTTATAGATTATCACATCAACAGCGCTTACGGCAAAAGTATAAACGCACAGGGCTTTGATGGATATGTTGCCTGTCTTGAAGAAAGGCAGAAAAGGGAGCTTGAGATATTGTCGCAGCTTGATATTGAGAATATAGTTATTGCTGATCCGCAAAACGATTGGGACAGGGCTTACGGAATAATACGGGAGATGATAGTGTGATACGTAAAATGAATTGCGGGGACATTGCCCACTGCGCAGAGATCTTGTGTGCGGTTTATAATAATGAGATGTGGCAATGCCACTGGACGATGAAAACGGGTGAGGCTTATCTTGAGGATTATTTTGAGGCAAAGAAATTTGTCGGCTTTATTCTTGAGGAAAACGGAAAGATTGTTGGCGCTATGTTTGCCCACGAAAAGGTGTGGTGGAACAATAGCGAGCTTTACATCGATGAAATGTTTGTTCTTCCCGAAAAGCAGAGAGGCGGCTATGGCGGTATGCTGATGAATGCTGCTGAGAAATATGTACAGGAGCACGGTCTTGCAGGGCTTACGCTCTGCACAAATAAATATGCGCCTGCTCGGGATTTTTATCGCAAGAACGGATTTACAAACAACGAGTTTGTTATGTTTATGTATAAGGAGGTTTAGTTATGATGAGATTGGATGGCTTCGGGTTATTTGTAAAAGATATGGGTAAAATGATACGCTTTTACCGTGATGTGCTTGGCTTTGAGATAAAAGAGGGTGAGGATACCTCAAATGTGTATCTTGTTAAGGATGGCACACTGTTCCTGCTTTACGGCAGAAATGATTTTGAAAATATGACAAGCCGTAAATACGAGTATATAAAAGGGCTCAACGGGCATTTTGAGATCGCTCTTTATGTCGATACCTTTGAAGAGGTCGACAAGGCCTATGCCGATGCAGTTTCAAAGGGCGCAGTATCCGTGCTGGCACCCGAAGATGAGCCATGGGGTCAGCGCACTTGTTACATTGCAGACCCTGAGGGGAATCTGATCGAGATAGGCTCGTTTAACAGACCTTTTGAGAGATAAAGCCAAACAGGCGTATGCGATCGCATACGCCTGTTTGTTTAAATGATACGCTATAATTATGTTGCTGTGATTTGCGATGTGCCTATAATACAATATCAGGTGAATAGATATCCGATATCGTAACATATTCGCAGCCATGTTTGATACATCCTGCAAGGTTTTCGGCATTGTCACGTATCAATGCCTCGGGAGTCAGCCATCCGTCGTCAAGCCTGTTTTCGATGACGTTTGCATATTTCTTTATATCACCGAAATTGCGGCGGATATAGTCCTCGGACATTATCAGCCAGACGCATCGGATATCACTGAGATATGCTTCGTCAAAGCTGTCCCGCCAGTCGAAAGGGATATAGCAGCCCTCGATGATCAGATCCTGCCTGTTCTCCACGGCGGTCTTGACGATCTCCTTTACGATGCTCCAGAGATACGGTACAAGCTCCTCGTCATCCTCGGGAGTAAGGGGTGTCTGTCCACTTCGGATGAGTCCCATTTTCAGGTGATCTATCGACAGGTACGGGATGCTGTATTTTTTCAGCAGCTTATGTGCCAGTGCAGTCTTACCCGTGTGGGAAGCGCCGCTAATCATCAGCACCATGTTACTTTGCGGCGTGGATATCCGTGATCGCCCTTGTTACAAGTCGCTTGAACATCGGCGCAACACGGTCGGCGGTCTCCTGTACCTCGGCATGGGTGAGAGGATTCTGCGAGATTCCTGCCGCAAGGTTAGAGATACAGCTTATACCGCATATTTCCATACCCGCATGGCGTGCGGCGATAGCTTCGACTGCGGTGGACATTCCCACTGCATCTGCACCGAGAGAGGAATACATCCTTATCTCGGCAGGAGACTCGTAGTTGGGTCCTGTGGTCTGCACATATACGCCCTCTCTGAGGGGTATCTTCTCATCGGTAGCCGCATTTCTTATGATATTGCGCAGACGCTTTGAATAAATCTCCGACATATCAGGGAAGCGCACGCCAAGCTCGTCGATATTCGCACCGATAAGGGGAGAGGGCACGAAAGACGAGATGTGATCGGTTATCATCATGAAATCGCCGCAGTTGAAGGTGCGGTTGATGCCGCCTGCCGCATTTGTAAGGAACAGCGTTTTTGCGCCCATCAGCTTCATAAGACGAGTGGGAAGCACTACGTCCTGCATCGGGTAGCCCTCGTAATAGTGGACTCTGCCCTGCATTGCAACTATCGGAACTCCGCCTGCATAGCCGAACACAAAACGACCCTTGTGTCCTGCAACGGTAGAGATAGGGAAGCCCTCAAGCTCTCCGTAATCCAGCACCTCTCTGACATCCATGGTGTCGGCATAGTCGCCCAGACCGCTGCCGAGGATAAGTGCAAGCTCAGGCTTGAAGCTTATCTTCTTTTCAAAGGAATCATAGCATTTTAACAGCTTTTCGTATACTTCGTTCATGTAAGACCTCCTGATATAAGGGCGCATCAGACTTCCCAGCCGTTGAGATATTTCTCCTGCTCCTCGGTAAGCTTGTCGATCTCAATGCCCCAGCTTGCTATCTTGCGCAGTGCGACCTCTCTGTCAACCTCGGCAGGAACATTTACAGTCATGTTGCCCTCTGCGCCAAGCTTGCCCTTGTTCTTTACAACGTGCAGTGCGGAGAGTGCCTGGATAGCAAAGCTCATATCCATGATCTCTGCGGGGTGTCCGTCGCCTGCTGCAAGGTTTACAAGTCTGCCCTCTGCGATGATGAATACAGTATTGCCGTTTGCGAGCTTGTAGCCCATGATATTGTTTCTTGCAAGATAGCTGTCAACAGCGATCTCACGGAGCTTAGCCATATTTACTTCTACGTCGAAGTGACCTGCGTTGCAGCAGATGGCGCCGTCCTTCATATTGAGGAATGCTTCCTCTCCGATAACGTCCGCACAGCCTGTTACTGTGACAAAGAAATCGCCTATCTTTGCAGCCTCACGCATGGGCATTACCTTGAAGCCGTCCATTACAGCCTCCATAGCCTTGATGGGATCGATCTCTGTGACGATGACCTCTGCGCCAAGACCCTTTGCACGCATAGCAACGCCCTTGCCACACCAGCCGTAGCCTGCAACTACAACATTCTTGCCTGCAACGATAAGGTTTGTTGTACGGTTGATGCCATCCCATACGGACTGGCCTGTGCCGTAGCGGTTATCAAACAGGTGCTTGCAGTCTGCGTCGTTTACAAGTACCATGGGGAATTTGAGTGCGCCTGCCTTGTCCATAGCCAGCAGACGGATGATGCCTGTGGTGGTCTCCTCGCAGCCGCCGAGCACCTCGGGGATAAGCTCGGGACGCTCGTTGTGGATAAGGTTTACAAGGTCGCCGCCGTCGTCGATAATAACATTGGGGCGTGCATCGATGACCTTGGAAATATGACGGTGGTATTCTTCGTCAGTAGCGTCATACCATGCAAATACGTTAAGTCCGTCGTGTACCAGCGCAGCCGCAACATCATCCTGTGTGGAAAGAGGATTGCTTCCTGTTACATACATCTCTGCGCCGCCTGCCGCAAGCACCTTGCACAGGTATGCCGTCTTTGCTTCAAGATGTACAGAGAGTGCTACACGCAGTCCGGCGAAAGGCTTTTCTGCTGCAAATTCCTGCTCGATACCACGGAGCAGCGGCATATTACGCTTGACCCATTCTATTTTTCTGGCGCCGCTCTCCCAGAGGTCGGCGTTTCTGATCTCACTTGCCATGATTTTATTCTCCTTTGTTTTTGGTTTATGTGTTACGGAACGGTAATGCCGCTCCGTTCCCTTTTTAAAGATATTCTCCTATGATGCCGCAGGCTATTCGCACGCCTGAGCCGCCTGACGGCTGTGTTGTAAAGTCGTCACGCATATTATGCAGGACGATCGTCTTACCTGATATCTCCTCGGCGCTAACTTTTCCGAGATACACTCCCATTACCGCATTTCCGTCCTCATCCGAAAAAACGGGAGGCAGGTCGCCGGCATGATAGGGGTGTTTGTCGCACCAGATTCCGATGTCTCCGCAGTTTGTGAAGTGATCTCCGGCTTCTTCGAAGCCGCTTTCGGCTGATCCGCACAAAATTCCGTCGTGGATATGCAGGCCGAAAACCTCGGATGGTGGCAGTCCTGTGAACTGTGCCTCGAAGTACAGTGCCTCGGGCAGCCAGAACACTGTTGCTGTGCCGTTGATGTCCTCGTGACCGAGTCCGCCGTGCAGTATTCCTATAAGTGCAGGACGTTCTGATCCGATGTAGGAGTATTTGTGGATATGCTGCATAAAATAACACCTCGTTTCGGTGAATTATATGCGGCATTGCCTGTACAATTGCTTATTTGCGGATGAAGAGTATTCCGAGAGTGTCCTCACCGCAATGGCAGGCTACCGTACAACCTGCTTCGGTAATGGCGATCTCCTTGAATTTTCCGTTCTTTTTTACTTCCTCTGCGGTAAGCTTTGCAAAATCGTCCGTGCAGGTGTGGGTAACAAAGATGAGCTCGTCATCGTAAGCCATGTCTGTAAGTCTGTCCTTGACGTATTCCTTCATGCATTTTTCCATACCGCCACGGTATTTCTTTGTGACCTTCATCTTACCATCAATAACATCGATGCACGGTCTGAGTTTCAGCAGATTTGCACCAAGCGCAGCTATGGAAGAACACCGTCCGCCTTTATGAAGATACTCAACATTTGCAACAAAGAAGCTTGCGTCCACCTTGGGGATGATGTCCTGCTGCAATCTTGTAACTATCTCTCCTGCGGGAAGTCCCTGCTGTGCAAGCTTTGCAGCAGCGACAGCCACAAGTCCCTCGCCTGTGGAGAGGTTTCTGGAATCCACCACATATACGCCCTCAAAATCCTCGGCAGCTATGCAGGCATTCTGATAGCAGCTTGAAAACTCGGAGCTTATTGTGATGATGATGAGCTCATCGCAATCTTTGAGCTGCTCCTGGAAGAAGCGTGAAAAATCATCGATGTTTATTGCTGCGGTTGAACAGAGCTTGCCTGTTGTGCGGTAGTGTGCAAAGACCTCGTTCTGTGTGATCTCAAGTCCGTCCCTGAAGGTCTCTCCACCCTTTGATACGTAAAGTGGGATAGTGCTGATATCATAGCGCTGTTTCAGCTCCTCCGACAGGTCGCACACGGTGTCTGCTGTGATCTTTACCTTACTCATTCTTGTTTCCTCCGTTAGGTTTTATTATGCTTTTGCCGACATTGCGTTGAGTATCCTTGTAAGCTCCTCTTCAAGGCAGCTGTGGAACAGCGTGAATAGTATATCGGCACTGCCTAGCAGCAGCAGGTTTTTGTTTGTTATCGCAGAAAGCGCAGGCACATAGGTGTATATGTACCCCTTGTACCATTCGGCGTCATAGGTCGGTACCGGCTTTCCTGCTTTTACCATGCGGCGCACCTCTTCAAAATCAAGCGTGATTACATTGTCATAGTTGCCTGCGCCTTTATCTATCACCATATCGTATATGGTCTTTATCTGCTTATCGTTGAGATATCCGCCCGCTGTCTTGATGTTTTTGAGCTCGGGCAGACGAACTGCAAATGAATACACCATAAGCGACAGAACACGCTCGTACTCGGGAGAGCTCATTTCTGCACAGCGCTCTTTATCCAGCTTTATGCCTGTATTGTGCAGCGCTGCTGTTTCCGCTACGTTGTTCAGTGCGATCTTGAATATATCCTTGATATTTATGTTGTAAAAATCCTTGTCTGCGATCATATAAATATATTTCACAGCATTGAAAAGCGATACGCCTGCTTTTACGACAGTCTCCGAAAGCAGCGTGAATGCTGTGCGCTCGCTGAGAAATTCCATAGCGTTATCCATCCTCTCGTGTTGGTTTTTAAATATACCTATTCTTTATTATATCTTCTTTCGGCGTTATTTTCAAGTGCAGCTTATGCAAAACATAAAATTTTGTATGATATGACGGAAAAAAAGAGCGTTTTTCGACAGTATTCCCTATTATATTCCTCTGTTGCATTTATCATAAAGCAGATGTGTTTGGTGATTGTGTACAAATTACCACTGGTATTTTATATTTGCGTGGGTCGTTTTTTACATAAAAGCTCTTGATTTATTTGGGAATTTATTGTATAATATAATAAATACTTATGAGAAAAGGAGCAGGTCTTTATGAATAACGAAAACATTACCTTGCTTGATATTATCGATCGTCAGACTCTTCAGAGCCTTCAGGACGCTTTCGCTGAGGCTACCGGTATGGCTGCACTTACCACTGATGACACAGGTTCTGTAACAGAGCTTAGTAACGGTACAGACTTCTGCATGAACTTTACAAGAGCTTCCAAAGTGGGATGTGAGCGCTGCAATAAGTGCGATCTTCAGGGCGGCGAGGAGTCCAGCAAGACAGGAAAGCCCGCAGTTTACTACTGCCACGGCGGCCTGGTGGATTTTGCAGCACCTATTATCCTCAACGGAAAGCATATCGGCTCTCTTATCGGCGGACAGGTACTTCCCGAGGAGCCCGACGAGGAAAAGTTCCGTAAGATCGCTGCAGAGATCGGCGTAGATCCCGACGAGTACATAGAGGCTCTGAAAAAGATCAAGATCGTTCCCAAGGAGCAGATCGATGCTGCCGCAAACCTGCTTTACCAGATGGCAAACGCACTGTCTGAGGTCGGCTATCAGCGTATGCTTGCTGTGCAGAAGACTGCCGAGAGCGAGGCTGCGCTTGACGAGATCAACGCAAAGTTTGACGCTATCCAGCAGCAGATCGACACTGTTACAAATCAGATGGCAAGCGTTAACGACGCATTCCAGCATATCGAGGAGGCTACCGCTTCCTGCGTAAAGGCTGTTGACAGCACTGACGGCATTGTTAAGGCTATCGAAAGCGCTTCCACACAGCTTACCCTTATCGGCTTCAACGCTTCTATCGAGGCTAAGCGTGCAGGTGGCACGACAGGCGCAGGCTTCAACGTTATCGCACAGGAGGTTCGTACACTCGCTAACCGCAACACAAAGCAGGCAGGCGATGTTGAGGCTACCCTTAACGATATCAAGAAGGCCATTAACGGCATCAACGCACAGCTTCTTGACATGACAAAGGGCGTAGAGCAGAATGTAAAGGCTATCGAAGAGCTTAAGACCCTGCTCAACGAGACCAGCGAGCTTGTTCACTCAATGAAATAAACGGCGTTCCGCTGCGAGCTTAACCGCCGCAGCGGTTTTGTTTAATCGGTTTCGAAAGCCGCAAGGCTTACATAAAAACAAACAACGAAAGGAATGGTAAAATCCTATGGCTAATCGTTTTATTCTTAATGAGACCTCCTATCACGGCGCAGGCGCTATCTCCGCTATCGCTGACGAGGCAAAGAACAGAGGCTTCAACAAGGCTCTCCTGTGCTCTGACCCCGACCTTATCAAGTTCGGCGTTACCAAGAAGGTAACAGACGTTCTTGACAACGCAGGTCTTGTTTATGAGCTCTATTCCGATATCAAGCCCAACCCCACCATTGAAAACGTTCAGAACGGCGTTGCAGCTTTCAAGGCAAGCGGCGCAGATTATATCATCGCAGTAGGCGGCGGCTCCTCCATGGATACCGCAAAAGCAATCGGCATAATCATCAACAATCCCGAGTTCGCTGATGTAAGAAGCCTTGAGGGCGTTGCTCCCACGACAAAGCCCTGCGTTCCCATCATCGCTGTTCCCACAACAGCAGGTACAGCCGCTGAGGTTACCATCAACTACGTTATCACAGACGTTGAAAAGGACCGCAAGATGGTTTGCGTAGACCCCCATGATATCCCGATCGTAGCAGTTGTTGACCCCGATATGATGTCCACAATGCCCAAGGGTCTTACAGCTGCAACAGGTATGGACGCTCTCACTCACGCTATCGAGGGCTACATCACCAAGGGCGCATGGGAGCTTTCCGATATGTTCCATCTCAAGGCTATCGAGATCATTGCACGCTCTCTCAGAGGTGCAGTTGACAACACTCCCGACGGCAGAGAGGGTATGGCTCTCGGTCAGTATGTTGCAGGTATGGGCTTCTCCAACGTAGGTCTTGGTATCGTTCACTCCATGGCTCACCCCCTCGGTGCGCTGTATGATACACCCCACGGCGTAGCAAACGCTATCATCCTCCCCACAGTTATGGAGTACAACGCTCCCTGCACAGGCGAGAAGTACCGTGACATCGCAAAGGCTATGGGCGTTAAGGGTACAGAGAACATGACTCAGGACGAGTACAGAAAGGCTGCTATCGACGCTGTCAAGCAGCTCTCCATCGATGTCGGCATCCCTGCTGACCTCAAGGACATCGTAAAGCCCGAGGATATTGCATTCCTCGCTCAGTCCGCTTACGATGACGCATGTCGTCCCGGCAACCCCAGAGACACATCTGTTGAGGAGATCACCGAGCTGTACAACAAGCTGATGTGATTTCCGCTCGTAACAAAAGCCTGATAATCGTCATAACCACCACTTATGTGGTGGTTATGTTTATTTTGTTTGAAATGGCTACAAAAACAATTCTGCAAATACTCCTGTTTTCTCTTTTGATCTCTTTATTTCTCGCTGTTTTGAAAATTCACCGAAAAATGAAATGAATCGCAAGAAAGAGAGAAAAACAGAGAGAAACCGAGAGAAAAGCAAAGAAAAAGGGATATATTTAAAATCCGATGTTAAAAAGCCTTGACAAATCCTTTTTTTGCGTGTATAATTATCAATGTTGTGTAATGGTGATATTGCGTGATCCGCAGTATTATCAGAAGAATAAGATCGGTAAAACCGAAATACAAGGAGGAAAAAAGTATGGCAACATATATGCCCAAGGCTGAAACAGTAGAGCGCAGCTGGTATGTACTTGACGCTGCAGGCCGTCCCCTCGGTCGTGTAGCTGCAATGGCTGCTCACCTGCTCAGAGGCAAGCACAAGGTAACATTCGCTCCCCACTGCGACTGCGGCGATCACGTTATCATCATCAACTGCGCTAAGGCAGTTCTCACAGGCAAGAAGCTTGAGAAGAAGTACTACAGATGGCACACAGGCTGGATCGGACACCTGAAGGAGATCCGTTACGACACCCTGATGGAAAAGAACCCCGAGAAGGCTATGACACTTGCTGTAAACGGCATGATCCCTGACACCACAATCGGCAGAAAGGCTATGACCAGACTTCGCTGCTATGCAGGTGCAGAGCACAAGAACGCGGCTCAGAAGCCCGTTGAGTACAAGTTTTAAGGAGGGCTGAAAATGTACGATTCTAAACCTTACTACTATGGCACAGGTAGAAGAAAGCACTCTGTTGCCAGAGTCAGAGTATACCCCGGTAGCGGTACTATCACAATCAATGGCAGAAACATTGATGATTACTTCGGTCTTGATACACTGAAGCTCATCGTTCGTCAGCCCCTCACTCTCACAGATACAGTTGAGAAGTTCGACATCGTTTGCACAGTTGCAGGCGGCGGCGTTACAGGCCAGGCCGGTGCTATCCGCCACGGCCTTTCCAGAGCACTGCTCCAGTACTCTGACGAGCTGCGTCCCGTTCTCAAGAAGGCTGGCTTCCTGACACGTGACCCCAGAATGAAGGAGAGAAAGAAGTACGGTCTCAAGGCTGCACGTCGTGCTCCCCAGTTCTCCAAGAGATAATTTCAGCCCTTACAAACCTCGTATTTATACGGTTTGGGGCATACAAAAACAGAAAAATGTCATTTTTCTGTCATTATTTCAAGGACAAATCCCGTTGTTGCAAAACAACGGGATTTTTTGTATCCTCTTGTATTATGCAAGTTTAAGCGATATTAAATCCGCAACCTTCATCTTTGAGCTTTTGAGTACGTCCGCATATACA
>JAFTXQ010000004.1 GCA_017461565.1 Oscillospiraceae bacterium
CGTCTGGAAACATCTCCCGAAGATATCACAGGTATGAAGGCTTCTCAGGGTATCCTGACAGTACGTGGCGGTATGACATCTCACGCAGCAGTAGTTGCTCGTGGTATGGGTACATGCTGCGTATCCGGTTGCGGCGACATCAAGATGGATGAAGACAACAAGCAGTTCACACTGGCTGGCAAGACATACCACGAGGGCGATTGCATCTCCATCGACGGTACAACAGGTAACATCTACGATGGCCTTATCCCCACTGTAGACGCTACAATCGCTGGCGAGTTCGGCAGAATCATGGCTTGGGCTGACAAGTACAGAGTTCTGAAGGTTAGAACAAACGCTGATACACCCGCTGACGCTAAGAAGGCTCGTGAGCTGGGCGCTGAGGGTATCGGTCTCTGCCGTACAGAGCACATGTTCTTCGAGGCTGACAGAATCGCTGCATTCCGTGAGATGATCTGTGCTGATACAGTTGAAGAGCGTGAGGCTGCTCTTGCTAAGATCGAGCCCATCCAGCAGGCTGACTTCGAGGCTCTCTACGAAGCACTCGAGGGTAACCCTGTAACAATCAGATTCCTCGATCCTCCTCTGCACGAATTCGTTCCCACAGAAGAGGCTGACATCGCTGCTCTTGCTGCTGCACAGGGCAAGTCTGTACAGGCTATCAAGGATATCATCGCATCTCTCCACGAGTTTAACCCCATGATGGGTCACCGTGGATGCCGTCTCGCTGTAACATACCCCGAGATCGCTAAGATGCAGACAGCTGCTGTTATCAAGGCTGCTATCAATGTTAAGAAGGCTCATCCCGACTGGAACCTCGTTCCCGAGATCATGATCCCCCTCGTTGGCGAGATCAAGGAGCTGAAGTTCGTTAAGGATGTAGTTGTTAAGACTGCTGACGCTGTTATCGCTGAGGCTGGTGTTGAGCTGAAGTACGAAGTTGGTACAATGATCGAGATTCCTCGTGCAGCTCTGACCGCTGACGATATCGCTAAGGAAGCTGAGTTCTTCTGCTTCGGTACAAACGACCTGACACAGATGACATACGGCTTCTCCAGAGATGACGCAGGCAAGTTCCTGAACGCTTACTATGATACAAAGATCTTCGAGAACGATCCCTTCGCTAAGCTCGACCAGATCGGCGTTGGTAAGCTGATGGAGACAGCTATCAAGCTTGGTAAGGCTACACGTCCTGAGCTCCACGTAGGTATCTGCGGCGAGCACGGTGGCGACCCCTCCTCTGTTGAGTTCTGCCACAAGCTTGGTCTGACATACGTTTCCTGCTCTCCCTTCCGTGTTCCGATCGCTAGACTGGCTGCTGCACAGGCTGCACTCAGATAAAGATAAGCGAACACATTCAGCATAGGTTTTGACGAGGCAAAAAACCTTAGAAAAACCACAGGCTCGTACCTGAGAAAAATCAATGGAACGACCTGACTGTTGATGTTTATACGGAATATTAAAACAATAGCCCTCTCATTGCTGAAAAGTAATGAGAGGGCTTTGTTGTGTTTGTGTACAATCATGATATTTATTTCATAATATAAATCCTTTTTCAAATATTACGAACACAATTTCAAAGAAACGCATTATTGCACCCCCAAAACCGCTTGACTATAATTCACCACCTGAAGCTGATAAAGCAGCCTTATTTTATAGCTCAGAATATGAGCAACCCGATATAGAACATACCTGCACCTGATATCGTACTAACCACACAATATGATCACTAAGCAAATTTCCCGAATGGTATACAAAACTCCCCCCGCAGTGCGGAGGGAGTCTTTATTATCTGAATTTAGCCGCATTGATACGGTTAAGGGCACGTTTCAGTTTGTATTCCGCCATCTTGATCTGCTTGTCGCTCTGTGCGGATTTGATACGCTCCTCGGCAGTGTCCCTTGCTTGCTCGGCACGGTCCACGTCGATCTCGTCAGCCCATTCGCAGGAGTCTACAAGAACGACGGTCTTTTCACGGCTCACCTTGATGATGCCGCCCGATGTCGCAGCGTGACGGAATTCACCGTCGATCATTATGCGCATCTGTCCTATACCCAGTGCTGCACAGTACGGCTCATGCCCGTTAAGGATACCAACGTCGCCGACGGTGGTGCGGACGATGATCTGTTCTGTCTCACCGTCGAAAAATTTCTTTTCGGGCGTTATGATCTCTAGCTTAAACGGAGTCATCAGACCATTCCTTTCTTAAAGCTCTCGGGGCATCAGGAGCCCTTCTTAGCCTTTTCTACTGCCTCGTCGATAGTGCCGACGAACAGGAAAGCGGACTCGGGCAGGTCGTCGTGCTTGCCCTCGATGATCTCCTTAAAGCCACGGATAGTTTCCTTGAGGGGAACATACTTACCTTCCATACCTGTGAACTGCTCCGCAACGGAGAAGGGCTGGGACAGGAAGCGCTGGATCTTTCTTGCACGGGATACTGTCAGCTTGTCCTCGTCAGAAAGCTCATCCATACCAAGGATAGCGATGATATCCTGCAGCTCATTATAACGCTGGAGGATCGACTGTACCGCACGGGAAACCTCGTAATGCTCCTTGCCCACGATCTCGGGAGTGAGTATTCTGGAGGTGGACTCCAGAGGATCTACCGCAGGATAGATACCCATAGACGCAATATTTCTGGAAAGTACGGTCGTAGCGTCCAGATGTGCGAAAGTTGTAGCAGGAGCGGGGTCGGTAAGGTCATCCGCAGGAACGTAAACAGCCTGTACGGATGTGATGGAGCCCTTCTTTGTGGAGGTGATACGCTCCTGAAGAGCGCCCATCTCGGTGGAAAGCGTGGGCTGATAACCTACGGCGGAGGGCATACGGCCAAGCAGCGCTGATACCTCAGAGCCTGCCTGTGTGAAACGGAAGATGTTATCGATGAAGAGAAGCACGTCCTGACCTTCCTTATCACGGAAATACTCCGCCATTGTCAGACCGGAAAGGGCAACTCTCATTCTTGCTCCCGGAGGCTCGTTCATCTGACCGTATACAAGTGCGGTCTTGTTGATAACGCCGGACTCTGTCATCTCATTGTAGAGGTCGTTACCTTCACGGGTACGCTCGCCTACGCCTGTGAATACGGAGATACCGCCGTGCTGCTTTGCAACGTTGTTGATAAGCTCCATGATAAGGACAGTCTTACCAACGCCGGCACCGCCGAACAGACCGATCTTACCACCCTTAAGGTAGGGGGCGATAAGGTCTACGACCTTGATACCTGTTTCAAGAACCTCGTTGGAGGCTTCCTGCTCCTCGAATGTGGGAGCGGGACGGTGTATCTCCCACTTCTCCTCTGTCTCGGGCTGGGGCTTGTTGTCAACAGCGTCACCGAGGAGGTTGAAGATACGTCCCAGTGTTTCCTTTCCGACAGGAACCTTGATGGAAGCACCGGTGTCTACTGCTTCCATGCCTCTTACAAGACCGTCGGTAGCGCCCATAGCGATGCAGCGCACGATATCGTCGCCGATATGCTGTGCTACCTCTACTACCAGCTTCTGACCGTTGTTGTCGATCTCGATGGCATTAAGCAGATTCGGCAGGTTATCGGCGGAAAATCTGATATCCAGTACCGCACCGATTACCTGAACAATCGTGCCTATGTTCTTATTTGTCATTTTTCTAACTTTTCCTTTCCGTTAGTTGGAAATGCTGATCTGCATTACTGCTCTTATTCCAGAGCGTTTGCGCCGCCAACGATCTCGGTCAGCTCCTGAGTGATGCTTGCCTGTCTTGCACGGTTGTACAGCAGCGACAGACTTGCTATCATTTCATCGGCGTTGTCGGTTGCGGATTCCATAGCGGTCCTGCGTGCGCCCTGCTCGGAGGCGTAAGCCTCAACGATTGCACACTGCAAAAGGCTTGCTGTGAACTTTGGGACGATACGATTGAACACTGCCTCGGGAGAGGGGTCATAAGTCATCGTACCATAGTTCTCCAGCTTCTGGGTCTGCATGGGGAGCACAGCCATCTGCTGCGGCTCCTGCGTCAGGGAGGATACGAACATTGTGTAGAAGAGCTGAACATCGTCCACCTCTCCGTTTCTGAACATATCCACTGCAATATTTGCAATATCAAATGCCTTTGTAGGCTTGATGTCCTCTGCTACATCCGCAAAGGAGCCTACCAGCTCATAGCCCCGCTTGGAAAAATATTCTATAGCTTTCTTTCCGATAGCGATGATCTTTGGTTTTACTGCGTCATTTTCATGGGCAGCAGCCGCCAGCTTAAGCACATTGGAGTTATAACCGCCCGCAAGACCTCTGTCGCCTGCAATAACAATGAAAAGACGATTTTTGATATCTCTTTTCTGTGTATAAACAGTGGAGAAGTCGATGTTTGCGGAGGCTATCTCGCACATGGAGCGGTAAAGCTCCGTGAAATAGGGACGTGCCTGCTCTGCACGGGCTTTTGCCTTACGCAGCTTGCTTGAGGATACCAGCTCCATCGCTTTGGTTATCTGACGGGTCGAGCCGACAGACTTTATGCGGCGCTTGATATCCTTCATATTTCCGCTTGCTATGATATATCACCTCCATATTAGGATTGGTGTAGGATTATCACTGAATGTTTTCCTCGGTAGTGATATACTTAACCTTTTTTTCAAGATACAGCCATGCCACTGCCAGCGCAGTAACGATTGCAACTGTTGTAGAGATTATGCTTAATACAAAAGAAGCCAGTTTCATTTCAATACTCCTTCCGATCAACCCGCATAGGATGCAGCGAAGCTTGTGAGAACTTCCTTTACTGCCTCTTCGTTCTCGGGAGTCATTACCTTTTCGTTTCTGATGCTCTCGAGTATCTCGGGCTTGTTTTCCTTGATATGGGAAATAAGATCCTTCTGGTACTGCTTGATGCTCTCAAGCTCAATAGTAGCAAGGTAGTTATTGATTACCGCATAGATAATAACGACCTGCTCCTCAACTGCGAGAGGAGAATTCTGATCCTGCTTCAGTACCTCAACGATACGCTCACCCTTTGCAAGACGGTCCTTGGTATCCTTATCAAGGTCCGAACCGAACTGTGCGAAGGACTGAAGCTCTCTGTACTGAGAGTAGTCAAGCTTTAATGTACCGGAAACCTTCTTCATCGCCTTGATCTGTGCGTTACCGCCTACACGGGATACCGAGATACCGGGGTTTACTGCGGGGCGGACGCCTGCGTTGAACAGCTCGGACTCAAGGTAGATCTGACCATCGGTGATGGAGATTACGTTTGTAGGAATATATGCGGAAACGTCGCCTGCCTGTGTCTCGATAATGGGAAGCGCAGTCAGCGAGCCACCGCCGTAGTTTGCATTAAGACGTGCTGCACGCTCAAGAAGTCTTGAGTGCAGGTAGAATACGTCGCCGGGGAACGCCTCACGTCCCGGGGGTCTCTTAAGCAGCAGGGAAAGTGTTCTGTAAGCCACTGCGTGCTTGGAAAGGTCATCATATACCACAAGAACATCCTTGCCCTTGTCCATGAAGTATTCACCCATGGTACAACCGGAATAGGGTGCGATATACTGAAGAGGAGCAAGCTCCGAAGCAGTTGCGGATACAACGATGGTGTAATCCAGTGCATTGTTTGCACGAAGCTGCTCAACAACGCCTGCAACTGTGGAGTTCTTCTGACCGATAGCAACGTAGATGCAGATAACATCCTTATCGTGCTGGTTGATGATTGTATCGATAGCGATAGCAGTCTTACCTGTCTGTCTGTCGCCGATTATCAGCTCACGCTGACCTCTGCCTATCGGGATCATGCTGTCGATAGCCTTGATACCTGTCTGGAGAGGTACGTTTACGGGCTCTCTTGTGATGATACCGGAAGCGATCTTCTCGATGGGGCGGATCTCCTTGGAAAGGATAGGACCCTTACCGTCAATGGGCTGACCCAGTGCGTTTACAACACGGCCGAGAAGCTCTTCGCCGACAGGAACGGATACGATATTGCCTGTACGCTTTACTGTGTCGCCTTCCTTGATGCCTGCGTCGGAACCGAGCATTACTGCGCCGACAAAGTCCTGCTCAAGGTTGAGCGCCATGCACTGAACGCCGTTCTCGAACTCGAGAAGCTCGTTGATCATGCACTTTTCCAGGCCGTGGATACGCACGATACCGTCACCGACGGTTACTACCGTACCGATATCCGCAAGCTGGATCTTTGCGTTGTAGTTTTTGATACGGGACTTGATAAGACCCGTTATTTCATCGGGGCGTAAATCCATTACTACATCCCTTTCTTATTTATTTTGTTTTTATGCGATGACGGAGCCAAGCTCGTTCTTTATCGCATTGAGTCTTGCTCTGACGCTGCCGTCATAGCGGGTGCTGCCATAGTCTATCACGATACCGCCGATGATGGAGGGGTCAAGCTGTTCCTTTACGGAAACCTTCATGCCTGTCACCTCGGACATTCTTGCGATTATCTTTCTGCGCATATCCTCGGAAAGGGGAGCACTTGTCGTAACGACTATCTCAGCTATCTTGAAATGCTGATTGTACTTCGCACGGAAGTTATTAACTATGCCATCGAAGCAGCCGAACCTCGAGCGTTCAGCAAGAACGCACAGCATATTTCCTGTATACTCGGAAATATTACCGCTTTCGATGATCTCTCGTATAAGCGCCAGCTTTTCTTCTACGGATACCGTTGGGGTCCCCATAAGCTTTTCAAACGCGGGATTTTCCGAAAAGATGCCGCTGAGAGCGGTAAGCTCGCCGAAAATACCTTCAAGCTTGTCAGGGCATTCCTCAAGGCACAGCTCGAAAAACGCCTCGCCGTATACCTTTTCTGCCTTGTCGTTCATATAAAATCTCCGTTGGTTGTATTCGGCAGTGGGATCACTCGTCCGCACCGACGTTAACTAAGAAGTTGGAGATGATCTCCTCGTTATCCTTTGCAGAGATCTCCTTCTCAACGACCTTGGTCGCAGCAAGAATAACGATATCGGAAATTTCATCCTTGATCTCATTCATAGCACGCTTCTTGTCACGCTCGATAGCCTCTTCGGCCTTTACTCTTATCTCAGCAGCCTTGCTGTTTGCTTCGGAAATGATCTCTTCCTCACGTGCCTGCGCCCTTGCGGTAGCCTGCTTCATGATCTCGGCAGCCTCACTCTTTGCCTCGGCCAGTCTTTCGAGATATTCCTGCTCAGTCTTCTGTGCGGATTCCTTTGCGGCCTGTGCCTCGGCGATCTCCTTTGCGGCGATCTCCTTACGCTGATCCAGGATGTTGCATACGGGCTTGTACAGGAAGAATCTGAAAATAAGGAAGATGATGAGCGCGTTGATAAGTGTGAATATGATTGTTGTGGGATTGATAGAAACCAGAGCTTCGTACCACTCACGTGATGCTGCAGCTTCTACCGCTCCGGAAGCCTCGCTGATCAGATTCAGCATATCGCTATACTCCTTCCTTTATGCTTTATTTTACGTTTCGGATCACATACCGAGTGCGGACTGCAGTGAACCGAGAATGGGGTTAGCATAAAGAAGAAGCAGTGCAACTACCAGCGCGTAGATACCTGTGGTCTCTGCGATAGCGTCGCCGATGATCATTGTTCTTGTAACTGCACCGGATGCCTCGGGCTGTCTGCCGATAGCCTCAACTGCCTTACCGCCACAGTAACCCTCACCGATACCGGGGCCGATACCTGCGATCATTGCTGCGCCCGCGCCCAAAGCGGAAGATCCGAGAACGATAGCGTGTGCTAAAATTTCCATGTCTGTCATTGTAATATCCTCCATGAATATTTATTTTGCTTGTATATTACTCCCGAAAGGGAAATATATCCTTTTGGTTTACTCACACTCCGCGTTGGAGATGTAGGACATTGTGAGCATTGTAAAGATGTATGCCTGGATCACTCCCGAGAAGATGTCGAAATAGAGCGATGCCACTGCGGGGATGAGCACGGCAAAATTGCCGAGGGCAAAGTAGATAAGACCGCCGATTACCATACCTGCAACCATGTTACCGAAAAGACGGAGCGCCATGGATACGGGGTTGGATATCTCGCCGATGATATTGGACGGAAGCATGAAAGGCAGCGGGTCGATAAACGCCTTAAGATAGCCTTTAAGCTTACCGGTCTTGGCACGATTGTACTGCGTCATGAAGAACGTTATGATCGCAAGGGTCGCTGTTACCGAAACATCTGCCGTGGGGGCTCTCAGACCCACAAGGCTTATCAGGTTGCACAGTATAACATATACGATCAGAATGCCGATATAGGGCTTGTAGGACTTGTATTTCTCGCCCATACTGCCATCTACCATATCATTTACAAACGTAACGAGCCATTCCGCAAGTGCCTGTCGGCGTGTTGTAGGGATGACCTTAAGTCCCGTACCGAGGACGAGGCAGATAACAAGTATTATCAGCATTACGATCCACTGTACGATCACTGATTCGGTAAGGTTCCATGTCATACCGAACATTTCCCAGCTTGCAACTATCAGCGGGCCGCTGACGGTAAAAGCGTTCTGGGTGGCTTCTGCAGCCGCTTCGGATGCCATTAGCATAGCTGTTGGCATTGAATATCAGTCCTCCTTTTCAGGCGTTTTGCGCCTTTATATAAACCATGCGCAGCATGGGATATATCAGTTGTCTTTTTCCCTGAACGTACGGATAGTAATAACTATCTTAGGGAACAGCAGCGGTATTATTGCTGTAAACAGATTAATGAACGGTACAAGCGCCGCTATCGACATAGCTGCAAACAGACCGAGATACCTGATACAGTACATCGTGTTCATATATGTCTGTGCGGCTTTTGCGTTCTTTTTTACTGCTATCTGAGCTGTAATGCCCAGAATATAGAAGTTAAGCACACAGACGATGTTACCGAAAATTGCGCCTGTTATCAGGGTATAATCAAATCCCAGCGCAAAGAACAGTACCAGGACTATTGCAAAATATGCTGCGTTTACCACAAGATAATAGGGCAGCAGCGAACGCATCTCCTGTGTTATTATATCGTTTTTCCTTGCTGCCATACTCACTCACTTGTAGTCATCGTAATAGTCGTTGTCCTCACGGCTGTTGAAGCTTTTGGGTGCTTTGTCGTTGTCCTTGCCGTACATCCTTATAAGCTTGCCCAGCTGCGAAATTCCGCCGCCAAGCATAAAAACTATCCCGAGTATGATACATATCACCATAGCCCAGTCGGGCCAGTCAAAATGCTCTGAAGCATAATAGCCGCCTACGATAAACACTAACAGCGGACAAATTATCGAAAAAGCTACCTGACTGGCAACAGCGTAGACAGCAAGCGGATTTTGTTTTTTTGCCATATCAGTATCTGAATGCGGTCAGACGCCAGTCCTCACCATTCTTTATCATGGACATCTCAAGGATGGAGTCCTTGTCAGCGTCAGTAACAGTTTCGGGATCAAGTCCATCGAGATATACAACGAGCTTGCACTCGGTCTCGGAGAGGGGGGTAACTGCGATGCGACAGCTCGACCAGTCCTTTGTATAGTTCTCGGCAGGTTTGAACTTTTCGCTTATACCCAGAACATACTCGGTCTTATATTGTACGCTGCCATCAGAGGTGTCCTCGGGTTCCGCTTCAGCAGTAGCCTCGGAAGTGCCGGGAAGCGGCTTTTCAACCTTAACAAGCTTTTCACGGTTCTGATACACCGCAAGACCGCTGCCGTCAACATCAGTGAGTATGCGAAGTGCCTCCTCAGGCGTATACACGGATTTCACAAGCGCCTGTATCTGTTCGAGAGAAGTAAACTCAGTACTGCTGACAGTATAGAGTCCGTCCTCAGGGCGGTTACCGTAAGGCTCGTCCAGATGATCAAGACCCTGCGTAACGAACAATCTTACCACACGATAGCTTGCCGCAACCAGATCGTGAGCGGCGTAGGTACATTCGCTGATAAGCTCCTGCGTAGGCTTGAAGGACGTGTCAGAAACGGAAGCTCCGCCGTTCTGCGCCTCGGAATTATTGTTATCGTTATCTCCCGTCATTATCAGTATTGCCGCTACGGCAAGACCGATAGCAAGTACCGCAACGATGATAGTGGAAATAAGCGGAGCGAGAGATTGTTTTTGTTTGCTCATTGAAAAAACCTTTCAGACGGTGGATCAGTTTGTATTTGCTTCCTTGCCGGAGTCAAGCGAGATAGCATCGGGGAATGCGTTGCGGCTGTCCTCCTTGGAGAGGAAGGTCGTATTGACATAACCCTGGATGATCGCACCATCGGTGACTGCAATAGTGGAAGCGTTGATATCACCGAATACGATAGCGTCACGCTTGAGCTCTGCCTTGCCTGCGATCTCGAGCTTGCCCCTGATACGTCCGTTTACGTCCGCATACTGGGAAGTAAGGTCGCCGATAAGTATAGTATCCCTGTCCATGCGCATTTTACCCTTAATGGCTACATTGCCCTGCATGGCAGCGGAGTTCATGTTGACATTATTGCACTTGATATCGCCTACGACCTTGCCCGTCATATCGATATCACGGGTGGTCTCTACGTTACCCTTGATGTTGCCGTCAAGCTGCATATTGGCAAGAGAACGCACATTTCCGTCGATAACCGTGTTCTTTGAAATTACAGTTACCTCATCGGTCACGCCTGCGGCACGGTTTGCGTTTATGTTTCCGGGTGCGGAGGGTGCATAACCGCCGCCAAAGCCGTCATTTGCATTGTAGCCTGCATTTGCATTTCCTGCAAAACCACTATTCTGTACAGGAGCGGCAGCTGCCTGAGGCTGTGCTGCCTGTGCGGCGTTCTGGGGAGCTGCTGCGGGCTGCGGACGGAAATACGGTGTCTCAAGGGGCACTCCTGCCGCATTTGTCTCCTGCTGGGGTGCTGCAGGTGCAGGCTGTGCTGTGGGAGTCTGCTGTACGGGAGCGGTAGCAGGCTGAGTCTCTGTATTCTGGACAGGAGGAACAGGCTGTGCGGGAGCTGCCTGCTGCTGAGCCGCCATATCGGGCGCCGACATCTGCTGCTCCTGCTCTGCAAGATACCTGTCAAGCTGAGTAGGTCCGCCTTCACGTGCTGCGGGAACCTCTGCGGAATCCTCCATACCGTCTTTCTTCCACAGTTCCTTTACTGCCTGTGAAAAGTTATCCTTAATTCCCATTTTGGTTATCCTTTCTATCCGAAATTACGCAAACGGTCCTATAAACTGGACAGGCTGCGTGTTGTTGTTTATCTTATCAAATTTATAGCCTTTATTTATCAGCGCCTTGATTATATCCTCCAGCACCAGCACGGTATTCTTCCTGGGAGCGGAGTCATGCATAAGTATTACGGAACGATAATTATTATCAACTGTTTTTCTTATACCGTTATACATTTCCGTCCAGGTAGCTCCGCCTGCGTCGTTGCTGTCTACGTTCCAGTCGTAGTAGCGGAAGCCACGTCTTGTCATTTCTTCGATTATAGCGTCACGTGTAGCGCCGTTGTAGTCGTTAAGGCTGCCACCCGGGAAGCGGAATATCTCGGTCTTTACACCCGTTGCCTCGTAGATCATCGTCCATGCTTCATGGAAATCGTCAAGGAACGCCTCTACCGAAGCATAGATCTCCTTGTATTCGTGCGTTGTGCTGTGCACACCGATGGAGTGGCCCTTATTGACGATCTGTCGCATGATGTCATAACATTCCTCTGTACGCCTCGGCACAACAAAGAAGGTTGCCTTGATATCATACTTGTCAAGATAGTGCAGCACCGAATATGTATTGTCAGAGGGGCCGTCATCAAAGGTGAGATACACAACTCCCTCTTCTCTTACATAGGAAGCAGGAACACGCACCGCCATATCCTCATAAAGCGAAGCGTAGCTGCTGTCAGGCTGTATTGCAGGGATATCCTGTGTTTCAGCAGTCTCGGCAGTATCATCAGCCGATGCCGTTTCTTCAGTCTGCTGCTGTGTTTCTGATGACTCTGATGTTTCGGGCACAGCAGGAGCCGCACTGCTTTCAGCATCTGTGGTATCGGCGTCCGTTTCTTCGGTGGACTGGATATCAATACCGTTTATGTACGCTATCAGATCCTCATCCGACAGCCCGCTGTCAGAGTAGATCTTATAAAAGCCCTCTACCGTGGGCTTTTTCTCTCCGCCAAGCACCTGCACCTGATAGGAGAGCTTTTCGTTTTCAAATTTGGTTTCCTCCAGCTCGGCGCCTTTGTTCCACAGCACCACAGCGAAGATAACGCATAATATCAGCGGAACAAAAAAGGCGATGCAAAGGACTGTCTTTATAAGCACTTTGAAAAATGCTACACTTCCGAATCGCATTTACAAACCTCTTTTTGTTTTATACGGGAAAAAGGCATACTTCGCCTATACTCCTATTATTTAATGATACTATAAAACAGGTGTTTTGTCAATAGGAACTGTCCTGAAACACGGTTTTCAGCACGAAAAATGGACACATTGTGATTAAATTGAAGTTGTTTTTTGTGCAACATGTATAATGCTAGTTTTTCGGACAAAATTCTTTCATAAAACGCAGATATCCCCGAAAGGATATTCCTTTCGGGGACGGAGGTTAATTATCAATTAAGGCATCTTTCGGTTACCTTGCCTATTGCAAGCGCTGTGGCTGTGGGATATTCTCCGTCAGCAAACTCGCCTGTGTGCACTATCGATACCACATCTCCGACATTAAGTCCCGAGGGATCGATGATGAAGATGTACTTTTCGCTGTTGCTGTATCTGTTGTCGTTGCAGTGGATGTAGTCTGCCGCTTCAACAACTATAAAGCCATCGCCTATCTCTGCTATCTTGCATTTGTTGTTTTTGGTAGTGTCGGGAGCGGGATGGACCTCTGTGCTGTCGTTCACCGCTATCTCATCAAGACCTATCGGCATATTTATTCCGGCTTTTTTGGAGCGACCAAGCCTGAATTGTGCGCATATAAGACTGCTTCCCTTTTCGGTCACGTTTACCGTAACGAAAAAGTCAGGGTCTCTGCTCTGTACCGATGCCTCGTATTCAAGCGAGCTGTCGCCGCCGCAGCGAATGTAATGCTCCACTGCAAAGTCGCAAAGCTCCTCATCAGTGAAGAAAGAGGGAGAATCCTCTCCTACATATTCAAGGACAAGCATATTTCCGCCAAGATCTTCAAGCTCAATTTTATTATCGGTCTGGTCTGCTACGTTGTAAACATAAATAGCATCGCCGTTTCCGTAGCGTATGGTGATCTGCTCGTCTTCAGTAACACCTGCGCCTAACAGGAACTCCATGCTGCTGCCGTCCTCAAAGCTGATCACACTACCTGTTGTTCCGTCAGCATTGAAAACATAATATCCGACAGGGATTCCGTTCTCGATTGCAAGCCATGCACCCTCTGTGAATTCGGGTATCGCAGATTCGGGGAAATCTGTCTCAGTTTCATAGAGCGTCATAGCGGATATCTCCTGTGCAGCTTCGCTGCCAGTCGAATCGCCAACTGCACCGAGAGGATAGAGACCGCCCTCCATCACTCTGTAACACCACTCAAAGCCTGTATCGACCTCTGAAAGCTTTACGATATCGCCTTTCAGCATAAACTTTCCGCTGTGAGGGATATCATCAAGCGCAAAGGTGCCATCCTTATCAAAGCGTATTTCGGGACCAACGGGGCATTTGCCGTCCTCGGTATAAGAAACATACAGCTTTTGCAGCTCGACATTATCCAACATCTGACCGCAGAACGGATAGTATCCGCCGTCCAGTGCATTCGTGGTGATATCTTCCGCCTTGCAGCGTCTTATCTCGATAAGCTGCATATTGTACAGGGGCGAAAGGTCGATATCCGCAGTGCAGTTACGGATATAAACTATCTCGTCGGTTTCTGCGATGTAGGCAGCCTTTGTAGAGAGTGCCGCCGCCTCGGATATATTTGGAATATCCTGAAGTCCGCCGTAAACATCGATATCCATAAGCTCAAAGCCGTCGATGCGTGTAAGGGTGAGATCCTCTGTATTTACATTATAATAATATGTCACAGTGTTTCCTCTGCCGAGAGTTGTTACGGTTCCGGGATCGTAGGTGATAGACATATACTGCTGTCCGTTGCCGTATGAATACAGGCTTATACCGTTCCAGCTGTCGCCGCCGAAGCTTCTGCCAGGGAAGCCTTCAACGTAAAGCTCCAGCGTTGCTGCGACATCTGCCGCAAAAGTTATCTGTCCTGATGCAAAATCGAATCTGTATATTCCGCAGACGCCATCGGTGAATACTGCGGTATCGTTATCGGCATACAGCATCTCGGGGAACTGAGAGCCGAAGATGATGCTCTCCACCTCTATCTGTGACCGCTGTACCAGTGGCATTACAGCAGGAAATTCTATCTCTCCGTTGATAACAGGGTACTTAAAATCATGCTCCTCCTGCTGTACAGCGGAAGTTGTCCCCTGTGCGCTGTTCGCTGACGACTCGGGAAGCAGGTCGACACCCTGTTTGCCTCCGAACACTCCCATCTGCGAAAGCCCCAGACAAAGACCTGCAACGGCTGCGGCGCAGCCGACGGGTATTGCGATATTGCGTATCAGTCTGCCTGTGTTGTGTTCAAGGTGGTCGGCATTTGCCGCTTCTTCGATGTACTTGTCGTATACTTCGTTGAGTGCGTTATCAAGTTTTTTCTTCATATATCATACCCCTCCTTTTTGAGGTATTCTCTAAGCTGTTTCAGTGTGCGTGAAATACGGGATTTGACCATACTCTGACTTGTGTGAAGCGCCTTTGCGATATCGGCGATGCTCTCGCCGAACCAGAAGCGCCGCAGGAATATCACACGGGTGTTATAGTCGCTTGCCGCAAGAAAGCCGTTAACAAGCTCTGAAAGTGCGTTTTCGTTAAGCCTGTCCTCTGCGCATCCTGCCGAAGCAAGGCACTCATACAGATCATCTATCGGTAACGCCTCGCCACGCTTGGCAGCTTTGCTGTAATCGTACCTGTCAAGCGCTATGCGTCTTGCTATCTTACAAAGATATGCACAAAGCCGCTGCGGCTTATTTGGCGGAATACTGTTCCATGCCTTAAGGCAGGCCTCGTTCTCGCACTCCTCCGCATCCTGGAGATTACGGAGTATGTTGTACGCTACGCTCTGCAACAGCTTTCCGTATGACTTTTTCGTTTCGGAGATGGCGTTCTCGCTGCGGTCGAAATACAATTGTATTATCTGTTTATCTGTCATTCTCCCTCCCCCTTCTTATTTGAGCTCACTAATACAGACGGAAAAAAACTGATAACGTCGCAAAAATCCCCCCGGCGAATAACACGCCGAGGGGATCATCAGATCATGCTATATTATACGTTTGCGCCCTTGGAGATAAAGATGGGGTAATCAGCAGAGCCTGTGATAACACGGTTCTTGGACAGTGTTACGGATCTGTCGGAGATTGCGTCGATAAAGGAAGCCTTCTCCTCGATAACTGTATCCTGCATTACGATACTGTTCTTAACAACTGCGCCCTTCTGAACAACAACGCCTCTGAACAGCACACTGTTCTCAACTGTACCCTCGATGATGCAGCCGTCAGCGATAAGGGAGCCCTTTACATCAGCATCGATGCCGTACTTTGCGGGAGCCACATCACGCACCTTGGTGTAGATGGGACGCTCAAGATTGAATACCTCGTGGCAGATGTCACGGTTCATCATATCGGCATTAGCCTTGTAGTAGGTCTTCATATTGTCGATGATCTCGAAGTAGTTCTCGTACTTGTAGCCCATGATCTTGTAATCGTGCAGCTTATGGAGCAGGATATCTGTCTCAAAGCTGTACAGACCACGGCACTCGGACTCTCTGATGAGGTCCTCAAGGAAGCGTCTCTTCATCACAAAAACATCAAGTCCTACGTTCATCTCGCCGCTGATAGCGGGTCTTGCCAGAACATCATAGATCTTGTTGTCCTCGTCAACGGAGAACACGGTCTTTGTCATAGCTCTTTCAGTGTTGTAAACACCTCTGCCATAAACGCAGGTGATGTCAGCGCCGCTCTTCTCATGGAAGTCAACCATTGGCTTGAGGTCCATGTTAGCGATAACGTTTGCGTCAGCCATTACAACATACTCAGCGTCAGACTCACGGATGAACTCTGCTGCGCCTGCAAGAGCTTCAAGTCTGCCACGGTAGATGCCGCTGCCCTCGCTTCTGTAAGGAGGCAGGATATGCAGACCGCCTGTCTTTCTTGCAAGATCCCACTCACTGCCCATGCCGAGGTGGTTCATGAGGGAGTAGTAATTCTGCTTGGTGATAATACCAACCTGTGTGATTCCCGAGTTCACCATATTGGAAAGGGGGAAGTCAATAAGACGATATCTTGCTCCGAAAGGAACGCTCGCCATTGCTCTACCCTTTGTCAGCTCGGGAAGGTTTGCTTCATGCATATTAGCAAAAATAAGTCCTAAAACATTAGCCATACTTGCCATATCAAAAACATCCTTTCCAATATCAAATATCCTGAGAGATCATAGCCTTGGGTGCGGCAACAGCGTTTGCGGAAACGTTCACGTTATGACCGATTACCGCAACACCCCAGCTTGATTTATCCTCGATACGCTCGGGACGGTCGCCGATATGTGCGCCCTCGCCGATCACGCAGTTTTCGCCAACGATTGCATATTCAACCACGGCACCCTTCTTGATGACGGAGCCGGGCATGATGATACTGTCTGTAACAACAGCGCCTTCTTCGATAACAACGCCTGCGAACAGTACGGAGAAGTCAACCGTGCCGTAGATCTCGCAGCCCTCTGCTACCATGGAGTTTTCGATCTTGCTGTTTTCGCCTGTATAGTGGGGAGGCATTACGGGGTTTCTGGAGTAGATCTTCCAGCTGTCGTCCAGCAGGTCGAGTGGAACATTGGGATCCAGCACGTCCATGTTAGCTTCCCACAGGGAATCGATGGTTCCTACGTCCTTCCAGTAGCCGTCGAAGTGGTATGCTACCATCTTCTCGTTATTTGCCAGCATCATGGGGATGATGTTCTTACCGAAGTCCTTTGTTGCGCCCTCGTCGTTCTCGTTGTCGATGAGGTGCTTTCTCAGCTTGGACCATGTGAATACATAGATACCCATGGAAGCCAGGTTAGACTTGGGCTCTGCGGGCTTCTCTGCGAACTCGTAGATAGTGCCGTCGGGGTTAGCGCTCATGATACCGAAACGGGGAGCCTCTTCCCACGGAACCTCAAGCACTGCGATTGTTGCGTCTGCATTCTGCTCCTTGTGGAAATCCAGCATCTTGGAGTAGTCCATCTTGTAGATATGGTCACCGGAAAGGATAACAACATATTCGGGGTTGTATCTGTCAACGAAACCGATGTTCTGGTAGATAGCATTTGCAGTACCGGAGTACCAAGCCTTACCTGCTGCGGACTCATAGGGGGGCAGAACGTGAACGCCGCCGTGAGCGGTGTCAAGACCCCAGGGCTGACCGTTGCCTATGTACTCGTTGAGAACGAGGGGCTGATACTGTGTCAGTACGCCTACTGTATCTATACCCGAGTTTACGCAGTTGGAAAGCGGGAAATCGATAATCCTGTATTTTCCGCCGTAAGGAACGGCAGGCTTTGCCATATCCTGTGTCAGTGCATAAAGACGGCTGCCCTGTCCACCTGCAAGCAGCATGGCTACGCACTCTTTTTTGATGTGATTCATATATTTCCTCCTGTCCCGACTTATCGTCGTGATTTTTAAAATTCGGTTGCAGCCTTAAGCTTTGCTGCGTTGGTAAGCGGCTTTGCGGATACGGACTTCTTTTCGGCAGGCTTTACTGCAGGCTCTGCCTTTTCTTCTGTCTCGGTGATCTCGCTCGGAGCCTTACGTTTATTCTTAACGGTAAAGTACATAACTGACATGGGAGGCAGATCAAGTGTGATCTTGTACTGCTCGCCATGCATTGGCTCTTCCTGTGCGGTAAGCTTGCCGTTTGTTATGCCTGTGCCACCGTATTTTTCATCGTCGGAGTTGAATATCTCAACATAATCCGCATAATAAGGAACGCCTATATCGTATACCTCATGACGTACAGGCTGGAAGTTGCATACGCAGATAACCTCGTCCTTGTTCTTGGCGATACGTCTGAATGCAATAACGCTGTTTGCGTTGTCCTCGCTGGAGATCCAGTGGAAGCCCTCCCAGCTCGTATCACATTCCCAAAGCGCAGGAAGCTCCTTATACAGCTTGTTCAGATCCTTCACATACTGATGCAGTCTGTAATGCGGATCAAACTCAAGCACCTCCCAGTCAAGCTGGGTCTGGAAGTTCCACTCCTTATACTGGGCGAACTCCTGTCCCATGAACATCAGCTTCTTACCGGGGTGTGCGGTCATATAGCCGAGGAAAGTACGCATCGAATTGAAACGGTACTCTCTCGGGCCGCCCATCTTATCAAGCATCGAGCACTTTCCGTATACTACCTCGTCATGAGAGATAGGCAGGATGAAGTTCTCGGAGAACGCATAGTAGAACGAGAATGTTACAAGATTATGGTTATAGGGGCGTGACAGCGGATCCATGGACATATAACGGAGCATATCGTTCATCCAGCCCATATTCCATTTGAAGTTGAAGCCCAGACCGCCTATATCCGCAGGCTTTGTCACCATAGGCCATGCGGTGGACTCCTCAGCGATCATCATGATATTGGGATGCTCTCTGAACAGTGCTGCATTCAGCTTGCGCAGAAATGCCACCGCTTCAAGGTTTTCGTGGCCGCCGTAGGCGTTGGGGCGCCACTCGCCGCCCTGTCTGTCATAGTCGAGATACAGCATGGACGCCACCGCATCAACACGCAGACCGTCTATGTGATACTTTTCGATCCAGTAGTTTGCATTGGATACAAGGAAGGACTGCACCTCGGGCTTGCCCCAATCAAAGATGTGGGTGCCCCAGTTCTTATGCTCCCGCTTCAGCGGATCGTCATATTCGTAGCAGCTTGAGCCGTCGAACTCGTAAAGGCCTGCCGCATCCTTGGGGAAGTGTGCAGGCACCCAGTCCACGATAACACCGATACCGGCATTGTGGCACTTGTCCACAAAGCTCATGAAGTCATGCGGCGTACCAAAGCGTGAAGTAGGCGCATAATATCCTATCTGCTGATATCCCCACGAACCATCGAAGGGGAACTCTGCGATGGGCATAAGCTCAACGTGAGTATAACCCATATCCTTTATGTAAGGGATAAGCTCATCCGCAAGGCGGCGGTAATCATAATAGTTCTCGCCGTCTCTCTTCCACGAGCCGATGTTCACCTCGTAGATATTTGCGGCACTTTCGTAGATGTTCTTTTTCGCAAGTGCGTCAAGATACTTCTTGTCAGTCCACTTAAAGCCATCTATGTCATAGAATTTCGTGGCTGTATTGGGGCGTGTTTCCATGTGATATCCGTATGGATCCGCCTTGAGCTTGATAAGTCCGTCTGCGCTTTCAATGCTGTACTTATAGTTGTCGTAGGTCTTGATACCCTCTATAAACAGCTCCCAGATACCGCCATCGCTGATCTTGCTCATATAGTTGCGGCCTCTGTCCCAGTGGTTGAAATCACCAACTACGGAAACGGAATTTGCGTGAGGCGCCCATACTCTGAACACAGCGCCGTCTTTTCCGTTTAAGGTCATTTTATGAGAACCGAAGAACTCGTATGCGTGGGAATTCTCGCCCTGATGAAAAAGATGCAGCGGAACATTGTACTCTTCGGGTACAACGATTGGCATTTGCATTACCTCCTGATGTAAAATAAAACGATACCCCTTGCACAAAATAGCCAAAAATTACAGCAAGGGAGTATAATTCCTTATACTTATTGTATCACAAAAACCATTTTATTTCAATAGTTTTGTGAATAATTCATGTTTATTGCTATTTTTTTATCAAAGCTTTTGGCATAATTGACCAAGTTTTTTCAAC
This sequence comes from Oscillospiraceae bacterium, assembly GCA_017461565.1. Classification (GTDB taxonomy): domain Bacteria; phylum Bacillota; class Clostridia; order Oscillospirales; family Ruminococcaceae; genus CAG-115. The sequence goes on from JAFTXQ010000004.1 coordinate 19,856, forward strand.
GTTAGAACAAATTTTACAATTTCCGACAACTGTTTCACTCTCAAAAAGGCTTTCAGCAGGATAAGTGCCGTCAAAAATGAAAAAGCGCTGAAAACACCGAAATCTGCTTGACTTATTGCAAAACATCATGTATAATGGTATTTGTGGAGAATGTTTTTGTTGGGCAGAAGCTGGCACTCAGCTTCCGACAGGCAACACAAGCTTCTCATAATTCTAACAATTATAAAGGAGATAACAATTATGGCAAGAAATCCCGGTGTTTTAACAAAAAACCCTAACGTTATCAAGTGGGTAGACGAGATGATCGCCCTCACAAAGCCCGAGTCCGTAGTATGGATCGATGGCTCCAAGGAACAGCTCGATGAGCTGATCGCCGAGGTTACAGCTCTCCCCGCAGACAGCAAGGACGCAATGTGCCACCTGAACGAGGATAAGCTCCCCGGCTGCCTGTATCACAGAACACTCCCCAACGACGTAGCACGTGTTGAGGACAGAACCTTCATCTGCTCCAGAGAAAAGGAGAACGCAGGTCCTACAAACAACTGGATGGACCCCAAGGAGATGTATGCCAAGCTTACTCCCATGTATGACGGCGTAATGAAGGGCAGAACAATGTATGTTATCCCCTATTCCATGGGTCCTATCGGTTCTCCCCTTGCTAAGGTGGGCGTTGAGATCACAGACTCCATCTACGTTGTTCTGAACATGAACATCATGACAAGAATGGGTACCCAGGCATTCGAGAACCTGGGCGACACCTCCAACGACTTTGTACGCTGCCTGCACTCCAAGGCTGACGTTGATCCCGAGAAGAGATACATCGTTCAGTTCCCCGAGGACAATGCTATCTGGTCCATCAACTCCGCTTACGGCGGTAACGTTCTGCTGGGCAAGAAGTGCTTCGCACTGCGTATCGCATCCTACCAGGGCTGGAAGGAAGGCTGGATGGCTGAGCACATGCTCATCCTCGGCGTTCAGAAGCCTGACGGTGATGTTAAGTATATCACTGCTGCATTCCCCTCTGCCTGCGGTAAGACAAACCTCGCAATGCTCATTCCTCCCGTATGCTATACAGAGAAGGGCTACAAGGTATTCACGGTCGGCGACGATATCGCATGGATGAAGCCCGGCGAGGACGGCAGACTGTACGCTATCAACCCCGAGAACGGTTTCTTCGGTGTTGCTCCCGGTACAAACGCAAAGTCCAACTTCAACGCACTTGAGTGCACAAAGAAGAACACCATCTTCACAAACGTTGCAATCAACAATGATGATATGACTGTTTGGTGGGAAGGCCTTGACAAGAATCCTCCCGTTAACGCAACAGAGTGGAAGGGCGCTAAGGTAAACGGCGTTGAGTTCACATCCGTTATCGCAGAGGACGGCAAGCCCCAGAAGCTGGCTCACCCCAACTCCAGATTCACAGCTCCCGCTGAGAACTGCCCCTGCATCAGCCCCGAGTTCAACAACCCCAAGGGCGTGCCCGTATCCGCTATCATCTTCGGCGGCAGACGTGCTTCCACAACTCCTCTAGTATATCAGTCCTTTGACTGGACACACGGCACCTACATCGGTTCTGCTGTTTCTTCCGAGACAACAGCTGCTGCAACAGGTGCAGTAGGCGTACTCCGTCACGACCCCATGGCTATGAAGCCCTTCATCGGCTACAATGTAGGCGACTACTGGGCACACTGGATCGAGATGGGCAAGAAGCTTGGCGACAAGGCTCCCAAGATCTTCAATGTAAACTGGTTCAAGCAGGATGAGAACGGCAACTTCATCTGGCCCGGCTTCGGCGACAATATGCGTGTACTCGACTGGATCATCAAGAGATGCGAGGGCGTGGTTGACGCTGACGAAACTGCTATCGGTTACCTTCCCAAGAAGGGCGATATCAACTTTGCAGGTATCGAGGATGAGATCACTCCCGAGATCGAGGATATGCTCCTTGCAGTTGATACAGACCTCTGGAAGAAGGAGATCGCTGAGATGCGCCGCTACTACACCGACGACATTGCTGCCAAGGGCGGCAAGATCCCCGCAGAGCTGTGGGAAGAGCTTGACAAGCTTGAGGCTCGTCTTAACAAGTGATTTCGTAAATTGTAAAACAGCATAAAAATTCCTCCGTACTCGTTTGGGTACGGAGGTTTTTTATAGTCCGCGTGTCTTTCCACATTTACAACAAGCATTATTGCTCATTTCATTGTTTTCTCCGCATCGTAAACAAAACCAAGAATTTGTTGCTTGTGTATCAAAAATATCTTCATGTTCTGTATGTTGTACACTTTCTTCCCCTTCGGTGCTATTGTATCTATATTTGGAAACTTGATTTAATTCGTCCTTTTCTGTTTTTAAAGCAATTATTGCAATATTATCACATAATTCTAAGAATACACCGAAAAAAGCATGCACAAATATTACAATTAAAGCCCCAACAAATAACGTTAATATTCCATACCAAAAATCTTTGCTACTAGCATAAAAAGTACATACCAATACGACAATTGAACATATCACAATACTAAATCCAAAAATGACCTTACTGAATTTTCTCCAAAAACTCATATAAATCCTCCGATAATTATAATATCCCAAATCGGGATATTATAATTATACCATTTTGGTATAATCTTGTCAAGGGGATGGTACGATTGTTCAGGCTTAAGCAACTCAGAAAAGAAAAGGGCATAACACAGCTCAAGCTTGCCATGGATCTTGACATGAATCAAAATAGCATAAGCAGGTATGAAACCGAGGATCACGAAGCCGACTACAAGACCCTTATTGCGTTTGCGGATTACTTTGATGTTTCCATCGACTATCTTCTTGGACGGACGGATAAAAAATAAAAGCGGCAGTTACCACCTGCCGCTTTCGTAATAATCAAACGGCGGAACCGAAATTCCGCCGTTACTTTATTATCAGATCTCTATCTTGCCGTAAAGAGTTGCGTTTCTCTCTGCGTCAACTGTCTCCTTGGAGAACTCGCCAGCGTTTGCGTTCTCGTCAGGCTCGTAAGTTCTGCGCTTGTACTCACGCTCAAAGCTTGTGGAGAAGCCACTGGAGCTCTTGTAGTTCCTTGTTGCACGCACATCTCCGCTTCTTTCGCCACGGTCACGTCTGCCGCCACGTCTGTTGTTGTCATACTTAGGCTTATCAGCGTAGATAACTACCTTTCTATATGGCTCAACACCTGTGGAGTGGCTGGAAACACCCTCGATCTCTGCAACACAGCTGTGGATTATGCGGCGCTCATAGGGGTTCATAGGCTCAAGAGCGATCTTTCTGCCCTGCTTGATGACCTTAGCGGAAGTTCTCTTGGCGAGAGACTCAAGCGTCTCCTTGCGCTTGTCACGATAACCGTTGCAGTCAACGGAAATGCGGCAGTAGCTCTCCTCTGTACGGTTGCTTGCAAGGATAGTCAGATACTGAAGGCTGTCAAGGGTCTCACCACGGCGGCCAATAACAACGCCCAGCTTTTCACCCGAAATATCCAGAACAACATTGTTGTCCTTTCTGATAGCCTTGATCTCAAAATCCTCAAGCTTGAGGGCATGAAGCACATCAGTAAGGTACTGCTTTGCAGCCTTTACCTTTGCACTGCTCTCAATGTCGAAATCCTCAGGAAGCGTCTCCTCTGTGCTGTCCTGCTCATCCTCAAAAGCTTCGGTTGCAGCCACCATATCGGCAGGCTCCTCAGCAACCTCAACAGCAACAGGAGCTTCATAAATCGCCTTGACTCTTGCCTCGCCCTTCATGCCAAACAGACCCTTGCGAGGCTGCTCAAGAATCTCAAATTCGATATCATCCACAGATACGCCGTACTCCTGCGCAGCAAGAGCCTTTGCTTCATCCAAGGTCTTTGCGGTAAATTCCTTTTCCATGTCGGTTCCCCTTTCGATAATTATTTGTCGTCTTCGTCCTCGATGTATTCCTCACCGTACTTAAGAGCGTCCTGACGGCGTGCTTCTGCAAGCTTTCTGCGGTTTATCTCCTTCTGAGAGAGCTTCTCGCCGTTGTACTCCACCATCTCAGAGTCGGAGTTTCTTGCCTGTCTCGCCTGTGTCTCGATCCTCTTCATGCGCTCGTTATATTCAGCCTGCGCCTGTGCCTTCAGCTTCTGAGGGTTGTACAGCTTGTTAAGGATAAGCGACTGTGCAATACCGAACACGTAGCTTATCGTCCAGTAGAAGCCCGCACCTGCAGGAACGGTGAATACGAATATAATGGAGAATATAGGCATGATATACATTGTCAGCTTCATGCCGCCGCCCACAGAGCCGGGGTTGTTGGTCTCCATCTGTTTATTGGAAATGAATGTCTGGATAAGCGAAAGAATAAATGCTATGATGGGAACAAGCACCATCGGGAAGCCCATGTGCTCGATTGGAACCTGTCCGAGCTTTATTCCAATAAAGTTGAGGTTTTCATACAGCTCGGAAATCTCTTCAACATTGCCTACAGAATTGAAGAACTGCTTGTACTCGATCGTTGTGCCGTCTGCATATTCCTTTACAGTACCAAAGGTCTCCAGTGTGTAAAGCTCTCTCTGGAGGCTTGTATTAGGTACGAATTTCACATCGCCTGAAGCGTCGATCTTCCAGTAGCCGTACTGATTCTGGAGAGTATTGAACTGATCCTTTGTCTTGTCTCCGAATGCGTGAGCTGCCTTATAGGCTGCCTTTGCCTCATCATTTTCAGAAGAATTGAGCTCCACCTTCTCGCTGGATATGGTGTTGCCTGCGGCATCCTTGCGGTCGTAGTCTGTTATGGAGAACAGGTCGGTTGCCGTAAACAGCACTTCCTTGCCGTTTCCGTCGTTGTTTGCCTTTACTACCTCGTATTCATTTTTGAGAGCAGCCTTGATAGCACCCTCAACTACTCTGATAGAGTCTGCGGAAACAGTCTCCCACACGCTCTCATCATAAGCAGACGCGCCGTCTGCACGATTGGCATTGTAATAGTCGAGCAGCTTTCCTGCGTCACGCACCAGCTCCTCATGCTTTACAAGAGCGTCGCCCTTGAGGTCAGCGGCGGTGTTGTTGTACTCGTCAACTATTATGGATGTAAGCTTTACGCTGTAGCCCTCTTCCATCATCGCCACAACCTCGGTCTCGCTTGTGTGGATGATGTGCGTCATAGGCTTGTAAACTACGTCAAGCACGCCGAACAAGAGCAGAAATGTGAGCATAAGAGTGCCACATCCACCCATGGGATTGTAGCCCTGCTGCTGGAGCTTTGCAAGCTCCTCCTGCTGCTTCTGCTGATTGTTTCTGTACTTCTGCTGTATCTCCTGCACCTTAGGCGCAAAAATAGCGGATTTTGCGGTGTTCTTCTGCTGCTTTATCGAAAGCGGCAGCATTGCGAGTTTAACGATAAAGGTAAAGAGTATGATGGCAAGTCCTACGTTGGTTATACCTATCTCATAAATAAAATAGAGTATATAACCGAGGGGCGTGCCGATAAGACTGTAAATAAAGTTTATGGTGTCCACGTCCTTTCAGCAATTCGATCATGTGTACGGTATATGCGGGTGCGCAGGACAGGAATAACAGCGCATCCCTTATTATGTTTATAAAAATGCGGACTTATCCGCAATTGTCTTCGGTGTTAATGTCGCAGCATTCGGAGTCGGGTAGGTAGTGCTGCACCTTGTCCGGACGGAAACAGAATTTTTCGGGGACAGGGTCATATCCGCCGTGCGAAAAAGGGTTACAACGAATAATTCTCCATAACGCCAAATAACCGCCTTTTACCGCACCAAAACGCCGAATAGCAGTGGTTGCATATTCGGAACAGCTTGGACTGAAGCGGCAGGCCGGCGGCAAGATCTTTGACAGCGTAAGTCTGTACAGCTTGATTATTCCTAAAAACAGATATTTCATGACAGCTTCGACAGAACATTCTTCTTCATCAATGAGAGGACCTTTGTGGACTTCTGCTCGGGAGTCTTGCTCCTTGCGACGAAAACGAAATCATAACGCTTTTGTGTCTTTTCCTTTAAAATCGGCTCAAAAAGGCGGAAGGCTTCCCTTATTACCCGCCTTGCCCGATTTCTTTTCACCGCATTTCCGACCTTTTTGCCTGTCACTATGCCCAGACGGTTGGCAGTACCACGCCGTTCCTTAACATAGCAGACAAAGGCATAGGTCACGATGCTTTCCCCCTTTTTGAAGAGGAAAGAGAAATCACGGTTTTTTTTGATCACAACGTACCGTTTTCTGAGATCAGACATAAGGCTTGCGATCAGATTAGTAAGTCAGCTTTTTTCTGCCCTTTGCACGACGACGAGCGAGAACCTTGCGGCCATTCTTTGTAGCCATTCTCTTCATAAAGCCGTGCTCACGCTTTCTCTGAAGCTTCTTAGGCTGGTAAGTTCTTTTCATTTTCAAAAACCCCCTTTTTAAAATTGGTTAAAGATCTGTGAGCAGACATAGCTAGTCCGCACACAACTGTCAACATTAAATAATTATACATTATCCGTAAAGTATTGTCAAGGCTTTTTCGCAAAATTTATTTATAAAAAACGACGAATTAATAAACAACCGGTTATAATTATAAGATAATATACAAAAAAACGGCTTGTAATCGTTTTAAAAATATGGTATATTATTATTAATGTATGTTATTGGAAGGAGGCGGAAAATGTTTGGCCTGCGAAAAATGAAAACATTGATACCCGCCCGTCCCGAAAAACAGCTTTCGGGCGGCCGCAGACTCAGACACGAGCTAAAATACATCATTGATGAAGGCACCTACCGTGTCCTGGTAGCACGGCTGAAGCCCATAATGTACGCCGACCGCAACACCGTAAACGGCGAATATCGTGTCACCAGTCTGTATTTCGACGACATCTACAACAGTGGCTACAACGATAAGATAAGCGGAATGGCTGCACGACGCAAATTCCGTATACGCAGCTACAATCTGAACAACTCACGCATAATGCTGGAAGCAAAGCACAAAGACGATAATTACGTTTCCAAGCTTTCAGGACAGCTTACGGATGAACAATACAGGGCTCTGCTCAGGGGCGATTGTTCCTTTATGGCCCAGCACGACTGCGAGGAGGATGTATTCGGCGAGTATTACCGCTCAAATCTCGTAACAGCGCTGCGCCCGAAGCTCATCGTGGATTATGTCCGTGAGGCACTTGTTTATCCCCACGGAAATGTCCGTATCACATTTGACAAAAAGCTGTCTACTTGTTATAATACCATTGATATGTTTGCTGAAGACGCATTCTATTCACCGATATACAGCAAGGAGATAATCCTTGAGATAAAATATGACAGCTATCTGCCGGCTAGTATACAGGCTGTGCTTCAGGGGCTAAACTCCACACGACAGTCGGTATCAAAATACATAATATGCAGCGATAAATTAATGGAGGTCAAGACACATGGTTTCTGAAAATCTTACAATGGCATCAAAGCTTACCGATGCGCTCGCAGTCTTCGGCGACAGCTTTGACGTATCCAAGCAGTTTGCAAATCTTTCCGTAACGACCATCATCGTTACGCTTCTTACCGCAACACTGTGCGGAGTTATTATTTATCTCGTGTACCGCTTCTTTTACAGAGGCGTGGTTTACAGTGACAACTTCAATATCCTGCTGCTGCTCACAACAGTCGTCACCTCCTTTATCATAATGACCATCAGTGCAAACGTTGTACTGTCCCTCGGTATGGTGGGTGCGTTGTCTATCGTGCGTTTCCGTGCAGCGGTAAAGGATCCGCTGGATATAGGCTTCCTGTTCTGGGGCATCGCTTCGGGTATAACCGCAGGCGCTCAGCTGTACTGGGTAGCTATCATCGGCACCGTTGTTATCGCTGTTATCTACATACTCCTCACCATCTTCAAGAAGGAGCGCAAGAGCTATCTGCTCATCGTGCGCTACACCGCTGACAACGAGGTAAATGTAAATGGCATTCTCGGCGCTATCAAGTACAAGTTGAAGAACAAAACACAGATCGGCAACAGTATAGAACTGACGATCGAGGTTAAAATAAAGAACAACGACACAAGCTACATCAGCCGTTTCAACGCAGTTGACGGCGTTGAGAGCGTTACTCTGCTGGAGTACAGCGGCGAGTATATGAACTAAACAAAAAGCCGCACATCGCCCTGCGCATGTGCGGTATTTAATGTAAAAAGAGGTAATAACATGATACTGACTATTGATGTCGGCAACACAAATACCGTCATAGGCGGATTTGATGACTGCGACAAGCTCTTGTTTGAATCAAGGATAGACACCGACCGCTATCGCATGGCAGATCAGTATGCGATAATTCTGAACGATATACTGCATCTGTATAAGTATTCGCCCGAGGATTTTTCAGGTGCTATAATATCTTCGGTAGTGCCGCCCGTTACAAGCCAGCTCAAGGAGGCTGTGACAAAGCTTTGCGGATGTAAGGTGCTTACAGTTGGTCCTGGGCTGAAGACTGGACTAAACATCAAGATCGACGAGCCTGCGTCCCTCGGCGCAGATATGGCGGCTGTCGCAGTTGCGGCAAAGGAACATTATCCGCTGCCTGCTGTTGTTATCGACCTCGGTACTGCGACAAAGGTGCTTGCGGTTGACAAAACAGGCGCTTTTGTGGGCGGAATAATCGCCCCCGGAGTAAAGATCTCCATCGAGGCGCTTGCAAACCGCACAGCAAGTCTGCCTCTCATCAGCATAAACAACGATCCTCCGCTGAAAAACGTTATTGGCACTAACACCATCGATTGTATGCGCTCGGGTCTGCTTTATGGTACAGCATTCATGATAGACGGCATGATAGAGCACTTTGAACAGGAACTTGGCGAAAAGTGTACCATCGTTGCAACAGGTGGATTCTCCTCTGTGATAAAGCCTTTGTGCAAGTATGACTTCGTACTCGACCGCAGCCTTATCATGACAGGATTGCTGGATATCTATAAAAAGAACGCTAAGTAATATATAACAAACGCCAAAACTCATCAGTTTTTATACAGAGAGTTATCAAAATTCACTATCTTATCAGGGGTCTGCGAGGTTAACCTCGTAAATATATACCCGCGGCATATCGGAATCAAGGATCCGAATGCCAGCAAGGAGTTCCAAATGGAAAAAAGCAAAAAATTCGATGTCAGGAAGATCACAGGACTTGCGCTGCTGACAGCCATAGTCGTGGTACTTCAGATACTGACAACAGTTGTCGCAAGGCTGGGAATGTTCACCTTTACGATAGCGCTTGTGCCTATCGTTGTCGGTGCAGCGCTTTACGGCTGGAAAGCAGGAGCTTGGCTAGGATTTGTGTTCGGTGCGCTTACGCTGCTGGATGCAAACGCTTTCTTCGTAATCAATATCCCCGGCACTATCGTGACCTGCCTTGTAAAGGGAACAATGGCAGGACTTGTAGCAGGTCTTGCGTACAAGCTTGTTGAAAAGAAGAACAAGTTTGTCGCTGTATTGACTGCTGCGGTAGCCGCTCCGATCATGAATACAGGCTTCTTTATCATTGGCTGTCTGCTGTTCTTCATAGACTATGTAAAGCAGCTCGCAGGCGATACAAATGCTTTTGTTTTCATCCTGGTCGGCTTTGTGGGCATCAATTTCTTTATTGAGCTTGGAGTTAACCTTGTACTCAGCCCCACTATCGTACGTCTCGTCAAGCTGGGTAAGCGCAGCGCAAATACATAATCGCAAAACCATATCAAAGCCGCTCTATCGGGCGGCTTTCTTATTTATTTCCGATTGACATTTTGAATCATTATTGTTATAATTTATTCAAAGATAGATCAGATACAGAACTAAAAAAGGAGAACCTTATGCGTCGTGATCGAAAAAAAGCCTCAGCAGAAATAATAAAACGTCTTGCCGAGGAATATCCCAACGTAAAATGTGCCCTTATATACACTCAGCCACATGAACTGCTTATTGCCACAAGGCTTTCTGCACAGTGCACTGATAAACGTGTTAATATGGTGACTCCTGCGCTTTTCGAACGCTTCCCCAGTATCGAAGCGTTCGCCGAAGCGGATGTTTCCGAGGTAGAAAAGCTTATCCGCACCTGTGGTCTTTTCAAGACCAAGGCTCAGGATATAGTACAGATGTGCGTCATGCTACATGAGATATATGATAATAAGGTGCCTGATAAGATCGAAGAGCTTACAACGCTCCCAGGTGTCGGGAGAAAGACGGCAAACCTCATCGTAGGCGATCTCTACGGTCAGCCCGCATACGTCTGCGACACCCATGTCATACGCCTTAGCAATCGTCTGGGATTATCCGACACAAAGGATGCAGGCAAAGTCGAAAAACAGCTTCGTGAGATCATACCGCCTGAAGAGAGTCTTAAATTCTGTCACAGGCTGGTGCATCACGGACGTGATGTATGCAGCGCAAGAAGTCCCCGATGCGAAGCGTGTGTCCTCAACGATATCTGCAGATCAAGCGACAAGACCAACACAAGTGCTCATTAATAACCACTGCCGCAGATGTGTCCGCTACAAACGTTGTATAATACTAAAAATCCCCCCTGACAAAATCAGGGGGGATGATCTGTTGTTTTATTGTGATTTATGAGTAGCGCTTTGCATACATATAGTCATTAACGCCCTTAACAATAAATGCACAAATGATGCCTGCACAGCTTACAATAGCGAGGATGAACAGCACTCCGGATATGATGTAATTGTATCCGACATAACCCTCTGTTGCGGCTGCTCTTGCTGCTCTCTGTCCGAATACACTGAAGATAGAAATGAAGTTGTTGGAGATGACCAACAGGTAAAGTCCCAGTGTTCCGAATTTAGAGAAGCTGTATCCTCCGATCATGGAAAGTGCAAGGAACAGTGTAGCACCTCCATAGATGAAGAAGTACATATAGTCCATAGCACCAACGGAGAAGCCTGCATAAAGCTCCTTGTGCCAGATGGTGACAGCAGCTATTGTGAGAATAAAGCTAAGGATAATAGAGCCTGCAGAAATCAGAACCGCCATAGCGGGTTTCTTGTCCTCTGCCGAGTGCTTGAAGCTGAGATATTTGCCGATCTTCTTGAATGCCATCAGCGCAACCACTGCGGATGCAACAAATGCAAGAGCCAGGAACACAGTGTTTATCCACCATGTTGTGGTCATGCCGTTACCGTTTGCAAACCATTCAAGAGCTGCCTCATCGCCCTGAGCCTTAAGGTTGTTCATAGGGAGATATGTCTTTACTACCCAGATAACTCTGAATACGATAGCCATCAGGTTGGAGAGAGCAACAGCGCCGCCGAAGCCCGCAAAGAAGAACATCGCCCAGTCAGCCTCACGGATGTACATGATAGCAGCAACCAGAGCGACTGCAAGAAGCAGAGCCAGTGTGTAACCGTGACCCATGCTTGTGTCGCCCGTCCATCCAAGGTACAGAGACCAGTTGTTTCCGAGAGCGCCAAGCGAATACTTCTGGAAGATGATAGCTGCAAGGAAGATACCGTAAAGAACAAAGCCGAAGCTCATCCTCTTGTTCATCGCAGCGATCTGCTCAGAGGTGAGCAGCATATCGTCGATATACTCATCGTTGTTGATAAGAATGAAGAAAAGGCACAGAACGATGCAGATAACAGAATCAGCAATACCAAAGATCATGGTGTTTCTGCGCATATTTGCAAAGGGAACGATAAGCGCCATAAGACCTACGATGTGCTTTGCACCGAACACTGCGATAAGATAGCTCTTTGCAAAGGACATACCCTTATACATACAGAAAGCAAGCGCCAGCGTGATACCTGTAAAGATGAGATATATGATTATCACATTGAAAATGGTGTCCCACAGGGAGAGTATGATCTGATACTCAGCGATCTCAGCCTTTGATGCAAGAGTCTTGCCGAAAAGCCTTACGATACAGGGGATACCCTGTGCGTTATATTCTGCGCACTTCTGATAAACAGGATTTATGTACAGCGGTGCGAATACACAGAAATACGCAACAACAGCTTCAATCACGGCATAAATGGCAACACCGATACCTATTTTTTTACTGGTAAGGCCAAATCTGCCGGATTCCTGCATACTCATTGTAGATGTCATTAAGCAGTCCTCCTAAAACACATGGCGGGATATGCGAAAAACCATGCGCAAATCGCCATAATATATACTTCATACTAAATTATAGCATAAGTAATCGTTTTTTTCAAGACGAAACCATCATTTTATCCCATGCGGTTTTGTACAAAATTGCAAAGGAATATTTGTGCATTTAGTATCTTGACACTTTTATCCATATCATCGTCCAAGCTCACAAGTATAAACGAATTCCACGGAATCGCCGTCGGAAAGCCGATACTCCGAGCAGGAAACGGACGGGCGCTCTCCGTTTATATAATACAGCCAGCCGCTCTCGCTGCCGTAATCGAACTCGTACAGCACACCTATGCCTGCAACGTAAGCGCCTGTGACCGAAACAGTATGCTCCACCGTGACCTTTTGCAGCTTTGCCGCAGCTACAAGCGCATCGAATGCAGTTGCATCCGCTTTCAAGGATACCGCTTCGCTATGCAACAGATACCCATCAGTCGGCAGAACAAGCTCTCGCTGCGCTTTTTCAGGCGAAGCAAGTGCAGCAGCGCAATCCGCCAGTACCGTTACCTTAATGTCGCCTGTATTATCTATTTGGTCATAATATTCATCAACTGTGCGGAATTCAACGAACACCGTTGCAACCGCTGCTATAAAACAAACCACAGCCGCCACAAGCAAGAGAAGCTTTTTCTTTCTGCCCGATACCCATACAACGGTCAACGTAACTCCTGCCACCGCAAAGCTTATGGCAATTATGAACTTTATGGCATCACCGGAAGCTGTGTCATCTGATTTTTCGGGTGTTTGCTCCGTTTCTGTTGGGACGATCCCTGCATTTTCGCAAGTCTCGCCGGTGTCTGCTGTAAGCTTAGAATACAACGCCAGTGCGCTGCACGCCTGCGACTCCGAAAGGGCATTTGCGCTTCCGCCGCTCAGATGCGAAAATCCACCCTCACAACGATAGGCTGACAATGCATCCAACACGCCGCTCTCCTCTATCCACTCCATATTGCCAAGAGCTGCCGCCGCCATTATCGCCTGCGCAGTGCTGTCGCAGTTTTCTATGCCCATACTCGAAAATCCACCGCTTTCAAGCTGAAGTGAATAAAGACACTGCTCTGCTTTTTCCAGCGCTTTGCCGACCTGCGGTTCATCTCTCAGTGGCGCCAGCGCATATATGGCAGATGCTGTGATATCCGTATCCGCCGCTGCGCCTTTGAGCGCAAAGCCACCGTCTTCAAGCTGCTTTGATATAATATATTCACAAAGCGAAGCTTTAGTATTCAAGGCGTTTGCAGGGGCTTGCAAATCGGTACAGTTAAGTGCGATAAGTCCCCAGATATACGCATTGAAGCCCTGTCTGTCAAAGTCAGCATTCAGATATACCGCTTTATTCACCAGCTCCTGCGTACACTCGCCGAAAAGGGCCAGCGTTATTGCCGCTTTCTGTAGATCGGTAGGCTTTACAAATCTGTCCGAGCCTATCAGTCTTTCAGTATATTCGGCTGCCGAGCTTGCATAATCGGCTGCGCCATCTACGCCGTAAAGCAACGCATAACCGTATGCCAACCCATCGTTTCCGCAATACTCCAGCCCGTCATAGAAATCAGTAACGCCTCGATTGCTCATATCCTGCCGAAACATCTCATCAAGCACTTCAGAATACCCTGCATAAGCAGTAATAGCGGTCTGCACCGCCAAAATAACTGCCATGCAGACCGCTGTCATCATCCTGACTGATCTCATCGCTTCTTTGAGGCGATCAGAGCAGCACACGCAATTGCAGCTGCACCACACACTGCCGCAATTCCGTCGGCGCCTGTTTCGGGAGATGTCTTATCTGCTCCGACATTTTCCTTGTTATCGTCAGCCGCTGACAAAAGCGCTTCATAAGCAGAGTCTATCTCCTCCTGAGAGACTCCGAAGCTGCCAAGCACCTGTACCGCCGACTTATATTCCTCGGTCGTTTTATCCGCTGAAGCCATCAGCGCCGCAAGCTCCGCAGTGTTGACTGCCTCAACAAGTGCAGGGCTACCTCCCCACGAGGAATTGTCTATTCCAAGATCGCAGCCATAACCGTAAACCGTAAAACGGAATGTAACTACATCACCGTCCTCGGGCTGATAATCCGATATACCAACCATTGAATATTCACCATTCAGGAACCAGCTCCAGCCAGACTCCGCAGTGTAATCATAAGAGCATAGATAACCCTCTGTGTTCCTGCCTGTCATCTCAGGGCATACTGCCACTATCTCCGCAGGGATCTCTGCTCCGTTGTCAACATCAGCAAAGCCCTCAATATAAGCTCCGTAGCCGCCGTCGGCAACCAGCACGTCCGCTGCTCTCTGCACAAGATCGATGCCTGTGTCGCCCTCATAGAAAGCAACTGTCACAGGCTCTGTCACCAGTCCCTGACCGATAGTGGATTTGTCCGCATAAAAGGTAATATGACCCTCAGGTGCGTCCTCTGCAAAGGCGATGACTGAAACGGAAAGCACCGCCGATGCCGACAGCATAGCTGCCATGATCTTCTTTGTTGTTTTCATTTTTGTTCCTCCGACAAAATATTTTATTTGCTCAAGTGCAGTGGCAGGTCTTCCGGCTTGGAATCATACACGCTTTGTCCAGCCTTCCCATGGGCGAACGCCCCCAGTGACACGGTATAAACCCTATGACAAAGTCGCAGCTTCCTTACGGCAGCGGGGACTGCTGCGGTCTTTCACCGCATTCCATTTTACCGCCTGCATTTTAAGCCATGACTATTATACTTCATACGCCCCTGCTTGTCAAGAACGCCATACGCAAAAAGTCCGAGGGAAACATACCCCTCGGACAGTGTGACAGATATTATCAATACAGGCTTCCGTAAGCAGCACAAGCTCTGTAGTCTGCGCTCTCCAGATCCTTTGTGCCGAATGCAGACCATGCGTGAGGTCTGAACAGACGGTCATCGGAAATGTTGTGGAGCGATACGGGAATTCTCAGCATACTTGCGAGAGTAACAAGATCCTCGCCGATATGTCCGTATACGAATGCGCCGTGGTTAGCACCCCAGTTAGCCATAACGCTGTATACATCGCCTGTTGCGCCCTCTGTGCAGATGGGAGCAAACCATGTGCTGGGCCATGTGGGATCGGTCCTGTCAAGCAGCGTCTTGTTTACATCGGCGGGAAGCTCTACTGTATAGCCCTCTATGATCTGGATGGTCGGGCCAAGACCCTTTACAAGATTCACCCTAGCGAATGTGCAGGGCATGATACCCTGTGTGGAGAAGCTGGAGGAGAATCCGCCGCCTCTGAAATAACCAAGGTTTGCGCAAGGCCATGTGGTAGCCTTGAGGCAAGCATCGATATCGTTGTCGGTCATATCCCACCAGGACTTCATGATGCTTTCGCCGTTCTCGTCCTTGACAGCACCTGTTCCGTCAAGGGCAGCCGCACCGCTGTTGATAAGGTGGATAAATCCGTTGGCCGCCTTGCCCTCGGGCTTCCAGCCTGTAACACGCTCGACCGCATCGGGAGACCAGTATGTACGCACATCTGCGAACACCGCAGCCTTACCTGTCAACAGGTGCAGGAACATCAGTGTAACTCCATTCAGACCGTCGTTCTCAGTAGCAAAAGGAATAGGCTGACGTGCGCCGTTCCAGTCAAAAGTAGAGTTGAGTATGGCCTCGGTAAAATCCGCATTGGGCATGAAGTCCGTCCAGTTTCTCTGACCCTGGAAGCCGCCGCCGATGGCGTTTCTGCCCTTTGCCTCCTCAAGCCAGCCCTTGTCGGCGAGCTTCTTGTTGCCGTGCAGGATATCTCTGATGATGCAGGTCATCTTTGCGATGAACTCCCAGTTCTCCTCTTTCTCCTTTTCGGAAAGAACAGGACGCATATATGTCATGCCGGGAGTGGGGTTGATGTCAACGCCCTCGGGGCACTTCTCCTTGATCCATGCGAGAGCCTTCTTGTACTCCTCGTCATCGTAGATGCCCAGCTTTTCGCGGCGGATTATCTCGGACATATCACACCACTCGGGATGGATACCAAGGTATGTGCGGAAGAAATCCTCGTTGCAGTAGGAGCCTGCGATACCCATGGATACAGCACCGATATTAACGTAGCTCTTGTTCTTCAT
Organism: Oscillospiraceae bacterium; assembly: GCA_017461565.1. Lineage (GTDB taxonomy): Bacteria > Bacillota > Clostridia > Oscillospirales > Ruminococcaceae > CAG-115. The sequence continues at coordinate 36,024 of JAFTXQ010000004.1, forward strand.
AGCGCCGACAGCCACTGCGCAGCGTGCAAAACGGAGCAGCTTTTCCTCAACATCTGCGGGAATGGTCTTGTCGTCTGCGTCCTTTACATCGTGACCGTAAATGGAAAAGCAGGGCATACCTATCTGCGCATAAGCAGAGTTAGCCGCTGCAAGGAACACCGCACCGGGACGCTCTGTACCGTTGAAGCCCCAGATAGCCTTGATAGTGTTGGGATTTTCATCGATAACTGTGGTAACATAGCACCAGCAGGGAGTAACAGTGAGAGTAGCAACAACATTCTCGGTCGCAAACTTGTCTGCACAGGCAGCGCTCTCTGCGATACCGCCGATAGTAGAATCAGCGATAACACACTCAACGGGCTCGCCGCTTGCATGGCGCACCTTAGAGGAAATAAGCTCTGCGGCAGCCTTTGCCATGTTCATGGTCTGCTCTTCCAGACCCTCACGGATACTGAACTGACGTCCGTCAATAACGGGACGAATACCTATCTTTGGTAACATAAATTACATCCTTTCTGTCCTTTGGACCGTAAAAACGATTTCACAAAAAATCTACTATAATTATAACAAATGCTGTAAAGAAAATCAATATTATTTTTATAAAATACACAAAAAAACTGCCGCCATGCGCAATGCACAGCGGCAGCATATTATTTATGCTATATTACTTTTCGAATACCATTACGATATCCATGCCTGTATCAGCGCAAAGTGCGCCATCTACAACATAGAACTTGCTTTCAATATCGCCGTATTCAGTCTGCTCTGTGATGGTAAGCTCTGCGCCTGCAAGCGTCCATACACCTGTTGTGTTTCCACCGTCGTATGTAAGATTTGCAGTGCCGTCAGCATTGAGAGTGAAGAAATATTCACCCATCTCCAGATACTCTGCATCATATCTCTCGCCGTACATATCAGCGTAGCTGAAATTATATGTGCCGGGGATAGTCTCGGGATCTGCTGCGGGCAGGTTATCGAAACTGATACCACCCTCAGAAGTTCCGCCATTGTTTTCGGCATTCTGTGCCTCTTCGATCTCCTTGTCTACTTCTGCGAATACCTCTTCGGACTTTTCAAGAAGCTGCTCGTAGGAAGCCTTGTAAGACTCAAACTGCTCGGAGGTCATCTCATAAGCGTAACCTATTTCGGAATACAGATCATAAACCTCGTCAGCAAAATCATAGATCAGATCGTATGTATCAGAAACATAAGAATAATTATCATAGAGCTTGTTGCTTGCTGTATTGTAGAGATCATAGACATCGTTGGAAAGATCGCTGATCTCATCATAGGAAGCCATGGGAGTAAGAGCTGTCTCAAGGGAAACGATAAGCTCATCGATAGCCGGAGCGATCATCTGTGCAAGAGCGCTGTCTGTATTATTGCTGCAAGCAGCCTTGATCTCCTGACAAAGCTCAAGAATATACTCAGACGCTGCCTTCTTCTCGTCATCGGTCCAGTTCTCATTGTTTGTAATATCAAAAGCACCGGAGGGAACTGTTGTCATATCATTGTTGTTCTCGGGAGTTGTCTCAAGTGTGAGTCCGATAGTGCCGAATTCAGACGCCTCTGCGCTTATCTTATTCTTGAGAGTATTTCCGTCAATGGATGTATCGATAACTATTGTCACAGCGCTGCCGTCGGACTCACTGTCCTCTGTGCCTGCAAGATAGATCTCATACTTTCCGACCGCAATTTCGCTGTTGAAATACTTCTCTGTCTTGACGCCTGTATATTCAACGTTGATGCCCATTGTGGTACCGTACTCGTCACCTGTTACCTCAACTCTGATCTTGCCGTCAGTTTCGTTTTCCTGTGTGATGGAAGCATTCAGAATGTCCTCATCGTCAGCAACAACTGTGAATGCCTGCTCCTTCTCTGTGCCAACATATACGACCTCAAAGTCGCCTGCGTCCTCTGTGCTGAGTCCGTAGCTCTTGGCAAGGATGGTGCCGTTGTTGTCTACAACTGTTTTTACAACAATGGTGAAGGGAATGTCGTCAGCAGCCTCTTCAGCCATATCATTAAGAGCCTCTTCGATATCAGACTTGGTAAGCTCCTCGTCTGTATAACCCGAGATCTCAACGATCTTGCCGCTGAGATACTCATCCTTAGCGATGTGTGCGAACATCTCCTTGATCATATCGCCAAGGACCTTTTCGTCCATCTCAACAGTAATAAGTCTGCCCTCCGCCTTAAGGCCGGAAGCCTTGAGAGAGCCGTTATCGATCTTTACCTCGGCACTTTCATAATACTTGAGGTAGATCTCGATGATCTCATTCATCAGACGCTCGATCTCTGCATTGTCGATAGCAACATCAATGTCCTCGGTCTCAACTACCTCGCCGTTTGCATCGATCGTCATCTTTACAGCCTTGTCGGACGCAAAGGGAAGCATCACTGCAACGGTACCGTCAGCGCATACGATGCCTCTCATATCGATGACAAAGCCCTTGTTGTCCTCAATACCGAATTCAGCTGCGAGCGCATCCTCAGCAGTAGCGACCTTAAAGCTGAACTCTGTATTATTAATGATATCCAGGATCTCCTGAGCGTCGCCATCCATACCAAGGCTGCTCATGCCCGCCTCGGAAAGCTCCATGTCAGCGCCGATGGTTACGTCAACAGCATTTACGCCGTACTGATCCATAAAGGTCTGATAATAAAGTGCGAGCATAGCCTCAAGGTCCATAGCGGAATAAAGATCCTCAATGGACATCTCGGAGTTCATTCCGTCAGGATCAACAGCGCCAGATGAAAGTGCACTGCTTACAGCAGTACCCATAACCTCGCCTGCCTGTGCTCCGAACTCGGTAGCGATAGTGTTTTCGGTGACAGTGCGGATGCCATCACCCTCGATCATAGCAGCATACTTGTTGTTGCCCATGAACACATTTGCTGCAACGCCTCTGAAGCAGAAGCCCACAACAACAGCCACAACAGCCAGCAGCGCAACAACGCCCAGTGTGATCCACAGTGCGATCTTCTTGCCACCCTTCTTCACAGGCTGTACAGCAGTCGCAGCAGCCGTAGCAGCAGACATATCAAATGCAGGCGTCTGTGCAGGCTGCGCAGTTGCAGGAGCTGCAAACTCACCCGGAGCCACGGTCTGTGCAGCGACAGGAGCGGCTGCCGCAGCAGCAACGCCAAAGGCATCAGGCTGAACGGGCTGTGCACTTACAGGAGCAACAGGAGCCGCAAACACGTCGTTTGCAGGTGTAGGAACAGCGGATACAGGCTGTACAGGAGCAGCCGCCACATCATTTGCAGGTGTAGGAACAGCTGAAACAGGCTGTACGGGAGCAGGAGCAGCTACGGGGGCAGCCGTCATAACAGGCTCAGCCGCAACAGGAGCAGGGGCAACGGGAGCTGCCGCCATAACAGGAACTGCCGCAGGCTGCTCAACAGGGGCAACAGGCTGCGCCGCAACGGGTGTTCCGCATACTGCGCAGAACTTTACGCCATCTGCAAGCTCGCTGCCGCAGCCCTTGCATACGTTAGCCGCAGGAGCCTCGACCTTAGCGCCGCATACTGCGCAGAATTTTGCTTCTGCGGGTATTTCGGCATTACAATTTTTACAGATCATATCAATTTCCTTTCGTCAGATATAATTTAATGTATAAAACTACACTTTAATTTTATTACGAAACGGTATTAAAGTCAACAACCATTATCACAAATTTAAAGACATTTTATCGAAAAAGTTGTACAACTATAACAAATACAACTGCATGAACAGCAGTTTTCTGCCGCTTATAGCTATAAAAATTCATCTTACAGCATTGAAATGCGAGGAATAATTCACCGTAAAATCATCACAATAGTACAGTAATTTCTGCGAAAGGATGATGTTATGAAAAAGATAATTGCGGTGCTGTGTCTGTGCGCCGCACTTACAGCAGGCATCTGTGCGATCCCCGATGCTGCGGTCAGCGCTGCACCCTCTGCCTGTGTGATATCCCCGAAAAATGTGATGTACAGTGAGACGCTGACAAGCTGCGGCTCGCTTTCCTACATCGGTCAGTCCGATGTAACCTCGTCGCTGCCACTTATAATAGAGCGTTACAACGTTTCTGAAGGAGAGCACATCGAAGCCGGAGAGGTCATCGCAACGATAGATAAGGAAGGCTCTGCGTCATTTATAGAGAGTCTGGGACAGCTTCCGCAGCTTGCCGTTGCGGCATCAAGCCTCTCCACGGCGGTAAGCCTTATCCCAAGCGAGATAACAGCCGACCGCACAGGAACAGTTATCTCCACAGCAGAAGCAGGATCCGCTGTGGAGGCAGGAAGCAGCATCTGCACCATCGCCGGCACAGAAGAACTTGTGATAACCGCTCCAGTCAGCGAACAATACATCTCCTATATAGAAGAGGGCGAAAAAATAAGCTTCACCCTTGCCGCTTATCCCGAAGAAACATTCACAGGAAAGGTCCGCTCAATAGCCGCCGGCGCCCGAAACAGATACAGCGGCTCGGTACTCGAAACGGTAGTTGATGTCACCGTATCTCCCGACAGCTTTGACGAACGCTTCAAGACAGGGCTCTCCGCCGATGTGAACTTTACGCTTACCGAACCGAAAAGTATATGTGTGCTCTCCTACGATGCAATAGGCCAGGATGAGGGCGGGGAATATGTCTACGTCTATGAGGACGGAAAAGCAATACGCCGCAGGATATTCACAGGAGCGGAATTCTACGACGGCACCGAGATCATCAAGGGAGTGACCGCAGAGGAGCTTGTATTCACCTCGCCCGACAAGATATCGGAAAACAGTTTTATAAGGGTGGAATGATATGGGACTTTTCAAGGCATTTATAAATATCCTGCGCTGCCGCACTCGCTCGCTGCTGACCATGTCGGGCATCGCAATAGGAGTGTTGTCCGTGGTGCTGATATCCACAGTAGGCACGGTCGGAACGGCGCAGGTAAACTCTACCTTAGTCACAATGGGTGTTGACACGCTGCTGGTACAGGCGGCCGAAAACAGCGTCAGCGTTCAGCTTACGGACAACAGTATTTCTGCCGCACGTCGTGTGGACGGGGTGACTGACGTCATGCCGCTTATGGCAACTATCTCCGAGGCTAAGCTTATCGGTTCACGGCTGGACGCTTATATATGGGGAGTTGACAGGTCTGCTGACAAGCTTATCTCCCTTTCCGCAAAGCACGGTCGGCTGATAACAGGCAGCGACACCGCCGCACGCTCTAAGGTCTGTGTGATAGACGAAGCGTTCGCACTTGAGACCTACGGCAGGAGCAACATCACAGGAAAACATATAAGCCTGTTCCTCGGCGGAAGATATCACGAATTCGAGATAATCGGCATAGCCAGCACGGGACTCAGCGGACTTCAGAGTATGCTGACGAACATCATGCCGGGGTTCATGTATATCCCCATCACCACCATGCAGAGCCTATGCGGTCGCTCCACCTACGACAAGCTTGCGGTCAAGATAAAGGACATGAACAACGACGGAACCGTGGTGGAAAACGTAAAAGCCGCCCTTGACACGGCAGGCGGCTGCAAGGACGGCTATATCATCAATAATCTTCTGTCGCAGAAAAAACAGCTTGACGATATCCTCATGATAGTCACGATATCGCTGTCGCTTGTGGCGGGGATATCACTGGTGGTATCGGGTATCTCCGTTATGACTACCATGATGATGAGCGTAGGCGAACGCACCCACGAAATAGGCATCAAAAAATCCATCGGCGCAAAGAACTCGGATATCTGTATCGAGTTCCTCACCGAAAGCGTACTGCTTACGCTGATGGGAAGCACCGCAGGTATAATTTCAGGGCTTGTTATCTCGCTTGTGGGATGCCTTGCTCTGGGAGTGCCGTTTTCGGCAAACTGGACAGCACTGTGGATATCCACCGCAGCCGCAGCAGTTATCGGAGCAGTGTTCGGCGCATATCCTGCCTACAAAGCGGCTACCATGAAGCCTGTTGAGGCACTGAGAATGTAAAAAGGGCGGCAAATGCCGCCCTTTAATAATGTTATCATTCAATTTCTTCCAGCTCGTAATAGCAGTCGCCGATCTGTACGCCTACCAGACCCTCAAGTGTGATAAGTGTATGCTTGATAGCCGTATATTCGGGCAGATAACCGGGCTCTTGTATGCCGCTTGCGATAGTGGTATCCGAATAGCCGTTTTCCTCACTTGGAGTAACAACACCACCCGGACCGATCGTCAAGAATATCCTGCGCTTTCTGCCATCCTGATATACAAAATAGATCGGAATATCAAGTAACATATGCGATTCCTCATCGGTGATAAGTGATTCCATCCGAAGATTTCCATATCTGCCAACGACCCATTCGTATAAACCGATGTTTTTTCCATAGATGGTATAGTCAAGCTCCGACAGAGCGATACATGTCGGCTGATACAGCTCGGTGGGCGAACCCTCTCCCACAAGCTTGTACAGCTTTCTTCTCACTGTATTCTCATCAAGCGTGAATATTTCGGTTCTTGTTTCCTCGGTCATAGGATAGGTGAACAATATCTCATCAGTCTTTACAATATCTACGTCGAATTCAAGATAATAACAGCGCTCGGTTTCAGTACGGTATTCTTCAATCTCACGATTACCAAATCCGCCTGTTACCGAGATGTTCGGATATATATTCAGTTCGCTGTTAGATGGATCAAAACCATTCAGCCATTCCTTGCCCTCATCGTCAAGCGCAGTATAGCGCAATGTAAGAAATGCACGCTGTCCATCCGTGATGTATTCTTCAACCGCAAGATGGACGTGATCATCTTTGTCCGTATAATAATCTGTAACTACATTCAGCAGCAGATGCTCTCTGGTATCCAACAGCTTACCCGAAACAATATTGCTTCCGCCCACAGCGGCACCCACTCCGACAACACTCGCTGCAAGCGTAACAGCAGCTACTATCGGGATGATGATAGTTTTAAGGCTTATCCTCTTTTTACTCATAGTATCAGCCGCCTTTCCAAGAACTGCGTTATACAGCTCATCGTCACTCCGTGCAGGAGCGATCTCATCAAACATTCTGTTGTAGCGTTCTTTCACTGTAACCCCTCCTTCAGGAGCATTTCCTTAAGCTGTTCCCGCCCACGCATTAGCCGTGTTGTGACAGCGGACGCCGTCGCACCGAGTATATCCGCTATTTCCTTTACAGAGTACCCCTCATAATAGTACAGATGGATGGTGGTGCGGTATTTCTGCGGCAGTGCCATGACACATTCATATAACGCACGGTCCTCCTTATTTTCATAAGGAATATCCTCACTAAGCTCTGTGCGTTTCGTAAACCAGCCGGATCTCAGCAGGTTCTTCGACAGATTGATCGTAACACGGATAAGCCACGCCCTGCAATTATCATCCGCTGCAAAGCTTCCATCGTACTTATACAGCCTAAGGAACGCCTCCTGCGTTATATCCTCGGCGTCAGCACAGTTCTTTACATAGCTGAACGCAAGACGATATACCGTGCCATGGTACAGCCCGATGTATTTAGTAAGTGCCTCTCCGTCCAATCTGTCACCTCCCTGCCGATGTGTAAAAGCGCTTTCAATAATAAGACAAACCAAAACGGCGTTTTGTCACACAACAATATAATTTTATACCGTTCTCTTTGTTTTTTCAACGTAGTAATTATAACATGTATGCTAAAAATAATTATCAAATATGCCTTGAAATAATTCTGCCTATAATGTATAATGATATATAAAGTATTGTGCTTTGGCACAATACGGTATCATGCCACAAAAACACGGATATTCCGTTCAAGAAAGGACAGTTGAAGATATGCCTCTCGACGAAATAAACAGGGAGTTTTCATTCCCGCTGCAGAAGATAATCGATGAATTCCGCCTGCGCATAGACTATATGCCCGAAAACGGCGGCAACCGACTTATATCCACAAACGACACCAACCGCCCCGGACTTCAGTTCTCGGGATTTTACGAGTATTTTGACAACAAGCGTATTCAGGTGATGGGCAATGCGGAATACGCCTACCTCAACAGCCTTTCGCCCGAGGCACGCCGCAGCAGTATCGAAAACCTGTTCGGCTATCATTTTCCTGCGCTGATCATCACACGTGGTCTTGAGCCATTCCCCGAAATGACAGAGCTTGCCGCTAAGTATGAGATACCGATATTCGGTTCCGACGAAAGCACATCGGTATTTATCTCAAAACTGGTTGCATTCCTCAATCTCCAGCTTGCTCCCAGGATCACACGCCACGGCGTTCTTATTGAGATCTACGGTGAAGGTGTGCTTATCCTCGGTGAAAGCGGCGTCGGTAAGTCCGAGACTGCTATCGAGCTTGTAAAGCGTGGACACAGACTTATCGCAGACGATGCGGTAGAGATCAAAAAGGCGTCCAATATCACACTCGTCGGCAGCTCACCTGATAATATCCGTCATTTTCTGGAGCTTCGTGGCATAGGTATTATAAATGCAAGACAGCTCTTTGGTGTGGGCGCAGTAAAGCTCACCGAAAAGATCGACATGGTAGTGGAGATGGAGCTGTGGAACCCCGAAAAGACCTACGACAGAATGGGCGTAGATACTCACTTCATGACCATCCTCGGCGTAAAGGTCCCTCTGCTTACCATTCCCGTAAAGCCCGGACGTAACCTTGCGGTCATACTTGAGGTGGCAGCTATGAACAACCGTCAGAAGAAGATGGGCTACAATGCAGCAAAGGACCTACTCCGTCAGCTCGGAATCGATTCCGACAGCGAGGAGATCATGTCCGATCTCAATCTGTAATCACAGAGCATAAAACGAAAAGTATCTGAAAGGAAAAAAATACAACAATGTACAATATAGGAATAGATCTCGGCGGCACCAATATAAAGGTCGGCGTCGTTGACGAAAACTACAATATCGTATCCAAGGCTACCGCAAAGACAAATCTCCCCCGTCCCGCAGAGGAGATCGCTGACGCTATCGTTGAAACGGTATGGACTGCCCTCACAGAGGCAAAGATCACTATCGGCGAGGTAAACAGCATCGGTATCGGTACTCCCGGCGTTGCAAACCGCAACAGCGGTATCGTTCTTTACTCCTGCAACCTCGGCTTCAACAACACCGATCTTCGTGCGCTCATCCAGAAAAAGCTGAACAAGGATATCTACGTTGAAAACGACGCAAATGCAGCCGCTTTCGGCGAGGTGCTCAACGGCGCAGGCAAGGGCTACAAGGATGTGGTCGTAGTGACCCTCGGCACAGGCGTAGGCGGTGGTATCATCATCGACGGCAAGATCTACACAGGCTTCAACTTCTGTGGTGCAGAGCTTGGCCACACCGTCATCAGCTATGGTGGCAGACAGTGCGGCTGCGGCAGAAAGGGCTGCTTCGAGGCTTACTCCTCCGCTACTGCTCTCATCAACATGACCAAGGAGGCCATGGAAGAGAACAAGGACAGCAAGATGTGGGAGATCTGCGGCGGCGATATCAACAACGTTGACGGCAAAACAGCCTTTGACGGCTGGAGAGAGGGCGACAAATCCGCCTGTGATGTGGTCGATATGTACATCAATTATCTCGGCTGCGGTCTTACAAACATCGTAAATACATTCCAGCCCGAGGTGCTGCTTATCGGCGGCGGTATCTGCAAGGAAGGCGAGAACCTCACAAAGCCGCTTAACGAATTCATAAAGCGTGAAAGCTACTGCATAGATCCCACACGTTCCACAAAGCTTGATATCGCAAAGCTTGGAAACGATGCGGGCATCATCGGTGCAGCTTATCTCTACACACTGGCTGACTGATCCCGATATTAAGGGGACACGGCTTTCCGTGTCCCTGTTTTTTATCAAATACTATTCGGAGGAAATCACTTTGGATTATTCTTCTCTCATCGAGCTTTGCCGTAAAATCGGTATACACTACAAGGAAAACGAACCACTGGCAGATTACACTACTATGAAGATAGGCGGCAACTGCGATATCCTCGTCTGCCCCAAGGACGAGGACACCCTGGCCAAGGTGGTAAAATTCTGCTGCAAGGAGAATATCCCGTTCTTCGTACTTGGCAGAGGAAGCAACGTTCTGGCAAGCGGTAAGGGATACCACGGTTGTATAATATACCTTTCGGGAGCAGTAGGTCATATCGATATCGACGGCGATACCATAACTGCCTCATCGGGAGCAAGCCTTGTTACAGTGTGCAGATGTGCACTGGAGCATTCGCTCACGGGTCTTGAGTTTGCTTACGGCATCCCTGGATCCATGGGCGGAGCGCTGTATATGAACGCAGGCGCCTATGGAGGCGAAATGAAAGATGTTGTGATCTCCTGCCGCTACATTGACGAAAACGGCGAGCTATGCGAGATGTCCGCAGAGGATATGCAGCTCTCCTACCGACACAGCTTTTTCACAGGGAAAAAGTGCGTCATCACCTCAGTCACCATGCAGCTCAGAAAGGGCGAAAAGGATGAGATAAAGGCAAAAATGGAAGAGCTTATGGAAAAGCGGCGTTCCAAGCAGCCGCTGGAATTCCCAAGCTGCGGAAGCACCTTCAAGCGCCCTGAGGGTTACTTTGCGGCGGCTCTTATTGAGGAGTGCGGCTTAAAGGGATACTCTGTTGGCGGCGCTCAGGTAAGTGAAAAGCACAGCGGCTTTGTTATCAACCGAAACAACGCAAGCTTTGATGACGTTATTGATCTTGTACAACACATCAAGAATACTGTGCGCCAACAAAAAGGTATAGAGCTTGAATGCGAGATGCTTATATTAGAGTGATATAGGGAGACGAAGGATTTAAAAAGGAGATATTATGGAATTTGTGATCGTAACGGGTCTTTCAGGCTCGGGCAAATCCTCCGCCGTAAAGGTACTGGAGGATATAGGTTATTTCTGTATCGACAATATGCCGCCGCAGCTCATCCCCGATTTTGCTGCGATATGCCATGACAATGAGGATATCTCAAAAATCGCTATCGTCACCGACATCCGTGGAGGTGCCCTGTTTTTCAAGCTGGGCGACAGCATAACACAGCTGCATATACGTGGAATAAACGTCAAAGTGCTGTTCCTTGAGGCTTCCCGTGAGGTGCTGATAAACCGCTACAAGGAGACGAGGCGCAAGCACCCGCTAGACGAAGCTTCAGGCGGAGATATCGCAAAGGCTATCGACGCCGAGATAGAACTGCTTGGACGTATCCGAGAAAATGCGGATTATATCGTGGATTCCTCACTGCTCAGCACAGGACAGCTGAAAGAACAGATAGCCGGACTGTTTCTTGAAAAAGCATCCGACGGCATGATGGTGAGTTGTATGAGCTTCGGCTTTAAATACGGCGCTCCCGGTGAGGCTGACCTTGTTTTCGATGTGCGCTGCCTGCCAAATCCATTCTACATCCCCGAGCTCAAGGAAAAAACAGGTCTCGACAAGGAAGTACAGGACTATGTGATGAGTCACGAGCAGTCCATAACGCTAAGGGACAAGCTGTTTGACCTTATCAGCTTCCTTATCCCTCACTATGTAACAGAGGGCAAGAGCCGCCTTGTTATCGCTTTCGGCTGCACAGGCGGAAAGCATCGCAGCGTTACATTTGCCGAGCAGACTGCGGCGTATCTCCGCAGCAAGGAGCTTAAGGTAAGGATTCTCCACAGGGACGCAAAAAAGAAGTAGCGAGGAAGCCATGTCATTCTCTTCTGATATAAAAAAAGAATTGTGCGTGGTAAAGGATATGCCTCAAAGCGAGATGTCCGCTATGCTTTACGGAATATTCTATGCGTCACGCATAACCAACGGTATGCCGTTGGTGCAGACCGAAAAAATGTATCTTCTCAACGCTGTCAGAACTCTCTGTGACGAGGTGTTCCCCGCCGTAAAACACGAAACAGTACGTCTTGTCAAAAACAGCGGCTCACTTTATACCTTTCGCATCAAAGACGGATACAACATGATAGCAGAAAGCTATGGTGATTTTTCACGCATAAACGCCTCTGTTATCTCAGGAAATGACGATCTCAGCGGCGCATTTCTTCGTGGAATATTCGCAGCCTGTGGCTCAGTGACTGATCCCAACAAAGAATATCACCTTGAAATAGTCCTCCCGGACAGGGAAAGAGCAGAAGCGCTTTACGCCTTTATCAACGAACACGGAATGGGCATAAAGACTACCGTCCGCACACGAAGAAGCAGAGTTATCGACGAAAACGGAGAGGTCCACTCTATCGGCAGCCTTGTGCTTTACGCAAAGGAAAGCGAGCTTATTGAAGACTTTCTGACCTACATAGGCGCTGGAAACCACTCGATGGAGATAATGCAGGTAAAGATCATGAAGGATTTCCGCAACCGTGTCAACCGCTCGGTAAACTGCGAGAGCGCAAATCTTGACAAGACCGTTGCCGCAGCAGGAAAAAGCGTAGAGGACATCGAATACATCTACAACACTAAGGGCGCAGAATGGCTCTCCGAGGAGCTTCGTGAAACGGCGGAGCTTCGCATCGAGTACCCCGAAATGCCGCTTTCCGAGCTGTGCCAGCAGTTCAGGAAACCAATAAGCCGCAGCGGACTCAACCACAGGCTGAAAAAGCTGTCAAAGCTTGCTGACGAACTAAGAAATAATACTCCACAATAAACAATACGACCTCGGAATACATCTTCCGAGGTCGTAATTTTTGTCACTATCAAACGGGAACGACAGTGTCATTCAGTATTTTAATAACAAGCTGCTCGGGAGTGTTGAACATCTGCTGTCCCGAAGCAAGTATTATCCTGTGCGCAAGAACAGGCACTGCCACCGCCTTTACATCATCGGGCGTCACATAGGTTCGGTCGTTCATCAGTGCCATAGCCTGCGCCGCCTTGTACAGCGCAATAGACGCACGTGGACTTGCTCCCAGCTTTACTATCTGCGGATTGTTTCGTGTGGCGGCAACTATAGAAAGGATATAAGCCTTTACCTGCTCTGTGACAGACACATTCTTTACCGCCGCACGTAGCGACATAAGCTCCTCCAGCGACATCACCGCCGAGACCTCGGCGGTCTGCGGCATTATATCAAGCATCGCCATCTCCGCTGCACGGTCGGGATAGCCCACGGAAAGGCGCATCAGAAAACGGTCAAGCTGCGCCTCAGGGAGATGATATGTACCATAGGTCTCTATCGGATTCTGTGTCGCAAGGGTCATAAAAGGTACAGGAAGCTTATGAGTGATACCATCCACGCTTATCTGCTTTTCCTCCATCGCCTCCAGCAGCGCAGACTGCACCTTGGGCGAGGTGCGGTTTATCTCGTCCGCCAGCAAAAAATTGCACATAGCCGCACCGGGACGATACTCGCTCTTGCCTGTATTGATATCGATGGAAGTATAGCCGATAACATCCGACGGCATGAGGTCCGGCGTGAACTGTATACGGCTGAAGCTGCCCGAAACACTCTTTGCAAGAGTCTCCGTAAGCAGCGTCTTGCCTACACCGGGGACATCCTCAATGAGAACGTGACCCTCAGCCAGCATGGCGCAGATAACACGCTCGATAACATATCGCTTGCCGAGGATGACTTTTTCTATGTTTGAAATGAGTTGTTCGATCTTTGCGTTCATATTATACCTCTGTTTTTTCATCCGATATTTGCTCACAGGTGCTTTTCGGTTTAAACTTGTCAGGTGGCAATGTACGATACGCCCAGCCTGCCACAGCAGAAAATACCGCCACGCCTGCACCAACAAGTCCGATCCAGAGAACCGCAACACCTCCCAGTGAATGTGATTTTACTGCAATATTAATAAGCACGCCATAAACCACTATGATACCAATGATAGGCAATATCTGTGCAAATGCAGAATAAACACGTGTGCCCATTACAAGACGCCAAAGTATTGCGCTGCGACAGTACCGATGTACCCTTCCGAAACAGACAAAAAGAAATACGCCAATCACGATAGGCAACAGCATCGCCAATTGAAAAATGGGAAGCGACAGGCCCCAGGTTGCTACTATCACCCCTGCTACCGCAGCAAACACCTCAGTGAAAAAACCTATGCAGATATATCCGAAATATTCCAAACCTTTCATAAATACCTCACAGCAAAAACGGCGCAACTAAAAAGCTGCGCCGCAGTTTAAGCGATATTAGCCGAGGAGGGAGTGCTCATCGGAAGCATCGAACAGGTGGATCTTGTTGGGATCCAGAGCGAGCTTAACAACATCCTGAGGACGAGCTGTGCATCTGGGAGATACACGTGCTGTCATGGGGATACCCTCGCATGTGAGGTACAGATATGTCTCAGCACCGAGCATTTCGGTTACGTCAACAGTAGCCTCGATGATACCATTGTTCTTAGCGTTGGAGATGAACATCTCTTCGTCGTGGATGTTCTCGGGACGGATACCAAGGATAACATCCTTGTCAACGTAGTACTTGAGAGCCTCGTTGTCAGCCTTAGCAGCGGGAAGCTCAACATAGAACTTACGGCCTCTGGATGTCTTGGTGTCCTCGGAACCGAACTCTACAACGTACTTGCCCTCTCTGTTGAGGAGCTTAGCGTTGATGAAGTTCATCTGGGGAGAACCGATGAAGCCTGCAACGAACTTGTTAACAGGGTTCTCATAGAGGTTGATAGGAGAATCGATCTGCTGGATGTAACCATCCTTCATAACTACGATTCTGTCACCCATTGTCATAGCCTCTGTCTGGTCATGTGTTACGTAGATAAATGTAGTACCCAGCTTCTTGTGGAGCTTGGAGAGCTCAGTTCTCATCTGTGCACGCAGCTTAGCGTCCAAGTTGGAAAGAGGCTCGTCAAGCAGGAATACCTGAGGATCACGAACGATAGCACGACCGAGCGCTACACGCTGTCTCTGACCACCGGAGAGAGCCTTGGGCTTTCTGTCGAGCAGATGAGCGATGTCGAGGATCTTAGCAGCCTCTTCAACCAGCTTCTTGATCTCATCCTTGGGAACCTTACGGAGCTTAAGGCCGAATGCCATGTTATCAAATACTGTCATATGAGGATACAGAGCGTAGTTCTGGAATACCATTGCGATATCTCTGTCCTTGGGAGCAACGTCGTTTACGAGACGGTCGCCGATGAACAGCTCACCCTCGGAGATCTCTTCGAGACCTGCGATCATACGGAGAGTTGTGGACTTACCGCAACCGGAAGGACCTACGAGTACGATAAACTCCTTGTCCTTGATATTCATTGTGAAGTCGGAAACGGCTACAACGCCGCCGGGGTAACGCTTGTATATGCCTCTGAGTGATAAGCTTGCCATTTTAAGTATGACCTCCTGATGTACAATTTTTTTCGAGCCTGACATCGGGAAGCCGACATCAGAATCTAAGCCATTTGGCGCTAATAATATAATACCAAAATAAAGCACAAAATAAAAGAGCCTAACTCAACAAATATTTTTTGCGGTGTTTATATAATTTCACCAACAGAAACAAAAATGCCCTGTTTTTTATACGCTGTGATAGTGTAATTGCACAAAAAAACACCTTTTTTGTGCTGATTCAGAAAAATGCTCTGAAATTTTCGGCTAATATAACAAAACAATTCAAGAGTTTTTGTGCATAACCTCACAATATATTGGGTATAACACCAAGTCTGTGACGCATATAATCTGTCAAAAGGACAAACCGAGGCAATTAATGTGTTTGTTTTGTGAAAACTGAGGAGGGAACATATATGTCATCTAAAAACACCCGAAGCGGCGGATGTCTTATAGCAGGTGCGATACTGCTGATTGCCGCAGCAATATGGGGACTGGTGCGGCTATCAGGTGGGAGCGACGCCATACAGGGCGCTACCAACGAGCAGCGTATCTCATTTATAAATCAATGCGGCTGGGAGACCGGTATAACCCACTGCGAGCTTACCGAGGTACGTATACCTGTGAATTTTGACGAAGTCTACGAAGAATACAATGAGCTTCAGATTATACAGGGTTTCGATCTAAGACCCTATCGGGCGCACTCGGTAAAAAAATATACATATAATATAAGCAACTATATCAGCGAAGGAAGTTCTTCCGCCTTGCCTGACATCTATGCAAATCTTCTGGTAGAGGATGGTGAGATAATCGGAGCTGACATCTCCTCGGGCGAGGCAGGCGGAATGGTTACGGTACTGAAGCACGAAGAAGATTGACATATCGTGTTTTTCGCAGTAAAATAGATATACTATAATACTGCGGAGGCAGATATGATGAAACGCACGTTGCTTATTGTTATCTTTCTTATTATCGCTGTACTTGCAGCAACGATAATAGCCCTGCTGTTCAGGCCAAACGATGATGTGCCCGAGTTCAGCTATCCTGACAAAATAGACGCATCCTTATTTTATCCGTCACAAAACGATACATCCATTTCAACAGCTGAAACAAGCACAACCGCTGACTCCTCCGGAGATGAAAGCGAGCTTAGCTTTGAAAGCACCGAAACACCCGAAAAAGCTCAAAATGAAGCTGTTCTCACATCCAATGATCCGCTGCATTGCTTCAGACTGTCGACATTTGAGAATACTGTTTTTATAAGTGGTACTTATATCAGTGATAACGTTACCCATATTGAGATCGACGGCAATGAATTTATACCCCATCACAACGGATATGAGCTTTCTGCCGAAATTAAATTCTCTGCCGAGAACGGATTTTATCCGCTGAAAATACACCTTGAAAACGGAGGCTATCTCGGTTATCGCATAAGATCAGAGAACAAAAGCCTTTCGATAGTATCCTGCCCTGATATCGTCGAACAAAACAGGCTTGCGGCCGATGCGCCTCTTATTATTCCCGAAAGCGCAGTGCAGGATTATATCGTCACCGGCGGAACACAACAGGAGATCACAGATCAACTGAACGAGATACGCCACATTTCCGACAATATCTGCGATGGCATTTCGGATGACTACGATAAAGCACGTGCACTAGCGGCATGGGTATCCGTAAATTACTACTACGACTATAAAGCACGTGATAACGGCGTAACGACCGAAACCTTGTCCATCGCACGCACGCTGGAGCTGAAGCGTTCTGTCTGTGGAGGTTACGCAAATCTTTATGCGGCGCTGTGCCAGGCGCAGGGCATAGAATGTCATATCATACAGGGCACGGTCGTGCAAAACGGATTCACCTTTGCCGAGGAGCATGAAGGCTCTCCAAGCCACGAATGGAACCTTGTGATAATCGATGGTCGCCACATCTGGGTGGATACCCTCTGGAACACAAGCAACACCTATACCGCACGCAAAGGTTACTCGGACGGAGCTGTAAAACAACAATATTTCGATATCACAGACGAGATACTGGCTCTCAATCACAAAGCAGCACGCTGCGAAATAAGAGATTTCTTTGCTGCGACACGATAAGTCCGTATGATAAGCAGATCAAAATACCTTCAATACCCATCATAATTGTGAAGCGCTACAAGAAAACGTGACCCGTACAGATCATAAGGGTCACGTTTCTGTTTTATTCAGATTTCTCCGATCAATGATTTTGTATCACACTTTGAACTCTGAAAGCAGCTCGTCAAAAGTAATATGTATTATATTTGCCTTATCTGCGCACTTTCCTGAAATTCCGATATAATAATCTCCATATACATATACCGCTATATCAGGCAGCAGGGTCGTATCCGCACCACGCAGTCCCTGCGCTATTCCAAGACCTGTCCGTTTAAGAAAAGCTTCCTTCTTTACCCATATCCTTATAAAATCATCTGCCGAATGTACCGCTTTCATTTCGTTATCGCTGAGTGTGCGCTGCTTCAGGCGCTCGCTCACCTTACGGTCACGCCGTTCGATATCAACTCCGATATCCCCGTCGCCATCAGAAAATGCCGCACACACCGCACCGTCCGTATGAGAAAGCGAAAACTGCACGCCACCGCCTCTTACATAAGGTTTTCCGTGAGCACCCCTGCAAAATGCGACCTTTTTCATATCGATGCCCATACGTTTTGCTATTTCAGAACGTACAAGCAGTCCTGCTGTCAGCGACTGCAGCTTAGCCTCGTCCGAAAGCTTTTTCTTTACTGCCGCTCTTCTCGTGCTGCCTACAAAGGACAGGTATTTTTCTATCTGCGAATAATCTGTACCTTTTGTTTCAATCACATAAATATCCAAATCTTATGCCCCCAGAAGATACCACTTGCCTGATTTTGCACATATCACCACAAGCTCTGCCACCTCGGTCCTGCTTGCGGATGCGGTCTTTACAGTGACCTCACAGGTCACATCATACACCTTGCTCCAGCCCTTATAATAACTATCAGCAAGGGTCTTGAGATCGCCTGTCAGCTTCTTTTGCTCTGCCATTTCTGTAAGCTTTACATCTACGCTCTTGATCTTGGAAGGAGTTATACCATCCTTTATGAGCGACGCCTTGTACTCCTCAGTAAACGCAGTGCAATAATCCTCAAGCGTCATTTCGCCCAATGCTGAAAAGGCATCCTCAAGAGCATTTATATATGCTTTGGAGAATATCGCCTTGAAGCCGCCGTATACATCAAGCTCCTTGATGCTTTGAGTAAAATATGAATCCATCCGCTTGGCGATGGCTGTTCTGTCTATGTACTCATCGAGTTTTTTACAGGAATTCTTTCCCGAACAGGTGAGTGTTGCATTGGGACCAACAGAACAGGTATTGGGTGTGCCTGTGACAGAGCCTTTTGAATAAACGGTGGTCTTACCGTTAAGGGTAACAGAAGCCTTGCTTGCAAACCTCATCTGTCCGTAGACCTTAAGCACCTTACCCTTATACTGGTGCAGCTTGCCTGTTACCGCAAGAATAGAATCCGCCTTTACAACAAGCTTTCCCTTGATATAAAGCGAGCCCTTTCCGCTTACCCACAGCTTTGCGCCATCCTGAACCGTCACTGTTGTTCCTGAGGGAATGGTGATCTTTTTGGATACGGTAACATTGGAACTTACCACATAGTTCTGACCTGCCTTGAGAGCGGTTTTCCCGTTCCATTTCACCGCTGCTGAAGCACCATATTCGCTTGATATCGTCGCCGTTTGTATCTGCTGTGCAGATGCTGTCGCTCCGACAAACGACACCGCCATGACTGCACTGATGACCGCCGCTGTAAGTTTCTTTAGCATAAGACCCTTCCTTTCAATTTCAGATTTCGCCGAAGCTGTCGCCGCTGTCTGATTTTCTCGCCGCTTTGAACAGCGGACTTTTCCTTGTGACTACTTTATCCGTTATACCCTGCTCCGTACAGATCCTCAGAGTTATCTTTCCGCTCTCTATCTTCGGGTGGCGGAGTATCCTTGGCTTTCCGCTGCATCCGCTTTTTGATACAGCAAGGAAACAAAACTTTTCGTCCTCATAGGGCGCATCGCCACCCTTTAGCTGCTTATGAAGCTTCGAGCGTGCGACTCTCGCCGTAAAATGGCACCAGTCATCCAACGGAAGCGTACACTCACCGTTTGATGGACAAGGCGCTGCGACATATCCGCCTGCTTCTATCAGAATATTTCGTGCCTCTCGCAGCTGAGAAGCCCCCTCGGGAGTACCCGGCTCCACAAGCAACAGAAGCTTGTCGGTATGCTCCCACAACGTTATAATAGCTTTTTTGCGCTCTGCGGTCGTAAGTTCATTCAGACAATACGAGGATATAACCAGATCAGCATGCTGATCTGATAACCCTGCCGTGATATCCTGCCTGATCCAACTTGCTCCGATACCACGTGCCTGCATAAGCTGCTGTCCAAGGGCGATCATTCCCTCTTCACGCTCAAGACAAGTGATATTGTCACAGCCTGTGTTTATTTCCGCAGCATGACTTGCAGCCCCGGTGCCTGCGCCTGCATCCAATATCGAGTTTATCTCTTCTTCAAACACCTCAAGCGTAAGCTCAAGCGCCTTACTCACTGCACCAAACGTAGCGGGCATTCTGACTGCCGCATAAGCAAGGACATCCTTTTCGCTGCTGACGAGACGTTTTCCGTTGCCGCTCTCATTACGGTAACGGTTAGATATTCCCTCCGCCGCTGCTGTCAGCGCACGTACATCCTGAGCCGACAAAAGCTGCTCTATAGTATATCTGAGCTCCGATGGAAATTCCATCTGCCGTCACTCCTTATCTCAGAAATAGTTGTTTCTGATCTCCTTTGCTGCATAAGCGCCATGTAATGCCTGTCCTTTTTCGTGAGGATGCAATCCGTCACGCAGATATCTACCCTCGCCTCCGATGACCTCGAACTTCTCACAGATACCGCTGTTGTTATAACAGTCTATCATCTGTACTGACATTCCGCCGCATATCTTTCTCATGACCTCAAGCTGCTTTTCCGTCTTTGCATTATGCTCGGGAGTCGCAGTCTGAAGAGGAGTCAGCACGAATATTCTGCAATCAGGGAAATGCTCCTGAATAGTCTGTATGCACCAGCGCATAGCGCCTGCTGTGGTAAACAGGTCTATATTTTCGTTTCCGTCAAGTTCCTTTCCTGTAAGCGCCTTTTCGGCATCGCCGAAACACTCTACAAGGTCATTTGTGCCCATTGCAAATGCGAAAATATCGGGAGCGGGATATTCTCCGCTTTCTACCTCGGAGATGAATTTCTGGATATGTACTACCGCACAATTGTTCATACGCATAAGCATTTCGTGTGCATCATCGTTAGGCTCCCATCCGTCGCTGATACCTGCGAAATCAGTCGCATTGTAATCCTGCGTAGTTACCGTCTTTCCGCCGCACTCTACTGTACGCTTGTACCATACTGCACTGCCAACCGCCACATTATGATGAGATTTTAATGCAAGAGACTGAAAAACATGATAGGACCACTGGTTTCCTGCGGTTATGCTGTCTCCGTCCACTCCGAAATTTACATTATGTAATACGTCCATAGTCGTTCCCTTTCAAATAAATTATATACACTAATATTCTAATACAAATCCCGCTGTTTGTAAAGCCTTTTTCGGAAATTTTACAGACCTCTGAGATCAAACTCGGGAGTGTATTCCTCTTTTGCAGAGCTTCGCTCCTGCATAAAGCCGTGAAGTCCCGCCTCAAGTACAGCGTCCAGCGCCTTGTTGTATTCAAACGTTGTAATACGGCGATTCAGACGGGGATCATCCTTCGCCTTATAAAACGGAGTGTACTGACTCATCAGGCTGAACAGTATACTATCTCCGAATCTCTCTCCCACACGCTTTATCACCTCGACTGAGTCTTTGTACAGATACGGCAGCACCATGTGACGGACTATCGTGCCTTTTTTCAGAAGCTCGCCATCAAACACAGGGGCTCCTGTCTGACGGATCATCTCCTCTACCGCCGCCATTGCTGTATCAAAATAATCAGGTGCCGAGGAAAGCTTTGCCGCTTCGTCGGAATAATACTTTACATCCGGAAGATAGATATCAACATAGCCCTCAAGCATCCGCAGTGTTTCAACACGCTCGTAACCGCCTGTGTTATATACTACGGGGATACAAAGCTTTTCTTTTACTATATCAAGCGCATTGATTATCTGCGGCACGAAATGCGTAGGATTTACAAGGTTTATGTTATGCGCTCCCTGCTCCTTAAGCTCCATAAATATTTCCGCCAGACGCTCTGCGCTTATCTCAGCGCCCTTCCTCTCAGCGCTTATATCATAATTCTGGCAGTATACGCACCGCATTACGCAACCCGAAAAGAATACCGCTCCACTTCCGTTTGTGCCGCTGATACAAGGCTCCTCCCAATGATGAAGCGAAGCTCTCGCAGCAGTCAGCCTGTCCCCCATCCCACAGAAACCCTTTCCACTGCTCCTGTCTATATTGCATTGCCTCGGGCATAGTTTGCATCCCATAACTTCTCCTTTATAAAACAAGTCCGCCGTGCCATATCGGCACGGCGTTGCTGTCAGTTCTTTTTCTTGTTGTCAACAGTTATATTCTTTGCAATTCCGTATTCGGGATCATAACGTCCGTCTTCATCAAACGCAACCGTCATATTTACGCCCAAGACGCTGTCCTCAGAGCTTGTGAAATCGAACGGATTTTCAGTCACAACATCGTATGTATACACAAATGTCACCTGAGGCGGGAGCTGTGCCGTACCCTTGAAGATCATACGGAAGCCGTCACAGTTATCAAGTGCGAATGCCGCCGTGCTGTCGTCATCATAAATAACAGGATCCACTACCGAGCTTCTCTCAACAAGTGTGCCCTCTTTTGCTCCCTTTTCAGGAGTGTACATATTCTGCGCACAGAGTACTATTCCGTCATCAACGATCGCATGCAGGCTCAGATTATCGTATACATAGTCATTCTGAGTAGGTCTGCCCTTGGAATCGATGCCGTTATACACGCTTCCTGTAACGACATAAGTTGAACTGTCCACCTGTTCGGACTGAAGGATGAAAACAGGAGCGTAAATGATATTCTGATACTCAGCAAGTATCTCTGTAAGCTCCTCGACCGAAACGCTGTCACCCTCAGCATCATTTAATGCAAGAACTATCTCCGACAACGTCTGATTTGCATCAAAATCGGTCGTATATACACGAGTGACAGTGGCATTTGAGCCATCCTCATTAGTGATATCTCCGCAGAAAACCATCTGGCGTGCATTCAGCATAAGTATAAGATATATAGCCACCGCACCAAGGAGCAGCGCCGCCAGTATTATTCCAATTACTATCTTCATCGGAAGCCCTCATTTCTTTCAGATACAATATAGATTTGTGTCCCAGTCGGGAACATAAGGATGATGCCTGAGATATATCCTGTATTTTTTATTGAGAGACGCTATCTGCAACGGTATCGCAAACATATCCTCGTTTCTGTGATATACTGCAACATTAAGCTTAGGGCGATATCTGGATATAGTCTCCTTTGTACCGTTCAGTGCCTTTTCCTCGCTGCCCTCGACATCATACTTTATAAACGTAGCCTCTGCACCCTGAAGCATGTGATCCACGCTCATCATATTGACCTCACGACAGCGGTGAGGATTCTCCTCGCCTACACGGGTGCTTCTGCCAGAACGCAGGCTGAATGTCATCGTGGTCTCACAGTCCCATGCGCCGCAGTTGTAAGCCTCAAGCAGCGCAGAACCTATCATATAAAGCCTGCGCTTAAGCTTCTGATAATTCTTATGATCAGGCTCCATCGCATAAAGCTTTTTGAACTTCATCGAAGTCTCATTCAGGAACTCTGAAAGAGTATCGCCATTATATGCTCCGAGATCTACATAGACCTCCTCAGCGCCAATTTGCAGGATATCATACGATTCACTCTTCGGGGTCTCGCACTCTCTTAGCAGCGAAATATCTCCGCTGAGCTTGTAGCGGATAACGTTCTCAAACACTTTTTTAGACTGCTCATCAGCCATAAGTGAATAAGCGGCCTGAAGCTCCTTGTAATGCTCTCTTGCATATTCAAGGGTAAACAAGCCATCTCCAACGACAGGAACATTCGGAGCGTAAAGCTCATGCTTGTGTGCGATCTCATAAATACGATCCATAACCTCGGGAAGCTGACTTCCGAAGCTTACAAGTATAATGAAATCATCCCCGTAAAGCTCCTCTATCTCGGAAAGCTTTTTTACACGTATGCCCATAAAGCTATGGCCCCTGACAAATTCGTCACTTGCCATTATATCGTCTACGCCTACGCCGATGCTGTCCAGTACCGATCGTATCTTCTCGGCACCGTCACCCATCCCGTAAAGGACGATCTTTTTGTCCGTCTGCGCAAGCTTATCCCACAGACAGCTGTTTATCTCATCAAGGAAAAAAGACATTTTTACCTCACCCAAAGTTTTTAAAGCATCTTAAGGTCTTCGCATTCCTTAACGCACTTAAAGAATGTATCGGCGACCTTTGAGGTGTTAAGGCTGTACATGGCTGCAAGCTTATCGACCTCTTCCCATCTACCCTTTTCATACCATAAAGCAAGCCTATAAACATCGCTGTAAACGCCGCCTCTTCCAAGAAGTCCGTTCTTTATCTCATCAGTTATAGGAAATTCCTCCAGGATGCGTGCCAGATTGTTTCTGTCGCAGCGCTCCAGCATAGAAAGCAGACCCATCAGATAAAAAGCGTCGCCGTCCCTTGCTGCGTCAGGGATCATCTGTGCGATCCTCCGACAGAATTTTGCAGTGATAAGCGAAAGTCGCATTATCTCCACATTATCATTGAGAGTAAGCCGCTGCATACCCATCAGGTATACCCACTCACGCAGGTAATCAAGCCCAAGGATAACAAGCGCCTGACTAATGGAAGAAACCCTGTTCCTTACTCCGAAATAAACCGAATTGATAAGGCGGAGCAGGCGCTGACACATAGCTGTGTCCCGTGAAATCACCTCGACGATATCGCTTATCTCAGGCTCAGGCTGAGACACAAGCTGCATTATCTGCATAAAGTTCGTGCTCAACGGGGCAATACTGTTTTTTGACATAAGAGTCGGACGTGCAAAATAATATCCCTGAGTAAATGTAGCACCCAGACGCTTTGCATACTCGTACTCCTCAGGGGACTCGATCTTCTCGGCAAGTATGATCTTGTTACAATAACGGCACACGTATGCCGTTTCCTCAATCTTCTTCTGGTCTATGCGGAAATCGATCTTAACGATATCGCTCAGCTGGAACAGATCGCTGTATGAATTATTGAACTCAAAATCGTCCAGCGCAACTGTATATCCACGTTCCTTGAGATCCTGGCAAGCCGCAACAAGGTCATCGTCGATCATAAGGTTTTCAAGCACCTCTACCACCACGATGTCAGGCGATATCATTTTCGGCACACCACGCTTCAGCAGATTGCCTGTAAAATTGATGAAAGCCTTTCCGCCGCCAATGATCTCACGGATATCCAGGCCAAAAAACGCATTGGTAACAACGTCCGCCGTAGATTCGTCAGCGTCCGTGCCTGTATATATATTCTGTTGTCCGTTGCTGCGGTACAGCAATTCATAACCGTATACCTGATTATCTATATCAAATATAGGCTGTCTCGCCATATAGACATCCATGTGCAGACATTCACCTTTCGCAATAGTATAAAGCCATTTTATAAATAACAATGTATAATTTCTCTACTATAATTATACAATAAACAGCTGTTTTTTTCAAGCGTTGTACAAAACTTTTAAAAACAAAACAAAATTTCGTTAATCCTGCACAAACTGCGCCTTTTATTCATGCTTATAAAATCGGCCATATTGGTAAATCAGCACAAAAGGCGCCATGATCCACTTGAAAATTTAAGCAAAAGGCATAATAAAAACCGCCGAAAAAGGATGTTTTTGAAGAAATACCCATCCTTTTGCATGACTGCGTCAAGCAAGCGATGTTCCTGCAAAGCCCCCTGCGGAGGCATCCTTTCGGCGGTATGGCTGACAATATATCAAAGATTTTTGTTGAGGGACTGTCCTGTCGCTCTGCCGACAACAGCGCTGTTATAATAGCCGATCTGTTTCTTGGTCTGCTTAAGCTCCTCAAGCTCTCTCCGGGAATCGATATGCTGATTACGGAACTGACCGGATATCACCTTATCCTTGTCGATTATCCTCTGCTGGCAGATGGAAATGTTCCTCTGAAGCATCTGTATCTCCTTCTGGGTATCATCGAGAGACGCACTGACAAAGCTTCCTCTTACAAGAGAGCGAAGCAGGATCTGCTCCTCTTTTGGCTGCAGATCAATAATACCATTTACACGCTGCTTGAGCATCTCTAGCCTGTCGATATATTCGTTACGCTTGAAAAGAGCGCCCTGAAGCACCTCAAGGTCGGCATTTACCATGGAGTCTGTCTGCTTTTCATATTCGATAAGCGTATCATATACTTCCTTCAATGCAGAAAGCACGGCAACGCTTCCTATCTCCTCTGCCATTATGCTGCCCCCTTTTAGGTATGATTTCGGCGCCTGCCGGCTTGTTACGGACAGGCGCCGTTCTGTTATTTCTTCTTATTACTGTTTGCCTGAGCCTCTATCTCTTCCTTTGTCATCTGGCTTATCTGAGTGAAAGCATCACGAAGATCCGCAATAAGCGGGATTATCTTCTTGATCTCAGTAGCATCCTTCCTGATATTTGCCTTGACGGCCTCATTCTGGAAAAAAACATAGAAGGAATTGAGTTCCTTGGATATCGGCACCGACATATCAAGCGAGCCTCTGAGAGCGCCAAGCAGCTCCTGTGCCTTGATAAGCGCATCGTTAGCCTTGCGGATATCCTTCAGCTCCTCAATTGCACAGACTGCAATAGCAAATTGACGTTCGATCTCGCTGTACATCTTTATAATCACCTCAACAGGTGTCATAGTCTGCACGGACTGCTTTTTGTATGCTGAATATGGATTGACCATTTTTATAACCTCTGATTAGTTTATATTTGTCTCGATCAGAACTGGTAGGATGCCATGTAAGCAGACTGGCTGTTCATGTCGGACATCATGGATTCGAGGTTTGTAAATACAGACCACCAGTATTCCTCACGTGCGTCATATCTGTCCTGAAGATCATAAAGACGATCGGTCAATCTCTCCATCTCCTTGAAAATAGAGCTCTGGAGTGTTGTGGAGCTGTCCTTATAACCCGCCTTGCGGATAAGGGAACCTCTGTTGGCCTCTGCGCCGCTTGTCTTTACCGCACTGTCAAGCGCTGCATCCAGCTGCTTCATAAGTCCGTTCTCAGGATCAGTAAACAGCTTTGTGATAGCCTCAGGATCAGACTGGAACATTGCATCAAGTCTTTCATCGTCTATCTCAAGCTTGCCGTGATCGCCATAGTCATCGGAGGTCTTGATACCAAGGCTGTACAGACCGATCTTGCTGCCATCATCAAGAGTAACGCTGTTGTACATTATGCCACGCATCTTGGACATGATGCCTGCAACAGTGGAATCATTGTAGAGAACGCCGACCTTTGCCATCTCTTCCCACTTTTCGATCTCATCCTCGCTCATCTCTTCCTTCTCGGCGTCGGTGAGAGGTTCGTACTTGTTATTGCTGGAGTCGGTCTTGGGCTTTCTTCCGATGTACTCATAAACATCATCAATAAGCTTGTTGTAGTCCTCTACAAAGCTCTTGATGGTCTTCTTGACATCATCGTAATTCTGTGTAATACCTATAGTATAGGTCTCGCCAAGCTCTACCTCATCTGTAAAGCTGAATGTTGTACCGTCGAGAGTATATGTGTTCTCATTAAGGTAGATCTCCTCGCCGTCGAGAGTGATAGAAGCATTCTGACCAAACTGGAAACCAACCATATCGCCATTGTCATCAGTAAGACCAAGAGCCTTGGTCATGTCGCTGCCCTCGATCTCAACAGCACCTGCGCTGCCAAGCTCTGTGGACTCAACAGAAAAGCTGTTTGTAAGAGAGGAGAAGCTCATCTTAACGCCTGCGCCGGACTTGTTTACAGCGTTTACGAGGCTGTCGATAGTCGCGTCTGCGCCAACGCTGATCTCCACTCCGTTGATCTTCATGGTATATCCACCGTCTGCTCCGTTTGCAGCAATACCCATATCCTCAAGCGTTGTTTTAGCGCTGAGCTTATTGGATGCGGAGGATTTTGCAAGACCCAGTGTACCGCCCTCGATAGCGTGAGCTGTGAAATCAACTGCAGCGTCGCCATTCTTAAGGGAGAGGGTGGAGCCACTGAACTCGGCAGTGATACCCTCAGAAGCAAATGCGTTATTTACAGCATCAGTAATAGCCGCAGCGTTCTTATCCTTTGCAGCCTGCTCGTTAGAGTAGGAGAACTTCTTCAGTGCCTCTTCATCGATAGCATCGGTATCGGAAAGGTTGTTCTCCTTGCGGTAAGCAGCCTCCTTGAGCTTGTTGTATTCCTCGAGGATAGCCTCGTTGCCTGTCTCGTTCTTGCTGTCATAGTACGAACCGGAAACGCCCTCAAATCTGACGTTCTTGACAACACCGCCTGCGTCTATGCTTACGGTGTTTGTGCCTGTTACGACACTTGTGAGGTTGAGCGAAGCGCTGGAAGCAGCATCTGTAAGACCGAAGTTACCTACGTTCTCAGTAACGGACACTGTTGCGTTTCCGCCAACAACGAACTCAAAGGAGCCGTCATCAGCAAGCTCAGCCTGCAGGAACCACTCGTTACCGTTAGCGGCATCGATAACGCCCTCGCCTGTGCCGCTGGTGTTGC
The DNA here is from genome assembly GCA_017461565.1 of Oscillospiraceae bacterium. GTDB lineage: Bacteria > Bacillota > Clostridia > Oscillospirales > Ruminococcaceae > CAG-115. The sequence continues at coordinate 64,098 of JAFTXQ010000004.1, forward strand.
CTGTGTAACCGAAGCCCGCCTGGAGCTTCTCGTTCATGCTCTCAAGCATATTCTGCTTGAGCGCATCCATGTCAACGCTGCCATCAGCACCGATCTGACTCTCGGCAGAGAAATTAATGGTCTTTGCAACACCTCCGACCTTTACATTCATAGAGAAATCATAGGTCCTGGTGTTGCCGTCATCGGTATAGCCCACAGACTGAAGCGCCTTGTCGGCGTCCAGCTTGAAGTTGTCGGGAGTTATCTCAGCGCCCTTTACCTTTGTAGCGGTAGCAGTGCTGTTGATCGTAAGCTTATGGGTGGCAGGGTTAGAATTTCCCGTTGTAGTGACAGTGAGACCCTTTGTGTTAGTACCTGTTGAAGAAACATCGCTCTTGTACTTGTTGAAGGTTGAAGCGCTCATCAGATAGCTATCCTTTTTCAGGATATCAAAATACTTGTTCTGAAAAGCTGTCATCTTCTCAGCTATACTCTGATAAGCCTCCTGCTTCCAGGTAAGGGTAGTGAGCTTCTTGTTCTGATTGTCTATCTTTGTCTGATAGGTCGACATCATCGCCTCAATGATAGCCTCGGTATCAAGGCCTGAGTTCATGCCGCCAAAACGAATAGGATCTGCCATGATTTATTCCTCCTGTTTATGAGATTTCAAAAGCTGAGCAAGGGCATTTTCGGAAATGTGTGCCGACTGCTCATTGGTCTGGCGAGCATGCTTCAGCTCGCTGCGGATTACTTTCACTTCTTTGGGAGCCTTGACTCCTATCTTCACCTTATCCTTGGTAACTTCAAGCACCGTGATCTCAATGTCGTCGGAGATGATAAGGCTTTCATCAGGTTTTCTTGTAACTACAAGCATCTTATTCCTCCTCGTACACGGGTGCCTTGAAATCGAAGTGCTCTGTCAGTATTATCTGTGCCGCGATGTTGTCACGCAGATTTATTACGATAGGGCATCTCAGATTTATCGTCGTCTTGCGGTAATCGTCGGGGACGATGGCTACCGTCAGACATCTGTAGGGTGTATCCTCATCCACCTTGAGCAGTGCCTGCTCCTCGTCGGATATCTGGAATTTATAATCGGGATATATCTCCATCGGATCGTAAACGACAAAACACGGTTCTGCATCCTCCACCGACTGGAGCCACATAGGGAACTTGTTTTCGCCAAGGGGACTGAGGATAGCGTAACGCTTTGTATCCTCGAAACCTATAATGCCTTCAGGCATATTGATTATCGTGCTTTCGTCGATCTGAACTTCGCCGAAATCTCTTGTCTTTATATTCATCCGATGTATTCGGTTTCGCGTGAGCGAAGCCTCTCCTTTCCGTAGATCAGCCTAATGTCTCAAACAGAGGGGGCTCGTAGTTGGGGTTTGCCTTTGCGGGAACATATATGGGATCGCCCACATACTCGATCTCTACGCGAGGTCTGTCGCGTACGATCAGCTCCACGCTGCCTGGTATGAATTCCATAGGCATATCGTTCATGATATCCCAGTCGAAGTCCTGGCTGCCGAGCTGGTAGCTGATGTTCAGCTTGCCCTCATCAAAGGTGATGTCCGCACCCTCTTTGGGAAGGAACTCCATGATAGTCTGCATGGTAGCACCTGCACGTGCGTTCTGGAGAGCGATCTCCGAAGCGGACATTCCACGGGCGAGGGAATCGCCATTGGAAGCAACTCTTGCAGTACCCTGGAAAGCCAGAGAGAAACCTTCCTGCGCCTTGATAGCCATCATGTCGCCATCTGTCATGTGGCCGAATCCAAGACTCTTTCTTGCCTGATAGGTATCAATATTGATCTTAATCGGTTCTGCCTCCATAACAAAGCCGCCGTTTTTGGTGGTGATATTGACCTTAGGCTGCCTGTCATCGGGAAGCTCTAACTTTGCATTCGTGATCTTCAGCTCGATAGAAATCGGTATTGTTGTGATCTTAAGCAGATTGCTGTTCATTACCATACACCTCCTGAAATTATTATAGCATATTATCTGATATATGAGAAGATACTATTTGGAATAACTGCACTGGACATCTGGAGACATGCATTGTAAAGTGCCTCATAGGTCTTGTACAGTGTGATCTCAGACTCAAGGTCGCTTGCCTCAAGTGTGTCCTGACGATCCTTCAGGTTCACCTCTCTTGTCTGGAACCTTGTCTTGTTGAACTCTATAAACTCCTCGTTATTACCGAGGTCTGCGATCTCGATCATCAGGTTTTCTGCTGCGAGGACAACCTTGTCTATACAAGCATTCGCATAAGCAAGGTCGCCGTTTTTGAGCGCTTTTGCCGCATCCAACGTAACCTGAATGTAGTTCTTGGAGTATCCGTACTCGTTATTTACGGTAGTTGCATTCTTTGCACCCTTAGTGCTTGCGACATAGACATCGGCATCGCCTGCTGTGATCTTGCCGTCGGCATCCACTGCAGGGATGACATTCTTTCTGTCAGCCTTATACTGTGCGGTGATAGCGTCGTTAAGGTTGTTCATATTCTCGGTAGCGTCAGCGCCTGCGTCAAAAGCAACCGTAGTCTTTTCACCGTTGAGGAAGATATCAATGGAGTATCTCTGTCCTGCCGTAAGGTTCTCAAGATCAACACTTGCGGCATAGTTGTCAGCGCCGCAGCCTGTAATATCAGCGCCATTGAAGGATATCTGAAGTGCGGACTGAGGATCGATCTCCTGAGTTTCCTGATCAACCACGATACCGATACCGATATCGATGAACACTTCCTTTGAATAGGGGAAATCCTTGCAATCTGTATAGGCGTTTACAGGAACTCCGTGATACAGCACCTCCGTAGCGAAGCCGTTTTCATCCTCTGCAAATGTAAAAGGCTCTGCGTGGTTACACTCGCCGCCGAAGATGTTACGCTCCGCACTGTTTGTGTTGAACACGGATACCATCTCTCTCGCCTTTGTCTCAAGCTGCTCTGCGATGATGTTAAGGTCTACCTCTTTGTCGAGGGTTGTGTTGCAGGCGTAGATTATATGCTCACGGATAGAAGCGAGCTGATCCGAGATCTGCAGAAGCGAGGTCTCTGCCTCGGTGTAGAACTTGTCGGCAACGTCCAGGTTCTCCATATACTGCGTGGTGTGCTGGAGCTGCTTTCTTACGGTCAGCGCCTTTGCTGCGCTCAGCGGATTTTCACTTGCACGGCAGAACTCTCTGCCTGTGAATATCTTCTGCTCGGAATTATATTTATTTGTTGAAAGTCTTTTAAGGTTCCTGTCGTAGTTACGGAGGACCGTTGAATTTGTTATTCTCATTTAAAGCTCCTTTCGGAATTACAGGCCGACTCTGCCTGTGCTGTTTATCAGCTTGTCGAGACAGTCGTCAAGCGCTGTCAGCATACGGGAGGAAGCGCTGTACCACTTCTGATAGTTCAGCATATTGATACCCTCTTCATCCATATCCACACCGGATACCTCATCTCTTGCATCAAGCAGGGTATCAACCGTTGTAACTGCGCCGTCGTAGCGGCTCTTGTCGTAAGTGATGGTCTGAGCCAGTCTGTTACTTACGAAAGAGATGTACTGGTAGAAGCTGCCCTGGAAATCATGTGCATTTCCGAATTTGATGTTGGTATTTTCAAACTGAGAGAGCAGGTAAATTACATTTGTGTTCTGCAGTGTTACTGTGCCGTCCTCATTGGTCACGGAGTCGAAACCGTACTGGTACATACCTGTTATAGGATCCAGTGAGCGCACCTCACCGATCATGGTGGGATTCTGTAGCCAAGCGTCGCTTACATGGATGTTGCCTGCTGTGATAGTAGCTCCCTCCACCGTGGGCTCGAACATCATTCTGGAAGGATCCTCGTATCCGCCGTTGCAGGAGTTGAACACCCTTGCAAGCGTGCTTGCAAACTCATTCACTGCGGATTTGAAGTAAGCTATTCCGTACTCGCCGTTCTGGCTTCCTGTTGCATATACGCCGTTGCCATTGAGCATATTGTAAAAGCTCTTGATGACGCCGTTCTGGCAGTTCATCTCCTCGCCGCTCTCGTAGTAGATGATAGCCTGATTATAGCTTTCGTAATCCTCCATGATAAGGTGGTTTACCTTGAACTCATTGCCGTCTACTACCTTTATACCGCAAAGCGTAACATCAAAGGTACCGTTTCTGTTTTCTGTGATGGATACATCGCCGTAGTTGGAAAGCTCGTCGATATACATATTAAGCTGGTCGTAAAGCTCGTTGGGACCGTAGCCCTCGGGGTAGGTGAGAAGCTCTCTTGCAATTCTGTCGTTGAGGATATTCATATCATCAAGCAGATTGTTGAGATAGAACACTGTGTCCTCCATCTCGGCAACGTAGGTATCCTCGACCTCGCACAGCTTATTGTCATAGTCGTTGAGCAGTCGGCAAAGGTTGACTGCTGTGTTGCAGGCGAAGGTCGCAACCTCCGAGCCGTCAGGCTTTTCTACGGAGTAGTCCTGAAGCGCCTTGAAGAACTGCTCTGTGAAGTGGAGCAGACCGTCCGTCTCAAAGTTGTCGAGAACGTCCTCGACCTCGGAGAGGATAGCAACCGTCTTTTCGGTCTCCGCCTCGATCGCTACGTTTTCACGGTAGCGCTTGTCGATATACATATCTCTGATCTGGCTGACACCGTAAGCGTTTACACCCTGGCCCGAAACCGAAAGGTTGTTTGTCTGGCTGCACCATCTCAGGCTCCTGTTGCCCGAAACATACATAGCGTAAAGATCGACACGCTGTCTTGTATAGCCTACGGTATTTGTATTTGAAAGGTTGTTGCCTGTGATATCAAGATTTTTCTGCGCCACCTGAAGTGTACGCTTCTGTGTTTCAAATCCTAAAAAAGTGGGACGCATATATTTTCCTCCTAAACCTCTCGGATGACGGTGGAGGACGAGCCTCTCGTCACCTTCGAAGCGTTTCTGTCGTATGTCTCGGGCTTGTTGAATATGCCGGCACGCTTCACAAACTCCGACTGATTGTCAAGCTTGCGCTTGACGATATCGTTTGTCTGTTCATTCATTTCCTTTATGCTGTCAACAAGCTCTGTAAGCTGAGTGCCGAGGAGCTTCAGCTTTGGTCTGTAATCCTCGGGAGCTTCTCCGATAAGATCGTTCAGCTTTCTGCCGTCTATCCCAAGCGCCCTGAACAGCTCCAGCCTCTTGTTCTCCAGGGACTGTATCTTCATGAGATAAGCCTGCTCATCATTTAAGGATGCGGTCAGCCACTCAAGGTCGTCCCGTAGTATCCTGGTGTGTTTTTCCATCAGGAACAGGGAAAGCTCACGATAAAAATCGCAGTCTATCTCAAGGCACTTAATGACAGCCTGTGTAGTCCTTTCATCCATGCCCGATCACCCGAACAGGATATATCCTGCGATCTCGCTTGCGGCAACGCCGTTTTCAGCGGTCGTCCTGGCAGATGCGATATCCTGTGCGGAAGCGTCCGCCCTGACCTCAGCGGAAATACCCGCCTTAGCCGCCTGAAGCGCCTTTTCAAAGCCAAATTCCACTCTGTCTATATTTTTAACGGAAGCGGAGGCTTCTGTTTTGTTTACCTTTGTGCTGCGGTTGGAGTTGTATGCGGATATAACGCCGCTTATTCTTTTGATTTCCATATATTTGCCTCCTTATGAGAATTTTCAGATAGTACGCCCATATATGCATACTACCACCTATATATGTTATCGGCAAAAAGCCCCGAAACTTTAGTGTTTCGGGGCGATTTATTCAATATTTTGCAAATAATATTTATGTTATTGTAGTCGTTGAGTCCACGGAAAGCACATTCAGGAAGTGGGAACTGGGGTTGCCGACGTAGCAATTCTCACTTTCCTTGGAGCTGCTGCAGGTTCCTACTATCATTCCGTCCATTAAGTTGTGATCTGCGAACACCAGAGAGGAAGACTGCGAAACCGGCTGGCGGCAGTAATGTGTGCTGAGCACCTTGATATTACCGTAATCGAATGAAACAGTCTTGTCTCCAGTAGGTGTTGATAATGTGACGGGAAGGCTGCTTCCATAAACATTATAGTTCACAACGGCGTAATAATATCCCGTACCTGCCTGCTCGATAGTATCACTAAGATCCTGCTGAAGCAGTCTTTCAAGCTCCGTGTTGGAGGTGGTGTCGGGACTCTGAAGCACATCCCTAAGCGAGCTTCCCACCTTGACATATCTCAGACCGTTCTCATAATACGCCTCGATAAAGATATGTGAAGCCTTGAGATAGTTGCCTGTCTTAATGTTGTCATAGGCCATGTAGGTCTGCTCGGTCGCATTTGCCATTCCCGGAGTCACATGATGCTCGGTAGTCTGATAGCGTGTGAAATTATACTGCAACGAAGCAAAGAAGTCAGACGCATACACGTTTGCAGCCTGCACCTCGGTATCGTTGCTGGAGAATATGGGCAGTATCATCGCAGTAAGCACACCGATGATGGCGATAACAATAATAAGCTCCGCCATTGTAAAGCCCTTTTTCTTTTTCATGCTCTGTAAATACTTTATCATGAAAGCGCCTCCTTGAAATTTCTTTGCAATTGGCTTGCTTTTACCGTAGCAGTGCCATGGCAAAAGCAAAACAACTGTAAATAACACTAAATCCTCGACGGCTTGCGCCGCCGAGGAAAGTTAGCTGTTATACTCTTTTAAATCTTTTCAGTAAAAGATTAAGCGAGCTTTGTAACGAGCTGGGGAGATGTACCCAGAATAGCACCTGTAGAAGCTGTTACACCGTCAGTAGCAGACCATGTGTAAGAACCGGATGTGAAGTTGGAGAAGTCAGGAGCGTCTGTGGGCATAGAGTTGCCGTCTGCATAGTAGCAAACTGCTACGCACTTACCTTCGTTGATGTAAGCTTCGATAGCTACATTGCCGAATGTGAAGTCAGACTCGAGCAGTTCCTCGAGGTAGCCATATACGTTAGCGTTTGTCATGCCGCTACCGGAAAGGGACTGAGCTGCTGTGGACCAGATGGATGTTGTAGCAGAGAATGCGTTTGCAGAACCGTTTGTGAATGTGATTGTCCAAACGTCCTGTGCGCTGGAACCGGAACCAGCATTCTTGGACATGGAGTAGCCCTTGGTGTCCATATCTGTGATCCAGTTGTTGATTGTGTTCTTCAGAGAAGAAGCAGTGGAGTTTGCGGATGTTACACGGGAAGATGTAACATAACCCAGCATTGTGGGAACGAGGATAGCTGCGAGTACGCCGATGATAGCGATAACTACGATCAGCTCAACGAGGGTAAAACCCTTCTTAGCTCTGAGAGCCTGAAGCTTCTTTATCATTGTAAAGACCTCCTAAGAAAAAAATTTTTTATGTATAATCCCAGCGGGACTATATCCGATAGCAAACTAACAGATGTTTATCTGTTGGTTACATTATAGCCGATAGTTGATTTTTTTGCAAGTGTTTTTTTTAAAAATCTCACAAGAAAATGGATTTTCGTGTAAAAAAGATGATAACCATCGCTTTTTTTGTTTATTTTAACCAACTTATTATCATCTGCAAACATCTGCCCAAAATACATTTTGTTGTATATGGTGCAGATATGCCAAGACGTAAAGCGTTTTCCGCTTCAGGAGAAAGTTCATCAGACGGGGAAGCGCCAACAGTACACTTTGTTTATGCCGAATTGACGCTTACACAGCATGATGGACTTATACGCCCATATCGAGGTAACGCTTATACTCGTTGGGATCCTGACATCTGCCGAGGGCGGTATCATTTGTGATCTTACCCATGCGGACAAGTCTTGCAAGATCCTGGTCAAGAGTGAACATTCCGTTCTTCTTACCTGTTGCGATAGCTGTGGGGATCTGGAATATCTTACCCTCACGGATCATGGAGCGGATAGCGTCGGTCGCAGCGAGGATCTCAAGCGCAGCGCATCTGCCCTTGCCATCCGCAGTGGGAACGAGGGTCTGGGAGATGATACCTACGATAGAGTTTGCAAGCTGAGATCTGATCTGTCCCTGAGAGTGGGGAGGATATACGTCGATGATACGGTCGATAGTTTCAGCCGCACCTGTTGTATGCAGTGTGGAGAACACCAGGTGACCTGTTTCTGCGGCTGTTACAGCAGCGTTGATGGTCTCAAAGTCACGCATCTCACCTACGAGGATAACATCGGGGTCCTCACGGAGTGCAGCACGCAGAGAGCCTGCAAAGCTGTCAACGTCCTGTCCGATCTCACGCTGGTTTACCATGGACTGCTTATGTGTGTGCAGATACTCGATAGGGTCCTCAACAGTGATGATGTGGCAGTTCTTCTGACGGTTGATATGGTCGATCATAGCCGCAAGAGTTGTAGACTTACCTGAACCTGTAGGTCCTGTTACAAGCACCAGACCACGGGGAGCCAGTGAGAACTCACCAAGGGTAGCGGGCAGGCTGAGGTCTGTAAGTGTAGGGATATCGTTTCTGAGCAGACGGAGCGCTACTGCATGGTAGCCACGCTGTCTGTATACGTTAACTCTGTGACGGAAGCCCGAAGTGGAAACGTACGAGAAGTCGGTGTCGAGACCCTTGGAGATCTGGGACTTGTGCTTGATAGAGGTGATCTGATTGATGATATTAACGATGATCGGCTCTGTACAGTCAGGATAGCCGCTCAGCTTACGGATAGAACCGTGGAGACGGACGATAGGGGGCAGACCTGCTGTAAAGTGCAAGTCCGAGCAGCCAAGCTCTCTTGCCTCGTCCAGAATACGGTTGATGTCCATGATATTGTTATTACCTTCCACTCTTTAACTCTCCTTTAGATATAGAATATGAACTTAAATGTTTGAAAATGCGATATCTCACAAAGGCATACAAAATGAGTGCTTTATATGTCTGCCTTTTATTATACTGTATAGGTTGCCTTTACCAGCTCATCCATAGTGGTTCTGCCTGCAAGCACCATTTCGGTAACGTTGTCACGAAGCAGACGTGTACCGTTCTTCTTTGCCTGTTCGCCGATCTCCTCTGCGGTTGCGCCTGCGGAGATAAGCTCCTTGATGTCGTTGGATGTAACGATGATCTCGTGAATAGCGGTACGACCCGAATGGCCCGTGTTACGGCAGGCCTTGCATCCGCCCTTCTTGGGACGATAGATGTCAACGGGCTGTGTCTTGTTTACAAGACGGAGATCTGCTTCATCTGTAAGAGTGTACTTTTCCTTACACTCGTTGCACAGCAGCTTTACAAGTCGCTGAGCGATGATACCTACAACAGAGGACGCAACCATGTAAGGCGCAACGCCCATGTCCACAAGACGGACGATGGTGGAAGCAGCGTCGTTTGTATGCAGTGTAGAAAGAACAAAGTGTCCCGTGATAGCTGCACGGATAGCGATGTCGGCGGTCTCACCGTCACGGATCTCACCGACCATTATGATATCAGGGTCCTGACGCAGGATAGAACGCAGAGCCGCAGCAAAGGTCATACCTGCCTTATCGTTGATCTGACACTGGTTAACGCCGTCGATACGCTTCTCGACAGGGTCCTCAACAGTTACGATATTAACGTTAGGCTGAGAAAGCTCACCGAGAGTAGCATACAGAGTTGTAGACTTACCTGAACCCGTAGGTCCTGTAACCAGCATAACGCCGTTGGGGCAACGGATGATCTGCTTATACATCTCGTAGTTGTAGTCGGTCATACCGAGGTCAGTGATCTTTCTTGTCTTTTCATCGGCAGAGGAAAGCAGACGGATAACGCACTTCTCGCCCCATACACAGGGGATAGTGGATACACGGAAGTCCTGCTGGATGCCGTCGATGATCATACTGTAACGTCCGTCAAGCGGGATTCTCTTCTCGGCAATGTTCATACCGCCGAGGATCTTGATACGTGTAATGATAGAGTTATGGAATGCGATCGGCACCTTCATATCCTGCTCTACCAGCTCACCGTCCATTCTGAAACGGATCCTTGTTCTGGTCTTGAACGCCTCGATATGAATATCCGTCGCCTTCAGGCGGAAAGCAGTTTCAGCCATCATATTAACAAGCTTTACGATAGGCGCATTATCGATACGCTCACCGGACTCGACAGCCTCTGCGCTTACCTGCTCCTGCTGCTCGTTGTTCAGCTCATTAACGGCATTATCTACCGACTGCTGTGAGTAGTACTTGCCAATAGCCTCGTTGATGGCTGTCTTTGTGGAGATCTGCGGAATGATCTCCATGCCTGTCTGAACCTTCAGTTCCTCAAATATGTAGAAGTTGATGGGGTCGTTGGTAGCTACCATCAGACGATTGTTGTTGATAGCATACGCAAGCACCAGCTTTTCCTTAGCCTTTTCCTCGGGGATCTTCATAACCGCTTCACGGTTGATCTGAGTCGTAGCAAGATCCACATAAGGAACCTTAAGTCTTATAGACAGCGCCTGCGCAAGCTGCGTCTCAGAAACGAGACCCATCTCAAGCATGACGTCGCCGAGCATTTTACCCTCGGAGCTGCGCTGCTTTTCAAGCGCCTCCTCGAGCTGCTCATTGTTGATAAATCCGTTTTCAACAAGGATCTTTCCTATTGGTAGGTTTTTGATTGGTGGAGCCATCTGGAACTACTTCCTTTCGGGTATTTTCGGGAGCTGCCCCGAATTGTGTCGGCAAGCGCCGGCGGATTTATTTTATGAAGAAGCTGTTGCACGCTTCCTCGGATTTACTTGCAAAAATCTGTTATATGTGATAGAATAGTACTATCTTAATTGGAAAGGGGTCATTTTTCATGACATTACCGGAAATCGTGTTTTGTGCGCTTGTATTTGTTTTCGGTTCGATAATCGGAAGCTTTCTTAATGTTGTTATACTGCGCACACCGCTTAAGCAATCAATAATCACTGAGCCCTCGCACTGCTTCAGCTGTGGGAACCGCCTGAAATGGTTTGATATGTTCCCGATATTCAGCTGGCTGATACTCAGGGGAAGATGCCGTTTCTGCAAAGCTAAGATATCCCCACGCTACATGATAGTTGAATCGATCACAGCCGTTATATATGCGCTTGCATATCTCTGCTTCGGACGTATCGGTCAGTGGTGGGAATTCGGTGTGGCTCTTGTGCTTTTCCCGATACTGATCGTTCTCAGCTGCATTGATATAGATCACTTCCAGATCCCCTACTGGTGCAGCGGAGTCATCGCTGTGCTGGGCATCGCAGCCTTCTTTATACCTTTTACCTCAGGACATAGCGTCGAATGGCACGAGCGCCTTATCGCACTCGGCGTAGTCGGTTTAATGTTCGTGATACTGGTACTTATCGGCGGAATGGGCGGCGGAGACCTGCAGCTTATGGCAGGTGCATCGCTGTTGCTTGGCTATAAGGTATTCCCCGGACTGCTTATCGGTATCATTCTCGGTGCGATCTATGGAAGCTTCAAGAAATTCCGTGACAGAAAAGCCGAGAAGGATATAGCAGAACAGCTCAAGAACATTTCTATGGACTGGTATCAGGAGCAGCTTGACCGTGATGTGGGATATGTAAAGACAGGTCATGACGATATAATCGTCGGAAGCATCAGCGACGGAAAGCCCGATATAGAATGGGAGTTCCTGGACGAAACCGCATGGGTCGGAATTCCTGATAAAGCGGCTCTCAGCAAAACGATCCGTGAAAACGTAACAGACGAACGTGAGGGTGGCTTCAAGATCTATATCAAGGACGATCTTGTGGAGAAGGTCAAGTATTCACGCCACATGGTCTTCGGTCCCTTCCTCGCAGTGGGAATAACCACGGCGTGGCTGGTAGGAGAGTTCATCCTCAACTGGTACATGGGACTTATGGGATTTTAACCTGCTCTGATCTATCAGCTTTTTGCTGACAGATCACAACAAATTAAAAAATATTTTCGGGGCGGGCTTACCGCCCCGAATTATTTTATGCATTAGAGGTTAAGGCGCTGTCGAAGCGACCATTCCGGGTTTTCTCAGAACATAGAAAATGTATATATCCTTACCTGTTCCTACATCCGTTACATCAAAAACCCTGCCTAACGGTGCATAGCTCTCGCCCTTTGTGTTGATGGTCTCGATGTAGCTTACACCCTCAAACACTCTGGACATTCCATTCATATCCTCGTCGCTGAACATCTGGATTCCAAGCTCTATGCCTGGTGTCGTTTCTGTTTTCACAGTATATGGAACCGAGGGGGTGACGCTGGTATCCATCAGCTTATTTCCTGACGAGTCCTCAAGGTTCTTTGTGGCTTCGTTGAGAGACCACTCCTTGTAGTCAACATTTTCAATAAGCTTTCCGTTTGAATCGAACCATGTTTTGATCGGCTCGATAGTAAATGAAGGATACAGATCCTCATAGAAGCTTGCCTCAAACACAAGCGTGGAAGAACTTATCGATGGTCCGGAGAGATCGATCATATCGTTATAGATCATATATTTTTCCAGCTTGCCGTCACCGTTGCTGTCGCCTCCGCTGTTGCGGATATTAGCATCCTCAGTGTACTTTATGTGTATGCACCTGAGATCGTTGTTTGCAACGTAGGCAGAGCTGGTATCGGCAAACATCGGAAGTATGCTGTCTTTCATGTCAGCATCCATCCTCATGTCACCGGAACCGACATTGAAATCGCTGTCAGTCGCATTGGTGAACACCTTGATCCACGAAGCGTTGGCCAGGCTCTTTGAAAGATAAAGCTCAATGGTAGTAGCGGCACGGTCGGCCCTCTTGTTCATCTCGCTCACCTTAGTCATAGAAAACACAGGCGTCATAAACAGCAGGATACCGATAACAAGTATACCGAGCAGCGCAGTAGAGATGATCACCTCTGCGAGCGTAAAGCCCGCAGAGTTGCGTTTGCTTAACAAGCGGCTGAATCTTATTTTCATATCAGCTCACCTTTACTTTCGTATACTTGTATGCGCCATAAATGCTGGGGCTATACGACTTATAGGCATTGTTGGTGAAAAGCTTTGCATCGCCGTCGTTCGTTGCAGGAGTTGCAACGCCGTTGCTGCCGAACGAACTAATACTCAGGTTCGGGAACGGGCAGGTCTCAAGACCGTTTGTTGTCTTGAATGTGACCCAGAAGTTTGTTTCGTAGCCATCGTTATCCTGGAACTCATATCCCGGCGTACCGGATGCACACGGTGCTGTTATAGTCACACTGTTGTCGCTTGTCTTAGAAACTACGTACTTGTTTTCGCCACTGCCTGCGTTAAGCGGATTGTATCCGCCATACGAAGCGGAACGTTCCACTTCGACACCGTTATTGAGATAACCGTAATCGTCGATAAGAGCGGTCTTATAGAAGGTGTAATTATAATCGCCATCGCTTTCCGTGATCTTCTCTGTGTACGCTGTATCAGTATAGAAGCGCAGTCTGTACTGCAGGAAGGGAACCTCTTCCTTGGGAACTGTGCCACTGTTGGTCTTGGACTTTCCGAGCGCACTTACAGTGATATAATATTTATATCCAACGTTGTGAACGCAGTTTTTAGCGCCGCTAGTCTTACAAGCGGGACAAGCGCCACCGTTATGAGGACACGAAGCGGCACCCAAATCTGTGCACGCCGAGCATCTCTGATGCTCCACAGACTTTACGGTGATATAAGCGAAATTCTTGTTTCCTGTTATACGGGTATCGATCTGTGACATCTGGCTCTGACCCAATGCAGAACCATTGCTGTTGCCGAGACCGCCTCCGCCTCCACCGCCATTTCCGGGGTTTGTATAAGCAGTATTACCGACGAAATAGTTGAGACCTGTCGCCTCATTTACTGCCAGACCGCCAGCCTCTGCCGTTTCAACGCCACGCACAGCATAATCCATGTGCACCTCACAGGTGGAGTTGAATTTCAGTGTAAACTGTCCGTCCGCAGTTTCTGTTGCCGAATCATAAAGGTCATCGTTACCCTTATAATTGAGAGTCAGCATCTGAGACTGCCTCTCGGTGCGACGGCTGAGCTCATCGTTGTCCGTTCTCGCCTTTACCGTGAGCTGGACCATGGAAAGGATCATGCCTGCCATTATCGCAAAGACAGCAAACGCTACAACGATCTCAACCAGCGTAAAACCGCTTTTGTTTGAAAAAATTCGTTTCATTGTTCACTCTCCTTTGCTTAATGTCCTGCAATAGAAACCTTCCAGTCCTTACGGTCATTAGAGACAAGCTTTACAGAATCCTTGCTCATAAGGTCGCCGGGCAGACTAGTTGGATAGCACATTACCAGCGAATGGTAGTCACTGATGATATAGTCGGATACTATAAGTCCACCGCAAAGTCTCACCGTGCCACCGGCTGCACCTTGACCTATTTCAGCCGCAGCCTTAAATGTCATGTAAGGTGCGTATACAAAGCCGAATATCTTATTCTGCTGGATGCCCGCACCGTTCTGATGCAGACCAAGACGGATATCTGCGTTTTCATCGCAGGATACGATAAAGATATTGGTGTTGGGATACTTGAAGTTTGTGCCGCCTATAACATCGTACTCAGGCGTGCCCGCAAGAGCGCTCACACGTGAAGCCACCTCAGGGCGGTCTATGTAGAATTTACAAAGGTCCTCAAGCTCCTTTGCGTTCTTGGTAGCGTCTTCATACTCGGAGCAGGTCGACGTTCCGCAATATGTGTAGGTTGTATTGTGTCTTGCACAGTGATACTGCTTCATCTTGATGCCGCACTCCTCACACTTTTCAGTGCTTGTAGAAGTTGCATAGTTACACTTTGTACAGCTGCTGCCGCACTCGGAATGGATATACTTCAGCACCTCGGTATAAGATGTAGTACGTATACCGCCTGTTGAATATACCATATTATCGACATAGATCTTAAGTCCGCCGCCGTTTTGTGTATCATCATTTACCTGTACTCTGTCGGTAAAGCTTCCGACGTCGTTTCTGTGAATGTCTCCTCCCAGGATAGCATACCATGTCTCGTGCATCATAGTGCCGAAGTTAAGATCCTGATATGTCATTCCATTGGGTATGCGGATAACAAGAGTACCGTTGCCCCTTGTGAAGATACCCATGTTCTGGACGGATCCGTCTGCGGGAGTCCACATAAAGGTATCCTTTTTTCCGTCACCGTCAGTATCACGGTTGGGGATGAGATTTACGATAAACTGGCCCTTGGGGTCATCTCCCGTATCAAAGATGATCGCACCATCGACATAACCGCCGCCGTCCGCTCCGACGCCTGTGCCCTGACAAACGATATCCTCAATAGTTACCGCAGAATATTTCAGGGTAGAACCATCGGGGAAGTAGTTGGAGGCCGTCTTGCCCTGCCAGTCAAAGTAATATGTACTTACCTGACCCGGAAGGTCTGTCAGCACCTTGTCATCGGGAGTTGCCAACGTTCCGTCACCTGTTGTAAAGCGGATCGTAACGGGCTTACCCTCGTACTTGCCGTCTGCGCCCTTTTTAGGGAAGGTCAGGTACTCGTCCTTGTCGCCGTCGCCGTCTGCATCTAATGTATCCTTATCATATTTTACACCAAGATCAAGCTTTGAAGGATCTATCTCCCACTTGTAATAATCTTCCGTTTCGGTAAGCTCTCCAAGCTTATCCTGGAACTGATCCCAGGTCATGCCAACGCCGTTGAGCATAGTCTCAGCCTGTGTATCATTACCTGCGCCATCCTTATAGGGGACAACACTGTTGGGGATCTTACAAGCAACGCCATACATATCGCCGTTTATTATCGAACCGTGATTGTTGAACTGATCGGTATAGAAATAAACGTGATCGATCTTATCGCCGGCTTTCTGCCAATCCGCAACCTCATCAGTGAATATAAGATCGCCGCCGACGAAAATATTGCCGAACTCGATATTGTTTGTACCGCAGGATATATACAGATCACCTGCTACATAGATATCACAGTTCATTACAACGTTATTTGTAAAGTAGCAGTCGCCGCCTACCATAAGCAGACCAAGATCTCCCGTGTCAACGTTATCTCCGCCGCCATCCAGATCTATCATAAAGGCAATTGGATTTGATGAATCTTTCCATGTACCCTCTACTCTGAGGTCGCCACGCACTGCCACCGTTGCAGGGTTGCCGCCTGCAAATTTGGGTGCAAGATTTATGGTAAGAGAGCCGCCCGTGTAGATATCGCCCATAAAGGTGTTACCGCCATTGGACGAGCCGATAACTGTGTTTTCGTTATCACAGAAGATATCGGTGGGATAAAAACCATAATCAAGATATGTATCATTCGGTACATAACCAGTAGATGTAAAGATGTTGTCGCCCTGGTCATTCTCGCCCTTGGGCTGTTCAACATACATAAAGGTGTGAGTTGTGTCGATGACACCGCCAACAGATACTGTAACAGCGATATCAAACACCTGCTTATCACCCTCGTCCTGCAAACGTGTGATGCTTACAGTATAAGCGCCAAGCTCCTCGTCCTCAAGCTTTGTACCTGTACCTGTTGCGCCAAACGCATCAAAACCATTGGCGCCCGTAGATACTGTCTGTCCCTCAGACAGACTCTGCACAAGCTCCTCAAATTCACCCGAGGCGCCCGAGCCGTCCAGCCAGGAATGATTATTAAGACCTGCCGCAATTGCGTCTGCTATTGAAACGCTGGAGCGGTACGCCTGTTCCTGATTGAACACCTTGAGCTGCACCTCACGTGAGGATACCACGGAGAAGTACATCGCCATCACAAGGATCATCAACGCTGTCATCAGGCTCAATACCATGAACAATGCCGAACCTCGGTTGCTCAGGTATTTTCTGAGTGCGTGTTTCATTTCAATACTACCTCCTACACACTAAAGGGAGGCTATCGGCGCAAGGCCTATCCTGCGCCGTGCCTTTGTTGTCTGTTCAGCAGAATAATTACTGCTCCTGTGCCTCGAGCTGCTCGGTAGGATCCTGCATACGCTCAACGCTATAAAATGTAAGATGTACAGGCATAGAGTAGATATAGTCTACCAGTGTCAGTGTTTCATCCTTTTTCTCTTCCTCATCGGGAGTTGTATCTACTGCCGTATCGGAAGGACGCTTGAGACCGTGATTCTTGTAAAGCTCATCAAGAGCAGTGTCCTTAGCTTCAAGCTCAATAGCTTCCATTATCTTTGCGTATTCCTTTTCGATCTCATCGAACTGGAAGCCTGCGCCGTCCATCATAATAGCCTTTCTTGTGGAAGTGCCGTTCTCATCCTTGTAATAAGCGTTGACCTCATCGCAGAACTTGATAAGATCCTCCTGGGAAAGCGCCTTTATCTGGAAATCGACAGAAATAGCGCCAACTGTCTGGGAGGTGCCGAGAGTATCTCTCAGGATAGTCTGACGGCTTGCAGCCGCAAGCTCTTCCTCGGTGGGCTGGATGTTTGCTGTAACGTATTCCTTGAGAGGATATGTTACCTTGCCCTCTGTAAAATAAGAGGGAGCCAGTGTATATGTGGTTGCGCCGCCGATGGTCACAGACTCAACGATGACATTTACATCAAGCTGTTCGAGGAACCTGCGTAATTCCACATCAACTTCATAAGGTGTCATTTCCTCGAAGAACATATTAGCAAGGTTCTCGCCCTTTTCGTAAGCGTCAAGCACCTGCTCCTTGAGGGGATCCTTAAGCGCACGTCTTTCTTCAGCAGCAACAAGCTCTGCCTTTTTGGCGTCAAGCTGTGCATTGGATGCGTTTATCGCATTGATCTTAGGAACGATCATAAACCAGATTCCTAATCCTAATATAAGTATAACGGCGATAACAAGTACGCCTATTCTTTCCTGTTTGCTGAGCTTCATTATTCAGCCACCTCCTGTTCAGCATTGGGCTCGAGATCGATAGTTGCATTCTCCTCATCGCTGCCGACCTGGAGATTCATGGTCATATCAAACGAGAAGATCGTGTCATATACCTTACCGCCATCGGTGGACAGATAAGCATAGGCTGTGTTCTCACTTGCGTTGACCTTATCGAAACCTGTATAGCTTACATTGCAGAAGTAGGGATCGCCATACTTATTATCAACATCCTCAATGAGATATTTTGCATAAGCAGCGGGTACTCCTGAAGGATCTCCTACGGATTTTCCCATAAACGATACCGAAACACTGTATCCCGAAATAGAGATAGATGTGATCTCCAGCTCCTGATCCGCCTCAAGTATCTTATCGATAGGCTCTCTCACCTTGTCGATAACGTAGCTCTGTACCTTGGGCTGATAATCAAACAGCAGTGATGTCTGACCGATACTGGAGTTGTAGCTCTCAAAGCCGGACAGCATGGACTGTCTGGACGAAACTATGCTAAGATCCTTCTGAAGAGCAGGATCATCGATCTTCTGCTGAACGCTTGTGATCTGGCTCTTTACATTATTATTAAGCATATCGAACACAAGACCTGTGCCGAACACCAGAAGCGCCGCACCTGCACACGCACCAGCAAGACCGATAAGGTAACCGTTCATGCCCTTGGACTCCTTGGCGGAAGAAGCCTCCAGGAGGTTGATGTGCTCCAGATCCTTGTTTCTGCGGTAGATAGCACCGATAGCGTTAGCGTACTTTGTGAAGTCGATCTCCGCCATTGTGATAACAGTGCTGGGTGTAGCCAGTACATAAGTAGGAACGTTGAAGGAGGAGATAGCGTTGGAAAGCTCGATGAAGTTCTGGATATCACCGTAGAACATGATCTCCTTCAGGGGCTTAGCACCCTTACGGGACTTGATGAACTGGATCATACGGAACAGGTTGTCGTATACAGCTCTTGTAACGTAGTCGGGAGCGTTGTCATAATCAGCAGGATCGATGTTGAAGTAACGTGAGAATACGATCTGATTATCCTCATACAGGTTCATGTTGAGGAAGTTCTTATCGATCTGGATAAGCAGCAGAGGCATTCTGTCTGCCATCTTGGGAGTGTTTACAATAAGACGTGTAACAGAGTTATTGGAGATGTTTACAGCTCTCAGGGAAAGACCGATGTGAGAGAAGAGTCTGACATAGCCGTCAACCAGACGCTGAGGGCACGCAGCAGCGATAACCTTCAGGAGCTTGTTCTTCTCCTCGTCCTCAGCTTCGCCTGCGATGGTGTAGGAGATGTTGTACTCATTGTTTACGCCCATGTTCGACTGGATCATAGCCTCGATAGCAACAGTGTTCTTGAGGCTCTTGGGCTTGGGGATCAGCAGCTCCTTATAAACGATAGAGCTGGATGTGATGGATACGATAGCATCCTTTTCCTTGATCTCCTTGGTCTTGATGATGTCGTTCAGCTCAGCAGCCACCATGGGGACATCGGTGATGTAACCGTTGGATACCATGCCGAGGGTAAGCTCACGCATATCAGCGTCCTGAACTCTTACCTTGTTACCGCTGTGAATACCTCTTACGAGTTTTATTTGTCTGTCGGTAATATCAATTGAAATCATTTTGTCACCTCTAAAAATTTATGTTGGTTTACGCAGCCGCAGCTGCGTGCGAGTGATTACATTTTTTTACGATACCTCTGTCATACCACCGTAGAGCATGGGGAACAGCGCAGCCAGAACCAGACCGATAACAACACCCATGATAACGATCATTGCAGGCTCCATCAGACCTACCAGCTTACCGATAGCGGAATCGGCTTCTTCATCGTAATAGTCGGCAGCCTTGTTAAGGATGGTATCCAGCGTACCGGATTCCTCACCGACGAATATGATCGAGGTGAACATGCCCTCGAATATCTCAGTCTTTTCAATCGCCTTGGACATTGACTCACCGAGCTTGATGTTATCAATAGCTTCGGCGAAGCGTTTCTTAACGTATGTATTTCCGAGAACCGAAACTGACTTTTCAATACAGTCAACAAGCTGAAGACCTGCACCGTAAAGGTTAGCCATGTTTCTCGCAAAACGTCCTGTATAGATAGTGGACATCAGCTTGCCGACCTTGGGTATCTTAAGCACTATCTCATCAAATTTCAGCTTCGCAGCAGGTATTCGCATAACGAACCAGAAGAAAACTACTACAACTGCGATAACGATGATGTATACATACCAGTAATTTATCATCGAGTCAGATACCGCCATCATAGCGGCACTCAAAGGTGCCATATCCTCGGGATCCATCATAGAGCCGAACTGCGGCAGGATCATTGTAAACATCAGAACAACTACAGCAATGATCAGCACCAGAAGTACCATAGGATAGATCATAGCACTCTTTACCTTGTTTGATGTCTTGTTTGCATTTGCAAAGTGGTCAGATACTCGGTTGAGGATCTGATCCAGAGTACCGGAAGCCTCACCGGCGGCAACCATGCTGACGAACATATCCGGGAAAACGCCGGGTTTTGAATAAAGAACATCCGAGAAGGATTTACCCTTCTGCACTTCCTCATAAATATCGAGAAGCACTGCTTTTGCCTTTTTATTTTCCTGCTGCTCCTGAAGGATGTGCAGCGCTCTTACAAGCGAAAGACCCGCAGATGTCATCGACGCAAGCTGTCGGCTTATGAACGATACCTCTTTGGTCTTGAACTTGTACTTAACGTCCACCGCATTATTTGCACCGTGATCACGATACTTGGTGACGTATAAGTTTCTTGCTTTCAGCTTTTGCTGAAGCTCCTGGTAATCCTCGGCCATTTCCGTACCCCTGACGATCTTACCGCTGGTGTCGGTGGCAACGTATGAGAATTTTTTCACCGGATAACCTCCCATTCCCCTGCAATCTAGATTGCATAAATTCACAGCCGCAAAAGGGCGCAATTCGCCCTTTGCCGTTTTTTAGTATATAAATTATATCACAATTTCGGCTTTATTTCAAGCACAAGGGCGCTTGAAAACCGACAAAAATGTCAAAATAGGGCAATTTTCAGTGTAGAAATTATTAAGTTCCTTATGTGCAAATTAACTAAATCACTTTAATCGGAGATATTCTGCTCTGCCGCAAATGCACACGCATGGAGTGTCTGGGCAGTATCCTTCACGACATCAGTAAGCTCGGTCTTTTTCACCCACTTTTTGGGGATCGCTGCAGCGCCAAGATAAGCTCCGATTATATTTCCGCATATCGAGCCTGTGCTGTCGCTGTCTCCACTGTGATTTACAGAAAGCAGCAACGCATTCTCCGCATTTTCCGAGTGGCACAGCGCACAATAGACCGCTATCGCCAGTGCCTCCTCAGCTACCCAGCCTTGCCCAAGCCTCTTTACTGCTTCAAGCGGCGGGGTATCCGAAGACTCCAGCGCACGTGCATGATCAAGCGCACGGAAGGTCTCCATACATCCGTCATAGCTTTTAAGGATATAAACAGCAACATCCAGCGCCTCTTCAAGATCCGCACCGCACACAAGCTCTGCGATCATAGCGCCCAGCACTCCCGCCGCAAGATAACCCGTCGGATGGGTGTGTGTTATAGCAGCAAACTCAGCGGCCATACGGAACGCCCTCTCGCTGTCACGATGGAAATACAAGCCCGCCGGAGCCACCCTCATAACTCCGCCGCAGCCCTTACTGTCGTTTATTTTGTTGGTGAGTTTGCCGTAATTGTGATCAGCAGCCTGCCTCAGCGCCTCAAGGCAAGTGTTCCCGGGAGCCCTCTTTTCGAACAGCTCCTCTGCCAGCATGAGCCTGGACGGGAAGCTTTCTTTACCCAGGATATGGGAATACTCCCTGCTTGCAAGCATCTTTTCCTGCGTATAAAGCCAGCGCTGATATGAATAAAAAACATAAGATGTGTAGCTTGATATCTCAGTTTTGCCGCCAAGTCTGTCAGCCCATATTATGCCCTCTGCGGTGAACAATGTCATCTGCGTATCATCCGAGATAAGCGCATATCCCTTTTCTTTGTCAAGTTTAGGGGCTGTGATGCCCTTCCTGCCATAGGTCTTTATTATCTCGTCTGCGCTCATAAACTCCGCAGGGTATCCAAGTGCATCGCCTATTGCGCCGCCAAGCATACAGCCCGTAAATCTGTCTATCGTCTCCAATGTCTTTCCCATAATGATCCTTCTCCATGAAATATATGTAAAGATACTCCCCGGCAAGGGAAGCTTACAAAATAACACCTTGTCTATTGTAGCACAACCACAAAAGGAATTCAAGACTCTATAAATTATTTATTATTATAAGTACGCCTCTGCCCGAAGCATATATGCAAATTATACAGAAAAACACTGAAAAAACAGCTCCAAATATCCCGAAAAATGCTTGACAAGCTGTTTTTATTCTGTTATAATATCATAGTTAAGGCTTATAACGGCTTTAACTCCTTTCTCGCACATAGGGTGCGGGATATAATCCAGAAGGAGGTGCTTTATAAATGGCAAAGATCACAGAAAAGTATGAGGCTATCATCGTTTTCTCCCTCAAGAAGGACGAGGAGCAGATCAAGGCTCTGACAGCTAAGTTTGCTGACCTTATCAAGGAGAACGGTACACTCGGCGAGATCGACGAGTGGGGCAAGAAGAAGCTCGCATACGAGATCAACTACGAGTCTGAAGGCTACTATGTACTCTACAACTTCGAGTCCAAGCCCGATTTCCCCGCAGAGCTGGAGCGTGTTATCAACATCACTGACGGCGTTCTGCGTTCCATCGTAGTTCTCGCACAGGGCAAGTAATCAAACGCAGGAAGATCGCTTAAAATCTGCTGACACGGAGGTGCTTTCATGTTTAACAAGGTTATCATGATGGGACGTTTAGTAAACGATCCCGAGCTCAAGACAACACCCACAGGCGTAAACGTTGCAACATTCCGCATTGCGGTAGACAGACGTTTCCAGTCAAAGGGAGAAGAACGTAAATCCGATTTCTTCAATGTAGTTGCATGGCGTCAGCAGGCTGATTTCGTCAACCGCTACTTCAACAAGGGTCGTCTGATCCTGGTAGAGGGCGAGATGACTACGAGAAACTATACCGACAAGAACGGCAACAACGCCACATGGTATGAGATCGTAGCCGACAGGATCAGCTTTACAGGCGAAAAGTCGCAGGGCGGCTCGTACAGCGAGTCCTACGGCGGCGCACCTGCTCCTCTCGATCCCCCTCCGCAGTATTCTGCTGCTCCCGCTGCATCCGCAGCACCCACAAGCAGCTTTTCCGCAGCGGAGTCGGACGACGACTACCCGTTCTAATGAACAAAATTACCGTTTTACCTATACTAATAAGGAGGTTACAGTACCATGGCTGAAAAGTTTGAGAGAGCTGCTCATCCCGTTAAGCGTCCCAGAAAAAAGGTTTGCCAGTTCTGCGCTGACAAGTCCGAGTTCATCGACTACAAGGATGTAGCAAAGCTGAGAAAGTGCATGACAGAGCGTGCTAAGATTCTTCCCAGAAGAGTTACAGGCTGCTGCGCATACCACCAGAGAGAGCTCACAACAGCTATCAAGAGAGCAAGACAGATCGCTCTTATCCCTTATACTGCTGAGTAATTATCTGAAACAGATGACCCCGCCAACAGGCGGGGTTTTGTTTTTGCAGAAGATCCTCTTTCGAGAAAAGCTTGACAAAAGCAACAAGTTGTGATATAACCCAAACGGCTGAACAATCAAGCAATCGCAAAGGATTACACCCCGACGGATTACAAAAAAATGCTCGAAAGCTGTAACCTCGGAGTTGTAAAGGCAAAGCTCATCTGTGGCAGAGTGCCTTGCTGTTTTGCAGTGATGAAAAAACCTCGCTGAAACACTATCGCCCCGATATATCGGGGCGACTTTTTATGTTCTGATGGATTTAATCCTGCATCTCTTCCAGTGCGTCGTTAAGCTCTTCCAATGCGTCGTTGAGTTCATCGATCGCATCGGAGATAGAATCCTCAGCACTCTCCATACTGTCCTGGATGAGTTCCTCTACTTCCTCGGCAGTGAGATTGGGATTGCTCGCAAGCGAGGATTTTAACGACTCCCTCAGCCCATCGAAGTCAAAGTTTCTCAGGCTCTCAATCGAGGCATTGATACCCACTATCGACTGTCCGATAGCATCCGCTCCCGAGTTATCGCCCTGTGCTCCCATATTGTTGAAAGGGAAACCCTGCGGCACTTCAAAAGGGAAGCCTGCCGGCGGAACAGATCCATTCGGTGCACTGTTCACTTCAGGTGTGCTGTTTCCGCTGCCGTGAGCAGCCTCCAGCTTTGCCGTACTGTACCATGTGTTGTTAGGCCAGCCGTCGTTGAACACGATATTGTGTCGCTGCGGACGATACTGCTCATACGGGTCCGCCGTATCGGGAAGCTCCGCATACTCTGATACATCCTTTGCGTTAAGAACTGTCATATAAGCTCTCTGCGCTACGAATTTGAACTGAGTGTACTCGTTATCGCCTGTGCGGAACGGTATCTCGTAAAGCTCCCAGCCGTTGCACTTTTTAAGCGGCTTGATAAAATTTCGATTGAGGTTATAGGTGTAGCGGTTCTCATAGTCATTGTTGAATATGATCTCAAAGCGACATATCTCGTTATTGTTGTCGTTCTCGCCGCCGTTGAGCCAGAATGTAAAGGTGTTGAGCGTATTTTTCGGCAGGATCATGACTCTGGAGATTATCTCGGTCCAGTTCCAGCTCCAGTCACCGATCATAAACGCCTCGTTAATTACGCCGTCAGGCCCCTGCATAAATGAACGGTTGCCGACATTGTTTTTGCATTCCTTGTTGAGTATCCACTCTCTCGCATCGAAATAAAGCTTGTTTACAGGCTCAGCCTGTGCAGGAATATTGTTTGTGTTATTGTTATCCATCATGGTGGTTTCCTCCGTATTTTTTGATACGTCGGGCACGATCAGACGAATATCACAGTCGTTCACAAATTGCGCCCGACCTTTTTTGACAAGCCCCCTCGCCCTTTTCGGGTAAGTGGTGCCTATCTCCTCTCCGTCCGCCGAATAGATGCGGACTGTCTGTTTCGCCTGTGCATCGTTTTTTGTCATGGGTGTCCTCCCCTCGGTGCGAAACTGTTTTATGTATGCCGTTTTTTGTTATGGGTGCCGTCCCCAAAATTTATTGTATCACAAATGAACATACTTGTCAATTATCTTTTCATTTTAAGGGATATCTCAAAAAACTCCGCAGTTTTCCGCAAAGCTATGTCCGCTCATTTATCTGCGTATATTCTAAACTATCCCAGGCAGCGATCTTGCCAGAGATAGGATAAGGCTCATCGCCATTATGCGCCGCAGCTCGGATGCTCTCCGCTGTACGCCTTATGCTTTCAGGCTTTTTATAAGAACAGGTCTTTCAAAACCAAATACAACTGAAATAAAAACAACAAGACAAAAGGCGTTATAATAAATATCTTCCACCTTTTATCAGCAGCATCAGCCTGAGGGTGATAGTACTCCTCAGGGTTGTCGGGGTTGATGTAGATCTCATAGCTTGACCCGATCTCGGCGGTAAAGCCCGGGGATTTCTGCTCCTTGCTTACTTTGTAATGCTTCCCACCATAGTCAAACTCATACACGGGATACTTAATTCGATGACTCTCACTGTCACGATATTTTCCGGTACATTCAGCTATCACCTTCTGTGTACAAAGCTCTTTTTTGATCATTCCCATAAAAATCCCCTTTCTTTGCGATCCAAACGAACCGTATATATCATTAAGCTGATTATAACAAACATATAATAAAAAGTCAATGATGCAAGTAAACACAAAGCCACTTTTGACATCAACGTCAAAAGTGGCTTATGATCTTCTATATTGCTATGCTACTTAATCCTGTGGGTTTGATATTTTTCAGTGATTAATATCCGCTACCCTCTGAAAGGACATAGATATCGCAGTAAGCAGCGCCCCAGCGGCAGCTGTCCTTGTAGTGATCGTACTTGTTTCCGAAATACAGATCCACCATAACTCTGCCGTCCATCAGTGCAATGCCTGTGTCGGCTGCGATAGCATAACCGTATACCTTTCTGCCATCCTGAGATACGATGTAAAGCTCGCTTCCGTAAGGGATGACATTGGGATTTACCGCAACTGTACCTATCTCGGCTTTTCTGCCGCTCGCAGTGTGCGCATTGTAGCCTGCGGTATATGCGGTAGCCTTGCCGGACAATACACGTGTGTACTTCTCGGGTACGCCATTGACAAGCTTAAGCGCCTGCGGATCATCCATCTTGGAATAAGGCTCTTTGATAGCGGTTCCACGCTCGATCACCTTTGCGATCGGCTCCTTATCCACATTGTTTGCTGTAAGCTCCTTGCCTGTAAGCACGCCGTCAACGTACTTTTCCTTTACAACGTAAGTCCTTACACCATTTTCGCCCTCTGTCACAACTCGTTCCTGCCCGATAGCCATGTTGGAGTTGTCAACATAGACCGTCTCAAACGGGATCTCAGAGGTGTTGGCACGAAGCTGATAATTAACACGGGTGATGCCGATGGCTGTTCCCTTGCTTACTTCAGCGTTCATGTCAACATCTACGATATCATATTCGCCGAGGGTGATGCCCGCCTTTTTAATAGCGTCGGCCACTGTTCCCTCGACCATAGGTACGGTGACATTCTTGCCGTCAACACTTATCATCACATCAAAAGCACGGTATATCGTGATATATGCGACATTTTCATTCTCTGCTCTGTAAGTCACAAGATCGTGCTGTCCCACGGTGTATTCACCAAAAGCAAGGATAGCGTTTACATCCGTCTCGGATGTCATCAGCTCCTTGGTGACGCCGTTATCAGTGATATATACACGGTCACGGAAATAAAGCGAACCGCTCATCATCACGACGATCAATATGGATGTAACGAACAGAAGCGCCTTGATCAGCTTGTTCTTTTTCAAGAACTGCTCCATCCTGGAATTAACTATCTGTGGTTTCATGTTTCCTCCCATTGTTCAGTGCAGCGTTGTCTGTATATATGCTGCATCAGGGCATAGCGCTGCCCGACCTTTTGTTTCCGTGTGGTATTATAACCTTTTCTTTCGTAAATGTCAAACGAAAACGCAGGTACGTTTTTGTGAAAAACTCACAAAAAAGTTTTGTAACCATTTTGTAACCTTTTAATTTAAAGGCGAATAATTGTAATATTTTGTAAAAAACACAAATTCTTTTTGTGGAAATAACTAAAATTCAGATTTCAAAAACCATCGGCAAAATCACTCAAACCGCATAATCAAGCCATTCGCAGGTTGTTGAAAATCGACAATGAAAATAAATGATATGTAAATTGCAAAAAAAGCGTGACAAAGTATAAAATATGTGATATAATTATATTAATATATCATTATGAAAGGACAACCGGCATGAATCATGAAAAGTCATGCGGTGCGATCGTTTACCGTAAACACTACGGCAACACGGAAATTCTGTTGATCAAGCATATCAAATCAGGCTATTGGTCTTTCCCAAAAGGGCACATGGAGGACGGAGAGACCGAAATCGAAACGGCTGTACGTGAAATAAAAGAGGAGACTAATATTGACATTTCGATAGACGATTCCTCATTTCGTGAAACAGTGGTATTCAACCCCAGACGAGACACCCGTAAAGAAGTCGTGTATTTTGTGGCACGTGCTCTCAGCAATGACTGTATCCCCCAGGAGGAGGAGATATCCGATATCCGTTGGGTGGAGATAGGTCAGGCAGCCTCTCATCTCGCTTATGACAACGATAAGCTTATCGTCAACAAGGTCCGTTCGTACCTTGCAACCTCTAAGATCTGAAAAGAGCGATATCACATCAGTGATATCGCTCTTTTGTTATTTACTGCAAGGTCTTGCCTTAAAACGTATGCTGTCATCAGATGTTATCTCTCTTATCACCCTGCATGGGTTACCCGCAGCCAGCACCATAGGAGGAATATCACGTGTGACAACGCTGCCCGCTCCTATCACTGCGCCGTCGCCTATCGAGACTCCGCCGCATATCGTTACATTTGACGCTATCCAGACATCATTACCGATGCTTATTAGTCTGCCATATTCGTAGTCATGCGCTGCTCCATTTGCGTCATACTGTATGCGGCGTTCCTCCGGTATAAGCGAGTGTATTCCCGTAGCCAACGTGCAGAACGGTCCTACAAAAACATTATCGCCTATTTTCACAGGACATCCGCCTATGTATGTGAAATATACATTTGAATAGAAGTTGCTGCCTATCTCTATCTCCTTTGCATTATCGATGAAAATAGGTCGCTCCATTGCCCGATACCCTTCAAAGCCGTCAGTCTCAAACAACTGCTTCAATATCTCAGTGCGCTTTTCGTCCTCGTCATACAGAGTGCGGTTATACTCTTCGCAAAGACGATGGCTCCTCGCCTGCTCCTCAGCTATCTGTTTATCAAAGCAGTCATAGATCATCCCATTCTGCATTTTGCTGTATTCTGTCATACAGCGCCTCCATTATTCTGTCCGTTGTAATAGTTATTGTAATACTGCGCCTGAGCTTGAATCTGTGCAGCTGCCTGTTCCTCCTGCTCCTGCTTTTTCAGCTTCTTCTCGAATGCCGCATAGATAAACGACACACCCAGTAATATTATACCAAACAGTATGAACATCAGCGTTCTTCCAACCTCGTCGATACCGCTGAAATCAAACAGGAACAGCTTTGCCGCTGCAAGCAGGGTCAGCGCAAGTCCGAATCTGCGCATAAGGGCATTGCGGTACACAAAACCAATAATTATCCACGTAACTGCAACCGCAAGATATACTATACTTATTATGCAGCTTGTAAATGCAAGTATGTGATTTGCATTCAGCATCATGGTAGTGCTGAGCATAGCGTATGCAGTAACGGTAAGCGCCATCGCACTGCTGAATTTAGGTGCAAGGCTCTTTATTCCGAACGCCATGTCCAGTGCCGCCCCTATCGATACTATATTAATGAGCACAGACGCAACGACGCAAACCGTCGAATCAGTGATATCAGCAATGCCCTGAACCATATTTGCGCCAAACAATCCAAGAAGAGCAAGGCTATACATTATTATAGAGCCGATATGGGATGCGGGCTTTATAAACTTCAGCTTTCCCGTAACAAAAGCCGCCACCATCCACACCAAAGCACTGAACAGTGCAAAAAAAGCAAATGCTTCAGCCGCACGATCAATAACATTGTTGCTTTCAAGAGTATTTGTCAGGCGGAATATCAAATATACACCAAACAAAGCGGTATTTGTACAGGCAATTACAGAGTATGCCATAAATCCGCCGCCCTTTGTCCGCTTCAGCGCAAAGACGGTCATGATTATCAACCAGAGCAGGACGTTAACAGCGAACTGAAGCACGAAAATATCCCTTGCCGAACCGATAAGACAGAACATCAGAAAATAATACTCAGCAAATGCACAGGTGATAATTCCCCAACGCTTAATGAATCTTATCTCCTTAACTCTGCCGATAATAATCAGCGCCGCTGCACACACATGAAAAGCGACATATACAAAAGGTCCGCTGAATATCGTAAACGTTGCGAGACATATACAGGTTATAGCGATGTTCAGCATTATATTGATGATGGAACCGCCCTCGCAAAAGGACTTCACCACTGC
Organism: Oscillospiraceae bacterium; assembly: GCA_017461565.1. Lineage (GTDB taxonomy): Bacteria > Bacillota > Clostridia > Oscillospirales > Ruminococcaceae > CAG-115. The sequence continues at coordinate 93,450 of JAFTXQ010000004.1, forward strand.
CGAAAGCACCATATACAGCACCGCAAAGAACAGTGCCACAAAACCGAACACCATCATCATATCCGCCACGCCGAGCGAAAGCAAAGAAACACACAGCATCTCAACATCTGCCGCAATAAATATGGGCGAGCCCTCAGGCGTCGGATATCCGCCGTTTCTGATCGCTCCGACAAAAACATAAATCTGATAAACCAGGCTGCTCAGGATAATGTATGCCGTCATGATTATCGCACAATTATCCTTGCTTTCAAACAACTCACTGACATGGAACATCATAGGTATCACTATGATAAGATTTAATATCAGCGATACTATCTCAGCCGCAACCCAGTTCTGTCTGCCTGCGATTAATACAATACCTACCTGGAACAATATCAGATACAGCATTGTCAGCAGCAGTGCGACAAGAGGCTCCATAGATACAAAACAATGCAGGAAACCACACACCACCGCAACTATCATTACCGTCTGCGATTTATACCGCACCGCAAGCGCAAGTCCCACAGCAGCAGTAGCAAGCCCTGCAACAAGCGCACCGTATCCATTCAGAGTATTCAGCGTGCCGTAACCTATCAACACCGACACCGCAAGCTCACCGATACCACCTATCGTCAGCGCCCTTGCAAATATCACAGATTTTAAACGATAGAACACTTCACCTATTGCCGCCATAGCAATACCAAGAGCGAAATTGATTATCGTGCTTACGATAGGCGATATATAATTCGCCGATACAGCCGAAAATGCTATTACACCTATTATAATAAATATAACACCTATTTTGCTGAGAAGATTGACGCCTATGAAAAACTCGTTTTTGTTCTGCACAGGCGCAGGAGGCATACTGTAATTCGGCATAGGCGCACTGTGCTGTGCATAAGTAGACTGCATATTTTGCCCGTAATACACAGGCTGCTGCATCTGCTGAGCAGGCGGCTGCCCCATGTTATTCTGAGGATAAGCAGCTCCTTGCAGCGGACGGTCTACCGCCTGATACACAGGCTGCCCGTATTGATTGTAATATAAAGGCTGAACAGGCGCTGCACCGCCAAGATTCTGAGGAGCCGCCGGCTGTGCAGGAGCCATGTGCGCAGCATACCCCTGAACCGGCGGTGCCGTATTGGTCTGAGTATATGCAGGAGACTGAGTATTAGCCATGTCAGGCTGATTGTTAGGTCCGCTCATAAATTCCCTCCTTAACATAAAAATCTATATCATTCCAACTTGATTTTATCATATTCTTATATTTTTTTCAAGTACATAACAAAACCGCTTTTGACATCTCTATCAAAAGCGGCATAAGTATCTATGATTACTTTATAATGGTGTTAAGCCATGCGAGGGCTTCCGCCTCGGTCTTGAAATGTCCCTCCTGTATTCCGGCGTGGGACTGCTTCTGATGATTTTTCGCCTGTGCGTCTGTGAATATTGAATTTCCAACCACAAACGCCATAGCCTTGCAGTTTGAGGCCTCAAGCGCCTTGTGCAGATTTACAAGCTCTGCACTGATATCGGGAGTAACAGGAGACATCTTACTGATATCCGAGATATAACCCCATCCCGAAAGCTTCCATGCGGCAGAAGCAGAAACAAGCGTCTTGGTCAGCCACTGAATCTCTTCAAGAGTAGTAGATCCGACTGCGCCTGATTTTACGATCTTCTTGCCATCGATCGTTTCAACAGTCTGTGCGCCATGTTTTACGTTCATAATATCTCTCCTTTACAGATCATATTGTTTTGATGTATCAATTATAACACATTAATGCAAATAGCACAACACTTTATCATTTAAAAAATAATTTTTGTTGATATTGTATGTTTTGGGACATATAATTTAGTCATCATAACTATTGCCGCCGTGAAAAAGGCGGAAAAAAGAGGCTGTATCACGATCGCCCATAAGCTTTCGTCATACAGCCTCTCTTAAATAAAGAAAGGTCACTGTGATCTTTTTTTATATACGCCGAACAGCCGAAACGCCATAAATCAGCAGGGTTACCCGATCGGCACGGTGAAGCCGTAACGTAAGCCGTGAGGCTACTGCACCGTATCGTGCTAGAAACCAATTTCTTTGCGTTCTGTCTGTCAGCTCTTAAAGAGTGACGTCCTTTTCGCTTTGCCGCTGCTTTTCCGCATCCACTGCCCTGCGCCTTTGCCTCAGGTAAGGGACTTTATACTAAAGGTTGTGATAGCTGAAAATCAAAAAAGATGATTTTCGGCGCTTTTAGTGATAGCGTACTACGCCATAGCCCTGCGAAACAGGACAAAGGATTTTGGAGTGGGCTGCTCCGCATCAACAAAATGCGACATTCCCGATAATGCGCAGAATGTACAGCTTCACAGTCTATCCGCTTTTATTTTAACCGATTTGATGTCGATTGTCAAGCTTTTTTGCGAAAAACAAGAAATATTTGGGCATTTAGTGAGATTTGTTAACATCAAATGGGTGAAAATGCCGAATTGACGGAGACGTTATAATATGCTACAATAAATTTATTAATGAAAACGGAGGAACGACATGATACTATCAGACAAGACAATTTTAAAAATGCTGGAAAACGGCAGCCTTGAGATCGCCCCTGTCGAAAAGGAGCAGATCCAGCCTGCAAGCGTTGACATCCGCCTGGGAGATACATTCAGCGTGGTAGAAGACACCTCTTCGGGAATAATTACACTTGAAAACGAGATAAAATACAAGACTATAAAAACTGACACATACCTTCTGCTTCCGGGACAGTTCGTACTTGCCACAACAATGGAGTATTTCAGTCTGCCGGATGACCTGACAGCCTTTGTCGAGGGCAGAAGCTCCCTCGGTAGGATGGGACTGTTCATCCAGAATGCAGGCTGGGTAGACCCCGGCTTCAAGGGTGAGATCACATTGGAGCTGTTCAACGCCAACCGCTGTGCCATTGAGCTTAAGAGCGGCAGGCGTGTAGGTCAGCTGGTTTTTGCAAAGCTGGACGACCATGCACTTAATCCTTACAACGGAAAATATCAGGGACAAAAAGGGGCAACAGGCTCAAGGGTATTTATGGACTCCGACAAGTGATCCAACCAATCCGTCAAAACTGCTGAAATACCAACAAAAAAATCTTGCAGTTTGTTCAAAATTGATAAAATCCACTAGACAACCGCAAACAAGAGTGATATAATGATAAAAATGCAGATAGTGTGTTGATCTGCTGTATTATTTGAAAGCTGGAAAGAGGCATTTTGATATGGAGCATAAAAGACTGATATCCGATGGTGATAAGGTTCAGGTATATGAGATAGAAGGAAATGCTGTAAAAGTATTCAAAGACCCTCACGAGCCTAAAAGCGTGGTGCTTTATGAGGCACTGACGCACACCCGTGTGGAAGAAACAGGCTATGCCCGTATTCCTTCTCTGGAAGAGATCAAAAAAGTAGACGGCAAATGGGCAGTAGCGTATAAGTTCATAAAAGGCAAGACGCTCGCCGAGCTTATGAAGGAAAATCCCGAAAAGGTGGATGAGTATCTTTCCATGATGGTGGATCTTCAGATAGAGATCAACTCCTACCGCTCCGCTAAGGTAAGCCGCCTGAAGGATTATATCAAGCGCTCTATCGAGGGACTGGACGTTATCGATGACGTAAAAAAATATGAGCTTCTCACCCATCTTGAGTCTATGCCAAAGCACGTAAAGCTCTGTCACGGCGACTTCACACCTGACAATATCATCATAAGCGAAGACGGTGCGTATGTTGTGGACTGGCTCAAAGCAAAGCAAGGCAACGCCTCTGCCGATATCGCAAAGACATATCTGCGTTTCTGCCTGAGTCATCGCACAGAATATGCGGAAAAGTACCTCAAGCTGTACTGTGCAAAGACAGGCACCGCAGTTAAGTACGTACAGGACTGGCTGCCCCTCGTAGCGGCAGCACAGCTGAAGTTCAGGCGCCCCGAGGAGCGTGAGCTTCTGCTGACATGGATAGATATAGTGGATTATAATTAAGTTTGAATGAAGTTCCCCTTGTGGACTCTCTGAATATCGGGAAAACGGCAGCCTTTCGGCTGCCGTTTTTGTTACTTTTCATTTATCTTACTTCCGCTCTTGAAGCAAAGTCCTGCAATAAGCCCGAAGAACACTGCGGCGGTTATTCCTGCGGCGGCTGAGGTAAGTCCGCCTGTAAATGCGCCGATAAGTCCGTCCTTGTCAACTGCTTCTTTCACGCCCTTTGCCAGCAGACTTCCGAAGCCTGTCAGCGGCACAGTCGCACCACCGCCTGCAAAGTCGATAAGCGGCTGATATACTCCCACTGCACCGAGGATAACGCCTGCTACAACGTAGGACACCAGTATCCTTGCAGGGGTAAGCTTTGTGAGATCTATCAGCACCTGTCCAACTACACAGAACAGCCCGCCGATAACGAATGCCCATACATATTCCATAAAAACATCCATAATTATTCTCCTTAATACGAAGTAAGCTCAACTGCATGAGCGATCCCCGGGATAGTTCCGCCCTGCTGTATAACTGTGGTGGACATCAGCGCTCCTGTCGCACAGAAAAGCACTCGCTTAAGCTCTCCGCTCTCTATCCTTTTTAGGAAGTGACCGCACATCATCGAGGCGCTGCAGCCGCAGCCCGAGCCTCCTGCATGGACATCCTGCGTGCTTCGGTCAAACAGCATCAGTCCGCAGTCTTTATGGCGACTTTCGATTGCGATACCATCCCGTGCGAATAGATCGTGCAGAAGATCGCTTCCCACAAGTCCGAGATCGCCTGTGATGATAAGATCATAATCCTGCGGATGGCTTCCCATGTGCGTAAAGTGCCTTTTCAGCGTATCGTAAGCCGCACCGGCCATAGCAGCCCCCATATTGTTCTGATCGTTTACTCCCATGTCCTCTATTTTGCCTGCGGTTGCCGCACGGATAAACGGTGGCTTTCCCGTTTCGGATACCAGCACCGCACCCGAAGCCGTCGCCGTCCACTGAGCTGTGGGCGGCCGTATTCCGCCGTAGTTCAATGGAAATCTGAACTGTCGCTCCGCCGAGCTGAAATGCGAGGATGTCACCGCAATCGCCCTGTCTGCATAACCTGCGTTTACCATAGCCGCCGCAAGCAGTAAGCCCTCCGCAAAGGTGGAACAAGCTCCGTATATCCCCAGGAACGGGATATAATAATCCTTCAATCCGTAAGAGCTGCTAACACACTGATTGAGAAGATCACCTGCAAATATAAGGTCGATCTTGTCAGGGCTGAGCCTCGCCTTTTGCAGCACGTGTCCCACTGCCTTTTTCTGAAACAGTGATTCCGCCTGTTCCCATGTGTCAGCGCCGCCCTTGTTGTCATCTATGACTTCGTCAAACCCGCCGCCGTATGGACCCTCGTTCTCAGCCTTTCCGACTACTGATGCATAAGTCTGCACAGAGGCGTGGTCATATCTGAAGGTCTTTCCTGCACAATACTCCATATACCCTCCTAAAAAAGCCCGATAATATAGTAAATGATACCGTATATCACCGAAGCTGAAACTCCGTATACTATAACAGGACCTGCTATAACGAACATCTTTGCGCCAAGCCCGAGTATATAGCCCTCGGATTTGAAGTCTATCGCAGGAGATACCACCGCATTGGCAAAGCCCGTTATCGGAACAAGCGTTCCTGCGCCGCCGTGCTGTGCTATACGGTCGTATATCTCAAACCCTGTCAGCAACGCACTAAGAAATATCAGCGACATTGAAGTAAGTGCCGCAGCGTGTTCTTCTTTAAGTCCGAGGTATGCGTACAGGTTAAGCAGCCCCTCACCGAGGGTGCAGATAGTGCCGCCTATCAGAAAGGCTTTCGGCAGTGTTTTGTACATTTTCGAGTTCGGCGAACGCTTTTTGGTAAGCTCGCCATATTCCTGATTTGAAATATTCATATACGTTCTCCCTGAATAAGTTTATCTCGATAATATTTTGCTGCATTTTATCGAAAATACACGTATAACGAAAAATATTCTGATGGTCTAAGCTTGAAAGTATTGACAAATTACTTCATTTAGTTTAAAATAATATTATCAACTTATAACAGGGAGGCTTATTATGGCTATTATTAATGTTATGGAAAAGTTCATCAACGAAAGACTGGACGATATGTTATCCTCTGAAGACTGCTGCAAGTGCGAACGCTGTGTCGATGATATGAAAGCTATCGCTCTTAACAAGCTCCCTGCGAAATATGTCAGCACCCACAACGGCGAGCTTTTTTCCAAGCTTGAAGCTTCTATCCGTCAGAATGCTGTAGATATCAACATCGCAGTTGCCGCCGCTATCGACGCCGTATCCAAAAGGCCGTCTCACTGACGACAGGTATTTTACATATTAAAAGCTACTTAATGTAACTGTAACAGACATAAAACAAAAACCAGAGAAGAAACTGATCTTCTCTGGTTTTTTTACATATATTGTGCGGTCTAACCGCAACAAGATCATGCGTTCTCGGAAACAGGAAGCGTATACCTCTTCTTGTATCCATTGAGTGCATCAACAAACTCGGAGTCGTCGGAGCGCTTAAGCTCGGTCATGTACTCGTGAGTATCCATATTATTCTCCTTGACCTGGATCATGCATACTGCGATGTTGGAGCAGTGGTCGGAAACTCTCTCCAGATTTGTAAGCAGATCGGAAAGGATAAAACCAAGCTCAATAGTACACTTGCCAAGACGCAGACGCTCAATATGGCGGCTCTTGAGATCGGTACGGAGCTCATCAATAACATCCTCGAGAGGCTCAACCTGCTTTGCGAGAGCGATATCGGAATTGATAAATGCTTCGATAGCCTTGTCAAGGATTTCGGAAACTGCATTCTTGATAACATCGATCTCCTGCGAAGCCTCATCCGAAAACTTTATCTTCTTCTGGTACATTTCTTCGGCGGCTTCCACCACATTTACTGCGTGGTCGGAAATACGCTCAAGGTCGCCGATGGTGTGCAACAGCTTGGAAACAAGCTTACTGTCATGCTCAGACAGATCCTTGGAGCTTATCTTCAGCAGATAGGAGCCGATCTTATCTTCATAGATATCTATGGTGTTTTCGTTTTCAACGACCTCCATCGACTTCTTCTGATCGTAATTGCCCAGGATGTCAAGAGACTGGAAGATAGTCTTGCGTGTGAGCTTTGCCATTCTGATAGCAACATTGCGGCACTGCTCAATAGCAACAGAAGGAGTTTTCAGCAGACGCTCATCCAGCATGGGCATTTCGCCCTCTTCCTCGTTGGGATTGTCACGGATGACCAGACAAGCAAGCTTTTCGATCTGCTTTGTGAATGGCAGGAACAAAAGTGTCGCCAGCACATTGAACGCCGTATGAATGATCGGGATACTTGTACCCTCAAGAGGCATATCAAGGAACTGGAAATGCAGGAACGCATTTAAGAGATAGAACAGTGCAAGGAACACTACCGTGCCCAGCACATTGAACAGCAGATGCACGATGGCAACACGCTTTGCGGATTTGTTTGCACCGATCGAAGATATCAACGCAGTGACACAAGTACCGATGTTCTGACCTAACAGGATAGGCAGTGCAGTTCCGTGAGTAACAGCACCGGTAGATGTAGCCAGCGCCTGAAGAATACCTACCGAAGCGGAAGAGGACTGGATGATGGCAGTCAGCACCGCACCGGCGATTACACCGAGAATGGGGTTTGAGAATGCGATCATCAGCTCGCCGAATTCAGGAACATCTTTAAGACCTGATACAGCGTCGGACATAGCGTCCATACCGAACATAAGCACGGCAAAACCCAACAGAATAGTAGCAATATTATGCTTTTTATCGGACTTTGAGAACATGATAAGTCCTGTACCGATTATGGCAAGGATAGGTGTGAAGGATGAAGGCTTAAGTAGCTGGATAAAGATGTTGTCGCCGTCAAGAGCAGTAAGGCTCAACAGCCAGGCGGTCATAGTGGTACCGATATTTGCACCCATGATTACACCGATAACCTGTCTGAGCTTCATGATACCGGAGTTTACAAAGCCCACCAGCATAACCGTCGTAGCGGAAGAGGACTGGATAACAGCCGTAACACCTGCACCAAGCAGAACGCCCTTAATGGGATTTGAGGTCATTTTTTCCAGAAGCTTTTCAAGCTTGCCGCCTGCAAGCTTTTCGAGTGCGGCACTAAGCGTATTCATTCCGAACAGGAACAGCGCAAGACCGCCAATCAGTGATAGTACGTCAAATAGATCCATGTTTTTTCTCCTGTGTTTTTTGCAATCTTTCTTTATTGCATATCTTTTTTCCTTTTGCGAACACTTCCATTATACAGGATTTTTCGATAATTGTACAGTGGTTTTTACATAATTTTTATTTTTCCCCATAATCCATAATTTAGCGGTGTAAATCATTATTATTTCTGTCGATTATGCAAACGCTTTCTTATTTATATGTAAAATCAATGTAAAATATATGTAAAGCCGCTCTTACAGCGGCTGTGATCTTATTCGGCGGCTGCGTCGATTACCGACATGGGATCTATCCATTCTCCGCCCCGTTTTACGGCAAGATGCAGATGAGGCTCCTGCAGGATCTCTGCCTGGCAGGTATCGGATGTCTTTCCTATCACCTGACCCTCCTGAACAGATTGCCCTGTCTTAACTTCAAGCTCCTTGGCAAGTCCGCAGTAATGCACTTCAAGTCCGTTTTCCTGCTCTGCTATCACACAGACGCCCCACAGCGGATCTTCGCTGATCTCCTTGATAACGCCTGAGGACATGGATTTTACATCTGTACCAAGCGGGCAGAGGATATCACATCCGTCATGTGTCTTCCATACGCCGAGGGTCTCGGATTTCACAAGCTCGCCGTTGCTGAACGGATGAGATACCTCTCCGTTAACAGGCATGATGTTACGCGCTTCGATAACGACAGGCTTATTTGCCTCCTCTGCCTCTGCTGTGATATCAGCATCTGCTACTTCGGCGGACTCGACAGACACACTATCCTTAGGCACGCCGTCTTCATTGTTATTGGCAGGGACGCTGCTTTCATCATCGGGATCGAATACCCATACATCAGAAGTGCTGTCCGATTCTGTGGGGGTAAGACGACTCATTGTCTGGTGATACGCTGTCAACGATGCGATGCTCACTGCCGCTACTCCAAGCACCACTGCGATCGCCATACCCTTGCCTACGGGGAATGATCTTCTTGATTTTTTCATCGCTGTTATTTCCTTTCATGATCATGACTATGGAGCGATCCCAAGCAGGGATCGTGACAGTATTTTTGCCTGATACTGCGAAAATATACATCGGATGGTATTTTTGTCGCCAAAATTATGTACAGCTATTGCTAAAACAGAGCTATTGTGTTAAAATGAATAGAAGATCGATTTGGAGGGCGGTATATGATACGGGTAGCTCAGATACTTGGCAAAATGAACGGCGGCGGTGCCGAACAGATGGTGATGAATTATTATAACGCCATCGACCGTGAAAACATACAGTTTGATTTTTTTATATTTAAAGGCTCACGTCACGTCCCTGTTGAGGAGATAAAAGCAATGGGAGGACGAATTTACGTACTGCCAACCCTGAAACGCCCGTTCCGATATATGAAGGTGCTGAAAAAGCTGTTATCCGAAAGCGGATACGATATAGTTCATTGTCACCTCAGTACACTCTCCGGTCTTGCATTAAGAGCCGCCCAAAAAGCAGGCGTAAGGGTCAGGATACTACACAATCACAGCACATCGGGAGGCATGAGAGAGCTTGCCAGAAATATAGCCAAAAGTCTGCTTAAGCCCTTTGCCAAGCGTTATGCTACTGAATACCTTGCCTGTTCAGAGCTTGCGGCAAGGTGGATGTACGGTAATGTTCCCGTATGTGAGCTGACCGAGTCCGCTCCCCCTGTAAAGGTAGCAAGGATCATGCGCAATGCAGTGGACACTGATAAGTTCCGCTATGACGTGAAAAAGCGCAGTGAGCTCCGCAAGGAGCTTAATATCCCCGCATCGATGACGGTATTCGGACATATCGGACGTTTTTGCCCTCAGAAGAATCAGAGCTTTGTTATCGATATCTTTAAGGAGATACTGTTACAGCATAAAAATTCTGTGCTGATAATGGCAGGCGAGGGCGGTGACAAGGAGCTTATACAAGCACAGGTCATTGCCGCAGGAATAAGCGGCAAAGTCATTTTCACAGGTCAGAGAAATGATGCAGACAGGCTTTACAGTGCCTTTGACTGCTTTCTGCTTCCGTCGAATTACGAGGGGCTGCCTGTTGTCGGTGTAGAAGCGCAGTGCGCAGGGCTTTACTGCCTGTTTTCCGACAAGATCACAAAAGAGGCAAAGATAACCGACAGTGTGCAATATCTCAGCTTAAAGACAAGCGCCGCTGACTGGGCGTGCGCTGCTGTATGCTGTTCAAAGCTACGAAACCAAAACGGCGCTGCACAAGTAAGCAATGCAGGATACGACATCAAAGCTGCCGCAAAAGATCTGGAGAAATATTATCTTTCTCTGTAAAACATAAGACAACGAGGACAATTATGACTAAGCTATTGATAAAATTATTTGTAAAGGATCATGAGAATATAAAGGACACTTCCGTGAGGACCGCTTACGGAAAGCTCTCGGGATGGGTAGGAATATTTTGTAATATACTTCTATGTGCAGGTAAATTTATTGTTGGATTTATTTCGGGAAGCGTATCCATAACGGCGGATGCAGCGAACAACCTTTCCGACGCATCCTCCAGTATTATCAGCCTGCTCGGTTTTAAGCTTGCTGAAAAATCTGCCGACGAGGAGCATCCTTACGGCCATGCAAGATACGAGTATATATCAGGCTTTATCGTTGCTGTACTGGTGCTTGTGATCGGCTTTGAGCTTTTAAAGGGAAGCGTCGAAAAGATCGTCACACCTACCGCAGTCGAGTTTTCCTGGGTGACGGTAGGCGTGCTGACAGCGTCTATCCTTGTCAAGCTGTGGATGATGCTGTTCAATATGAAGATAGGAAAGCTTATCTCCTCCTCAGCTCTCGAGGCTACTGCCGCAGACAGCAGGAACGATTCTATATCCACCCTTGCAGTCCTTGCCGCAACGCTTGTGTCGCATTTTGCTTCGGTAGAGCTCGACGGATGGATGGGTATACTTGTTGCAGCGTTTATACTGTACAGCGGAATAAACCTTGTGCGTGATGCAATGAGTCCGCTGCTCGGAAAGGCACCTGATCCTGAAATGGTGGAGGATATCCGTGAAAAGGTGATGTCCTATGACGGCGTTCTGGGAACACACGACCTTATGGTACATGATTACGGTCCGGGCAGGATATTCGCAAGCGTCCATGTCGAAATGGCGGCGGAAAGGGATGTGCTGGAGAGCCATGATGTCATAGACAACATAGAACGTGATTTTTTACATCAGGGACTAAACCTTGTTGTACATTACGATCCGATAGTCACTTCTGATTCTGCGGTAGGCGATACCCGCAGTGAGATAAACGAGATAGTAAAACAGATAGACGAGCGTCTTTCCATACACGATCTGCGTATGGTGCCCGGTACCACTCATACCAATGTTATATTTGACTGCGTGGTACCACCGAAATTTTCAATGGACGAAAACGAACTGAAGGCTGAGATATCACGCTTTGTAAAGGTATCACATCCCGACTATTTCTGTGTGATAACGGTGGAGCAGAGCTATGCGCCTATTCCCAAAAAAGCAGAAACTGCGTAAACGTCTGACATAAATTCAGCTGAACTTAACACCTCACGCAGCATTCATCCCGACACGGCCATAAATTCCCATGGTATAAATCAGATACTAATAAAGAACTAAATAACCCGTGAAGAATTTTTTCACGGGTCATTTTAATGTCTCACGGATAAATTGGGATTAACAAATACAACAAGTCAAGGCTTCTATTTTATTTACTAAAAGTTAACTCCAAGCAAAACAAATATAGAAATAACTGTTACTATCAATACTGCACCAATGAATATTAAATACTTTCTTGTTTTCAACTTGTTCTTTCTTATTTCCGTTGCTTTCCCTGTACTTAATAAAAAAACTGCTATTATGTAAATTAATGCAACACCAAATAACACTTCCGTAATCTGATATAATTTATCCGATAAATCAAAGACCGCCAAAACAATTCCTGCTATCAAAGCAATTCCTGCTGTAGCTGAATATTTCTGTGTTTTGGTTATAATCATTTCCTTGTCAGCGGTCGTATAGTCTACAACCTTAGACATCATTTCTTTCGTTTCTTCATTCATATCCTCACTTTTCCTTTCTCCATCAATGATTTCCTTAATGTCAACATCATAGAACTCTGCCAATTCGATAAGAATACTTATATCCGGCAATGTACTTCCGTTTTCCCAACGTGAAACAGAGCGATTTGAGACATTTAACTTCTCTGCTAATTGTTCTTGTGTTAGTTTGTTTTCTCTTCGTAATTCTTTCAAAAAAGAGCCAATCTTCATTTGGTTCATACCGAAACCTCCTTTCATTACCAGAATATCATATTACCTCGGATTTTAACACGACACAAAGTGAGAAATGCCGTATTTGCAAGGATCAGACACATCTGTCCGATTTATTTTTATTAAGAACATTCCGATTTAACCATTGAGTTGATTGTAACAAAACACCCACATAAAATCAACGCCATAAACAACGCAAAGCCACTTTTGATATCAATACCAAAAGTGGCTTTGTAATACTTCTATGTGACTATCGGCTTATCCCATGGAATTTGCATTTCACTTATTTTGCATAATCCACAGCACGGCTCTCTCGGATAAGATTTACCTTGATCTGTCCGGGATATTCCATTTCACTTTCAATACGCTTTGCGATGTCTCTTGCAAGCACCTTCATGCCGTCATCGTTTATAGACTCGGGCTTAAGCATGATGCGCACCTCACGGCCTGCCTGGATAGCAAAGGACTTGTCAACGCCATTGTAGCTGTTGCAGATCTCCTCAAGCTTTTCAAGACGCTTTATGTAGTTCTCGTAGTTCTCGCTTCTTGCTGCAGGTCTTGCTGCGCTGATAGCGTCAGCCGCCTGAACAAGTGCTGCAATAACTGTGCGGCACTCTACATCGCCATGGTGAGCCTCGATAGCGTGGATAACCTCGGGGCTTTCCTTGTACTTTTTGCAGACATCCACACCGATCTGAACGTGAGAACCCTCGATCTCGTGGTCGAGAGCCTTACCGATATCGTGGAGCAGACCCGCTCTTCTTGCGAGTGCGGGATCAACACCCAGCTCGCTTGCCATGATACCTGCAAGGTGAGCAACCTCGATAGAGTGGTTGAGAACGTTCTGACGATAGGATGTTCTGTACTTGAGACGTCCGATAAGACGGACAAGCTCATGGTTAAGACCGTTAACATTGGTCTCCATAACAGCACGCTCGCCCTCCTGCTTGATGCGGAGTTCGACCTCTCTGCGTGCCTTTTCAACTGTTTCTTCGATGCGTGCGGGGTGGATACGGCCGTCCTGGATAAGACGCTCCAGTGCGATCCTTGCGATCTCTCGCCTTACATGATCGAAGCTGGAAAGTGTAATGGCCTCGGGAGTATCATCGATGATGAGATCAACGCCTGTAAGCGTTTCGATGGCACGGATGTTACGTCCCTCACGGCCGATGATACGACCCTTCATCTCATCATTCGGGATAGCTACAACGGAAACCGCCATTTCGGATACGGTGTCCGCTGCAAGTCTTGCAATTGCAAGAGACACATACTGACGAGCCTTTTCATCGGACTCGTCCTTGATGCGCTGCTCATAAGCGGCGATCTTCACAGCCTTTTCGTGGCTGAGCTCGCTGTCGAGCATCATAAGCAGATGCTCTTTTGCCTGTTCTGTGGTAAAACCGGATATGCGCTCCAGAATATCCATCTGGCTTGCTTTGAGCTGCTCGGCTTCGGCGATCTTTTCGTCCGCCTTCTTATGCTTTGCATGGAGCTGCTCTTCCAGCTTTTCCATCTTGTCGGTCTTTTTGTCGAGGTTCTCCTCTTTCTGCTGAAGTCTGCGCTCGGAGCGGGAAAGCTCGCTTCTGCGCTCTTTCAGTTCACGCTCTGTGTCATTTTTGAGGTGCTGGATATCCTTTTCCGCAGCGGAGCGGAGCTTGTAGATCTCATCCTTGGCCTCAACGAGCGCTGTTTTCTTCTTTGTTTCAGCCTTTTCAGTGGCTTCTTCGATGATCCTTGCAGCCTCCTTTTCGGCGGACTCAAACTGAGCCTCAGCTGTCTTTATGCGGTGCTTTACGCCAAGCTTAAAGCAGATAAAGCCGCATGCGACTGCGCCTACCAGGAACGCTGCAACGCCGATCAGAACATAGGTCAGCTCGGGTGGCATCGTTCAATTTCCCTCCTTTTAAAAATCGGCGGGATAAATATATAATTTTGTGGAAAATAGATTATTGCGGCGTATGACGCACGCATTGTCAAGGTATTATACACTTATGCTCCGGAAAATAAAAACCCCATCCGGATAAGTACGGTGCCGATCTTTCTGTTACGGATCATGCTTACCGAAATAATATAAGTATATCTTAATTTAACGGCTGTTCTCCTGTATATCATATATTTGCCGCCGTAACGTTGATATATAAATAACCTTTAGATATAAACGCCTAGCTCTTTATGCAAACGGCACATCTTATTCCGAATGCCAAATAGCCTATTCTATTTTACTACATAATCACAAAAATGTCAAGGGCAAAACCCTGCTTTTTTACCAAAATGCACAGTTTTTTCTGCCTTAAAACTGATTTGTTTCATTTCATCTGTGAAATCGCACGGCTTTTGAACACTGATACTGTAAAAAATGCCGATTTTGACAGCATTCTCGGCAAATTCTCTTGAAAAGGAAGCGTGATTATGATATAATGATAATGAAATAATATAGATAATTGTGCCCTCGGCACAGGTGGAGGTAAAATTAATGACCTATAAAGAAAGCTTTATCAAATTCATGGTTGACAGCGGCGTACTGAAGTTCGGTGAGTTCACGCTCAAGAGCGGCAGACTTGCCCCCTATTTCATCAACTGCGGCAACTATAAGACAGGCGCTCAGCTTGCAAAGCTCGGCGAGTTCTATGCAGAGTGCATCAAGGACAACGGTCTCACACCCGAAACTCTTTTCGGTCCTGCGTACAAGGGCATCCCCCTTTCAGTTGCAGCCTGCACAGCACTGTACAATAAGTTCGGTATGGATGTAAACTACTGCTTCGACCGCAAGGAAGTGAAGGACCACGGCGAGGGCGGAATGTTCGTTGGCAAAAACCTCGAAGACGGCGAAAAGGTAGTTATCATCGAGGATGTTATGACAAGCGGAAAGGCTCTCCGTGAAGTGCTTCCCAAGCTGACAGGTGCGGCAAACATTGATCTTCAGGGTATGGTCATCACAGTTGACCGTATGGAAAAGGGTCTTACTTCCGACAAATCCGCTGTGCAGGAAGTATACGAGGAATTCGGAGTTAAGGTATACTCGATCGTTACTATCAACGACATCATCGACGCACTCGAAAAGGGTGTTATTCCCGGTGCCGAGTATGTTGACAAGATGAAGGAATACAGAAAGACCTACGGCGTGGGCTGATATCATATCCAAAGCAAGGTGATAAAAATGGAAATGCCATTTCAGCCTAACGAGGGCAAAAGTATCGAAATAAATACCGATTTCGGAAAATATGCACGTTATCCTGTCAAGACCCATGTAATAACAGACAAGGATGTTCTTGAAGATGTTATGGACAAATATGTCAGGGACTATGTTTGCGAGGGCGACACAATAATCATCTCTGAAAAGATCGTGGCAATATCACAGGGACGTGCTTTTCCGATAAACGAAATAAAGGTGTCACGTCTGGCAAAGTTCCTTTCACGCTTCGTCGTAAAGACAAACTACGGAATCGGTCTCGCAATGCCCGAGACGATGGAGCTTTGCATACGTGAAGTCGGCAGACCAAAGGTGATCTTTGCAGCTGCCTGTGCAGCAGTAGGAAAGGTCTTTGGAAAGAAAGGCGTGTTCTATAATATCTGCGGAATGAAAGCAAGGGCTATTGACGGTCCGTGCGAGTATACGCTGCCGCCGTACAACAATTATGCAAAAATGGCTCCGCTTGAGCCGGATAAGGTGGCGCAGAGACTCGCCAAGCATATCGGATGCGATGTTGTTATAATAGACGCAAACGATATCGGAGCAAATGTACTCGGAAAGTGCCGCAAGGATCTCCCTGACGAATTCCCGATACAAGCATTCAAGGACAATCCGCTTGATCAGTGTGCGCAGCAGACGCCTATCGCAATCGTCCGCAAGGTAGGATGATTGCGTAGAGATACATGTTCATAAAAATGTATTATTTAACCGTAAAGGAGGTGTGATCTATGGCAACTATTGGCAGTATGGCAGCAATGCAGCTCAGAATGGCTGAAACCACCACTAAGTACGGCTCGCTGTCCACAGGTCTGTACAACAAGAACAATAATTACGACATCACCAAGACCAAGGAGTCGTATGACAAGTTCTGGGAGAACATCACCAAGGACAAGAACAGGTATATCCAGGAGCAGTACGAAAAGCTGTACAATTCCGTATTCGGCAAGGACGAAGAGGATGCCGCCGAAAGTACCGTGTCCCTCAAGGGTGCAGCCGGCAACGTAATGGCTTCCGCCGAAGCCCTGGACAGATTTACTCAAGAGCTCACCTTTGGCGAGGAGTACGACACAAAGACCGCCCAGAAGCATCTTGAGAACTTTGTAAAGGACTACAATACTCTCATCGACAAGCTTGGCAATGCCGAAGGAACATCTGTTCTGCAAAAAGGCGTGATACTCACAAACACAGCGAAAGTATACTCAGGCTCGCTTGGCAGAGCGGGAATAACCATCGGAAACGACAACAAGCTTACTTTCGATCCCGAAAAGATGTCCGATATCTCCGCTACTGATCTCAAGACCACTTTTGGCGAATTCGGTTTCGCAGACAAGGCATATCAGAAGGCTGAGCAGATCAGCAGAGCCGCAGGAAGTGACGGCTTCTTAAGCTACACCAACACCAGTGCACAGAACTACGCATACACCGTAGGTGCGCTTTTCACCACTTACGCATAAGCAAAGAAACGCCTGAGACATCTTCGAACGTCCCAGGCGTTGTTTTTATTTGATCCGAATACTCCGGGATCCGCTCCATAAGGGCGGATCCTTTGTTATTCTTCGTTTTCTTTTTCTTCTGTCTGCTGCACGGATGCCCGTACTTTTACTATACACCTGTCCTCAATACTGAGCGCCACAAGATGTACACCCTCATAGTCAACACTGGGAGGAACGATCTCGTCACCTTCGGGAATGTAACCCAGTTTGTCCGTTATGAAGCCTGCGATAGTGCGGTATTCGTGCTCTTCGGGAAGCTGCACATCGAACAGGGAAAACACCTCATCAGGATCAGCTTCACCTAAGACATCATACTGACCGTCGCCTATTTTTACTATTTCAGTCTTTTCATCGTCGTACTCATCCTGGATATTACCCATAACCGCCTCAATGATATCCTCAAGTGTAACTATTCCTGCGGTTCCGCCGTATTCATCCACAACTACCGCCATACCTGACTTAAGCGAGGTAAGTGACTGGAAGGTGTCAGAGCAGGGGCAAGCCTCGGGGATGAAGATGACATCACGCAGAAAGTCACGGATATTAAAGCTGCTTGTGTCTTTTTCTCCCACAAGACAGAGCAGATCCTTCACAATGATTATTCCTATGATCTTGTCGATGCTGTCCTGATAAACGGGAATTCTGGAAAAACCCATGTCAAGCGCAAGATATATGATGTCATCAAGCGAAACAGACTCTTCAACACCTACGATATTGGTGCGGTGTGTCATAACATCAGCGGCTGTGAGATCGTTGAACTCAAAGATATTGTTGATCATCTGCGCCGAGGTCTCCTCGATAACGCTGTCATCTCCATCACCGTCAGGGGTCTTTGAAAGGGCATCCACCATGTCAAGCACCTCGTCCTCGGTGAAGTCTCGATAATCATTGCCAAGCGCCTTGCGAAGGAACTTTGTCGTGCCGTTATTCAGGGCGACAAGCCAACCCAGCAGGAAACGGCGCACTTTATGTGTTTTGGGTTTTTCGGATTCTGTTGTGTTTGTACTTCGACTGTCTGCGTCCATAGCTTCTCCTTTTTGCAACTTGTATAAATAAATATTATAAGCCGAATAATCTCTCGGCATTATTTTTGGTGATTTCTATCATTTCCTCTGTAGAAATGCCCTTTATCTCAGCCATTTTTGCTGCGGTGAACTGTATCATAGAACTGTCACAGCGCTTTCCTCGGTGGGGAACAGGAGCCATATACGGGCAGTCTGTTTCCAGAAGCAGTCTGTCAAGCGGTACCGCTTCGCACGCCGCAATTGCCTTTTTGGCATTTTTGAACGTAAGCACGCCCGTAAATCCAATGTACATTCCGAGCTTTACTACCTCTGCGGCGGTCTCGGCACTGCCTGAAAAACAGTGGAGCACACCTTTCGGTCTGTGTTTCTTCAGAATGGTCATCGTGTCCTCGCAGGCGTCACGAGAATGTATGATAACAGGCAGGGAGAGTTTTTCCGCAAGCACAAGCTGCTTTTCAAACACATCTGCCTGCACAGCTTTGACTGTGTTGTCGTAGTGATAATCAAGACCGATCTCACCGAGGGCGCATACTCTTCGGTCTGCCAGCATCATTTCAAGGCTCTGAAGCCAGTTTTCGGGCAGATCGTAACAGTTTTCGGGATGTATTCCCGCCGCCGCAAAAACATGACCGAATGTATGGGCTAATTCTATCTCCTCAAGGCTGGATCTCAGATCGTAGCCCACTGCGACGATCTTTTCGACTCCGAGGGACAGCATACTTCCGATAAGAGGAAGCAGGTCTTCTCCGAAATCCTCCTTGAGATAATGTGCGTGTGTATCGATGATTGCCATATTTCAGACGCTTTCCCTTGTGTTGAAATAGTTCTGCTGCATCAAAGCTTTTGTTTCGTAGCTTTCGAGAGGGAGTCTGCCTCTGCCGCCGAAAAGCTCTTCCGTTTCCTTGAACGCCCCATTAAAGGCACGCTCCAGCATTATCGACTTATCCCCCTCTATCGAAAGGCAGTCAAAGAACAACGAAAGCCTGTCGGCAGTGGGCTCAGGCGCCCAGTATTCGGTGGTAGTTTCATCCTCTGATGCATTGCCGTAAAGTCTGCGTATCTGTGACAGCAACTCCTCTGCATACAGCTTTGCTCCGACGCTGGGAACATATCCCGACAGCACCTCGCCCTGTTTTACGAACATGGCACGTATTATGTGCTGCACACCTTCAACCAGAAGCTCGGACTTTGATCTGCCCTCGCCCTCTTTTATTGCGCCCACCTTATCCTCGGCGTTCTCTCGCTGAAGCAGGTTGTTATCGCTGTTCTGCTTTTGTGCGGAGCTTTTTGTATATGCAGGTGTATAAGCCTGCTGCGACTTTATAAAGCTGTCAGTATGCTCGGAGGCGAGTGTGGAGGATTTGTTCGCAGTCCTCTGCTCCGAGGATTTTGTAAGATTGGTCTGGTTGACTGCGGCGATATTCGCCATTCTTGAAATATCCATACTTTACGCCTCCTTGCCGAATAAATCAATTTTATACAGGCGGCATCCTGCCCCTGCAGATATTATCTTATAGTGCTGCCGTTGGGAACGTCACTGTCAAGGAACAGCACCCTTACATCATTATCACCTGCGTCACACGCAAGTATCATGCCCTGGCTCTCCTCACCGCAGAGCTTTGCAGGAGCAAGGTTTGCGACAAACACGATCTTCTTGCCGATAAGATCCTCAGGTGCGTACCACTGTGCGATTCCAGATACGATCTGTCTGCCCTCTCTTCCGTCGTCTACCTGCAGCTTGAGCAGCTTTTTTGCCTTCTTTATCTTCTCGCAGGCGGTGATCTCGCCGCTGCGCAGCTTTACATTTGCAAAATCCTCAATGCCGATAACGTTTGCCTTGTCAAGATCTTCATCCTCACGATAGGTCTTAGCAGGCTTCAGCATAGCGTTGAGCTCCTCGATCTCCTTGTCCATGTCTATTCTGGGGAAGAGAACATCGCCTTTCTTTACTGTTACATCAGCAGGCAGTGTTCCAAACTTGTCGAGAGTTTCGTATACGGTGATATCAGTGCCTGCACCGATCTGTTCCCATACCTTGGGCATCGTTGTGGGCATGAACGGGAACAGCAGACCAGAGCAGATGCGGACTGTCTCCAGCAGATTGTAAAGAACCGTCGCAAGTCTTGTCTTGTTTGCCTCGTCCTTTGCAAGTATCCAGGGAGCGGTCTCGTCGATATACTTGTTGGCACGGGAAACTACCTTGAAGATCTCCTCCAGTGCCTTGGAGAGCTGTGCCTCGTCGATCAGCGGAGCGACCTTGCTGCGCAGCGCAGTCGCCATGCCCTTGAGTTCTTCATCGAGGGCGTCAGCCTGTCTGTCTGCGGGAAGTGTGCCGCCGAAATACTTGTCTACCATCGCAACTGTACGGGAAACAAGGTTTCCGAGGTCGTTTGCGAGGTCTGTATTGATCCTGCCGATCATTATCTCGTTTGAGAAGTTGCAGTCGCTGCCGTAGGGCATATCACGGAGTATCTGGTAACGCACTGCGTCAACGCCGTAGCGCTCACCAAGTATAAACGGGTCAACAACGTTTCCGAGAGATTTTGACATCTTTGCACCGTTGAATGTGATCCAGCCGTGGCCATAAAGGCGCTTGGGCACAGGGATATCCAGCATCATGAGGAGTGCAGGCCATACGATAGAGTGGAAGCGCACGATCTCCTTTGCAGTCATGTGCATATTTGCAGGCCAGTATTTCTCGAAATCATCGTAGGTGTTATTCTCGTAGCCGAGTGCGCTGATATAGTTGATAAGCGCATCAAGCCATACATATACAGTGTGCTTGTCATCAAAGGGGATCGGAACGCCCCACTTTACAGTTGTTCTGGATATACACAGATCCTCCAGTCCATCCTTAACGAAGTTGTTTACCATTTCGTTGACACGGTTTTCAGGACGAAGGAAATCAGTGTTCTTCAGCAGATCAATGATCTGCTCAGTATAAGCGGAAAGCTTGAGGAAGTATGCTTCCTCTTCGCTGTCGATGACCTCTCTTCCACAGTCGGGGCATTTGCCGTCAACAAGCTGTGTTTCGGTCCAGAAGCTTTCGCAGGGAACGCAGTATTTTCCGGAGTAACTGCCTTTATAGATAAGACCTTTATCATGCAGCTTTGTCACGATATTCTGTACAGTTTCAATGTGATAGGGGTCAGTTGTTCTTACATAACGGTCGTAGCTTACGCCCATAAAGCTCCACAGGCGCTTGAAGTTCTCAACTATCTCGTCAACATACTGCTGAGGTGTCTTGCCCGCCTTTTCGGCATTTTGCTGTATCTTTGCACCATGCTCGTCAGTACCTGTCAGGAACATTACGTCATAGCCCTGCATCCTCTTGAAGCGTGCGATGGTATCGCAGGCAACTGTTGTGTAGCAGTGACCGATATGAGGATTGCCCGAGGGATAGTATATCGGGGTAGTTATATAGAATTTTTCTTTGTTGCAATTACACATAGTATAAATTACCTCTTTTTCTACAAAATTTCAATACTTTTCAGGCAAAAAAGCCACCCGAAAATATATCTATTCCATTTTATTATATTACTTTTCCCGATGTTTTTCAAGTATGAAGAAAAAAAACAAGAAACTTTTACATATTACATAAAAAAGACTTGATTTTTTTGAAGTTTTTTAGTACAATATAAGTTAGGCAAGCTGTGGGTATAGCTATGCCCTCAGCAAGGCAATTACTTCAGGCTACATAATACACAGGTATAAACAGGTTCGGGCGGAAGCTTGCGGCGGCTCCGGTCCAGAGGGACCCTTGACAAGGACAAGTCGGACTCCGTTCCCGTTCAACAATCAGAAAGAGGTAAACATAATGTCAAACAGATTGTTCCAGGGTATTGTTCATCAGATGAAGGACGCAGTAAACAGGGTCATCGGCGTTATCGATGAAAACGGCACTATCATCGCCTGCAGCGACCTTACAAGAGTAGGCGGCGGCAACGACTTCTTCTCTATCGAGCTTGGCGACTCCCATGAAGTGTTCATCCGTGACGGATACACCTACAAGCCCTTCGGCGTTCACGTAAAGCCCGACTATGCGGTGTTTGTAGAAGGCACAGACGAGCCTGCAGCAAAGTACGCAAGCGTTATTGCGATCTCCCTGTCCGGTATCAAGCAGTATTATGATGAAAAGTATGACAGAAACAATTTTGTAAAGAATATCATTCTGGACAATGTGCTCCCGGGCGATATCAGCCTTAAGGCACGTGAGCTTCATTTCAACGCAGACATCAGCAGAGTAGTTTTCCTTATCAGTGTTATCAGCTCCAATGATGTTTCCGCTTACGACGTTATCCAGAATCTTTTCCCTGACAAGAACAAGGATTTCGTGTTCAACATCACCGAGACCGACATCGTTCTTGTAAAGGAAGTAAAGAACAACATAGATGTGCGTGATCTCGAAAAGCTTGCACGCTCCATCTCCGATACGCTTTCCAGCGAGTTCTTCACAAAGGTGAATGTAGGCATCGGTACACCTGTTATGGGTGTAAAGGACCTTGCACGCTCCTTCAAGGAGGCACAGACCGCACTTGAAGTCGGCAAGGTGTTCGACACCGACAAGAACATCGTAAGCTACGATAACCTCGGCATCGCAAGACTCATCTATCACCTTCCCACAACACTGTGTGAGACCTTCCTCAAGGAAGTGTTCAAGAAGAACTCTATCGAGTCCCTCGATCACGAAACACTGTTCACCATTCAGAAGTTCTTCGAAAACAGCCTGAATGTGTCCGAGACCTCCAGAAAGCTGTTCGTACACAGAAACACACTCGTTTATCGTCTTGACAAGATCAAGAAGCTTACAGGTCTTGATCTGCGTGAATTTGACCATGCGATAATCTTCAAGATCGCTCTCATGGTCAAGAAGTATCTTGCGGCAAATCCAACCAAGTTCTGATCACCGCAGGCAGCTTCTACTGCATAAAACACAACTGCGGCTGCCCCGAATTTTAAAGGTTCGGGACAGCCTTTGAATGTATTTAAGGCGGCACACAAACAGACAAAATGCCGTCGGGGAAACAGGTCATTCATTTTGTTAGGAGTATGTTATCATGGTAGAGCTAAAGAACGTCAATGTCCACTATTCCAGTGGCACTGACGCACTTCAGGATATTAATCTCAGAATAAACGACGGAGAATTCGTGTTTATCGTGGGCGAAAGCGGCGCCGGCAAATCAACACTGATGAAGCTGCTGCTGCGTGAAGTGGTGCCTACGTCGGGCAGAGTTTTCGTCAACGGCTACAATCTTGCAAAGCTTAAGGGCAACAAGATCGCCAAATTCCGCCGCTCTATAGGCGTGATCTTTCAGGATTTCAGGCTTATTCAGGAGCTCAATGTATACGAAAATGTGGCGTTCGTTCTGCGCATCGCAGACCAGCCAATGAAATTCATAAAGCAGCGTGTGCCCTATGTGCTGAATCTCGTTGACCTCGCACATAAGGCAAAAAGCAGACCCAAGGAGCTTTCAGGCGGCGAGCAGCAGCGTGTGGCTATCGCTCGTGCACTTGCTAACGACCCAGGACTTATCATTGCGGACGAGCCTACAGGCAACATTGACCCCAGACTCAAGTACGAAATAGTAGAGCTGCTTCAGGAGATCAACCGCTGCGGTACTACTGTGATAATGGTCACCCACGAGCATGATCTTGTCAAGTATTTCGGCGGACGTATAATAAATCTTGACAGCGGCAGCATAACATTTGATGAAAATATCGGAGGTCAGAATGAGGACGAGTAATGTCACATACCTTGTTAAAAAAGGCGTTTCCTCGGTATGGAAGAACTTCGTCACTTCATTTGCGAGCTTCAGTATACTGATGGTGAGCCTTCTTCTTGTAAGCTGCTCGGTGCTGCTGATGATAAATGCGAATATCGTAATGGGCAATATCGAAAACACCAACGAGATAGCAATATATCTCGAGGATGTTTCGGACGAGCAGATCGAGCATATCCGCAGCGTTCTTGAGAACAACAGCGATATCACTGAAATACAGCACATCACCAAGGAAGAGGCGCTTGAAAACTTCCGTGAAAGCATGGCGGAAGAGGCAGAGCTTCTGGATCACCTTGACGAGAACCCCATGCCCGAGACATTTATGGTAAGGGTAGACGATCTTACAAAGATACGCCATGTGGTAAATGTGGTGGAGGGGATAGACGGCGTAGAAAAGGTCAAGGCACCTTACGATTTTGCAAGCGTCCTTATCAATATACGCAACACGTTCACCGTTATAGCTTCGGCAGTGCTGGTCGCATTGGTAGCCGTAAGCATAGTGATCGTATCAAACACCATACGCACCAGCGTATTTTCAAGAAGAAACGAAATCAGCATCATGAGGTACGTGGGTGCCACCACCGGCTTTATCAAAGCACCTTTCTTTGTTGAGGGTATGTTTATCGGTATCCTCGCAGGTGCGGCTTCGTGGGGACTGACATGGCTCGTCTATGACTCGGTATCCAAGCTGTTCGGAGAGGATGTAACTCTGTGGCAGATGTTCGGCTTCTTCAACTTTATTCCGTTTGATGACATCAAATGGATAGTTCTTGCCGTGAACTGTGCGGCAGGTGCGCTTCTCGGTGCCGTAGGAACAGTGATAAGTACAGGCAAGTACCTTAAGGTATAAGCAAGGAAAGGAACATCCGCTTGAATAAGAAAATTTCTCTTGGCGTGGCAATAAGCCTTGTGGCGATCGGCTGTGCCATAACATTTGTACTCACCTGGGCGGTCTCGCTCAATGTGTATAATTCAAAGATCGGCACCTCGGAAAAGTACGAGGGCATTTACGCAAAGCTGCGTGAGATAGATGCGGCTGTCAGAACAAATTACATCGGCTCATTCAGCGATGAGGAAATGGAAAACAGCGTCATAAACGGCTATGTATCGGGACTTGGCGACCGATATGCCAGCTATATGACAGGCTCATCTTACTATGAGATCCAGCAGACCAATGACGGCGTGATCATGGGCGCAGGTTTTGAGGCAGAGGACGACGGCAGTGGATACCTTAAGATCATATCCGTGTATAAAGGCAGCTCCGCTGACCTGAACGGTCTTCAGGAAGGCGATGTGATAACCGAGATCGACGGAAAGAGCCTGCTTGATATGCCAGCGGGAAGCGCAGCTGATAAGCTTTCGGGCGAGGTAGGCACAAGAATAGCGCTGAAGCTTCTGCGTGAGGGCGAAGAGATATCTGTAAATCTTATACGCCAGCAGCTGGATATCCAGTCCGTAGCGTCCGAAATGATAAACGAGAGCATCGCTTACATCAAAATAGATTCTTTCAACGCAAAGACTCCCGAACAATTTGCAAACGCACTGAATAAGCTGACAAACGAGGGAGCTACGTCTCTTATTATAGATGTGCGCCATAACGGCGGCGGACTTGTCAGCGCACTTAAACCTATACTAAATCGCTTTATCCCCTCTGCGATAGTGGCTACGGCAGAATATGCGGACGGCAGCAATAAGGCGTTGATCGAAACCGACTCCGACACATCGGTTAATATGCCGATAGTCGTGCTGGTCGACGGCGGCACTGCCTCGGCATCCGAGCTGCTCGCAGGTGCACTGCGTGATGAGTGCGGCGCAATACTCGTCGGTACTCAGACATACGGCAAGGCAGTAATGCAGAACACATACGAGTTTTCCGACGGAAGTGCGCTTACCATTTCTACCGCAAAGATATATCTTTCAAAGTCCGGCACATGGGATGGCACTGGTCTCAAGCCTGACTATATCTCTGAGCTGACAGTAGACACAGATCCCGAAAACCTCACAGCAGATCTTGACTCACAGCTTCAGAAGGCTATCGAGCTCATCGGAGCCGACCGATAAGTATTTCCACGGTAAATGCCGTACAAAATATAATAACATTCAAATAAATGGAGGACAACAAGACATGAACAAGCCTATTACAGTTTTAACCAAGGACGGCGTAGCAAAGCTCGAAGCCGAGCTCGAAAACCTTAAGACCGTACGTCGCCGTGAAGTAGCAGAAAAGATCAAGGTAGCACTTTCTTTCGGCGACCTTTCCGAGAACAGTGAATATGACGAAGCAAAGAACGAGCAGGGTATCGTAGAATCCCGTATCGCAGAGATCGAGGCTACACTTGCTCACGCTCAGATAATCGACGACGATGACATCACCACAGAAAAGGTAAGTATTGGTACAGTAGTAAAGATCCTCGACCTTGAGATGGAAGAGGAGATGGAGTTCCAGATCGTTGGCACAAGTGAGGCTAACATCGACAAGGGACAGATGTCCGATGAGTCTCCCATCGGAGCTGCACTGATCGGTCATAAGATCGGAGAAACAGTTGACGTAGAGACTCCCTCCGGTATGATCCAGTTTGAAATTCTCAACATCAGCAAGAAGGAGGATTAATATATCCATGGCAAACGAAGAATTAGAAGTAACCGAAATCTCTGCGGAAGAGCTGGACGAACAGCACCGCATAAGACTTGAAAAGCTTACCGCACTCAAGGAAGCAGGCAAGGACCCTTATACAATAACAAAGTATGACGTATCTATCTATAATCAGGAGATACGTGACCGTTTTGAGGAGCTTGAGGATACAGAAGTAACTATCGCCGGAAGAATGATGACCAGACGCATCATGGGCAAGGCAAGCTTTATGGATCTGCGTGACAGCTCCGACAGGATGCAGGTATATGTACGCCGTGATGATGTGGGCGAGGATACCTATGCCGAGTTCAAGAAGTGGGATATCGGCGATATCATCGGCATCAAGGGCAAGGTGTTCCGCACCAAGATGGGCGAGATCTCCGTTCATGCGGAGGAGATCAAGCTGCTGTCCAAGTCCCTGCTGCCCCTGCCCGAAAAGTGGCATGGCCTTAAGGACAAGGAGGAGCGTTACAGAAAGCGTTACCTCGACCTTATCGCTAATCCCGAGAACAAGGATACATTTGTAAAGCGTTCTCTTATTCTGCGTGAGATCAGAAACTTCCTTGATTCCCATGGCTATATCGAGGTAGATACACCCGTTCTTCACACACTGGAGATCGGTGCGGCAGCACGACCCTTCAAGACGCATCACAATGCGCTTGATATTGATATGTACATGAGAATAGAGACCGAGCTGTACTTAAAGCGTCTCATCGTAGGCGGCTTCGATAAGGTATATGAGGTTGGCCGTATCTTCCGTAACGAGGGTATGGACGCTACTCACAATCCTGAGTTCACCTCTATCGAAATGTACCAGGCTTACATCGACTACTTCGGCATGATGGATCTTATCGAGGATCTGTACAGGACCGTTACTCTCAAGGTATGCGGAACCGATACCGTTCCCTATATGGGTCACGAGATCGCAGTAGGCAAGCCCTGGGAACGCCTTACAATGATCGAAGCAGTCAAGAAATATGCAGGCGTTGACTACTTTGACTGGGCAGACGATGCAGCGGCAAGAGCCTGCGCAAAGGAACACCACATTGAGGATGAGCTGGACGAGAACTCCACAAAGGGTCATGTTCTTATCGCATTCTTTGAGGCGTTTGTTGAGGACAAGCTCATTCAGCCTACCATCATCTATGATTATCCCGTAGAGAATTCTCCTCTCGCAAAGAGAAAGCCTGAGTTCCCTGCATTCACAGAGCGCTTTGAGTACTTCATCAACGGCACAGAGTTCGGTAACGCATTCTCCGAGCTTAACGATCCCATCGATCAGCGTGAGCGTTTCGTAAAGCAGGTGGCTGCAAAGCGTGCTCAGGGTGGCAACGACGCTCAGGTGGACGAGGACTTCATAACAGCACTTGAATACGGTCTGCCTCCCACAGGTGGTCTTGGCTTCGGCTTTGACAGACTTGTAATGCTGCTGACAGACTCCGCAAGCATCAGAGATGTTCTGCTGTTCCCCACAATGAAGCCTATAAGCTGATACGCCGCTGTGGCTGCGGCTATTTACGAATAACCAAAGCCGCCGCAAGAATTGCGGCGGCTTAACGATTACCGATGAAAATTAGGTGGATATAACCACTTGCAGGCAGGAGGCACTATGTCGAATAAATATGATGAGGAGCAGGAAAAGCTCCGTGAAAAACGTGAGCTGCTGAAGCTGAAGCAGGGTCTTGTGGAGGAAAGCGATATACTCGAAGAAAAGCACGAGCGCATAACCCATCAGGATCTGAAAGGCTGGGCTAAGGTCAGCAACTTTTTGTATCACAACAAGGTTCCGCTGATAGTTCTCACTGTTGCGGCACTTGCCGTGGGCTATATCACATGGCAGACCATAACAAGGGAGCGAAACGACCTGTATATCCTTGCGGTCACCACTGACAATGCCAGCGGACTTTACACAAAGCTTGACGATATCGAGACTACCTTTGAAAAGTATTGCCCAGATTACGATGGAAACGGCTACGTTCATGTCGGAGTCAACTACATCAATCTGTCCACTGCTGCGGGTGTAAACCAGTACAGCGACTCAGAAAACTACAAATTCAGCTCTGAGGTGTTCACAGGAGACAGCCAGATGTATATCACCGATCAGGGAATAATTGAATTGATGAACGAAATGGCAAACGGCGAGGTCCAGTTCTTTGTGGACTTCTCCGAGCAGTATCCCGACGCCATTCTTTATGAAAATCAGGGGCTTCAGGTAAACACATCGGAGTTTGCAAAAGAAGCACGCTGGACGAGCTGTCCCGATATTGTGGGCATATATGTCCGTGATGAGTTTAAAAATATGACAGGCAACGACGACGGAGCAAAAGAGCAGCGCCGCCGTGCCCTTGAGGTATTCAACAATATCGTTACGGGTAATATTGTAAATCCCGATAACGAATGATCGTCAGACTCTGCACTCCGACAGAAGCTCAGCCGTAGCCGTCGTTGGTGTCGGCGATATTGGCTGTGGACTGCCATCCTCCGACGTACCGCATCTCAGCAAAACATCGCTGACGTTACGTTCGGTATAAACAGGGCGTTTTCTCACAGATACTGCTTAAGGTGATCGCAGAATTGCTGCTCTCTTTTCAGCAATGCATCTGCATCGCTTTTTATGCGCTCCTCCGCTTTTGACGAACGGTTCAGTGCGTGCTGCATATCGATAATCCCCATCGTGGTACCTCTTACCATCAGTTCAGCCAGCTTCTGCGGGCTGTTGTCTGCCATGGTCTTCATCTGGATGCCCATTTTCGCCATCATTTTGGTGTAAGACGGATATGGCTTCGGTACACTGCCACGGCGCACAAGCTCTGTGCGTGCCTGCGACGCCACACTACGATAACGCTCTCGTTCGGCAGCTATCTCATTCCTGAGCTTTTTGTCAGTGCAGCATTTCAGCACATCACCGCTGGATTCGTATGCCATATCGGCATTTTTGTAGACGCTCTTCAGTATTTCTGAGCTTTGTCTGTTTTTAAAATCATTCATAATATCAACCTCTCTCGGCAGAATTCTTCTTTCTGCCTTTCGGGTTTAGTATTACACGGTTTTGCAAAGTTATTATTTATTTTGAAAGGAATCATCGATGAAAAGACAATCCTTTGCCATGCTGCTTCTTAAGGGCGTGGGATATATAGTTCTGGGAAACGTAATGTGCCTGTTTATGACGATGGGACTTGCCATGTTTGGGGTTAATATGTTCACCAATATCCTCGCCATGCTGTGCGGCACTGCGATATTCTATATGCTGGTGTTCACCGTTGCGTGGAAAGACGGTAATGCCGAGCGTACACTGCTGAAAAACGGCAGGGTTGAAAAGCCACTCAAGTATCGCTGGATACTCATCGGAGCAGTGATGTTCGTTATTGCTGCTGCGCCATCAGTGGTGCTGCTTCTCAATAAGCTGTTCTTCCCCGAGGAGGATACTCTTTATCTGTACCGCTTTATCAGCGGAAGTGCTTTTCCGTTTATCAACACCTTTGTCCCTGCGGTAGTAACAGAAAACGAAGCCTGGATGCCGACTACCTTACGTCAGATCGATAATATGAGCGCCTTGTTTCCGACATTGATGATCGCATATTATGCTCTTATTCCCGCTGTAACTCAGCTTGGTTATTATATCGGGTTTACAGATAAGCTAAATACGGATAAGATAATGTATAAATAAGATTGCGCATGAAAAATCGCCTCAGAAGTTGCTGGTTTCTGAGGCGATTATTTTTATGCAAATGAGTAATTCAGTCTGCGTATCTTGGATAATCTCCACCGTAAACGCCTGTGACCATCACAGAAAGGAAACGGAAATCTGTGCTGAGATCTATCTCCTCGCCGCTGTTCTGTCCCTGTATCCTTACAACAGGGCGAAGAACGGTCTGATTGGTCTGGATAACAATTGCGTGCCTTCCGTCGGAAAGGCTTACCATAGTACCCACAGGATAGGGATTAAATGCCCTCATAAATGCTGAGGTGACATCAAAGTCAAAATGTGAGCCACAGGAACCAAGGATGTATTCCTCCGCTTCCGCAACCGACCACGGCTTTCTGTAAGGTCTGTTTGAGGTCAGCGCATCAAACACATCACACACTGCAATGATCCTTGCTATCAGCGGTATATCCTTGCCTGTTATTCCTGTTGGATAACCCGAGCCATCGTATTTTTCATGATGGAAAAGCACACCAGACAGGATATTTCCTGAAAAGTCTCCGTCAGCGCTGTTTTTAAGGATATTATAGCCGATAAACGGATGACGTTTAATCTCATTGAACTCCTCGTCGGTCAACTTACTTGGCTTGATGATTATATCATGATCGATGCTGGATTTTCCGATGTCATGCAAAAGTGCAGCG
Source organism: Oscillospiraceae bacterium (assembly GCA_017461565.1). Classification (GTDB taxonomy): domain Bacteria; phylum Bacillota; class Clostridia; order Oscillospirales; family Ruminococcaceae; genus CAG-115. The sequence continues at coordinate 124,381 of JAFTXQ010000004.1, forward strand.
ACAATGACCTCTTTCGAGTCACGCTTTGAAAGTCCGAGCTGTGCCGCTACGCTTGTAGCAAGCATCGCCACACGCAGGCAGTGCTTGTAGGTGTAATCATCATAGTTCTGAAGCGCTATCATCTGATTGCCGAGATAAGTAGAGTCATTGCCGATATCAACAAGTATATCGTCCGCAATGTCATTGACCTTTTTAACAGCCTCCTGTGACAGTTCCTTGATCTCCTCGTGCTCGCTGAAGATATCATTCAGCTCAGTCAGCGCTTTTCCGATGTGCTGGTTTCTTACCTCGTCGGCAGCCGGAGCAGGAGGAATGTAAACAGACTCCTCCTGTTCTTTTTGCGACTCTTCAGGCGTCACTGCCTCGGGGTGGTTGATATGTTCTTCACGGATCTCGGGCTTAGCCATCACCGCCTGCTTGTCACCTATGATAGTGACGGATTTTATGCCCTTCTTACGGAGCATAGATATCATTTCGGCAGTAAGGAATGTGCCCCTGATGAGCAGGGTGCGGTAATCTGTGGCTGAAGTGGTAGCTACATCCCTTGCAAGCACCATGCCTTCTTTGAGGTTATCTACCGGTACAATAATCATAAGATCACTCCAATGCTGTTGAAAATACCTTACTGCTCCTTATTTCCAGAGCGGATCGGTATAGGTTCCGCTGTTAACGTTGTTGATCAGCGTGAGCTTCGCCTGTTCAACATCAGCAGCATAAGTGATGCCAAACCATTTGCTGTCGGTCGTGAGATTTCTCATGGTATAACCATTGTGACGAATCTCTGCGTCAACTGCGTCTGCGATCGTAAGCTCTGCCTTAGGCTCATTCCGGTCAAGTTCCTCAAGAAACTCGCAGAAGCGCTTTTCAAGCTTCGGCATGAAATCTGCGCCAAAGCCCCACATACTCATGGATACAGTATCATACTCGTCAAGAGTGCGGGTCTTGCCATTGTAGTTGCCTGTAATAACGCCGTTTTCGTCACGCTTTATCTCACGTGTTTCCTCAACGCTGCACAGCAGACCCATATCGTTGGCTTTACATACGCCTCGGTTTACGCTGCCATATTCCGAAAGGGTATTCTTAAGCATAAATCCTACCGAGCATCCATCTGCATCGAAGTTTGAGAGGAAGCCGCCAAGTCTCAGAAATGCGTCACGTCCGTAAAAGTCATCGGCGTTTATTACTGCGAAGGGTCCATCCAGAACATCCTTGCAGCACCACAATGCATGAGCGGTTCCCCAGGGCTTTGTGCGATCAGGGAAGTCGCCGTTGCGGCAGGGCAGGATATCGGGAGACTGGAACACATACTCAACAGGGATATGCTGTGCGGTGCGCTCGCCGATAGTGCTTTTGAAAAGCTGTTCGATATCCTTGCGGATTATGAATACCACACGGTCAAAGCCTGCTTTTATTGCATCGTATATAGAGTAGTCGATAAGGAGCTCGCCCGAGGGTCCCAGAGGCTCAAGCTGCTTTATTCTTTCTCCGAAGCGGGAACCCATTCCCGCAGCAAGAACTACCAACGTAAGTTTCGCCATGGTGTTTCCTCCTGTCATTTTATCCTGCCGGCTGCTTTGACAGCCGACAGGTCGTTTTATTACTTAAGTCCTTCAATAGATTCGTTGATCTTTGCCATCTTTTCCTCTGCCTTTGCAAGCTTTGCACGCTCGTTTTCGATCTGCTGTGCGGGAGCCTTTGCGAGGAAGCCGGGGTTGTTGAGCTTCTTGGAAAGGAACTCGATATCCTTTTCAGCAGCCTTCTTTTCCTTTTCAAGACGTGCAAGCTCCTTCTCCTTGTCCACAAGCTCGCCCATGGGCATGAATACTCTTGCACTATCAGAAACAACGGTCATCATGCCCTCAGTATCTGTTACGCTCTCACATACGGAGAACTCACCTGCGCCTGCAAGCTTCTCGAAGAACGCCTGACAGCCCTTGAACAGCTCTGTGAACTTTGTCTCAACGATCATGGTCACCTTCTTGGAAGGAGGTACATTAAGCTCGTTGCGCTGTACACGGATAGCCTTGATAACATCAACTATCTTGCTGAACTCTTCCTGCTCTGCGGCAAAGTGCAGCTTTTCGTCATACTCGCACCACTTGGAGATCATGATGCTCTCTGTTTCGGCACCGGGCATACTGCTCCAGATCTCCTCGGTGATGTAGGGCATAAAGGGATGCAGAAGCTTAAGGATACCCTGCATGATGAATACCAGAACGTTCTGCGCTGCAAGAGCGGTCTCGCCGCCTGCTGCGATACGGGGCTTTGTAAGCTCGATATACCAGTCGCAGTAAACATCCCAGATGAAGTCTGTGAGGTTCTGCACTGCGATACCAAGCTCATAGCTTTCAAGGTTGGATGTAACGTTCTTTACAACGTCGTTGTAAAGGGAAAGTACCCACTTATCCTCGATGGGGAGGTTTTCGGGGAGAACCGCCTTGTCGAAGTCCTCGGGCAGGTTCATGAGAATGTATCTGGAAGCGTTCCAGAGCTTGTTTGCAAAGTTTCTGGAGTTTGTTACCTTGGTCTCAGTCCAGCGCATATCGTTACCGGGTGCGTTACCTGTAACCAGTGTAAGACGGAGCGCATCAGCACCGTACTTGTCGATGATCTCGAGAGGATCAACACCGTTGCCGAGGGACTTGGACATCTTGCGTCCCAGCTCGTCACGAACGAGGCCGTGAATAAGTACATCCTTAAAGGGCTTTACGCCTGTGTGCTCAAGGCCGCTGAAGATCATTCTTGCAACCCAGAACGGGATGATGTCGTAGCCTGTAACCAGTGTTGTTGTGGGATAGAAGTACTCAAGCTCAGGAGTCTTGTCGGGCCAGCCCATTGTAGAGAAAGGCCAGAGTGCGGAGCTGAACCATGTATCAAGGGTGTCCTCATCCTGCTTCATGGCACTGCCGCACTTGGGACAGGTGCATACTGCCTCGGGAGAGATAACGGTATTGCCACAGTCTGCGTTCTGGCAGTAGTAAGCAGGAATTCTGTGACCCCACCAGAGCTGACGGGAAATACACCAGTCACGGATGTTCTCCATCCAGTAGAGGTAGCCGTTCTCAAAACGCTTGGGAACATATCTGAGCTCGCCGCTCTTTACAACATCGATAGCGGGCTGTGCAAGCTGCTTCATGGATACGAACCACTGGTAGCTTGCTCTCGGCTCAACTGTTGTGCCGCAACGCTGGCAGCAGCCAACATTATGCTTGTGAGGCTCTACCTTTACAAGCAGTCCCTGTGCTTCAAGGTCGGCTACCATAGCCTTTCTTGCCTCGTAGCGGTCCATGCCTGCGTACTTTCCGCCTACATCGGAGCGGATGGTAGCATCATCGTTCATCATGTGGATAAGTGCCAGGTCATGGCGCTTTCCAACTTCAAAGTCGTTGGGGTCGTGGGCAGGTGTGATCTTTACGCAGCCTGTACCGAACTCCTTGTCAACGTATTCGTCTGCAACGATGGGAATTTCTCTGTCGGTGAGGGGGAGCTTAAGCATCTTGCCTACAAGGTGGGTGTAACGCTCATCCTCGGGATGTACTGCTACTGCGGTGTCGCCGAGAAGTGTTTCGGGACGGGTGGTAGCTATCTCAAGGTATCCGCTGCCGTCAGCAAGGGGATAGTTGATATGCCAGAAGAAGCCGTCCTGCTCCTCGTACTCGCACTCGATATCGGAGATGGATGTCTTACAGTTGGGGCACCAGTTTATGATACGCTCACCGTGGTAGATAAGACCCTTGTTGTACAGGTCGATGAATACCTTCTGTACAGCCTTGGAGCAGCCCTCGTCCAGTGTGAAGCGCTCACGCTCCCAGTCACAGGAGGAGCCGAGCTTCTTAAGCTGTTCAACGATACGTCCGCCGTAAACTCTTTTCCACTCCCATGCTCTTTCAAGGAAGCCGTCACGTCCGATGTCGTCCTTGGTTACGCCGTCCTCTTTCATTGCGGTAACGATCTTAGCCTCGGTTGCGATGGAGGCATGATCTGTACCGGGCAGCCACAGTGCGGAGTAGCCCTGCATCCTTCTCCAGCGGATAAGGATATCCTGCAGGGTGTTATCCAGTGCGTGACCCATGTGGAGCTGACCTGTGATGTTGGGTGGGGGGATTACGATGGTATAGGGCTTTTTCTTGGGGTCAATCTCAGCGTGGAAGTAGCCCTTTGCCTCCCAGTTTTTATAGATGCGATCCTCAAACTCCTTAGGAGCGTAGGTCTTTGCAAGTTCTTTTCTCATTGGTGTTATTTGTCCTTTCATTATGTGAATGTCAGGCTGGCGATAAAGCGCCATTTGCGTCGTCACTCGCATAATGGCAGGCACAAAGCCTAGCCGTTATGCGGATTCCTAGCATCCGGCACTTTTTCGCCACCCTTTTTATAATTTTTTCAGAGTGGGTCATTTCGTCTTCAGCGAATCCACTAGCTCCTCATCGGGTGCAACAAACAGCGTTCTGTTGTTTGTGAATATCACCATTCCGGGCTTTGCGCCTGCAGGCTTCTTCACGAATTTAACTGCTACATAGTCAACAGGCACCTGCGAGGATTCACGTCCCTTTGAATGATACGCCGCAAGCTGCGCCGCTTCAAACAAGGTCTGCTCGGGAACCTCTTTGCCATCTGATTTTATTATAACATGAGAGCCTGCGATGCCCTGCGTATGCAGCCATATATCGGTAGCCTTTGCGGTCTTAAGAGTAAGCTGGTCGTTCTGTCTGTTGTTTCGTCCCACAAGGATATCAAATCCCTCAGAGGAACGGAATCTTAACGGCTCGCTCTGTTTCTTCACCTTTTCATCGGGGCGGACGCCGCCTTTAAGGTAGCCCTGCTCACGAAGCTCCCTGCGTATCTCCGCAAGATCTGCCTCGCTTTCGGTACGGCTCACCGCATCGAATACGCTGTCAATATATACAAGCTCCTGCTGACCCTTGCCGATAAGCTCTGTCAGCATTTTTTCGGCAGTGTCCAGCTTTCGGTACTCGTTATAGTATTTCTGAGCGTTCTGCGCAGGCGTGAGTCTTGCGTCCAGCGTTATCTCACGTTGTTCGCCCGTATAGAAGTCCTCAAGGGCGCATTTTGTCATGCCCTTTTCAAGGCGGTAGATATTCGCATTGATGAGGTCGCCACAGACTCGGAAGACCTCTCTCTCCGAGCAGTCAGCAAGCTCCTTTTTCTGAAGCTCCAGCTTGCGTGAAATGCGCTCGTACGTGTTCAGCAGCAGCTTTAAAAGATCGTGCGCACGCTGTTTGGTGCGCTCCGTCTTTCCTGCCGCAGCATAAAAGCTGTCAAGCAGACCGTTTGCGCTTTCACAGTGCGAGATCAGCATTCCTGTGGAATACTGCTCGATATTTATAAAGCAGAGATCCTTTTTCTTGCCGCTGAGTTCAGATACTATAATAAATTCCGCCTCGCCGTCAAGGGCTCTTTTAGCTTTGTTTATGATAAATCTGAGCCTGTCCTTTGCGCTGTCGGATAGTCCGTTGCAAACAACGTCCACATCCTTTGCAGCATAGTAGGCGCATTCCCTTGTGAATATAGGAGATACACCCTCCAGCACTGCAGTCAGCTTTTTGGAGAGCCGCTCGGGGCTGCCCTCGATCGCAGTGATAACATCATCCGCACTGCATTGAAGCAGGCACAGCCTGTCTTCACGAGGGGGAGTCTCATAAACGATATTGGGTAGGATGCGCCTTACCGACGATATGTCATCTGTAACACGCTTTACACTGTCGATGACTCTGCCGTCACGTACAAGAATGATGTTGCTGTGACGTCCCATTATCTCGGCGATAAGGGTGTTTGTTACGATATCGCCTATTTCATTGGTACATTCAAAGTCAAAATACAGTATGCGCTCCAGGCCGTCCTGCCTGATATCAAGTAGCCGTCCGCCGCCGAGATGCTTTCTCATAAGCATACACAGCATTGGCGGCTGCTGGGGATTTTCAAATGCAGCCGAGGTGAGGTTTACCCTTGCGCTCATGCTGTTTGCGGAGAGGATGAGTTTCTTTGCGCCATCTTTAGGAGTGCGCAGGGATATCACTATCTCTTCCCGTGACGGCTGATATACCTTATCCACACGGCTGCCTACAAGCGGCAGAAGCTCGTTTCTGACGATATGCAGAAACGCTCCGTCAAGCGACATTCTCATTCTCCCCTTTCTGTTATGTTAATTTTGATAAAGAAAATTAAATTCAGACGTATTTACAAGGCTCGGTATCGCTGTCGGCAGCAAATACCGGAACACCGCCGAAATTCCGGCTTAAAAGTGCCGCAAGTCGATGGGATGCGCACTTTTCAGTGCCGTAATGCCCTGCATCAATAAGCGAGAAGCCCATATTCCGTGCGTCTATCCAGATATTATGCTTGATGTCGCCTGTGACCAACGCATCGCAGCCCTTTTCTGCCGCAGCTTCAAGAAAGCTTCCGCCCGAGCCTGAGCATACAGCGACACGCTTTATTTCCTTTCCGCCGTCGCAGTATTTCACGCTTTCAAGGTACAGCGCATTTTTGCAGTGCTCTGCCAGTCCCTTTGCGGTGAAACCGAAGCTAAGATCACATACCGCTCCGAATCCAAGTCCGTTAGGGTGTATCTGCTCCAGCACCTCTGCACTTTCAAAGCCGAGCAGCTCTAAAAGAGCGTCGTTGACTCCACCCTCTGTCATATCAAAGTTGGTGTGAACGCATATTGCGCTGATACCGTTTTTTATGAGCTTATATACAGGAGTGCCCGCCCGTACATTTTTCAGCGGATCAAATATAACAGGGTGATGCGAAACGATAAGATTCGCATTTTTCTTCAGTGCCTCGTCTATCACATCGTTAGTGATATCAAGGCAGGTGCATATACCTGTGACCTCGGCGTTATAGTCGCCGACAAGCATACCTACGTTATCGTATTTTTCTGCGGCGGAGAGGGGACTCACGCTGTTTATGAAATCCAGTATATCTTTTACTGTCATGATAGCTCCTCCGCTCTTTTTATTATGGCATCCGCAAGGGAGCGAAGCTTTTCTGCTTCTTCTGCGAAGCTTTCCGATATCTCCATCCCACGGCAGTTTTTATTCAGCTTTTCAGCCGTCAGCTTTAGAAATTTCGGGTCTGTGACCTTACCTGTATATGCAAAAAACTCGCCGATGTCGCAACGTTCTCCCGTATAGGCTGCCAGCATCACGACATAGGCACGTTTTCCGTCGTATGCGGTGCGCTCCTCAAGTATCTCAAAGCCGTCGGCGTAGAGTCTGCGGCGCAATATCTCTGCCTTTGTCATCGGCTGCAGGATAAAACGGGTGTCCTTTGTAAGGAACCGACAGTCTGCAATTATATCCGCAATGAGCTCGCCGCCCATGCCGCATATTATCACATCATCGGCATAGTCGATCTGTTGAAGTCCGTCTGACTTGAGTACACGGACATTGTCACAGCCCTCCTGCCCCACTGTTCTGCGGGCAGACTCCAGCGGACCGTCGTTTATATCCGAGGCGATGACTTCTTTTGCACCGTTTTTTGCAAGATAGCAAGCAAGCAGCGCATGGTCTGTTCCCACATCGCAGACGACTCCGCCGCTTCTGCAAAGAGCAGCGGCAGTCTTCAGCCTGTTGTCAAGGGTCAACATTATCAGCCGCCCATTACCTCGTTGAGCTTTGCAACTATCTCGTCAGCGTCAACGCCGTGTACCATGCAGGCCTGCTCTACGCTCTCGCCTCTTGCGGAGGGGCAACCTAAGCAGTGCATACCCATGCCAAGAAAAATGGGAGCTGCTGCCTCGGGGTTTGTGTCGAGAATATCACCGATAATAGTATCCTTTGTTACGATCATTGTTTTTGTTTCCTTTCAGCTTGTTTTCGAAGAAATACTTCCTCTATTGTACAAATATACATATTATATTATAGCATAATATGCGACATTTGTCCAGTAGTATTATTGCCAACAAACACAATACATTCGCCCTCATCGCCAGTCAATAAATGGAGCCTACGCTCAGCAAAGATCAATTTCCACATATAACCCGCCGTATTGGACGATGAATTCATGCATTTTGACAGAATTTATATTAACAAAATATTAAAACAGGACAAATAAGCAACACTACGTCGCTTTAGAAACACAGTGTCGCCTGATGACCATTGAAAAAAATTACTTATTTAATGTATAATATTAGCATAAAAGGCGGTCTTTCCGTCAAAAGGAGCGTATGATGAAAGAAGAAAAGAACGCTTTAAAGCAATCACTATGGGGCAAGATATTCCAGAAGCTGATAACCGCCACGGCGTACTTCCTTTTCCGTCCGAAGATAGTATGGGAAGATAAACAACTGAAAAAGCAGCTTAAGGGACAGCCTGTGGTGTTTGTCGCAAATCACACACACCATTTTGATGGGGCGCTTATGGGAGCGATACTGGGCCGATACAGGCCTTATGTGCTGGTGTCGGAAAAATGGTACAGCAAAAAAGGCATGGGCACCATGATACGCTGGTGCAGATGTATGCCGATAGACCTGAGCGGCGCTGACGCCGACTGGTACATAAAAGCCGAGGGCCTGCTGAAAAATGGCGGTTCCATGATAATATTCCCCGAGGGCGGCATCGCACGGGAGGGCAAAATGCTTCCGTTCAAGCCGGGGGCGGCACTTCTTTCCGCTTCTACGGGAGCTTCCATAATACCGATGGCGATATACGGCGAATACGACAAGGTCTTCGGCAAGCGTCAGAAGATCGCTGTCGGAAAGCCGATAGAAAGCAACTGCCCCGAAGATATGCGCCATTCCAAATATGCACGTCAGCTTATCAACGAAGCCGAAGCCGAGGTAAAGTGCCTTTACGGTACGCTTGAAGCGCAGTACGGCAAGCTTCCTGTATACACGGAAAGCTACACAGCAACAAAGTAATCAAGCGGAATTTCCGCAGAAATATTAAAAATGAGAGGTATTTATTATGAACACAGAAATCGCAGAAAAGATCAAGGGAATGTTAGTTGAAAATCTCCGTATCCCCGCAGATGAGCTGGAATACACCTCCGAGCTGTTTGGTGACGATATCGGTCTGGACTCCATCGACTCCATCGAGATCATCGCAGGTATCGACAATCTGTTCGGCGTTCAGATGACAGGCGCAGCGAGAGAGAACTTCCAGACTATCGAGACCCTCACAAAGTACGTTGAGGAGCACATGGGAGAATAATCATGGGCAACGAAAGAAGATGCGTTGTAACAGGTCTTGGACTTGTATGTGCGCTCGGCGACAGCGTTGACAAATGCTGGAATGCCGCAGCAAACGGCGTGACAGGCATACGTGAGGTAACTACCGTTGATACAACAGACTGCTATGCAAATATGGGCGCAGAGGTCGAGGCGAGATCCTCGGAGCTTTCTTCAGAGAACTACGACCGCTCCTCACTGCTGTGCATAAAGGCGGCAGGCGAGGCACTGGCTGACGCAGGCTATTCAGCAGACTGCTTCGACAGCGACAGGATCGGTGTTATCATCGGCAACTGCGTAGGCGGTGCGGCTAGCATCGACAAGTATTACACGGACGAGATAAAGAACGGTAATGCCGACACTTCCGATATTCTCAAAATGCCTGCTTCCGCTATTGCAAACAATGTGGCGAAGCATTTCGGACTCAACGGTGCTACAGCGAACATAGTTAATGCCTGTGCGGCAGGCACTATGAGTCTTTCATACGCCTGCGATCTTATCCGCAGCGGCAAGGCCGATGCTTTTGCGGCAGGCGGATCGGACAGCTTTTCCTCCCTTGCGTTCAGCGGCTTCCATGCACTGCACGCATTGGCAGAGGGCCCCTGCTCTCCCTTTAACAAGAGCAACGGCATCACTCTCGGCGAGGGCGCAGGTATCCTTATCATCGAAAGCTACGAGCACGCTGTAAAACGTGGTGCAAAGATATACTGCGAAGTGCTGGGCAGCGGAGTAAGCTCCGATGCGCACCATATCACCGCCCCCCGTCCCGACGGACAGGGACAGATGAGCGCTATCAAGCGTGCCATAAGAAATTCGGGTCTTGAGTTCACTGATATCGACTACATAAATGCTCACGGTACAGGAACCGCCAAGAACGATGAAGCGGAATTCCTGTCCCTGCATACGCTTTTCGATGGAAACGATCATGTTTCGGTAAGTTCAACAAAATCCATGACAGGTCACTGTCTGGGTGCGGCTGGCTCTATCGAGGCAGTGTTCACTGTCAAGGCAGTGTGTGAGGACACAGTTCCACCCACCATCGGTTATAATGAAGAGGATCTTGAGAACCTTAAAGAAAAAGCAGGCAGCATCGACTTTGTGCCCAACACTAAGAGAGAGAAGCCCGTTAATTATGCAGTGTCCAACTCCTTTGCTTTCGGCGGAAACAACGCCAGCATTGTGTTTGCGAAAAATCCCCACGATATCCCTGACAACACCAACAAACAGCGTGTTTTCGTCACAGGTATCGGCGAGCTTCTCGGGGCTTCCGATGAAGCGGGCAAGGGTCTGCGCTGTGATATCACAGGCGACGACTACAAGGAGCACGGCATAAAAATGGCGTTCTACCGCAAGCTTGACCGTTTCAGCCAGCTCCAGCTCATCTCGGGCATGAGAGCGCTTGCAGACGCAAAGATAACAGTAGACGAAGCCAATGAGAACGACATCGGTATCATAATCGGAACCGCTGACGGTCCTATGACCGAGATCGTAGGCTTCCAGAAGAATACCATCCTTAACGGCACGGCAAACGGCAGTGCATTCAGCTTTCCCAACACCGTGTACAATGCGGCAGGCGGTTATTTCAGCATCTTTGCAGGAATAAAGGGCTATAACGTCACTGTTGCAAACGGTATCCAGGCAGGACTTCAGAGTATATGCTATGCGGCTGATGTCCTTCACAGCGGCGAAGAGAGCATAATGGTAGCGTCCGGTACAGACGAAAACACCGATGTTACCTACGAGCTTTATGAAAAGCTTGGTTATACTGAGAGCTTCAGACTTGGCGAGGGCTCGGTTTCTATCGTACTTGAAACTGAGGAGAGTGCAGAAAAGCGTGGCGCAGAAAAACTGTGCGAGATAGCCGGTACATCCATGACGCACAAGTCGGTAGAATTCGGCACACTGAGAGGTTCAGAGGATGCCATGAAGCGTGCGATACTTGAAGCCTGCGAAAGCGCAGGTATCGCTCCCGATGAGATATCCGCAGTATGCGGCTTTGCAGACGGTAACAAGACCGTCGATGATATCGAGCGTGCTGTATACAGCGAGGTATTCACAAAGGATATTCCCGTTATCAGCGTAAGAAACGATATCGGAGAAGCAAGGGCGGCTGCGGCTGCACAGCAGGCGGCTTATGCAGCAAAGCTTCTCAAAAACGACAGCGAGGGTAAATATAATTACATCCTTGCGGTCGCAGCAGGAGTCGGCGGCTCTTATTCCGCAGTGGTGCTTAAAAAGATATGATAACAGCGGCGGGCTGCACAGCCCGCCCTGATCGCATAATGAATAATACAGGAGGACAGAAAGTGAGCAAGGTTGCAATAGTAACAGGTGCTTCCCGTGGAATAGGCAAGGCATGTGCGCTTAAGCTTGCCGAATGCGGCTATGACGTTGCGGTGAACTACGTCAGCAACGAAGCCAAGGCGCAGGAGGTGGTTTCCGCCATAGAAGCGATGGGACAGAAAGCTATCGCAGTAAAGGCAGACACCGCTGATCTCAAGCAGGTACAGGCGATGTTCCGTGAGGTACACAAGACCTTTGGTCAGCTTGACGTACTGGTAAATAACGCAGGCGTCGTTGATGACGCTTATCTGCTGATGATAAATGAGGATTCTCTTTCAAGAAGTCTTGACATAAATATCAAGGGTTACTTCCACTGTGCACAGCAGGCAGCGCTTAAGATGATAAAAACAGGCGGACGTATCGTGAACATCTCCTCTGTAAGCTCTGTGCTTGCAGTAGAGGGACAGGCTGTTTACTCCGCCACAAAGGGTGCGGTGAACTCCATGACCGCAACTCTCGCAAAGGAGCTTGCGCCCCGCAATATCCTTGTAAACGCAGTAGCTCCCGGATTTATCGAAACCGAAATGATGGATGCCATACCCGAGGACAAAAAGGAAGCATATATAGCTGCTATCCCCATGCACAAGTACGGCAGGGCAGAGGATGTGGCGAATGTGGTTGCACAGCTCTGCTCCGATAATTTCGCATATATGACGGGACAGACTATCGTACTTGACGGAGGACTCAGCTTATGATGAATCTACTTGAGATAAACCAGCGGATAAAGCAACGCCCTCCCTTTCAGATGATAGAACGTGTTATCGAGCTTGAGCCTAACGTTTCTGCAAAGGGAATCAAAAACGTATCGGTTAACGAGCCTTATTTTGTGGGACACTTCCCCGATGCTCCCATCATGCCCGGCGTGCTTATCATTGAGTGCGCAGCACAGCTCTGCTCTCTCGTTATCGCTCCTGATGATGCTGCCAATGACGAAAACAAGCTGTATGTGCTTCTTAAGGTAAAGGACTTCAAGTTCCTGCGGCCTGTCATTCCCGGAGATCAGCTTACTATCGAGGTCAAGGCAACTATGGCAACAGCAGGTGCATACGAATTTTCCGCAGTGATATCCGCTGACGGTATAGTCAAGGCAAAGGGAAGTATGCTTTTCACCTCTATGGATAAGAGTGCGGTATATGGATAATATTCTGGATTTTTCCGCCTGCATCGTTGCGGGAGGAGATAACCTCCGCCCCCGTGTCGAGCAGGCACGCACCCTCTATTCCGAGATGAGCGAGGAATATTTCAACTACATATTAGCCAAAGAGGATAAGGCGTTGTCCGAAAGTGCCTGTGGATTTCTTCTGCTGGACAATCTGCTTTCAAAGCATGGGATAGAGAAAAATACGCTTGTCATCTCTCGTAATGGCGATGGCAGACCATGCATCATAAACCGTCGTGATATTGATTTCAGCATATCCCATTCAGAGGGAGCTGCGATATGCTACCTTTCTACAGGAAAGGATGCAAAAATCGGCTGCGACATCCAGAGGGCAAGGAGCTACTCCAATGAGAAGATGGCAAGCCTTGCAAAGATATTCATGAGCGAGAACGACTATTCCGAGTTCCTTAAAAACACTGACGAAAAACACTTCTACACTGTCTGGACACGCCGTGAAGCCTACATAAAGGCTGAGGGCGGCGATGTATTTGCAGACCTCAGGGGTGTGGAACTTAACGGCGACAGATACCGCACAGGTGTGATAACCGCCTGCGGAAACAGATATTACTACAGTGTTTATACTACGATAAATACAAGGAGAACCAATGAGAGTATTAGTACTTAACGGCAGTCCGAAATCAGAGCGGAGCAATACCCTTAATATAACAAAAGCGTTTCTTAAGGGATTCCCCGAGGATACCGAAGTGGAATATGTAAACATCTATAAGCTTAACATAAAGCCTTGTGTAGGGTGCTTCTCCTGTTGGAGCAAGACACCGGGAAAATGCGTGATAAAGGACGATATGCAGGAGCTTTACGGAAAGATCGAGGCTGCTGATATCGTGATCGAAAGCTTTCCGCTGTATTTCTTCGGTATGCCCTCGCAGCTCAAGTGTATGACGGATCGCTGCCTGCCCTTTATGCTGCCTTATATGGGCAACCTTGTAGAGGACAAGAATGCATCTTTTCACGAGCTTCGTGATGAATCCATGCACGAAAAGCGGCTTGTGGTCATCACGACCTGTGGCTATGTTGATGCAAACCCGATGTATCCCGCACTGTTAAAGCAGCTTGATCTTATCTGCGGCGACGGCCACTACACATCGATCCTCTGTCCCGAGGGTGAGCTGTTTATCGCAGAAAAAGCAAAACGCCAGCGTGAGGGCTACCTTGCCGAGATCACAAAGGCAGGTGCAGAGTTTGCGCAGAACCGCTGTCTTTGCGATGAAACCAGAAAGCGCATCGCAAAACCCATTCTTTCGCCACAGGGCTTTGAAGCAATAACGCTTGCCCACTGGCAACAGAACAGCTGATAAACGCCAAGTGCAAATGATAACATAAAAAAGTCTGAGAAGTATTCTCAGACTTTTTCGCATTATTAACGTAGCTTTATTCTTTTCTCGATGATCTGAACCATCTGCCAGACACAACAAGCCAGACAAGACCTGTTATACCAAACAGCGGCACAGCAATATCAAAAGCAAAAGACAGCTCATCGAATATAGAAACCAAAAAAGTTGTCAGATTGTTCCCTGCATGGACAAGGATGCACGGGACAAGGCTTCCGCTGCGTTGAGCCAGCAGCGCAAGACAATATCCCAGCACAAAGGTATAAGGCATCTGTGATACATCAAGATGATACGCAGCAAAAAACGCCGCCGAAATAAGCGCAGCGCTGTTTGCTCCAAAGCTACCCGCCAACCGTGATAAAGCCGCTCCACGGAAAGCGAGCTCCTCTGCAACCGGGGAAAGTATTATCGTATACACCGCATACATAAGCATATCGTTTTCACTTAGCGTGACCTTGCCGCTCTCTTGCGGAAAAACAAGTCTGAACAAAAAAGCTGCCAGACAGGAGAGCAGCACCGCCCCGAAAAACACCGCAAGCGGCTCCAGGCGAGAGTAGTTCTCAGCCTTTCCAAAACGCTTTGGCTTGCCGCATATAAGCAGATATATAGCGAAGCTTACACCGAGGACGCAAACTGCGTTGATGAGCAGATAATACCAATAACCCTGTACAAGTCCCGAAAGCACCGAAATAAGCAGCAGACCTGCAAGCTGTGCCACGACAAATGCCGTAAGCACCATAAGCAGGTCTTTTAATTTGTTGTTTTCTGTCATGAGCCACCCGAGATAAGTCCGCAAAGCGCATTGGCGATGAAATTGAATGTCATAGCGTCTATTGCAAGCAGAAGCATTACAATGATCGTTACACGGGAGAAGAAAACGCCCCAGCGCTTGCCTGCGCTGACATCCCATACCTTTTCCACACGATAGCGGCGTATCTTAGTAAGCTTGAATATCGCCATGATGATACCGATGACCATAAGCATCAGTATCGCAAACAGATAAGCCACATACACTATCGCCATTCCCTGAAGCGGAAATTCTGCCGCACCGCCTGTTACAGGGTCGTAAGGCGCAGGTGTCTCTGCTGCTTTGAGATATTCCTGTACCTCGGGACTTGTGCCCATAAGGATCATTATTCCCGAGATACTGTTCAGGATAGCATGTATTATCGTGGTGGTGACGATGGACTTTGTGGCTATTGCAAGATAACCGAGGAAAATACCTATGACAGTGGTATAAAGAAACTGCTGAAGATTTGCGTGGGTAAACCCGAACAGCAGGGCAGATGCGAAGATAGCAAAGCCGTTTCCGTAGGGACGCAGGCTCTCCATTACGATGCCTCTGAACCACAGCTCCTCGCATATAGGAGCGACTACCACAAGCTGAACGAACAGGATGACCGCAGCACCGAGATCAGTGGTCTGTATACCCTCAAGCGCAGTAAAAGAGTCGTTGAGCGAGGTATCCTTGAAAAAGCTTGCAACAAATACCGTCAGCAGGTTTGCAAGTATGGCTACGCCGTACATCGCAGGGAACATTCCCATGGCACTGCCGAAATAGGCGGGCTTTGCGTATACCTTTCTGAACATCCCCTGCGGCTTAAGCACGAAATATGCCACCGTGATAGGTATGGCGTTGAGGAATATAACAGACAGCAACATATCAATAATATGCAATGCAGTCATACCGAGACCCACGCACAAGGGTGCTATCAGCGTAGCGACAACGCTCACCAGTATACGGGAAACGTATACAGTTATCATCATTATGCCAATGCCGAAGCACGTTCTCTTGAAGCCCGGCATCTTATCCTCTGCTGGAATGGCCGCATCGGTCATTATCATCTCTTCCGACATAATTTCTCCTTTCGGTCAATCGTCCTTTGAAACAAGCCTGTGATAATCCGCTATCTCGCTTACCGTTTCCTCCAAGGTCTTGCCCAGACAATCTATAGTGATGTCGGCATATTCCTCGTAAAGCGCACGGCGGCGCTCAAACACCTGTGCTATCGTGTCGGTTTTACGCATGGCGATACCACGGCTCTTTATATTGTGAAGTCTTTTTTCGACCTCGGGCACGGGAAGTGAGAGATAATATATCAGCCCATGCTCTTTCAGATGCAGCATAGCCGTGCGTGAATACACCGCACTTCCGCCTGTGGCTATCACACAGCCGCCATGCTCATTTACGGAGCATATCGCACGCTCCTCTGCGATACAGAATGCGTCAAGTCCCTCGCTGTCTATTATATCCTGAAGCAGTCGTCCCGTATCGTTCTGTATAACGATATCAGTATCTATAAATCTATATCCCATCGCTTTCGCCAGCAGAACTCCGATAGTGGATTTTCCGCAGGCAGGCATACCGATGAGGACTATGTTCTTTTTCATGGTTCTTTCCTTTGTTCTGTTGGTTTCATTTTATTGTTATATTAAGCTTATCGTCTACAATATATGTAACGCTGTAACACTCATCTTCCACAATCTCGTTGCCGCTTTCATAGGCGGTCCAGTAAATCGTGACTTCGCCTGATGCTATCGCCTTAAAGGTCCATTCGTGTTTTGTTCCGAAGAGTGGGAAAAGCGAAGCTGAACTGTAACCTGCTTCCTGAAGCACCGTGTTATTGCTCAGCTCATATTCCCAATTCTCGCCCATTGAGCCATTGGTCGTATGTGAGATCACTATTGTATTCCTTGTTGAATTGCCACAGGAACACAGCAGACATATCCCCAGCAGAATACACAGTGTTTTTTTCATCATAGCAGTTCTCCTATTGATATTACACTTGTGTTACGAATTACTTGTTTTATTTCGTTTCCGCAATACGGACATTTCATTTTATCACCACGCTGTAATCAATACATAACTTTATCCAGCTTCATAGTAGCGACCGCATTGAGGTCTGCGCCCGCCCTTACTCCTGCAAGGTACTCGTAATATCCCTGGCAGCCTATCATCGCCGCATTGTCGCCGCAAAGAGAGAGAGGTGGTACATACATAGTCATTCCGTTCTTTTCGGCACGCTTTTCAAGCATCTCACGCAGACCGCTGTTAGCTGCAACACCTCCTGCGAGGGCTATCGTCTTGTAGCCGCTGTCCTTTGCCGCCTGTATGAACTTCGATGTAAGTATATCGCTTACAGTGTACTGAAAGCACGCAGCAAGGCTGTTTACGTCTATCTCCTCGCTCTTCTGCTTTGCGTTGTGGATGAGGTTTATCACTGCCGTTTTAAGTCCCGAGAAGCTGAAATCATACGGATTTGCCGTCCTGGGATGGGGCAGGGTGTATTTCTTCCTGTCGCCAAGCTTTGCCGCATTGTCGATATGCACTCCGCCGGGGTAGGGGAAGCCCATGGCTCTTGCCGCTTTGTCGAAAGCTTCGCCTGCCGCATCATCTACCGTCCGTCCGATAGTCTCGAAATCGGTGTAGCTGTTCACCTTTACGATATGGCTGTGACCGCCCGAGGCCACAAGACAGATATAAGGCGGCTGAAGCTCCTTATGCGCAAGATAATTCGCTGCGATATGTCCACGTATATGGTGCACAGGAATAAGGGGCTTGTTCAATGAAAAAGCAAGTCCCTTTGCAAAGTTCACTCCGACAAGAAGCGCACCGATAAGACCCGGTGCATACGTCACAGCGATGGCGTCTATCTCCTCAGCGGTCTTTCCCGCTTTTTCAAGCGCTTCGTTCACAACACCCACTATGCTTTCGCAGTGGCGGCGGCTGGCTATCTCAGGAACTACGCCGCCGTATAATTTGTGCTCCTCTATCTGCGTTGCAACAACGGAGCTGATTATCTCCCTGCCGTCACGGATGACCGCAGCAGCGGTCTCGTCGCAGGAGCTTTCTATTGCTAAAATATCCATTTCCTTTGTCCTTTTCTTTTATTTCACATCAGGTTTTCTTGAGGTAAGGAACTCTATCGCGCGCTCGATGGAGTTTCTCACGTGCTCCATATCCTCGTTGTGGAGCTTGCCTGCATTGCGATAATCGAAGCTGTTGCAGAACTCGTTCACATCATCGTTAAGCTCTTTGATGTAGTTCTCCACAAGGCGGTCGGTAGCCTCGACAAACGGCTTCTGCTCATTTTTCGGGAGCTTTGTCGGAACGTGGGACATAAGCAGATTGTAATGAGGAATGCAGATATACTTCTGCGAACAGTACAGATTGCGGAAGCGTCCATCCTCTCTGAACATGGTGAACACGGTCTCCAGCATGTGCTCAACGCCCCAGTCTACCTTGCTGCACACAAAGCAGGATTCCTCTATTTCACTGCACTTCCTGGCCTTTGCACCCTTAGTGAAGAAGATGCTCTTGTTCTCGAAAACATTTGCCCTTGCAGACTGGAGATATGTATTAAGCATAAGTCCCAGTGAAAGCCTGTTGTTCTGCCTCAAAAGCGAATTGAAGTGCGTATGGCAGAAGCCCAGACGATTTGTTTCGATGCGCACATCAGGCTCCATCATAGCGGCGCCCATGATATATTCAGAGATATGCTGCTCTACGGTGTTTCTCATAGCGCAGATAGGGCAGCCCTCCCTCGGCTCGAACACTTCGTTTATCGGGATGGTAAGAATACTTTCACGCATGGCTCATGTCCTTTCTTAACAGAAAAATTGGTGATAAAAAGCTGAAATAACAGCCATATTACTTGATTTTATATTTATATTGTATTATAATTAAGGTAAATAATCAAGGGGTTTGGCGAAAAAATGTGTTCCGTGTGACAAAACTTGCACAGATGTGCATACTGTTATATCGGATAGCCTTGTAATTTATGGACATATTAATCAAAAACAGCAATTTCAACATAAAGCAGACCTTTATGTGCGGTCAGTGCTTCCGATGGACTGAAAATGCGGACGGCAGATTTGAGGGCATAGCGCATGGGCGGAAGATCTCGCTCTCCCAGTGCAAGGACGGCGTAACGCTTCACAACATCTGCGAGGACGACCTGCCTTTGTGGGAACGCTATTTCGATCTATCTACGGATTATGGTGCAATGATAACGCAGTTATCGGCAGATGATACGCTTGCACTTGCCTGTAAAGGCTCAGGAGGCATCCGTATTTTAAGGCAGGAGCCGTTCGAAACCCTTATCAGCTTCATAATCAGTCAGAACAACAATATTCCACGCATATCGGGAATAATCGGGCGTTTGTGCGAGAGCTTCGGCGAAAAGATAGAGGGCGGATATGCATTCCCTACCGCAGAAAAACTGAAAGGTATTACGCCCGAAGATCTTGCGCCGCTTCGTGCGGGCTTCCGTGCCAGATACATCTGTGACGCAGTATGCAAGGTGAACAGCGGCGAGGTCGATCTTGACGAGCTCGATGCGCTCCCCCTTGAGGCGGCACGGGAAAAGCTCAAGCTTATAGTAGGAGTGGGCGACAAAGTTGCTGATTGTGTACTGCTTTTTGCTTTTGCAAAGCATGACGCATTCCCCAAGGACGTGTGGGTCAAACGCCTTATGGCGAGATTCTATCCCCAAGGTCTTCCCGAATGTGCAAAAGGCATTGAAGGTATCGCCCAGCAATATCTGTTTGATTATGTAAGAAACAACGGCGGATTAGACGACTAATAGTTATAAAAGTAATATATTATACCGAAAGGATTTTTGATATGTATTGTAATCAGTGTGGAAATATCATTCCCGAAAACAGTATGTTCTGTACTTTTTGTGGAGCAAGAAACACAACAGAAGCTGAAAACACTGCCGATAATGCAACATCGGCACAGATACCCGAGCAGCCTGCGGTGACAGAACAGCGGCCTGCATATACCAATCCCATATATCCGAATCCCCCCGCCCCTGCCATGGAATATCCCACAGGTGCGATGGCGCCGAATTTTTCAGCACAGGTGCCTCAGCAGAAAACCAAAAAGGAAAAGCCCGAAAAGTACTACACCTTCGGACATCTTATGCTGTGTCTTGCCGCTGTGGGAGTAATGGCGATAGTTGCAGGCGTATTTGCAGGACTATATTTTTCTGTAATCTGACACTGTTACGCTGCGTGAAACAAATTTAAAGCCTTTTACCTTGCAAATCCCATCCGAATTTTTAGTAAATAATAAAAATGAGTTCAGTAATAACGCTGAACTCATTTTGTATACGGCTTATTATCGAATAAAACATCCCCGCTTTCGACAAAGAAAACGGGGATGTTGACTTATGCGTATTTATATCAGAAATAGATTCGCTCTTCAATATAAGCCTTGACCTCGGAGATCGGGATTCTTACCTGCTCCATGGTGTCACGCTCACGTACTGTTACGCAGTTGTCCTTTTCAATGGTGTCAAAATCGATGGTAACACAGAAAGGTGTACCGATCTCATCCTGTCTGCGGTAACGCTTACCGATAGCACCCGCCTCGTCGAAGTCAACAGGGAAGTACTTTGCAAGCTCCTCGTAAACCTCGGTAGCCTTGTCGGAAAGCTTCTTGGAAAGGGGCAGGATAGCTGCCTTAACAGGTGCAAGAGCAGGATGCAGGTGCATTACTGTTCTTGTTGTACCGTCCTCAAGGGCTTCCTCATCGTAAGCGTCGCATACGATAGCAAGGAACAGACGCTCAACACCAAGGGAGGGCTCTACAACATAGGGAATGTACTTCTCGTTTGTCTCGGGATCGAAGTACTCAAGGCTCTTGCCGCTGGTGTTCTGGTGCTGTGTCAGGTCATAGTCGGTTCTGTCAGCAATACCCCAGAGCTCACCCCATCCGAAGGGATACAGGAACTCAAAGTCTGTTGTAGCCTTGGAGTAGAAGCAAAGCTCCTCGGGAGAGTGGTCGCGCAGGCGGAGGTTCTCCTCCTTGATGCCGAGATCCAGCAGGAACTTCTTGCAGTAGCTTCTCCAGTACTGGAACCACTCGAGGTCTGTACCGGGCTTGCAGAAGAACTCAAGCTCCATCTGCTCAAACTCTCTTACACGGAAGATGAACTGACCGGGAGTGATCTCGTTACGGAAGGACTTACCTACCTGTGCAACGCCAAAGGGAACCTTTTTACGGCTCGTTCTCTGGATGTTTGCAAAGTTTACGAAGATACCCTGAGCGGTCTCGGGACGGAGATAGATCTCATTCTTGCTGTCCTCAGTAACACCCTGGAATGTCTTGAACATCAGGTTGAACTGACGGATATCTGTGAAGTTCTTGCTTCCGCAGTTGGGGCAGCAGATCTCCTTTTCCTTGATGTATGTCATCATCTGAGCGTTATCCCAGCCGTTTGCATCGGTCTCGCCGAAATCCTCGATGAGCTTGTCTGCACGGTGACGTGTCTTACAGTCCTTGCAGTCCATCAGAGGGTCGGAGAAGCCGCCAACGTGGCCCGAAGCCACCCATGTCTGGGGATTCATCAGGATAGCGGAGTCAAGACCCACATTGTACTTGCTCTCCTGGATGAACTTCTTCTTCCATGCGTTCTTGATGTTGTCCTTGAGCACAGCACCGAGAGGGCCGTAGTCCCATGTGTTTGCAAGACCGCCGTAGATCTCACTTCCGGGATACACGAAGCCTCTGCCCTTGCAGAGTGCAACGATCTTTTCAAGTGTCTTTTCTGTGTTTACCATGTTTTTATATTTCCTTTCACACCCCACATGGCTTGTGGGGACAATATTGACTGAACTATATATTACTTTAAACTGTTTGCGGAGAAATAAACACTTATTTCCCTGCGGAACCTCATCAGCTTCTGCTCCTCACGCATCTCCTCGGTAAAGGCTTCCACCCATTCCTTTTCCTGAGCGGTCATCTGCTTTCCCGAGTACACGATATCGCAGCACTTACAGAGATCGGCAACAAACTGCTTCTCCTCTTCTATCAGACGGTCAACGCCCTGTTCTATCGTGCTGTTCGGTATATCCACATCGGATATCCTGTCAAGCACCTCGTTCAGAGTATCAAGGCCGGTATAAAGCGGCTCGCCGTACTGCTTGTCCGACATCATCTGATTGAGTGCGGTGCGTGCAGCAACATAATCATTGTTGACAAGGTTGCTGAGCGTTGCCTTGTAGTTATAATATGAAGCAAAGCTACACAAAGAAACAATAACGCCTGCGGCGGTAGCGATGATACCGAGTATCCTCAGCCATACAAAAGCCTTTGCTTTTGTTGATATACTATCCGATGTTATCTGCCCCGTGGATGTGTCGTTTCTGTTCATTCGGTTACCTTAATAGCCTGTTGCAGATTCTATCGCCGCAAGGAACGCATCACTGAAGAGAAATGTTTCTCTTTCCGTGTATTCCACAACAAACGCATTGATATCTTCCATCTCCTGAGCAGTGAGCTCTTTCTCGCCTTTCGAATATAAGCACGCAGTTATTACACAATCGTAAAGTCTGATCTCATACTGCGCTCCCTCGATCACCTTTTGGTGCTCCTCGGAAAGCGAAGCGGGCGGCTCGATGGCAATTATCGCTTCAAACGTGGATATGCACTTTTCAGCAGCTTCAATGACAGCGTCCACATCCATATCATCAGCATTCTCTACATAATAGACCTCATCAAATGCCTGTGAGTCATTAAGGTACTGATTGTATTTGTTGTAGAGATCATCAGCATACAATTCACGGAAAAAGGAATCATCCTGAGCAGCCTCAACAGCAGATGACGCCGTAGTTGCAGATGTCGTTGCTGAAGATGCCCCGCCGTCTTCACAGCCTGTAAGCATACACATGGCAACAATTACTGCTGCAAAAGCTCTGTATCTCATAGTACTTTCCTCCCATACAATTATACCCTCAGAACAACAGTTTTCCGTTCTCTGTGCGAAAACGGTCGAGCAACTGCTCTTTTCGCACTTTATCGACCAACTCCTTTGCCCACTTTTTTCCTCGTGGCTTGAGGGGACGTAGTACTGATTTATTGCCCCGCCTGTGCATCCGCGAACTCAAGGGCGGCGCACACTGCGTTATATAATGCATCCCATTCGCTGTTATCTTCGCTATAATAAGCGTCGATCGTTTTCTGACATTCCTGTATTTTATTCTGCGCATCAGCAGGCATGTCTTCCGGTTTCAGCTCCGGATACTCTCTGTAAGTCTCCGTGATATCTACTATCGCCTGACAGAAATCACGCTCCATCGGGATCGCTTCCGATATATCGTTATGATAGGGCTTCAGCTGTTCCGGCAGATCCATATTTTCAATCGAAGACAATGCCGATAAACAACCGTTGGAAAGAGACAGGAGATCGCCCGAAACACCGTCAAAGAAAACTCCTGCAATCAGATCTCCGCACCAGACATAATGATTCCATGAATATTCCAGCCTTGCAGAATAGGACCTATATTCGCCATTCGGCAAGTGGGCGAATGCAGCACTCTGGGCATTGAACCACACCGTACTTATGTTTCCGCTTTCATCGATTTTTTTATTGATGGCGTCAAGTTCAGCGACCAGAGCATCAACTTCGGGAGAAAGGGAATCGCCATTCTCTATATAACCGAGATAATCCCTATAACATTCTTCATATTCTTTTGCAAGTCCGACAACATAGATAAATTTGCTGTGAATATCTTCAAGACCAGGCGGGCAAACCGTCTTTTCCAGTTTTCCGAGAGCTTCGATCTCACTATCGATATGTTCTTTGGCAGATGCTATATCCTGATATGCCAAAGCTTCTCTGACCGGGTAATAGGCTGCCAAATACTTGTCCATATAATAATCGATGTCTTCAACATAGAGCTCATATTCCCATGCCTCGACCTGCGTGGCATCCTCAGTATCGGTCGGGCCATCAGTCCCGCCTATAACACTTACGGCTGTATTTTCATTGCCGCAGCCCGAAAACATCGTTATCGCCATTGCCAGAAAAAGGAGCGCAGCTATTCGTTTGTTCATGGGTATTATCCTTTCCATCATGAAAAAACCTATAAGTTACTGCTGTATCGAATTAAGGGCGGCGATCATATCATTGACCGCCATGCCCATACGATTTTCCTCAAGATACTCCTGTATCTGCTCGGTCACCTCAAGAAGCCGTTTCTTGTCACTGCCGTCTGCTCTCAGCTGAACAAATTCACAGGCAAGCTCCACATATTCCTTTTCGTCTGCAAGCGCACTGTCGAACTTTTCTTCCTGCTCGGATATCTCAGCAGGCGCAGGCAGACCTATAAGGATATCAAGCGCTTTTATGCACTCGTCACGCACTTCCGTTACGCCATCGGCATCGGTAGCCTCGATACAATCATACAGCCTGTCTCCTGCGCCGACATAATCGAGATACGCAAGCGTCATCTGCTCTTCATATTCCTCAGCCGTCATCGGAGTTATCACAACAAAACGTGTACATCCGCAAAGCATCAAGCCTACCGCTAAAGCAGAAACGAGCCTTTTCATTACAGCTTTACGATCCAACCCATCTCATCAGCAAGCTTGCCGTACTGCATGCCTGTCATTGTATCGTAGATCTTCTGGGAAACAGCACCGATCTTGTTGCCATTGATCTCCATTACCTTGTCGCCCCACTTGAGGTGACCTACGGGAGAGATAACAGCCGCTGTACCTGTGCCGAACACCTCCTGAAGCTTGCCTGCATCGTAAGCGTCGGCGATCTCCTGGATAGAGATGCGGCGCTCGGATACCTTCATGCCCCACTTCTTGCAAAGCTCAAGAACGGACTTTCTGGTGATACCGGGGAGGATGGAGCCCTGAAGCTCAGGAGTTACTACCTCGCCATCAATGATGAACATGATGTTCATAGCGCCAACTTCCTCTATGTACTTGCGCTCAACGCCGTCAAGCCACAGTACCTGAGAATAGTTCTGCTTGTGAGCCTCGTCCTGACCTGCGAGAGAAGCAGCGTAGTTGCCGCCTGTCTTTGTGTAACCCATACCACCCTTTACGGCTCTTACATAGTTGGTCTCAACATAGATATCAACAGGGTTAAGACCTGTGCTGTAGTATGCGCCGGAGGGAGAGAGGATTATCATAAACAGGTACTTATCGCCGGGACGAACGCCGAGGAAGGGGTCAACAGCGATAATAAAGGGACGGATGTACAGGGAAGCGCCGTCAGTATGGGGAACCCAGTCCTTATCAACCTCTACCAGAGCATGGAGAGCCTGAAGAGCATCCTCAACGGGGAGCTCGGGGATAACAAGTCTTTCAGCGGACTGATTGAGGCGCTTGAAGTTCTCCTCGGGACGGAAGAACTGGATCTCGCCGTCGGGAGTTCTGTAAGCCTTCATGCCCTCAAAGATTTCCTGACCGTAGTGGAATACCATAGCTGCGGGGGAAAGCGAGATCTCCTGATAAGGAACGATCCTAGCGTCATGCCAGCCCATGCCTGTGTCATATTCCATGATGAACATGTGATCTGTGAAAATCTTTCCAAAGCCAAGTGCAGACTCGTCAACAGGCTTTGCCTTGGGAGTAGTGGTTTTTTCAATTGTGATATTCATAATTGTTTCCTTTCCTGTCCGTGGAAGTAAGATTTTGATGACTTCCGAATTTACGGACATATCCTAGTAATACATAATACATTATAGCACTGATCTGATAAAAAGTAAAGCAGAATTTGCAATTTTAGTTCATAAAAGCTGTTGCAACATAAAAAACAAAAGCACGGAAGTAATAATACTTACGTGCTTTTGTTTTGGTATGGTCAAACATAATAGGGATTTGGCTTACATAATAGTACAATCAGATCTATTAATGTTCCTATTCCGAAAAGTCCCAGCGTAAAGATATAAAGTATACCCATTCCTGCCTTTCCCTCGTAGAACTTGTGTCCACCAAAATAGCCAAGAAACAGACACAGACAAACAGCAACCCATTTGTTGCGCTGCCTTGCTGCAAGCATGCCATTAATGTTGGTGTTTGTATTGTTGTTCGCATTATTAATAACTATCTGTGGCTGCGCCTGATTTCCCTGGTGCAGCTCCTCAACCTGCCTGCCACAGGAAGTACAAAGTACCGCATCCACAGGGATCTTACCCCCACAGTATTTGCAGAACTTTGTTGCGGGCTGTGCAAATGCCGCCTCGACAGTAGCAGGAGCAGCATCCTGCGCCGGCGATGGGATATTGTTTGTTTCCATATAACTACCTCCGATTTATTATGGCAAAATTCCGACTTACAGACAGAATTATTGCTTTTTTCTTATTATACAACAGCTTTTTCTATTTGTCAAGTAGAAATCCCTTTTATAGATAGTTTTAATTGCGTTTTTTTGTTGATACCATATACTTGAGGTGATTAAAATGGAAATCGATTATAAGGAAGTAGGCAAGCGTATGGCAAAACGCCGCAAAGAACTCGAATTGAAACAATATCAGGTGTGCGAAATGATCAATGTCAACTACAAGTACATTTCAAATCTTGAAACAGGGCGCTCCGTGCCCAGCCTTGAAGTAATAATGAATATATGTGAGGCACTTCAGGTAACACCCGATTATTTGTTGTTGGGAACACTCGGCGACACTACATTAATATCAGACAAGAGCTTAACAGAACGAATCGGCCGACTTTCTCAAGAAAACAAAAAACTTATTCTAGGCATCATAGAACTCATGGAAAAATAAAAGCGCTCCTCTCGGAGCGCTTTTTGCTAATCCTTCTTCAGATAAAACGCCGTCACGGTACGTTCTTCGCCCGAGACATGATCAAATCCCTTAAGCACTATCCCATCATGACTCATAAGCTCGCCTGCCGAAAGCTCATCAAGCGTACAGGCGAAAACGCTTTCGCCCGAGCAGACAATGTGCAGCTTGTCCGCTATGATGTTAAGAGCCCCATCCGTACCCAGACGTATCTCTTTATAAGTATCGGGATCACGCATCGAAGCATACTGTATACGCTTGTAATTAAGCGCAAGTATAGATTCGATCGGCATACTGTCCTTGTGCTTTTTCTTCTTTTTAAAGCCAAACATAGGCTATCTCCTTTCGATATTCAAAAAAGCGATGCACGAATCAGCTCATCTGGCGTCGTAACGCCACGGTTGACAAGCTCTGCCGCAAACGCTTTCAGCGGCTTCATGCCCTGCTGACGCACAGCATAATCATGCAGTGCATCAGTGCTCTCTCCGTCTGAGATCATCCGACGGAGCGTTTTGTCGATATAAAGCACCTCATGTATCGCTATCCTGCCTTTATATCCTGTGAATTTGCAATGCGGACATCCTTTTCCTCTGCGGATATAACGGCTATCATGCCCTATGATTTCACGCTCCTCCGCAGTGGGCGGGACCTCCTGCGAGCATTCCGGACAGACCTTTCTGAGAAGCCGCTGTGCGACTATTCCCGACAAGGCGTTTGCCGCAAGATATGGTGCGATACCCATGTCACGTAACCGTACAACAGCAGATGCCGCATCCGTTGTATGCAGCGTTGACAGTACAAGATGACCGGTTATCGCCGCCCTCACCGATATTTCAGCAGTCTGCGTATCTCGGGTCTCTCCGATCATAATGATATCGGGATCCTGCCTGAGCAGCGCCCTGAGTCCGTTGGCAAATCCGATCCCTGCGGCATTGTTCACCTCGGTCTGATTGACCCTTGCAATACGTCGCTCAACAGGATCCTCGATAGTGCATATATTCACAGGCAAAGCGGAGAGCATCTCAAGTATCATGTAAAGCGTCGTGGTCTTGCCGCTTCCCGTGGGTCCCGTAAAATACACCATGCCGCTGTGCGACGACAGTATCTTTGTCAGCTTCTTGTAATTATCACCACTCATGCCGAATGTTTGTACATCGTCTATCTCGCAGCTTGTGGTCAGATATCTCAGCACAGCCTTTTCGCCGTATACGGTAGGAACTACAGATACACGCAAGCTTATGCGGTTTCCGTTCGCCTGCGTTGTTATGTTGCCGTCCTGCGGGAGTCTGTGTTCCGCTATATCGAGATCTGCCAAAATCTTTATCCTTGCTATAAGCTTTGCATGAAGCTCCTTCGGAAATGTGCGGTAATCGCCAACCAGTCCGTCTATCCTCATCCTGACGAGAGTATGCTCTTCAAACGGTTCAATGTGGATGTCACTGGCATGTTCATCATAACCGCAGCTTATCAGCGAGTCCACAATTTCTATGGCCGCATCCTCGTTCGCCGTCACTTCACGGCGGTTTGATATCGGTCTGAAATCAGCTCCATCACAGCAGATCTGAATGCTGCGCAAAATATACTCTCTTTCACAAAGATGGATCTCTATCTGCATACCTGCGATCTGCCTGATATCCTCACAGGCGTAAAGATCGGCAGGATCAGACATAGCCACGCACAGTACCCCTCCGCATATATCATACGGCAGCGCACAATAACGCTCCATCACCGTGCGAGGCAGCTTTTCAAGCGCCTGTGGAACTGCTTTGATATCCTGTGCAGGCAGTACGTCAAGCGAATATTGCACGCCCAACTGCTTCAGTGCCTGTCTGTCATCGCTCATTAATGTCACCCCTTCACACGTCCGTGTAGATAATATATACATCACCGATATCATTGGAGCATACGCCATCCTGTATATCGGTATATCCTCTGTTGTTCATAAACTTCACCGTGCCACTCCGGATATATTCCGAATTGCCTTCACAAAGCTTTACTGTTACTCCCACAAGGTCAGGCGAAGCGCCGCTATATGAAAAGCCAACGCTCAGCTTCATCCCGTTAAGTATATCCTCACCGAATACATAGTCGCCGCCAGCAGTATCCGTCCCATCGCAAAACACTATTCCACTGCCGTCGTGCGGAATAAAGATCATCCTTGCTTCCGAAAATGGATAGTCCTCAAAGCCGAAGCCTATCCGCAGATCATTTCCATAGCGCAGTGTTTGGCAAAGGGTATCATATATCCCGTCTGTCAACAACCGAACCGAAGTGTTGCGGGCACTCCGTGCCGCTATGTTCATACCCAATACGATAACGCTCCCCACTGCCCCTGCTATTACCAGAAACACAAGGAGCGCAAGCATAGTTTCAGGCAGCGTAAACCCCTTGCATCTTTTCATGATGCGTCACCGCCTGTTTCTCCATCATAATAGCAAAAGTGCATATCTTCTGTTACACCGCAGACATAAAGCGTTATTTCCATACCCTCGGTCACTGTGCCGTTGTGATCTGTCACAACAGGAAAAACAGTTGTTGCATGCGCCTGCTTTCTCAACAAGCAGTCTGCCGCATCATCGGAACTGCGCCTCAGTTCTTCTGCCGCTGCGCTCAGATTTGCCGCAACGCCTACGCTCGTGAGCAGCATAACTGCCGCAGCCGCCAGCACAGCAAAGGCGCACAACGTCTCGGCTAGCGTAAATGCGCTGTTTTTTACAAGCCTGTGTAGCCTTTGAAATGCCATTGATAACCTCCATCACTTTCCGAGCAATAAAACAGGGCGCCGCACTTCTCCATCGTATTTCCTACATCAACAGAGGAAATTATACACAGCTCATCACGTCTGCGTTCATAGCTGATATATACCGGTTCTTCACATTCTTTATCAAAATATATCGCCCTGTCTTCTGCGGTAATCACACCATCCATAAAACTTCCGCCGTCAGGCAGCCAATCTGCATTTCCGCTGTTTATCATGTGCACGGCATAGACTATACCCGATTGCGTAAGCAGCTGCGCTTTTTGACGCACAGCGTCATCCAACGCATGGCGATAAGCACTTGCTCCCGCCACAAGCACCGCCGCCGAGATCACAGTCATGACCATAAGGCAGCACAGCGCCCAGACCATTGAATGTCCGCTACGGCGCAAAAGACGTCTTAATCTGTCCATATTCCATCCTCCGAAACAGAGCAGGCATTGATATACAAAACTGCTTCCAGCCTGTCGGCGTCGGCTGATACAGCGCCGTCAGACATCGATCTGAACTCCACTTTCTCAACGTAAGCAGAGCTGTCGGCAGACACCATACCAATAAGCTTCAAAAGCGAATCGCAACTGCAATCCACACCATATTCCGCTGATATCACCGTTATTCCGTTTTCGTGTCGTTCTGACACTTCAAGGGAAGATGGACGTACTGAACATTCCTCAAAATAGCCCGACATCGTCTCATCAAAGTCAGCTGCGGTATAACCCTTATACATTACAGCGGTCATGTCGGATATACGTGTTTTCAGAGCGCTGTTCTCCTCCATCATCTCCATTGCGGCCGCCCTTTCGTTATCTTCCATTTCACATCGGAATCGTGCATCCGCTATCTCATCCTCCAATGCGGCACTCTCGTTTATCATCGGTACCACCACACACTGAAGTACCAGCACCACACCAAGGATCACGACAAGAAGTGCGGCAAGCAAAAGCTTATTTTTCTCTGTTTTTTCAGTCATCCCGATCCACCTCCGCACCGTCGTCCAGTTTACATTCCAGTGTAAATTTATAAATGCCGTTTTCCTTTGAATAACCGCTGTACGATACACTGCCAAAAGCATCCGCACCGATCAGACGTTGTACAAACAAAGGGACCGCAGCTGCATCATCTGCTTCAAAGCCAAGCATTATTTCGAGACCGTTTCCACGTATTTCTGTAAGACGTATATTACTTCCACACAGCTTATTCAGACGCAAAAACATATCGTCTTTGTACAGTGCAAAGCCGTTTTCATTGCATAATTCGGAAACGTCTGCAAGCATTGCCGCTGTATCATGAAGCAGCGCATTTTCCTCTTCGATCGCTGCAACATCATAAGCGGGAGCATCCGCCCGCTCCACAAGCTCAGCAAGCTCCTCCCGAAGCGTATTTTTATGTATATTCAATGCCGTAATACACGCCGTCACAGCAACCGCCATTATCACAGCAAAGACGATAACTGCATTTCGTCTCAGCGTATGACCGTCTGCCCGAAAATGATATGAGTTATCTCTCTTAAGCTCTGCCAGAAGATCTATATCGCCCTTATCCGCAGGCATCAGACCGCCAGCCGCAAATATGCATTCTGAAAGCTTTTCGCTGTAAGGAAGCTTTATCTCGTCCTGCTCCGGAACCTCCGCAATACGAAGCTCCTCATCCGAAAACGAGCTCCTGAGAAACGCCAGCTCGTCATCGCTGTAACCGCAAAGCAATACGTTCACGGCACCTGACAGCTTCTGCTCCTCTTTTGCGCTTTCCGCCAGCTCTTTCACAGAACGCCGTATCTCATCGGAAAAGGCTTCGGTGCAGCGCTCGGAATATAATCTGCGCCTCTCTGTATACCGACACTCTCCATCGGCGAAAACAAATTGCACCGCCGTACTTCCGTCCAATGCCGACAGCACAAAGGAAGAACCGCACAACATCCCGCATTGCGACACGAGCCGTATTGCGGCACACT
This sequence comes from Oscillospiraceae bacterium, assembly GCA_017461565.1. GTDB lineage: Bacteria > Bacillota > Clostridia > Oscillospirales > Ruminococcaceae > CAG-115. The sequence continues at coordinate 155,674 of JAFTXQ010000004.1, forward strand.
CCGACAGCTCTATGGATGAAACACCAAAGCCCGCCTCGCTCAAAAGCCGCACATATCCCTCTACAAGCTCCCGCTCTGCCATGCAGGCAAGCATCTCAGCTCTGCTGTCGCTGCAATATCCAAGTATCTGTCCGGCATATAAAGAGCTACCCGAACCGCCTTTAAACTCCTGCTCCAAAAGCGCACGGCGATACGCTGGTTTTCTGACGTCGGGCACTGTAACATAGCGGGTGACTGCTCCGCTTATTATCAGCCTTACTTTATTTATAGGCGCTTCTATCTCCTTTGCCAGCACGATCAGCGCACTTGAAAGCTCTTCACGTCCGATGACTGTACCGTTCAGCACTGTCCCTCTTGCAATAGGTATAGTTATCACCTTTTCGATCTCCGTGGATCTGCCTGCGGTCACGCCATACGCCGCCTGTATCTTTTCGTTGGAAATGTATACGCTTACCATTGTCCTTCACCTTTCAGAACGTTAAACTCCCCAATCTGCGCCAATATTACCATACATATTGTATATTGGTATCATTACGGACAGCACCACAACAAGTATAACCACAGCCATCAGCACGATAAGCATCGGCTCAGCCAGCTTCACCAGCTTTTTTGTTGCTGCGGCGGCGTCATATTCCATTATACCCGCCATATTCACAAGAAGCTCTTCGGTTCTGCCGCTCTCTTCTCCCACAGCAAGCGCCGTTGTCAGTTTTATATCCAGACCGTCCACGACAGAAAGCGCTCTCGCCAAAGATACTCCCGAACTTACGCAGTTTAAGACCTCGTCAAACTGCGCATAGACATATCCGTTTCCGATCGTTTCCCTCGCCTGTGAAAGTGCACCCAGCACAGGCACGCCCCCTGCATAAAGCGCCGAAAATGTACGTGCAAATCTTGCTGTGTAAATTATTCTGTTCAGCCTGCCGATATACGGAAGCCTAAGCCTTAGCTTGTCTATCACACTGCGTATTGGGCGCAATCCCTTTAACCATAACACGATCACCGCCAGTAACGCCAACGACGCCAACAAAACGAACGGCTGCTCTGTAAACAGACGGCTTACGGCTATCATAAATTCCGTAAGTGCAGGAAGCTCCATACCATCAAACAATCCCATAAACGACGGAAAAACAAAAGTGAACACCGCAACTATCACAACAAGGGTTATCGCAAGCAGTATCGCAGGATACAGCATTGCGCTGCGCAGCTCCCTTTCAGTGCGGTATTCAGCCTCGTAGTAATCTGCCATCCTCGCTAACGCTTCCTCTAGCTTTCCGCCTGTCTCGCCGGACTTAACCATACCTATCAACAGCGGCGGAAAACATCCGTGTTCCAGCTCAAGCGCCCTATACAAAGGATCGCCCCTTTTCACGCTTTCGTTTACCGAGCCCACAATCGCACGTATACGCACCGATCCGGCACGTCCTGCAATAATATCAAGAGCTTTGCCTATCGGCACTCCCGCTCCAAGCAGCGAAGAAGCTTCACGGCAGATGTCTGCCAGCTGAAGGCTGTTAAGAGTTCTGCCGACCCTACCGACTTCACTGTACTTAATAAGGTACCATCCGTCCTGCTCAAGCTGTGCCCGCAGGTGCTCTGCTAACCTCGCCCTCGTTCTGCCTTTACGGATCTTGCCGTCTGCGCCTGCTGAGATATATTTATATTCGTTCATGAGACCACCGTCCTTTTTCTATAAAAAGAAGCACTTAACCTCGTTAAATGCTTCTCGCTATTATGCAATAACTGCTGTGTTGGTAGAGATAGCAGCGCCCTCCTCGGCATTGAAATCTCCGTCTCTGTAAGTCACTGTATAATATCCATCGGTATACACAAGCTCTGTTATCTTACCTTTTTTTGATATAGTAACTTTTACAAAATGCTTTGCGGGAATCGCCCCGCCGTCATCCAGCTCGGCCAGCACAAAGCATTCCTTGATGAACTCTCCCGACGCCGCCTCAACGCCTTTCAACGAATCATCCAACGTCCTGTCTGCGTATTTTTCAGAGGCAAGCACCTGCGCCGCAGTCACAAAATTCCTGCAGTCCGACACCGACGACCGTTCATTGGCTTTGTCAATATATCCCGAAAACGACGGTATAAGAAATGCGGCAAGTATCGCCAGAATAGCGAGTACGATTATCACTTCTATCAATGTAAAACCACGACAAGCTCTGACTCTGTTCAATTTGTTTCTCTCCTTTTGAGCATATAATAAATTCTTGTGAGGAATTATAACATTTATTTTGTATATTTGCAATACCCGTGTCAAAATTTGTCCTATGCCCCCTGATTTTGATGCAAGCACAAGCTGTTGACACCTGCGATGATAAGAAGTATAATTAATATCGACCAACATCGACAGGAGGGATAAAATGCAAGTAAAACCCAAACTGGGAATAGCCGCAGGAGCCTGCTCGATATTGCTGGCAGGGGCAGCAATGTTTCCGGCAGACGGCAATTCAAACAGCGTTACCATCACACTGGACAAAAACGCATCTGCGCAGCTGTCTGACCAAACGATTCCTCCCCACGATCAGGCGAATACGCTTGAAGTCGAGAGTATAGGATTGGAGATAAGCTTTTCAGCTTTCCCTGACGCAGACAGTAATGATATACTTCGGTTCACCTTCAACGATCCAGATCTCACAATATACGTCCCCACGGAGATTACTTATCCTCCCGATGAAATGCTCAGCGTCAGCGGCACTATCTCGGAGACAGGACAGGATCATCTGACCCTGACAAACACCGTGATAACTCCTATCCCGGAAACACGGCAATCCGCCAATGCACCGTCGGATCCGATCAACCAAAAGCCGCAAGGCTCCACCTCTCAAAGCAACACCTATCCGCAGGAGCAAAAAGTATTTGTAAGCTCCACCGGTAAATACCACAGCGTGACCGATTGTTCAGGTATGAGATCTTATTCCGAAATGTCTTTGTCAGAAGCAATAGAAGCAGGTTGCTCAGCCTGCAAGAAATGCAACTAGTCCCTCAAAAGCAAGCCTCGGAAATGTTTATGGCGGTTGTAATTATATATTGTTTTTTTTGCTTCCGATCAGATGCATAAACCGCTTGTTTTTTTCAAGCATTAATCGAAACAGCGGACATCCAAGCGCCGTTACAACAACCAGCTCGCCTGCGCCTACTGTAAGCATGCTCAGCCATATAGGCTCGTTAAAAGCCAGCAACAGCTCCACTGCGATTATGATGGCATTGCTTATGACAGGAAGCAAAGAAGCGATCCAGATATTCTTTACATAAAACATCGGGATCACCGCTATTGCGGTTGCGAGAGTACCGAAGATCATATCCATCAGCGCCATAGGACTGAAGCAGTTGGCAATAAAGCAGCCCAGGATAAGTGCTATACTGTAATCCTTTCTGTAAAAGCAAAGCAGGGTGAGTATCTCTGCGATACGGAACTGTATCGGCCCGAAGGACAACCCTGATAAAGCAATCGTCAGTGCTGCATAAAGTGCTGCAACAACAGCAAGTCTTGCGAGGTTTCTGACCTCAAAGATTTTGTTTTTGGACATAAAAAAACTCCTTGTTTTTTAACGGTGGTTAGGCAAAGAAAACACCGTATTCTATTGTCGGAATGATCCTGAATAATATAATATCATACTTTTTTCGAAAAATCAAGCGCAAAATCGTTGTGATCACACGCCAACACTTACCTGTGGCCAAAAGCCTGATGTCCATACAGAAGGGCATGGCGTAAGTTAAAGCCGAGACCTCCCGCAGCAGATCATGCCTTTCATTCGATCATACGCAGATAGAAAAGCAATTTGTTGCAAGATATAAATTCAGTCGCTTCGAATTTGTTGAAATTGTCTATAAAACAGTCAAAAAATTCGTTGTGATTATCCAAAATTGACAGCTTGGCTTAAAACTTGTTGCAAAAAAATAAAATATAATATATAATAATATTTACAGATCAATATGCGTGGTCAGCCGCTGCACAGCATCGGCGAAAATACAGATAAAAAACCACGCTACCCGAAAGGAGAACATTTTATAATGGGCATCATATTTGATGACAAGCATTTAAAAAGCTTTGTTTCTGAGCATGAGCTTGAAAACATCGCTCCTCAGGTAAAAACAGCACACGACCTGCTGGTATCCAGGACAGGCCCCGGAAATGACTTCCTCGGCTGGATGGATCTCCCTGTTGATTACGACAAGGAAGAATTCGCACGCATCAAGGCTGCCGCAGCAAAGATCAAGCAGGACAGCGAGGTGCTTATCGTTATCGGTATCGGTGGCTCCTACCTCGGAGCAAGGGCTGTTATCGAGGCGCTTAAGTCCTCCCTTTACAATAACCTCAAAAAGGACACACCCGAGATCTATTTCGTGGGCAGCTCCATCAGCCCCACATATCTCAGCGAGGTGGTTTCCATCGTTGAGGGAAGAGATTTCTCTGTAAATATCATCTCCAAGTCAGGTACCACTACCGAGCCCGCTCTTGCGTTCCGTGTATTCCGTGAGCTGCTCATCAAGCGCTATGGCGAGGAAGAGGCAAACAAGAGAATATACGCTACCACAGACAAATCAAGAGGCACTCTCAAGGAGCTTTCTGACAAGAAGGGCTACGAAACTTTCGTGGTTCCGGATGATGTAGGCGGACGTTTCTCCGTCCTTACAGCGGTAGGTCTGCTCCCCATCGCCTGCGCAGGCTGCGATATCGACGCACTGATGCAGGGCGCAGCAGCAGCACGTGAGGAATACTCCGTGTGCGACCTCGAAAAGAACTCCTGCTATCGTTACGCAGCTCTCAGAAACATCCTGTACCGCAAGGGCAAGAGCGTTGAGATGCTGATCGCTTACGAGAACAGCTTCGCAATGATGAACGAGTGGTTCAAGCAGCTCTTCGGCGAGAGCGAGGGCAAGGACAACAAGGGACTTTATCCTTCGTCTGCTATCTTCTCCACCGACCTGCACTCCCTCGGTCAGTTCATCCAGGACGGCACAAGGATCATGTTCGAAACCGTTATCCAGTTCACAAAACCCCAGAAGGAATTCTTCCTGGAGGATGAGCCCGATAATATCGACGGTCTGAACTTCCTGTCCAACCAGAATATGTCCGTTGTAAACAGAAAGGCATTTGAGGGCGTTGTTATCGCACATACAGAGGGCGGCGTTCCCAACATGGTGCTTGAGGTTCCCGAGCTTGACGAGTTCAACCTCGGTTATATCATCTATTTCTTCGAGAAAGCTTGTGCTGTCAGCGGATACCTGATGGGCGTCAACCCCTTCGACCAGCCCGGCGTTGAAAGCTACAAGAGAAATATGTTCGCACTTCTCGGCAAGCCCGGTTACGAGGCAGCAAAGGCAGAACTGGAAGCAAAATTAGGCATTAATTAAGGCAATCACTCCTTAATTTATTAAATAAACGGAGGTCACTATTATGATTAAACTTATCACAGGCAAAAGAGGTTCCGGCAAGACTAAGGTTCTCATCGACGCTATCCACGAGGCTGAGAAAAAGTCCAACGGCAACGTTGTTGCTATCCAGAAGGGTTCCTCTCTCAACACTGATATTACTTACAAGGTTCGTCTCGTAAATATCGAGGACTACAACGTTGAAGGCTATGACGCATTCTACGGCTTCATCGCAGGTATCCTTGCATCCGACCACGACTGCACCGATATCTTTGTAGATGCAACACTCAGAATCACAGGCAGAGACTACGACAAGGTTGGCGAAATGTTTGAGAAGCTGGCTAAGATTTCAGCAGATACAACAATCACCTGCACCATTTCCGCTGACAATTCTGAACTTTCCGACAATATTAAAAAGTTTGTTGGTTGATTTTTCAGAAAACCCTTGACAAATCCGAATCCGCATGATATAATGTTAAGCGTGACTATAAAAGAGTTCGCTTTATGCGGCTCGTAGATTATGATTAATGTTATATGGAGGAGGTGCAATAATGGCAGTTCCGAAGAGAAAAGTATCTCGTGCAAGACGTGATAAGAGACGTTCACAGGTTTGGAAGTTATCCGCACCTGCTTTCTCACGCTGCAAGCAGTGCGGCGAGCTCAAGCTCCCCCACAGAGTTTGCGGAAATTGCGGTTATTACAATGATAAGGTTGTTATCGCTAAGGAAGCGTAATTACTGTATCAGGTAATATTACAATTTGATCGAGATATCCCCCGACAGTTTTGTCGGGGGATTTTTTTGTTTTAGGCAAATGTCAAAAGCCGCTTCTGACATTCATTCAGAAGCGGCTCGATAATCAGTCCAACAAATTATCCTAAATTATTCAGGATCAACAACATCAGCCTCAGGAGCGTTCTTAACTACGCTTGCGATGCCGTTCTTGCAGCCATCCTTAGCCTTGTAGCCCTCACTAGCGAGGATAGGCTCACCGTTTCTTGCCTTGAGACGGAAACGGAACTCGCCTGCGTTGTCCTTGTAGATCTCGAACTTGGGGCACTTAGCAGCTTCTACGTTTTCTACGGTCTGATCCTCAACATTTGCGATAGGAGCATTCTTCTTTATGCTCTCAATGCTGTTCTTTGCGCTTGCAAGTGTATTGAAGACCTCGCCACCGATGCCGATAACCTCGCCATTGCCAGCCTTAAGGCTGATAGTAAAGCCTGTATTTGTCTGCTTGATAACAAACTTGCCCATGATATGTACCGTCCTTTCGTTATATGGAAGCGGTTGACCCGCTCCGATTTCCGTTTTGTATGTTTTTATTATATCAATATTTCATGTCATTGTCAACCCATAAAGCTAAAAGCGGAATTTTTTGTCTGATAACCCAATCATAAACGTCAAAACAGTTGCAATTTGAACAAAAATAAGATATAATAATATATGTATGAAGTCTGCAGCATCAGACTAAATCATTACCAAAGGTTTACCAGCCGTCCATATCGTTTCTTATCAGACGGCATAGCCCATCTTTCATTAACAATATATCAGATCTCTGCAAGGAGGGATTTTTACATGAAACTTGTTTATGCTATCGTCAATAACGATGACAGCCATTCGGTATCTACCGCACTTACCAAAAATGGATTTCAGGCAACAAAGCTCGCTTCCACAGGCGGATTTCTTATGGCAGGCAACACCACATTTATGGTCTGCGCTGAGGACGACAAGGTGGACAATGTCATTGAAGTCATAAAAAAGCACAGCCACAAGCGCAAACAGTTCGTCCCTAACTCCGCAAGCTACGGCGCAGGCAGTTATACAAGCTTCCCCGTCGAAGTCTCCGTAGGCGGTGCAACGATATTTGTGACTAATATAGAAAGATTTGAGAAGGTATAATGCGCCTTTACGGTAAAGATAACCTTAAACAGCAGCTTGACCTGACAGCAAAAAGCGGCAGGCTCCCCCATGCGATCCTGCTTCACGGTGAGCACGGAGTGGGCAAACGTACACTTGCAAACTATATAGCCAAGCTGTTCATGTGCGGTCCGCAGCCGTGCGAGCAATGCCACGTATGCACCAAGATCAATGCAAACGCACATCCTGATGTCATCTTCGTCAAAAGAGAATGTGGCGGAAAATACAATCTCGATGAAACAGGCAAGGGCGGACTGGTCTCAATGCGGCGCATAATGGAAAGCGTCGCAATAAAGCCGAATGACGGCGATATAAAGGTCTACATCTTTGAGGACAGCGATGAGATGTCAGTGCAGATACAGAACACCTTACTGAAACTCATCGAAGAGCCGGCTCCCTTTTTAAGATTCGTTTTCACCTGCGAAAACACGGATACCATCATCGAAACTATCCGCTCACGTGTCACCGCCCTGGAAGTCCCCTGCGCATCTGAGAACGAATGTGCGCAGTGCCTTATAGATAGCGGTAATGACCCGGAACAGGCTCTCAGCCTCGCCAAAACAATGTCCGGCAACATCGGAAAATGCTTAGACATCATATCGGGCGAGGGTGACACCGTATTCATGGATACTGCGAAAAAAATAGCCGACGCTATTGCCCGAAACGACGGGTTTGCCGCTGCAGCAGCGCTGTCAGAACAGACAGGCCGAGCCGAATTTGCATCGGTGCTCGGATACCTCACCGAGATACTACGGGACGCCCTCGCAGCCCGATGCGGCACAACGCTTAACTCCTGCGGCAGACAGCAAGCCAAAGCAATTGCGGATAATCACAGCGAAGAGCAGATACTTGATATGCTGGATGCAGTATTCAAGGTCACTGCCGACGCATCTCTTAACCTCAATGTGGCGCTTACAGCGTCTTATCTTACATCAAAACTTATATGAGTATATCTCTGAAGGAGTAAAATGGATAATTATTATACTGAAAAGATCGCCCCAAAGAATAAGCCTGAGAGCACAGATACCGTTTCCCCCAAAAATAACAAGCCTGCCATGGACGAACACCAGAATAACAAGGCGCAGCGTGACTTCAAGGAGCGCCGCAAAAATCACGGCAGCAACCCTGCAGAAGCAAGTAATAATGAAGTTGAAATAATCGGTATCCGCTTCAAGGATGTTGGCAAGGTCTATTATTTTTCACCAAACAAAATACAGTTCAAAACAGGGGAAATGGCAATCGTTGAGACCGCCCGTGGCCTCGAGTGCGGAGAGATCGTCCTTTCCAATCGAATGATATCTGAAAGCAATATCGTTTCTCCGCTTAAGAGCATTATGCGCAAAGCCACTCCGCAGGATATCAAGCAGCTGCAGGATAACCGCATCAAGGAAAAAGAGATCATGAAGGTATTTGCCGAAAAGATCGAATTCCACAAGCTTGATATGAAGCCGATAGACATCGATTGCACTTTTGACGGCAGCAAGATACTGTTCTATTTCACCTCTGACGGAAGAGTGGATTTCAGAGAGCTGGTGAAGGATCTTGCGGCGATCTACCGCACAAGAATAGAACTGCGTCAGATAGGCGTACGTGACGAGGCAAAAATGCTGGGCGGGCTCGGCATCTGCGGCAGACCATTCTGTTGTTCAAGCTTTTTGGGAGATTTTCAGCCTGTGTCTATCAAAATGGCAAAGGAGCAGTCGCTCTCCTTAAATCCAACTAAGATATCAGGTACCTGCGGCAGACTTATGTGCTGCCTCAAGTACGAACAGAACTGCTACGAAGACTTCCTGCGTACTACGCCCAAGGTAGGCGCTTATGTAGAGACCGAAGAGGGCAGAGGTCATGTAGAGGAAGCCAACCTGCTGACAGGTATCCTTAAGATAAAGCTTGACAAAAAGCCTGATGTGCCTTACTCTGTTAAAAAGGAAGAAGTAAAGGTGATAAAGGACGGTCAGGTGCGGATAAGCAAGGACGAAATAAAAGCTCTTAAAAAACTTGAAGATAACTGATCGATATCGGCACCGATAGGGTGCCGATATTTTTTCTTTTCACAATCCCTGCCTGTCCGCCTTATAACTCTCGCTATATATCAGCAAGTTAGTCATGCCTTTGTCTGTATTTCACATAATTTCAGTTTTAATTTGTAAAAATAGTCACTTGATTTTTTCAGAAAATGTGATACAATATATTAAGGAGAAATTTAAAATGAATTTCTCGGATCTTATAAGGAGGTATACTACAATGGCTTATGTAATCAATGATGAGTGCATCGCTTGCGGCGCTTGCGCAGGTGACTGCCCCGTAAACGCTATCTCTGAGGGCGACGGCAAGTACGTTATCGATGCTGATACTTGCATCGACTGCGGCGCTTGTGCAGGTTCCTGCCCCGTTGGCGCTCCCGTAGAGGGCTAATACTTAATAGCTTCGGCTGACATTAGGCGATGAGTTTCTCATCGCTTTTTTGTTTAGGAGCAATAATCCCACAGTTATACAAAATGTATAGTTTGCTATGATTTATACAAAATCCCCGAAATCTGCTTTCGGGGATTTTCATATTAATTATCCGAACTTATGAGGTCCTTAACTATCTCCGAGGCGATGATAAGTCCAGCAACCCCCGGCACAAACACTGCACTGGCAGGAATGTTCCGGCGATGAGCATTTTCCTCCTCCGAGGCAAGTGCCTTTATCGGTTCTTCTTTAGAGTACACTACCTTGAGCTTTTTAACTCCTCGTTTTTTCAGCTCCTGTCTCATAACACGTGCCAACGGACACACCGATGTCCTGTAGATGTCTGATACCTCCAGCATAGCAGGGCAGAGCTTATTGCCCGTACCCATAGAGCTGATTATAGGCGTCCTCTCGGACTGTGCTTTCATAACAAGCTCTATCTTTGCCGTGACGGTATCCACTGCATCTGCAATATAATCGTATCGGGCAAAGTCGAACTCAGACGAGTTTTCGGGCAGGAAAAAGCAATTACGCACAGTTACCTCGCACTCGGGATTTATCTGTAATATGCGCTGCCTCATAGCCTCAGCCTTTGGCTGTCCTACCGTTTCCGAAAGCGCTTCAAGCTGTCGGTTGAGGTTGGTTATATCCACGTCATCGCTGTCAATAAGCTCTATACGGCCAACTCCGCTGCGGGCAAGCCCCTCTGCGATATAGCTTCCTACTCCGCCTACGCCGAATACTGCAACGCAGGAGTTGCGAAGCTTTTCCATCGCATCTGCGCCCAGAAGTCTTTCGGTACGGGAAAATCTGTTATCCATATTACTTCTCCGCCCTGACATGATATCTGTCCGCATTGACTCCATCTATCGCATTGATAAAGTCTGTGAACCTTGCAAAGCCGTAGTCCTTGAAGTCAAATCCGTCAAACCTTTTTCTAAGTTCAATTCCAAGTGCACGGATGCTCTTTTTGCCCTCGCTGTTGGCGAAATCTATAACAAACTGCTCAATTTCCTCAGTCTGCTTTGCGAACGCTTCGTCCAGATACAGTTTGTTGGAACGTATAACAACACCCCTGACCTCTGCGGCAAGCTTACGCATAGAGGAGAATCCCATATCCTTTACGATTCCCTTGCCATATTTCTCGTCCAGAAGCTTTCCAAGCGCAGAAAGTCCGCCACCCTTTTCGGCATTGGCGACAAAGTTCAGCACATCACGGCGAAGCGAGTTCATATCGGGTTTTTCTGCCGTAGGAGCTTCCTGCTCCACAAGCATCTCGGTGAGCTCCTCTGTGATGGGGACTTCAACGATATCCGTATTCTCCTCTTTGGTATCCTCTGCCTTTATAACAGGCTCAGGAGCTTCCTCTGCAGGCTGTTCGCTCACGATAGCAAGGTAGATACGGTTGCGCTTTACATTGACACCACCGATGGAAGCCAGCAGCGATTTGTAATCCGCAAAGCCAAGCGAAGCGCAGTAGCCCTTGCCAAAACGGTTCATAAGCTCGTTATTTAGCTGACCGATATTTCCGCCCTGAGGCATGTTGGCTGCCGCATAGGCCTTTACAGCCTCTGCCGCCTTATCGGGAGATATCTCCTCATGAGTTACAGCGGGCATATCTGTTTTTACGAAAACAAGATTGTTCTCCACCGCTATGCCTTCCACCTTTTCAAGTGCGGCATGGAAATCGCTGAATCCCAGTTCACGGTAATAGCTCTTTCCGTACTTGCCCATGAGATAATTGTTGAGCTGCCCTGCATTACCGCCCTTGGGACTGTTATCCTTTGCGTAGGAGAGTGCCTCATCGGCAAATATCTCCGCTGTTATGCGGGTGCTCTCGGCTATCTCAACAGGAGTTACATCGGTGCCGTTGCGGTTGAAGCCCGCCTGACGGTCGATGAACTTTGCAAAACGCTTTGACCCGAATCTTGAGAAATCTATCTTGCCGAATCGGTCTGTGAGATAGCTCTCTATCTTCATCATATTATCGCTCTGGGGCTTGTTGTTCTGGAAGAATTCCGACATAGCCTGAACTATTTCGGCTTCAGTTACCTCGCCCGATCTTTTCTGAGGTACGGGTGCAGGCTCCTTTGCTTTTTTAAGCTTGACAAAGGTGTTGCTCCTGCGCAGCTCCTTGAAGCTGTCTATAAACGCCGTAAAGCGACGATATCCAAGCTCGTCGAAATTTATGTTTCCGAAACGGGACGTAAGCACGGCGTTTATCTTTACAAGCTCTATGCGCTCGCCGTCGTGCTCTGTCACATAGTCGATGACAGCCTTGCGGATAGCCTCCTCGTCAAGGGTACCCTCAGGCTCGCACATCTGGTTAAGATAACAGAAATGATGACAGCTTACAGTAAATGCACGAGGAGTTTTAAGCTCACCTATACCTACAACAAGCTTTCCTGCCTCTCTCAGGCGGATGGCAAGACGGGTGAAATCGCTGTCGCTTGTAACAAGGCAGAAGCCGTCAACATTTCCTGTATAAAGGATGTCCATCGCATCTATTATCATGGAAAAATCAGTTGCGTTCTTTCCTGTGATATAACAGGTCTGCTGCACAGGCATTATGGAGTAGTTTATGGCAGCGTTATGCCAGCCGTTTCCGCCCTTTTCCCAGTCGCCGTAAACACGCTTGAAGGTGGGAGTACCGTACTTTTCGACCTCCTGCATGATGAACTGTGCATATTTGGCCGATACATTATCGCTGTCGATAAGCACCGCAATTCTTTTCTGTTCGGACATATTAAACCTCTCTGTATCTGTCAGATCGCAACGGGGATCTTGTCGGTGAACTCGTGATACTGATAATCTATTGCTGTAAAGCTGTTTTTAGTGAACTTATAGAAGTCCGTGATATCCTCAACCTCCATTTTCGGAGCAGGGAAGGGCTTCTTTTCAATGAGGCGTTTCACAGCGTCGATATGACGATCATAAATATGTGCATCTGCGATCACGTGTACCAGCTCACCCGGCTCAAAGCCTGTTGCTTTTGCAAACATCGTAAGAAGTGCCGCATATTGACATACATTCCAGTTGTTTGCCGTAAGCATATCCTGACTGCGCTGGTTAAGAAGTCCGTTAAGCTTATTTCCCGTAACATTGAATGTCATGGAGTAAGCGCAGGGGGCAAGCTGCATCTCGTGCAGGTCTGCGTGATTGTACAGGTTTGTCATGATACGGCGGCTTGCGGGATTGTTCTTAAGATCGAACAGAACTCTGTCCACCTGATCGAACTCACCCTCTTTATATTGATGCTTCACACCAAGCTGATATCCGTAAGCCTTGCCGATGGTACCATTATCATCAGCCCATGCGTCCCAGACGTGGGAAGAAAGCTCCTCGATACGGTTGGATTTCTTCTGATATATCCAGAGTATCTCATCGATTGCGGAGCGGTAATAAACCCTGCGGAGGGTCATGATCGGAAATTCCTTCTGAAGATCGTAACGGTTTACGATGCAGAATTTCTTTATCGTGTGTGCGGGGGTTCCGTCCTCCCAACGAGGGCGGATATCCTGTCCCTCATCGGATATGCCGTTTTCCAGGATATCACGGCAGTTCTGTATAAACAGTTCATCTGCAAGGCTCATAAAGCTACTCCTTTAACCAAAAGGGCGGAATCGCTCCCGCCCTGTCGTATTTTGTTTAGATCTTGTTGAAGATAGAAGCTGCGGACAAATCAATGTCCTCGTACTTCTTCTGCTCGAACATGGAAAGTCCTGTTGTTTCGCACAGGCTGTATATCTTGATACCGTTGTTGTCTGCGTAAGCACGTACACGCTCCAGCACCTGCTTTGCCTTTTCGGGGAAGCCTGCGACGCCGCCCTCAGGCACCTTTCTGCCGATACCGTCGGAATCTATATCCAGCTCAAAAATGCCGTCGAAGCCGTAGATGTATATCTCACTAAAGCCCATGTAGATGGCAAGCTGCAGCATCTGATACATAGGCATGATAGTAGAGGTCTCATACAGGCTCTTTGCTGTCTGGAATGTGGGAAGTCCGTCGATAAGACCGTTTCCGAGAGAGTTAAGATATGTGGGCTTTTTCTTGAACTTATCCTCGAACACCTTTACATCAGTGTTGACGAAGCACTCCATGCCCTCGATGTACTTTCCGTTTCCGAGATAGGAAGCGGGGTCAGTAAGCAGGTAGTATGCGGGACGCTGAGGAGTTCTGGAGAAGAAATCGCAGAAGCTGTCGCTCGCAAATGTGCGCTCGTTCATCAGAACGTTGAGCTCGTCAAGCTTTGAGCTGTTATTGCCAAGGATATAGCAACGCTGACCCTTCATCTTATCCTTGTAAGATGAAAGCTGTGCGGCAGTGGAGGCCTCCATACCCCCATAACGCTTTATGTCCGCTGCGATAGCGCCGGATATCTTCTTGTTCGCCATGCTGAAACCAAGTCCTGTCGGCTCGTTCATCTCGCAGTAGTCACGCTCTGTATAACCGCATACAGACTTGAGTGCAAGCGCAATACCTGCGGATGTTCCTATCACCTTGTCCATAGCTGCAAGCTGCACCTCTGCGCTGTAATAGGGTGCAAGGACAAGCACATAGAAAGAGGATGCCTTACCCTTAAGCTCTTCGATGAATCTTACAGCGCCATCCTCAGTAGCCTTGTTTTCCTCGGTAGTAACTCTGAATGCTATCTCAGGAACACGCACATTCTTTTTGCGCAACATATCGATAGTTTCGTTAAGGACCGCATAATCTTCGTCTACTGCTATTACAGCCAGCTTTCTCTGACCGATGATCTCTATATTCTTTACAAGATAATTCTTATATGCGCCGCTTTTTCCGCTGCGGATCTTTGCGTCGTGAAGATAGGTCTGATAATCCATTTTTATCCTCCTTGTCTATGTTATTCACTGAGCATAAACATATTGTAGATCACCTTGATAGCCTTTTCAAAGTCTGCGCTTTCAATACCTACGATGATGTTAAGCTCGCTGGAGCCCTGGTCGATCATCCTGATATTGATATTTGCATGAGAAAGGGCTGCGAATACTCTTGTAGCAACACCCTTTACGGAACGCATACCACGTCCTACAACTGCGATAAGCGCAAGGCCGTCAACTATCTCAAAGTGGTCGGGCTTAATCACCTCGCAAAGGCGCTCTGCAAGCTTTTCACGCTGTCCCTCAAGCTCGTGTGTGTTTACGATAACGCTTACTGTATCGATACCTGTGGGCATGTGCTCAGGGAAAATGCCGTGGTTCTCCAGAACCTGGAGGAGTCTGCGCAGGAAGCCCTTGTGGCTGTTCATTCTGTCTTTCTCAATGGAGATTACCGAGAAGTCCTTCTTGCCTGCGATACCTGTTATGATGTGCTCAGCAGCGGGATTCTGCTCGGAGGGAACTATCAGTGTGCCTGCGTCCTCGGGAGCGTTTGTGTTCTTGATATTGATCGGGATATTTGCGCTTCTTACAGGGAACACAGCGTCCTCGTGAAGCACGCTTGCACCCATGTAGGACAGCTCTCGCAGCTCACTGTAAGTGATTATGCTGATTCCTGCGGGGTTTTCAACTATTCTGGGATCCGCTACCAGCATACCGCTTACATCGGTCCAGTTCTCGTACATAGACACCTTAGCAGCCTTTGCGACAAGGGAACCTGTGAAGTCGGATCCGCCACGGGAGAATGTCTTGATCGTGCCATCGGGCATAGCGCCGTAGAAGCCGGGGATAACAGCCTTTTCGGTCTTGTCAAGCATAGCACCGAGGCAAGCGTTTGTGATGTCATCGTCAAAGTTGCCCTTGTTGTCAAAGAAGATGGCCTTTGCAGCATCGATAAAAGCAAAGCCGAGATAGTTTGCAAGGATGATACCGTTGAGGTACTCGCCACGGCTTGCTGCATACTCTCTGCCTGCGGCAGCCTTGAAGTTTACGCCGATCTTATCGAACTCTTCGTCAAGATCCAGCGTCAGACCAAGGTCGGAAATGATACCGTTGAAACGCTCCTTGATGGGTGCAAATGCCTTTGTAAAATCCTCGCCGTTCTGCACTGCGTCATAGCAGGTATACAGCATATCTGTTACCTTGATATCATCGGAATATCTTTTGCCCGGTGCAGAGGGAACCACGAAGCAACGCTCGGGATCTGCATGAATGATATCCGCAACCTTGCGGAACTGATTAGCGTCAGCAAGAGAGCTTCCGCCGAACTTAACTACCTTACTCATAATATTGACCCTTTCTTATATGTTTATATTTATTTTTGCTTATATACAGATATATAGTTAATCATACCATAAAATCACTGAAAATGCAATAGCAAGTAACAAAAAATGCAGGGCGCAGACGACCTTGCATTTGTATATAATGGCAAAATCCCCCGAAAGTTCGGGGGATACATCTAATTATGCCATATCTGCCTTTATGATATTCTGATACTCCTTTGCAATAGGAGCGTACTTTGTGTTCAATTTAATAAGCCGCCTTAACGCTGCAATGCACTCCTTGAAATTCCTGTTTTTTCTCAAAAGCTCGATCTCGGCAATAGTAACCGCTGCCATGATCTCTTCAGGAATGTTTGCCTCGCCGAAGGTCTGCAAATACATTATGCCAATATCGCCTGCATACTGCATAACGTCACCAAGCTCTGCTTTCTTGCTGATGAGGTGGAGTATGCTTTGCAGATACAACTTAGCCGCACCATAAATGCCCATCGTATCCTTGATGTTATCGGGAGAATAACCCTTGACCGCATCACCAAACACTTCGATAGCCGCAAAGCCACGATTTATATTGTCCTCAATATTTTCACAAGCCTTTACATAAGGTGATATGTCAAGCTTTTCGTCCATCATAAGGAGCAGAAGATCAGGGTGATCTGCGCCGAACCTTTCAATGAACGTGTTGATACGGGCCTCGCCCATTCCGTCACCCAGGAAATGTGACTTATACAGAGAGATGATGTTTCGGCTCTCTGTATTTTCCAGATTCATGGAATGGAATTTGTTGATGAAGAATTTTCTGTCGTCATCCTTCATCATGAACATCGTATATCTGAGTGTATCAAAGAAGTGCTTTTTGCCCTTTTTATCGTGGTTATTGTACATCTTGATTATATCAGAGCAACCACGCATTGAAAGGAGCTGTACCTCCTGGCGGATACGAAGATTATATATATTGGGAGCGTAGGCAAAATGGCTTGCGGGAGAGTTTCTGAAGCTCTTTTCCGCATCGCTGTATCTGCCTGTCTTCATACAACATTCGGTGTAGTATACATTAACCTCATCGAAAGAATGTTCGTTGTTAAAACGCTGTACGGTATACAGTATCTCTCTTGTACAAAGCTCCTTGTTGTACACACGGTCAAACATTGCGATGAACTTACGGAATGATTCGTAGGCTTCCTCAAATCTCTGCAACTCGTACAGCGAGAGTGCACGGTACGCATACATTTCAAGGTCGGTACATCTCTCTCCCTGACGGATGCTGTCGTCCACCTCGAAATATTCATCGTATATTCTTAGTACATCCTCAAACTTCTTGCTGACATAATGCAGCACAGTAAGAGAGTGGTACAACGCAAGAACGAAATCGTTCTCCTGCTTTTTACACAGCTCTATACCCTGATATGCGTATTCGATAGCCTGTGTCTTGTCATCCAGGAAGCAATATGTATCAAAAAGCTGGCTGAAAAGCGAAGGGTTTTCATACTTTTCATCCGTTTCAAGGCGCTTGAGAAGCAGCTCGGAGTTACGCTTGAACTTCTCCTCTTTCATTTCTGCGTTGCCGCTGAACGCATAACCAAAGTGGTCTGCCACATCGTGCAGCACCATTATCGGCGCACCATAGGTGTTGAAGCGCTCATGTACGGGGCTGACAAACTCGGTTTCGGGAAGAAGCCTTGTAAGTCTGGGCACATAGATATTTGTATAAACATCGTGATTATCCTCAGACACAAAGTTCTTGATGCCATACACTGCCGAATTATATTCTTTGTAAGTACCCGAATTAAAGAAATCAATGATACTGTCACAAGTGACGAAGATCTCATCTGCATCAAGGAACATGAACCACTCGCCCTTTGCCTGCTTTAAACCGTGGTTTCTTGCAGCAGCAAAGTCATTGATCCACTCGAAAAACAGGACTTTATCGGTGAATTCCTTTGCAATCTCAACGGTTTTATCAGTGGAGCCTGTATCAACGATGATAAGCTCACTATCCACATTTTTCAGTATCGGCTGTATCGCCGTAAGGCAACGGCGCAGGTACTTTTCTTCGTTTTTTACGATCATTCCGATGGTCAACAGCATAGAGCGTAACATCCTTTCGTCATTTAAAGTATCTATCAGTATTTTACCATAAAACCGATTATAATACAATACTATACAAACACAAAATCACTGTTTTAAACAAAAACTCCCCCGAATCGCTTCGGGGGAGCCTTGTTAGCTAGTCAGCATTTACGCTGCCCTGCCACCTTTAAGCTGCATTAGCGAACCCGTTAGGATTAGCCGAGGAGCTGCAGGATGGACTGGGGCTGCTGGTTTGCCTGAGCGAGCATAGACTGAGCAGCCTGCTGGAGAATGTTGTACTTGGTGTAGTTCATCATCTCAGCAGCCATGTCTGTGTCACGGATGTTGGACTCAGCCTCTGTCATGTTCTCTGCTGTTGCAGTCAGGTTCTCGATCTTGTGCTCAAGTCTGTTCTGCATAGCACCGAATGTTGCACGAACCATGGAAACCTTGTTGATAGCGAAGTCGATCTGGTCGATAGCCTTATTAGCAGAACCCTGGGAAGCAAGGCTCAGGCTGGATGTACCAAGACCCTTAGCTGTAACGTTGAGGTCCTTAGTCAGAGAACCGATACCCTCGGATGTGTAAGAGAATGTGAACTTAACAGCATCCTTGGAGCGAGCGCCTACCTGCAGTGTGATTGTGGAAGCGTAGGTCAGGGAGCTTGCCATGCCGCTGAATGCGTTGGGTACGGATACAGTAGAAGAGGAAGCGAGAGAGCCACCGTTGAGAGCCTGTACGCCGTTGAAGTCTGTATCAGCGATCTGGTTGAGCTCGTCGTTAAGCTGATCGAACTCGAGCTGGATAGCTGCACGGTCTGTCTTGTCGTCGTATGTGCCGTTAGCGGACTCTGCTGCCAGCTCCTTCATTCTCTGAAGGATGGAGTGTGTTTCCTGAAGAGCACCCTCGTATGTCTGGATCATGGAGATACCATCCTGAGAGTTTCTCTTAGCCTGGTTCAGACCACGGATCTGGGATCTCATCTTCTCGGAAATAGCCAGACCTGCAGCGTCATCGCCTGCACGGTTGATTCTGTAACCGGAAGAAAGCTTCTCAGAAGACTTCTTGAGACCACTGATGTTAGTGTTGAGTCTGTTGTACGCGTTGATCGCGTTCATGTTATGCTGTACTACCATTCCTGCCATAATAATTTCCTCCTTGAAATTCACGTCCCTTGTTAACTTTTTCGGGAAATCCGTTCCCGTGGGGACGTATGGTTGAAGTAATAAAATGTTCGTTCTCTTATGTACACTTGGAGAACTTTTAGCTTTTCAGCTATCACGTATATTATATCGGCGGTATTTTTGAAAACTTTAGCACTTTTTTAAAAAAATTTTAGAAATTTTTAAAATTTTTTTCTATTTGTACTGAAAAGCCATAAAAAACATCCCGAAAGTAGGTTTTCGGGATGTTTTTAAAGATATGTTCTACTATTAGTCGGGATCGCCAAGCTCTATTATGTAAGTGCTGCCTTCGAAATCATCGTCGTAAAGCTCCTCATAAATAAACTTAAGGTCACCGTCTCTGTCAACGGGTACTGTAAAGAATACTGTACCGGTAAACTTCTCGTTCTTGTCAAGATAGAACTGCTCAGGATAAAGGTCTTCGGAAAGGTCATCGGCATAAGCAGGGACGTCACGCTCGTCCTCATCGTCGCCCCATGCGATCTCAAAATCGCCGCAGCCCATGATTATCTTATCGTCGAATATGTTCTTTACCGTAATGTTAACGCAAGCGAACTCGTACCCCTCGTCAGGAACATAGCCGTTTACCTCGTCCTTGATCTCAACGCTGTTTACGACAGTGGTGAAGAAAGAATTCTTCTGCTCTTCTCCCATCTTTGCAGTGTATGTCTTTCCATAATCTCTACCGCTTGCCTCAATAAACTGCGAAACATTGTCCATAGCTTCCTTTGAACATCCCGTCACAGATAAAAGCATGACGGATGCAGCCACAGCAGCAAATAATTTCTTCATAGCACATTCTCCTATTTGTCATTACAAACCGCAGCGGCTGACAGACCACTGCGGTTGTTTTATATTACTTGTTATTCTCGCCTCTGTTCTCCATAACCAGCAGATTCATCTCAAAGGGAGTGAAGAGCTTTGTACAATTATGAGAACCGGGATTAAGCATTGCAGCCTTGCCCTTTACAGCCTCAAACAGCCTGATAGTCTTCATCTTCATGCAGTTGAAGGACTTTCTTTCAGGAGTTGCCAGCACAGCCATCTTGTTGGGAGAAGTAAAGAAAGGTATGCACATCTGACCTTCCTTATTCTTCATGGAAAGGATGTTCAGCAGCTTTTTGCCGTTTGCGTCTGTTTTGTCAGATACCTGAGCAACAACGAACACTTCTGCGTTCATCAGATCGGGCAGCACGCTCTTCCACTTGCTGTTATCCTCCACTGCTGCGATGATCCTGTCCTCAAGCGCCTTGTTGATATTCTTGATCTCATCCGGGGTCAACTGATTAGCCATTGTTTTCCAACCTTTCTGTATTATATTATAGTATATTATCTTTTCTTCTCAGCGTTTTCAAGAACGATCTTAGAGATGACCTCATCCAGCGGAGACGCACCGAGATCGCCGTCCTTGCGGGAACGGAGCGCTACAGTATTCGCCTCGACTTCGTTATCGCCAACGATGAAGAAGTAAGGGATCTTTTCGATCTGTGCCTGACGTATCTTCCAGCCGATCTTCTCATTTCTGTTGTCGACAGATGTGCGGATGCCGAGATTCTCAAGCTTTTCGGAGATGCTCTCTGCGTATTCCTTTGCTCTGTCTGTGATAGGCAGGATGCGTACCTGCTCGGGTGACATCCACAGCGGCAGTGCGCCTGCGTACTTTTCAAGCAGATATGCGAGAGTTCTCTCGTAGCATCCGAGAGATGTACGGTGGATGATATAAGGACGCTTCTTTGTGCCGTCTACATCAACGTACTCCATTCCGAATTTCTCTGCCAGCAGCATATCGATCTGGATGGTTACCAGCGTATCCTCTTTGCCAAATACGTTCTTATACTGGATGTCCAGCTTGGGTCCGTAGAATGCAGCCTCATCGATTCCGATGGAATATTCAACTCCGAGATTATCAAGGATGGTCTTCATTGTAGACTGGGCTGTTTCCCACTGCTCCGCTGTGCCCTCGTACTTGTTCTTGGGGTTTGCGGGATCCCACTGCGAGAAGCGGAACGTACAGTCCTCAAGCAGACCTACTGTTTCAAGACAGTACTTCGCAAGCTCCAGACACTCCTTGAACTCCTCCTCCAACTGCTCGGGACGGAGAATGTAATGACCCTCGGAGATGGTGAACTGTCTTACTCTGATAAGTCCGTGCATCTCACCGCTGTCCTCGTTTCTGAACAGGGTAGATGTCTCGGTAAGTCTCATGGGAAGATCACGGTAGCTGCGCTGTCTGTTAAGGAACACCTGATACTGGAACGGGCAGGTCATGGGTCGCATTGCGAAGCATTCCTTTGTCTCGTCATAGGGGTCGCCCAGAATAAACATACCATCCAGATAGTGATCCCAGTGACCACTGATCTTATAGAGATCTCTTTTAGCCATAAGCGGTGTCTTCGTCAGCAGACAACCACGCTTGTACTCGGTATCCTCTACCCAGCGCTGAAGTATCTGTACCACCTTGGAGCCCTTGGGAAGCAGAACTGGGAGACCCTGACCGATGCAATCTACCGTTGTGAAATATTCAAGCTCACGGCCGATCTTGTTATGGTCACGCTTCTTAGCCTCTTCAACTGCTGTAAGATACTCGTTGAGAGCGTCCTTGCTGGGGAATGCTGTACCATAAATTCTTGTAAGCATTTTGTTCTTCTCGCTGCCACGCCAGTAAGCACCTGTTGCGGAAGTGAGCTTGTATGCCTTGATAGGAGATGTGGACATCATGTGAGGACCTGCACACAGGTCTGTAAAATCGCCCTGTCTGAAGAAGCTTATAGGCTCTCCCTTATCAGCGTGCTCCTTGCAGAGCTCGACTTTGTAGATCTCACCCTGCTCTTCAAGATATTTTATCGCCTCATCGGGAGCCATTGTAAACTGCTCAAGTCTGATAGCTTCCTTGACGATCTTCTTCATCTCAGCCTCGATCTTGGGGAGCGCATCCGCAGTGATAGGCTCTTCAAAATCAAAGTCATAATAAAATCCGTTGTCGATTGCAGGACCGATAGCAAGCTTCGTATTCGGGTACAGGCGCTTTACAGCCTGCGCAAGAATGTGAGAAGCAGTGTGATTGAAGCAGCGCTTGCCCTGCTCGTCCTCAAATGTAAGGAATTTTACAGTGCAGTCCGTCTCGATCTTTGTGCGCAGGTCGCACACATTTCCATCGATCTCGGCAAGGCACGCAGTTTTGGCGTCGCCTGTTTCTCTTGCCACATCAAATGCAAGAAGTCCTGCCTCGAATTCCTTTACTTCGCCGTTTGCCAGTGTTACTTTTATCATTGTGAACATCCTTTCCTAACAGGGCTGAACAAATGCCCCGCCGTTCATATTTTATTGCCGCTGAAACAGATGTGGTCCGTCCGATGCCGCCCGCATACATACAGGTATGCCGCAGCTGCGCCGTCCTCGCCGCCGTTTTTTGCGGTTATCCTATATTGTACTACTATTTATAATAAAAGTCAAGCGAAATAGCGAATATTGTATGTATTGGCGGCTTTTCACAGGAAAAGCATCTTCGCTGCGCTTATAGCAACGGTTTTGTTGACTCCTTGATTATTTTGTGTTAAAATAATTGCATAAATCAATCAAACGAAAGGTAAATGCTATGAGCAAGTCGTTTTTTACATTAATAAAAGAACTCTTCACCAAAAACAAACCAGACCCACTTGACACAGAGGACCATTACGAAGGTGAGCTTGTAAACGGAGTAAGAGAAGGCAGCGGCACAATGCGCTTCAAAAATGGCAATATATACAAGGGCGACTGGCACAATGGGGTAATGCATGGTATCGGTGAATTCATATTCGCCGATACATGCGAGCGCTATATCGGCGAATTTTCTGACGGCACATACAACGGGCAGGGGATATATCATTATAGCAACGGCGATGTGTACGAAGGGTGCTTTATCAACAACAAATGCAACGGAAACGGAACACTGACCAAAGCCAACGGCGACCGGTGCGAGGGTAGTTGGATCGGCGGCGCTCTATGCGGTTATGGCAGGTATTTCTACGCCGACGGAAGAGTGTATCGTGGGATGTTCTTCAACAACACTATGACAGACGGATTTCTGACCACAAAAAGTGAAAACGGCGATCCGACGGAGGTGCGCTTCGGCGAATATGTCAATGCCCCAAAGTATCCGGTACTGTATCTCGACTCCTATCCCTACGAAAACAAGATGATGATGATAAAAGAGATACGTGAGATAACAGGCTATGGTCTGGCAATGGCAAAGGATATTGCCGAAAATGTACCACAAATTCTGAAAACAGACGTTTCCCGGCAGGATATCAATGATATAATGAGACGACTGGCGCCTCTCGGCGCAACTTTAAGATCGGAAGATAGAAACTGATCTTTTTTAGTGAAAATTTAATGTTATTATTTTTTAGCTATTGACTAATTTGTCAAAATATATTATAATAAATAATTGGTATAGACTAAAATGGCGGTATTGTTCCGCCAAGCAAATTTGAAACGGAGTGAAACAATTGAAATTAAGAATCACAAAACCCGTTTTCTTTATTATCTTTGTTCTGATAATTGCTTTCACGGCACTTTCCATGATGGGTGTAAGCACCCGTTACGGCGACACCGAAAGCCATATTGTCTGGGGCATTGATGATATAAGATGGGGAATCGATATCCGTGGCGGTGTAAACGTATCATTCGGCGTTCCCGATGACTACGCTGCGGAGCATGAGATCACCGCAGACGACCTCAATGCAGCAAAGTCCATCATTGAGACACGTCTGGTGGACAAAAACATCAACGACTACGAGGTTTACGTTGACGGTACATCCCAGACCATCATCGTACAGTTCCCCTGGCAGGCTGACGACACCAGCTTTGACCCCGAGGCAGCTGTAAAAGAAATAGGTGAGACCGCTCTCCTTACTTTCCGTGAGAAGTACGAGGTCGATGAAGAGGGACTGCCAACAGGAGTTACCAAAGACAAGATAATCCTTCAGGGTACAGACGTTGACCGTGCTTATGTCAGCTATGATCCCGACAGCAACCAGTATGTTGTTGTTCTTGATCTTACCGAAGCAGGCGAAAACTCTTTCGCAGAAGCAACAGGAAGACTGATAAATGAGCAGATCTCAATCTGGATGGACGATATCTGCATCTCCGCCCCCAATGTTTCTCAGAGGATCACAGGCGGCAGCGCCATCATCACCTCTCCCGAGTATGACGAGCCCGGCCCCGCTGAGGATCTTGCAAACAAGATCAACGGTGGTTCTCTCCCTTTCAAGCTTGAGATTGAAAACCTTTCCACCATCTCTCCCATTCTGGGTACAGGCGCCCGTGATGCTATGGCGATCGCAGGTCTTATCACATTTGCTCTCATATCTATCTTTATGATCGCTTACTACCGTCTGCCCGGCTTTGTAGCAGTGATCGCACTGGCAGGTCAGGTTGGTGGTATGTTTGCCGCTATCACAGGCTTCTTTGCTTTCAATGATTCTTCCTCTCTCACACTGCCCGGTATCGCAGGTATCATCCTGTCCATCGGTATGGGTGTTGACGCAAACGTTATTTCCGCAGAAAGAATCAGAGAAGAGCTTAAATCCGGCAGAACTATTGACGGCGCTATCAAGAACGGCTTCGAACGTGGTTTTGCTGCAATCCTCGACAGTAACCTTACAGTTATTATCGTAGCAGTTATTCTTATGGCAGTATTCGGCACATGGTTCGGCGCATCTACCGAGGGTACCATCTACTCTTTCGGTTTCACACTGCTTGCCGGCGTAGTTATGAACTTCGTTATGGCTTGCTGGGCAACACGTCTTATGATCACTGCGCTTTCTCAGTTCAGATGCTTCAGAAAGCCCTGGCTGTACGGTGGTGGCAAGGGTGCTGCTGCAGTAGCTGTTGCTGAAAACGGCAAGGATACTGTTAATACTATTGAACTTACCACCAAGGCAAATTTCAACTTTGTAAAGAACACAAAGATCTACGTTATCATTTCCGCATCCCTTATCGCACTCACTGCGATATTCTCCTTTATCCTTGTACCTGAGGTAGATATCCGCTTCAAGGGCGGTACTATGGTAACCTACAGCTACACAGGTGAAGTAAACACCAACGATATCGCAGCAACTGTCAAGGAGCTCGGCACACCTACTCCTAAAGTAACAACAGGTACAAGCTTTACAGGCGACCTGAATACCATCGTAATATCTTTCGTTGCAGATGAGAAAATGGACGATAATATGCTTGCAAGTGTTACCGACAAGCTTATCGCAACATATCCCGACAACAATATCGAAAATGTCGACACAACAAATGTAAGCGCTTCTTCCGGTACAGCATTCTTCATAAACTGTCTTATCGCAGTAGTTCTTGCATTCATACTGCTGGTAATTTATATCACGATCAGATTCCAGAAGATCGGCGGTCTGTCCGCAGGTATCATCGCTATCTGCTGTCTGTTGCATGACGTTGCACTGACATACGCAGTATATGTATTCTGTGGAATGGCGCTCGACTCCAACTTCATGGCAGTTATCCTTACACTGCTGGGTTACTCCATCAATAATACGATCATTATTTACGACCGTCTGCGTGAGAACCGTGCAAGATACGGCACAAGAATGGACGATGCCACACTGGTAAACATGAGTATCAACCAGACACTCACTCGTTCTGTCATTACGACAGCAACAACCGTAACCGCTATGGCTGCTATCTCCGTTGTATGTGTACTGATGGGTGTTACCTCTATCATTTCCTTTGCGCTTCCTCTTGCAGTAGGTATGCTGGTAGGCTTCTACTCCTCCGTATGCCTTGC
The DNA here is from genome assembly GCA_017461565.1 of Oscillospiraceae bacterium. Taxonomy (GTDB): domain Bacteria; phylum Bacillota; class Clostridia; order Oscillospirales; family Ruminococcaceae; genus CAG-115. The sequence continues at coordinate 181,655 of JAFTXQ010000004.1, forward strand.
AGGCCCTCTGTGGATATGGTGGACAAAACGCAAGAAGGCTTGATAATAAAAATCAGACACAACAAAACAGACCTGAAAATTCAGGTCTGTTTTTTTATATCAGCATACTCTCTGATTGATATAGCAGACGATAACCTTGCCGCTTGGCTCTATAACGATCTTGGATACCGAACCACCGACGCCATTCATACGAACTTTTTCGATATCCTCAAAAGAATAGCCCATCAGCATAGACTGCAAAAAACTGAGTGCCGTTCCATGGGACACGATAAGTATACGCTCCATGCTGCCAGACACTATGTCACGATAGAAGGGGTACAGCCTGTTCCAAAGATCACGGTCTGACTCTGCGTCCTCGAACGGTTTATAATCGGGATCGTAGCCATCACCACGTGGCGCTTTATTGCGGTCGTACCATTCTCGTGATTGCCCGTTACCTGCGCCCGCATTGACCTCACGGATAGCTTCGGTCATGATTGGATTTATATACAGCGTCTTATTAATCTCATCTGCGGTCTGGCTTGCCCTTTTCAGATCCGACACATACATATTGAAGCACTTGTCACAATCCTCATAAAGCAACCATTTTCCGATATCATAAGCCTGCTTTCGTCCACGCTCAGTAAGCTCCCAATCTCCCCATGCGCCGATCATTCCGTTGACATGGTGCTGTGACTCAGTATGTTGCACCATTATAATAGTCTTTCGCTTAGGCTTTGCAAAGTAATCAGCTATGATCTGTTCGGCTTTTTCACGTCCGAACCAACCCTCACCGACATCCTCCCTTGGATACAAGCGGTGCAGATCTTCTTTTTCTGTATCGGTAAGCTGCGAAAAGTCGTCAATATCTCTGTTCTCAAGTACGCCGACAAGCTTGTTATCTCCATCGTTACGGCAGAACACACCAATGATCTTTATTTTATCCTCGTCACCAAGCTCGTAATGCTTTTCTGTCATAACAATGACATCAAGGTGATCGCAGGGCGGCGTGCCCGATTCCTTTATCCACCCATAAGGCTGAGGAACATTTCTGATATATGAAAGGCTGTCGCAGTCCTTTTCAATGAACGAATCTGTTTTGGCAATATATTTCATTCTCTTGGGATACTCAGACGTCTGCTCTATTTTTACTGTGTAGACCATATTATTATCCTCCCGTACTGTCGTATTTTATTTCTCGCATCGCTTGTGATATAAAACAAGGTCACTTCCGTTCATTTATGACAGAAGTGACCTTACTTACATAATGACAATTTTTATAGTATAACAGACCGATCAATACAGCTTTTCCAGTATTATGTCTGCTATCCTGTACAATGGTGCCTGTACATCAACTGCGCCGATCTTATATGCCTCCATAGGCATACCATATACTACACAAGTCTCTTTATCCTGACCAACTGTAAATGCGCCTGCATTTTTCATCTTCAGCAGACCATCGGCACCGTCTCGTCCCATTCCTGTAAGTATCGCACCGATAGCATTATCCTTTGCTACCTCTGCCACACTGGAGAACATGACATCAACAGATGGGCAGTGTCCCGATACCTTTTCGCCCTTCTTCGAGGAAATATAATATCCCTTAACATCCTTACAAAGCCTCAAATGATGCTCGCCCGCACCGATTATTACAAGACCCGTGCGAAGTCTGTCACCATCCTCTGCCTCTTTTACCTCCACATTGCAGCAACGGTCCAATCGTTCGGAATACATCTTTGTAAATCCGGCAGGCATGTGCTGCACAACAATTACGGGCGGCATATCTTCGGGGAAATTCCTGATCACCTGTTCCAATGCCTCTGTTCCGCCTGTTGATGCGCCAAGCGCAACAACTATATCAGATTTTCTTATTGCCCTTCCTGAAAACGACGGGGCAGGGGAAGCCACAGGGGCAGTTTTTTGCGGCGCTGTCTTTCTCTCAGCAGCAAGCTCTGCTATCGACTTTATACCCGAGCCGGGACGATGGTGCTCAGAAAGCTCCACCTTATTGGTTTTTGCAGCCGTCTCACCACGGGCAATTCTGGTGATATTGCTCTTAGAATTGGCACGCTTTATTGAAGTGCACAGCATCTCGGCAAATTTCTGCATATCACTGTTGGTGCGAGTTAGAGGCTTTGCGATAAACTCAGTAGCACCGGCAGACTGTGCGTCTGCCTTGCGGTCAGCGCACGACGATACCACTATTGTTGGAATATAGCACTGGGGCAATAGCTTTCGCAAAAATGCTATGCCATCCATGCGTGGCATCTCGATATCAAGCGTCATAACATCAGGCGCATATTTTACTATCATATCTCTTGCGGAATAGGCATCGCCCGCCGTTCCGATCACCTCTATCTGGTCATCCTGACGTATATAACGTGCCAGGACCTCTCGGAAAAGGATGGAATCATCAACCACAAGCAGCTTGATCTTTTTCATTAACAACTCCTAATAATGATTAATAATGCTATGCCCCGTCGTATTATAATGACGGGGACATAGAGATCATATTCATTTTAAAGGTCTGCGATAGATAGCAGGCTTGATATAATCAAACTTTGTCTCGCCTCGGGGAATACTCTCGGCATGACCTATGTAGAAATATCCGCCGGGCTTTATAACATCATAAAATCTGTTTACCAGCGCATTTTTTGTAGGCTGATCGAAGTATATCATAACGTTTCGGCAGAAAATAAGGTCAAACGGACGTGCCTTATAGTTATTTGGCATGGGGTTCATCAGATTGAACGGCTTGAAGATTATCTCATTCTTGATAGACTGGCATATCTCATACTTGTCGTCGCCGATCTTATTGAAATACTTGCTGCGCCACTCGGGACTCAAGCCCTTCATGCCGTCCGCACTGTAAACACCACGCTTTGCTTTCTCCATAACACTGTTTGAGATATCGGTAGCAAGTATTCTTGTATCCCACTGGGATTTCTCCTTACCGAAATACTCATTGAGAAGCATCGCCGTTGTATAACACTCTTCACCCGAAGAGCAGCCTGCGCTCCATATACGGATATCCTTTGTCTTTGCATTTGCCACTACGTAAGGAAGTATTACCTCCTTAAGATAGGTATAGTGCTCAGGCTCTCGCATGAAAAAGGTATGATTTGTCGTAAGCTTATTAAGTATAGTGGTAACCTCTGCGCCTGACTTATCAGCCATCACAGCGTCAAGATAATCATTATAACTTGCAAAACCACGCTCTCTCAGCATATTGCCGAGACGACCCTGTATAAGCACACGTTTTGCGGAAAGATTTATTCCGTAATTGTCGTGCATGAACGCAACAAGGCGTTCAAACTCACGGTCGGTTATATCCATTGATTACACCTCGTCACCAAGAAGTTTTTCAACGTCAAGGATCATCTTGACGTCCTCACCGGAGCGTATCATGTACTGGATAAACGCATTTGTGTTTACAGCACGGCTCTCAGGTGTCGCAGATATATCACCGGAGTGGATATCCTCAACATCAGCAACTCTGTCAACGATGATGCCCACAGTGATATCATCCATCGTAAGGATGATGGTACATGTCCTGCTGGTGTAAGGGATCTCCTCCTTACCGAAACGTGTTCTGATATCAATGATCGGCACTACCTTGGATCTTACATTGATTATACCCTTAATAAATGAGGGGACATGAGGGATCCTTGTTATAGGCTGCATCTCTATGATCTCAATAACGTTCTGTATCTCGATACCGTAGATCTGATCGCCTATATAGAAGGTCATGACCTTGCCGAGGATACGGTTTTCGGTAGAGAGTTTTTTATCGCCGGACTGCTGCTTTGCAACAGCCTCCTTAATTACATCGTATGTCATTTGCTTTTCCTCCCTTTAACCGATAAGTGTATTTGTATCAATGATAAGCGAAATACTACCGTCGCCCATGATCGTACATCCTGACAGACCCTCGCCCTTGATGTTATATCTTGCAAGATATTTCGGGAAAGGCTTAACAACTACCTGCTGCTCACCGATAAGCTTGTCAGCAAAGATACACATACTCTTGTTGTCTGTTTCAACAAGCAACAGGATACCCTCTTCAAGATCTGTCACCTTTGTTTCTATGCCGAATTTTTCGTGGAGTCTGAGGATGGGATAGCATACGCCTCTTATCATTATCATTTCGTTATTAGTTGTGTCACGGATGATCTGGCTTGCCTCAGCCTTGAAGCTCTCCTTGATGGTAGCGATCGGAACTGTGAATACCAGATCGCCGCAGGTGATCTCCATACCATCGATAATTGCCAGAGTCAGCGGGATCTTGATGATGAATGCAGTACCAGAACCCTTCTTGCTGTCAACCACGATAGTACCGCCGCACTTTTCAACGTTCGCCTTAACGACGTCCATACCAACGCCACGTCCACTGAACTCAGTAACCTGCTCGTTAGTAGAGAAGCCGGGAAGAAGAATAAGATTCTGGATCTCCTTCTCACTGTATTCGCTCTCGGGCTTTGTAAGGATGCCCTGCTTTCTTGCCTTTGCAAGTATCTTCTCGGGATCGATTCCGGCGCCATCATCCTGTACAGTGATGATTACCTCGCCTGAAGCATTCTGTGCAGAAAGCTTCAGTGTGCCCTTTTCAGGCTTGCCGGCATTTATTCTGTCCTGAACGTCATCTTCGATACCGTGGTCCATACAGTTGCGGACAAGATGCATAAGGGGATCCTGCAGGCTGTCCACGATGGACTTGTCTACCTCGGTCTCCTCGCCCTCAATAACGAAGTCAACTTCCTTGCCGAGCTTCTTTCTCATATCACGCACTATTCTGTTCATCTTCTGGAATACGCCTGCAAGGGGTACCATTCGGATGGACATTACCGTATCCTGAAGCTCGCTTGTCAGCTTTCTGAGCTGTCTTGCAGCCTTGTTGAAGCTCTCAAGCTCCAGACCCTCAAGGTCGGGGTTGGATATTACCATAGACTCGGTAGTGATGATCTCACCAACGATATCATGCAGCGCATCCAGCTTTGCAAGATTTACACTGATAAGATTCTGCTTCTGCATACCGCTTGCAGCCTGTGCCTTTTCAACAGCAGCCTGCGCCTTCTCAACGGAGGACTGCTCCTTTACCTCGGGGGCAGCAGGTGCAGCTACGGGAGCTGCAACAGGTGCTGAGGATGCCGCAACGGGAGCGGGAGCCACAGCCTTAGGCTCGGGAGGAAGCTCTGCAGCAGGAGCTGCGGTCGCAGCAGCAACCACCTCATAAGACTGAACGTTAAGAGCGTTCTCGATCTGCTTTAATACAAAGTCAACATTGTCAAGGGGCTTGAATGTGATAAGGAAGCCGTTGTCAATGATGGTCTTGGATGTTTCGGGATTTGTCTCTACGTCAGAAGGAGTGAACTCAAGGAACGAGCACTCTTCCTTGATGGTGTTGATGAGCAGGAATGCACGCAGATTTTCCATCTGGCAGCCATCCTCGAAGAACACCTTTACAGTAGTCTTATCAGAATCAGTCTCCACAGCGGGAGCAGCAGCGGCAGGCGTACCTGCAGCAGGTGCAACAGCATCTGCGGATGTCTCACCAAGAAGCACATCTCTTGCCTTAAGCAGCTTATTGATAAGATCGGTGAAATCCATGCTTTCGTATTCACCGTCAACGTGATTCTGGATAGCCTCGATCTGAGCCTTGTAAGAGTCGGAAACCTGGAACACCAGATCGTAAACAAAGCTTACATCTGTGATAACATCAGGATTTTCTCTGATAACAAAGAACATATCCTCTGCCTTATGAGCAAGCACCGACAGATTGTCAAATCCCATCATTGCGGAAGAGCCTTTGATAGTGTGCATTATACGGAAGATCTCCTTAATGTCCTCACTGTCAAAGCAATTTGCCTGCTCCGTCCTCAACAGGATCTCATCAAGCTGCTCAAGAAGAGAGTTTGTTTCATAGAAGTACATGTCAAGCATAGCTTCCATGCCGGGTTCGATTCTTGCCATAATAACAGTCCTTTCCGATGCGCATTTCTGCACAAATTCCATTATTTTTTTGCTATGAAAATTTTTTTAAAAAATACTTTATTATTCAGCGGTTTTATGCTACAATAGTAACAGATACTATGAAGGGAAGTGAAGCCGATGGCACAAATTCCGCAGATAAATAATCCCATAACCGCCAAAAACTATAATTACAGCTCACGTCCTATGGACGCAAATACCGAGCCGTTTGATATAGTCAAGCTGACGGGTGTCGGTGGGTCTGGCAGCTCTTCCGACGCAGGAGCGAGAAGTAAGCTGGAAATGGGAAACCGAGAGCTTATACCGCTGTCGGTACAGGTTGCAAAAGATCCCACCCTCGCCGTTGAGACCCTTAAGGATCTGCTTAATGTAGAGGTACTCAATCAGGCTCTTATCACCGGTCACACCGAGCTGTACGGCAAACTTGAAGATCTTGCAAGAGACCTTTATGTAACACCCGAACAGCTTGTTGAGGAGATCCAGAATCAGGAACAGCAGAACACGATGTTCAGCGGCCATGAATTCTACGATGTTCTCCGTGAGGTTGCAAAGACCACGACCGATCCTTCCACCAAGGAGCTTATCGGAAGCCTGCTCAAATCACTAAACTTTGCACAGAATAAAAATGAGATACTCGGTGCGCTGAAAGCAAACATGAAGTTCCTGTCCGAATATTTCTCTCCGAATGAAAAGCTCTCGACAAAGCTCATGAGCCTTTCCAAGCAGTGGGGAGCGGAGGATGCCGAAAAATATTTCGACTATCTCAAGACAGAGACCCTGACGATCCTGAAGGATGTAAGCGGAAGTCTTCTTAATGACGATAAGACCCAGATGCTGATACCACTGATAATACATAATCTATCAAGGTACAACAACAGCCCTTACATGTGCAAGGAGTACTTCAACCTGCTGATGTCCCAGATATCATCCGGAACATTGAGAGAATCTTTGAAAAATTCTTTCACAAGACTTTACAAGGCTCTTTTCAATAAGCAGGATGTAAACAAACCGACTGCAAACATTCTGAATACTGACGATCAGACTTCAAACACCGGAAATGCAGAATATCCAAAAGCAAGTAATCCGACTGCAAACAATATGGGAGCTTCAAAAGAAGCGTCTTTAGATAATTATACTACAAATCTTTCACAAAATCAACCACTAACAGGCAATTTGACCGATAAAAATTTAAATAAAATGGGGTCTGAAAGTGATATTCAGCACATTGCTGAAAGCGCATCAGAAGATTTTGTAGAAAATAACGAAGAGTTTGAAGAGGAAACACTTTCGGGTTATAGAAAATTCCTGTTTGACAGCATGAGTGAAAAGAGTTTTATGCCACTTTTGAAGCACAGCGGCTATAATATCGAGCAACTTTTATCTGCTTACGGCAGAGGAAAGTTCAGTGGAATGGAAACTTTACAGAATCTTGTAAAGGGACTTTTTGTACATGACGAAACAGGAGAGCAGTTTGAAGCCTTTCTTGCTGACTTTTCAAAAGTGAATACAGTACAGGAAGCAATCGACAAGCTTAACGAGCTTTTGCGCTCAATGCCTGATATCCCTATCAGAGAACGTCTTTACGGAGCGTTCGTGGATGTCATAGAGCAGATGGCGCTTAAAAACGAACTGCCACAGCACGGCGTCCGTCCACCTGTAAGCTCGACTCTTGACAGCCTTACAGAATTCATTCAGGAAAATATCAATCATCCCGCACTTAAATCGCTGGACAGCTTCAATGCAACAAATCTGCTGCAAAGCCTGTTAAATGCACCCGGTGTGTTTACTCCGCTTGCACACTATATACTGCCGCTTGATGTAAACGGAACAAAGGCATTCGGCGAGCTTTGGGTAGACAACGATGAAAATAATCCCAACAACACACCGGGAACACAGCGTAACTACCATCTTTTCCTCACCTTTGATGTTGAAAGCATAGGCAGATTTGAGCTGGATATGTACGCCCTTGGTGAAGATGTAAACATTGCACTGCTTTATCCTCCACGATTTGAAAAGCAGATCGATCCTATGAAGGACCGTATCAATAAAATAATACGAAATATCGGCTATAATGCACGTACTTTTGAAACTGCACCTCTTCAGAAGCCACATAATCTCATTGAAATATTCCCGAAGATAGTGGATAAGAGAACTACCCTCAACACAAGAGTATAAGGAGGAAAAAATATGCAGAGCAAACATCCCAAACCACCTGCAAACAACAAACGTATCTACGGACAGAATGCCGCAGTTGCATTGAAATATAATCCGGATATGAACTATGCTCCCGTAGTAGTCGCTTCAGGTCTGGGCGAGCTTGCACAGCGTATAGTTAATATTGCTGATGAATCCGGCGTTCCCATCTATCGTGACGACAGCGTAGCAGCGCTGCTTGTAATGCTCAATGCAGGTGAAACTATCCCTAAGGAGCTATATCAGATAGTAGCTTCGATCTATGCAGAAGTGGTTTACACCGCCAATGATATGAGAAAAAAATAACGTGTATCTTTTTTCTCCTTACAGACAAAATAATAAAGACCGTTGTGACGCAAGGTCGCAGCGGTCTTTTTATCGATATCCGACAGAAAATGAGAGAAAGGATGATGTATTTTGTTTCAGCCTTCCCCGGAAAAGATACGACGGATAAACAAACGTCTTGAGGGCCTTACCTCTATGGCGTCACCTGAAACCGATCCTCAGGGTATGTATACAGGCGTGCCTGACGACCCTTATGAGGTGCCAGTACAGGACGCTGACGACCTGTAAAAAATTACAGCAGTCTGATCTCCAGACTGCTGTTTTGTTTTATTATCCAAGAAGCTGAAGGATAGACTGCGGCTGCTGATTTGCCTGTGAGAGCATGGACTGAGCTGCCTGCTGAAGTATGTTAGCCTTTGTATAATTCATCATCTCAAAAGCCATATCAGTGTCACGGATAGTGGATTCAGCCTCTGTAATATTTTCCGCTGTGGATGTAAGATTATCTATCTTGTGCTCAAGTCTGTTCTGCATCGCACCAAACGTCGCACGGACCATCGATACCTTATTGATTGCAAAATCGATCTGATCTATGGCTACATTTGCCCCGCTCTGTGTTATCAGAGTCAGCTTATCTGTTTCAAGTCCTGTTGCGGAAACATCAAGATCTGCTTCAAGTCCGCCGATACCATCGGAATCATACTTAAATGTAAAATTAACGGCATCCTTTGAACGTGCACCTACCTGCAAAGCAATAGAAGATACGAACGTCATATCAGCCCGAGCATTTTCGTAAGAATTAGGTACAGAAACGCCATCAGCAGGATTTTTTAATAAAATGACATCGCCGTTTGAAAATGTAGTAATAGCATTTCCGTTTTCGTCTGTCACTGAAAAGGGAGGCGCAGCTACGGGAGTATTATTGTAATACCAACCCTTGACTGCAATACCTGTGCCAGCGATAACGCTGTCAATATATTCATATTTTCCAAGGTCTGTTGTTCCTGCTGCGACTTCAACGTCTATCTTTGCATGACCTGCCACACTGCCCGATCCGACAGGCTGTACAACTTTATTTGCAGCGGGATATGTGAACAATCCGTTGGAAGCAGCAACTCCGTCAGACATCGTACCACCGTTCAGAGAAATAACACCGTTGAAATCTGTATCAGCGATCTGATTAAGCTCATCATTCAGCTGCTCAAATTCAAGCTGTATAGCGTCACGGTCTGTCTTATCATTATATGTACCGTTAGCGGACTGTACAGCCAGTTCCTTCATCCTGTGCAGGATAGAATGAGTTTCCTGAAGAGCACCCTCATACGTCTGTATCATGGAGATGCCATCCTGAGAATTTCTCTTGGACTGATTAAGACCACGGATCTGGGTCCTCATCTTCTCGGAAATGGCAAGACCTGCCGCATCATCGCCTGCACCTGTTATCCTGTAACCGGAAGACAGCTTTTTGGATGACTTTTTAAGTCCTGCTATATTTGTACTCAATCTATTATAAGCATTGATAGAGTTCATGTTATGCTGTACTATCATACCTGCCATAAATATTTTCCTCCTTGCAAATAAACGCCCTGAATAGAATTATAATCAATAGCGCAGAAGTTATCTCTATAAAATGCGCCGGTTCAAAATACTATTGCTATTTTTATAAATACGATACCATATATATTATATCGACGGCTATTCAAAAAAATTTAGTGTTTTGACATATATTTTATGTTATTTTTTATTAAGACCAAGCTTATTTCAATATAATTTCCATAAATTTTAAGTTGTTCAAATTATTGTTTTTAAGATACAGATATATTTTATTTAAACATTCTTTATCTGATAATAAAACTGAAACAAAATCACAAAAACTCCCTATCAGTTCTTCTTTCGATAACTGCATACCGGTAAGCCCCTGCAAGGCAAGCCTTACCGAGGCAGCCAAAAAGCAAAAACAGCAGAAATTATCAGCCAACGGTATATCAAAATTGATACTATTTACTGTCCACTCCAAATACAATGCTCTTATCACATTTTTATATACGAATGTATCTGAATAAGTATTTTTACTGTGTTTATCAACTATGATATCCCATCCGAATATACCTTTGAACACTTCTGATAAAGAAGCCGTTACATTTTTATCTCTTCTGACGCCAAATTTATCAGCAACATTAATCAGCTGCAGGTATGGCTCATTACTCCATATTACAGGCTGTAACGTTCTGAAAAAATGAATTCTTGCCTGCACCTCTTTTTCAGAAGTTATCATAGCCGTAAGGCTATTTTCATAAGACACTTCAAGCTGCATACAATTTTTATCATACAATAGCTTTTCTGTTGCTGCATAACAGGTCATTCTGCAGGTATATACAGCCATGTTCCCGATAAGACGCTTTATTCTCGGATATTCACGGCAGGTATACGAAAGATGATCTTCTCCCAGTTCCTTATGTATAATACATAACCCGTTTTCAAAAAAAGGACAATATCCGTCTTTATCAAGCTTTATCGGCGAATAAGACAGACCCGGCTCAAATGCAGTCTGTATTTTATCAGATAATTCAGCAGAACAGCAGCTTTTCTTAAGCTTCTGAACTTCTTTACCTGTCCATATTATTGACCAGCCGCAGCAACAGGTAGCAGGACACTTGTCAGCAATACACTTAAACTCATCCGTTAATTTTGGATGAATAAATTCAATTTTATCATATCTGTTTATCATTTCTGTATCCTCAGAATAAAACGGCGATATACAATACCGCCGTCCGATCTATTTTTCCGAACCCTCAAGAAAATATGAAGCTTCCATGTCAGCAACAGAAAGCGCAAATGCCAGCGGAAACATCTCAAGTGCTTTTCCAATCGAATTTTTATCCTCTGCTCCGGAAAAACCCATGTGCCAGCGTATTGCCATAGCCTCTTCACGGGAAAGTCTCATAAATCCACTTACCATATATACTGATTTTTCACCATGACCGTAGGGAAGAGTATCGTTTATCTCATAATAAGGTACCTTTTCCCATTGACCCGTTTTTTCATTTTTTGCGTTTCTGAAGCTCACTTTATAAAAATTGACCTTACATACATCATGAAGCAGTGCAACAATCGCAATCGTTTCAGCAGATGCCGAAAGCGAATACTGTTCCTTTACTCTTTGACGATCCATATAAGCACACATACACTCATAAACATTCAGTGAGTGACGAAGCAGACCACCCTCGAATGCATTATGATAACGTGTACTTGCAGGCGCTGTGAAAAAATCGCTTTTATTCTCCAGAAAATCAAGCAGCTTATCAGCACCTTCTCTTTTTATATTTTCATTATAGATCTGTATAAATCTTTCCTTATCTGTCATAGGTCATTCTACCTCAGTATCTTACTTTCTTTCGCACAAGGCATCTGTTGTCAACATCAAATCTGTATTCAAATTTAAGTATCTCGTAATTTCCGTTTACGTTTGATGCAACTATATGCTGTGTCATAACACCGGGCTTATCCATTTCAAGATGCGTACCGTAAGGAGCCTTTTCAACTCCATCCTGATAAACAGGTACTTCCGACAGCTTTCCGTCAAATATCGCAAAAAAGCGTGCATACTGCGGAGTTTCTACCTCATTTATGATATGGAAATCCAATTGAATGAGATCGGGATATGTACGGTTATAAAAGCCTCTTTTGTTTGATATCAGCTCACATCCGTAAGAGAGCCCATCCTTTACGCTCTCCAGTATCAGAAATCTGTCATCACGTGGTATATTTATTTTCAGTGTATCAATGATCTCTCCGGACCTCATCAGATCCAGACGAAAATCGCCATATAATTCCCCATCTATATATGTGGTATCTATATCTATATCCGTTTCATCAGTGATCTTTATACCGGATATATCCACTGTATAATATTCATCTTCTGAATATACATTTATAATAGTATACGACAACCTGTCCCCGTCTACCCTAGGAGTCTGTATTGCAGCAGGAATAACATCATCAATATCCAGATATGTTGAGGAAGCGGTAGTCTGACTTGAGGATACAGATGTAGTTGTTGTAGTCGTAGACGAAGTGATTTCCTCAGGAGAAGAAAACGAAGTTTCAGACTGCGACGCTTCAGAACTGTTAATATTAGGATCTTTATCCTCAAGCGCACATCCTGAAAATAACACCATAGCTGTCATGACTGATAACGAAATAACTTTTTTCATATACCGCACCTCCTTTTATTGTACTTATTATAATAAAAATAGTGCAAAAAATCAAGCATTTATTGACACAATTAAAAACTGAAGATAAGTTTTTCTTTCAACAATAAACATAATTTTGTTTATAAAGTATATTTTCAATATTCAATCAACTTTTTTTCAACGCACTTTTCAAAGATTCAACAATTTATTCGCATTGTATAAAACTGCGGAATTTTAACATTTTCAACTGACTTTTCAACCGAAATGAATGTTTTTATCTGTTTCAACGTTGATAAAATGCACTTAAAACAGGTTGAAATGATGATGTTTAATTTTGTTTTAACTATAATATTAATAATCATTATTATTTTTTTGAGAATACACTTTTAACTTATGACTTATTAATAATTTTACTGTATGTATAAATTTTAATATCAACGCAGATTAAACTTAATATTCAACCTTAACATTATCATAAAGGTTGAAAAACAAAAAATCAAATTTTTGATTAAACAGCGCTTTTTTCACATTTTTAACTGGGTTTTCAACCAAAAAATAAGGTTTTTAATTATTTATACGCTAAGTTTTTATTAATTTCACGTTAAAATGTTGAAAACTAGTTGAAACTGTGTATAAATTCACAAATATGAAACATAATAATGTTAAAATTTTATTTAAGGGGAAGCTATGATAAAAGGTGTTACCAAAAACTATATTGAGATCAGATCCAGAAATAATGACGCTTTTGATAAAATAATCGTTATCCTGAAGGATGATCCAATTCCTCCGGATGAAAATGAACTTATTGAAACCGCTCTTCTGATGACCGCCAAGATTCCCAATTGTATAAAAAGAAATAATCACTCATTTATTTATTCTTTTTTAAGCGGACTTTTAGGATCAGCACTCACTGCAATGGTAATTATAGCCTGCTTTTGGTTTGTTTAATATTCACATATTGTCTTTAAATATTTATGTCGATTTGTGCTTGAAAAATTCAACATTTTATGTTATCATTAAATATGAACTTTTAAAATACATTACTGTGTCCTGTATAATAATTAATAGTATTAATTATTATGCTGAACATCCGTAAATAGAAAATGGAATGGTGAAAATGATGGATTCTTTATCTTCTCTTTCGGATATCTATAACCTTGTAATAGATAATTGCGTAAAAGAATACGGAATTTCAGAATCTGCCCGGGAGCTGTGGCTGGATTCCCTCAATCCTATAGAAATGAAGGGAAATAAAGTTATACTTGCTACTGATCTGGAATTCAAACGTGATACACTCAATAACCTGTATACTTCAAAACTTGAAGAACAGTTTACTCATATTCTGGGATTTCCTATCAATATAGAGATAATCGTAAATGGAGATAATCCTACGACAGCGTCAAAATTTGATAATATTAAAAATGATGAAAATATATCAAATAAGATAGAAAATATGGTAAATGACAATAAGATTACATATACATTTGATAATTTTATCGTAGGACCATCAAACAATCTGGCATTTGCGGCAGCTAAAGCAGTTTCACAGAAGCAGCATGAAAAATATAATCCGCTGTTTATTTACGGAGACTCCGGACTTGGTAAGACTCATCTGCTCTCAGCAATCCAGAATGAGATGAAGAAAAATTATCCCGGCATCAATATTATTTATATCTCTGCCGAGACATTCACAAATGAATTTCTTCACTCAATATCTTCCAACAGCACAGAACATTTTGATGAAAAATACAGAAGCGCAGACGCTCTGCTTATAGATGATATCCAGTTTATTGCAGGTAAGGAGCAGACAGAGGAAAAGTTTTTCCATATTTTCAATGAGCTTTATAAGCTGAATAAAGCTATCGTACTCACTTCAGACCGTCCCGCAAAGGAGATCAAATCTATTTCCGACAGACTCAAGACAAGATTCTCTTCAGGTCTTGCTGCGGATGTAAGAGCGCCTGAATATGAAACAAGACTTGCTATAATCCAGCGCAAAGCCGAGCTTCTTAATTTCAAGATACCTGATGATGTAGTAGATTTCATCGCCACTAAGCTGAAATCTAACATACGTCAGATTGAAGGCGTAGTTACAAAGATGAATGCTCTTTATATGGTATCCAATATGAAGCCTACTATCGTTGTAGCTCAGAATGTCATTAAGGATATCGTATCAGATCATCAGCCACTTCCTATAACCGTTGACAAAATAATCAACGAGGTGGCAGAAATATATAATGTCCATCCGGATGAAATGAGATCTCCTAAAAGATCTTCAAATATATCGGCTGCCAGAAAGGTAGCAATATATGTGATCCAGGATATTACAGGTATGCCATACGAAAATATAGGTAAGGAATTCGGTGGAAGAGATCACTCAACAGTAGTTTACGCTATTAAAAACGTAAAGGAAACAATGGAGCGTGACAGCAGTACACGTTCTCTGATTGAAGATCTTATCAAGAACATTAAAGCTAATCAATAAGCTTGATTTCAACTGAATTATCAACAACTTTTTATAGTTTTTAAACAGAATGTTGGAAAAAAATCAGAATTCAACTTTTGAAAATTTTTTCAAAAGTTCCGTATTGAAAATTTTTAATAAAAATTGGCTTTGCTTTGCGGTTTTTTATGATTTCCACAATTTAAACAGCCCTTATTATTATGATTAATATATAATTATTTTATTTATTCATTCATTTTTGTTTTTCATATTTTGAAAGGAGAACGTTATGAAGTTTATCTGCCAGAAGGAAGTTATTTTAAGTGCAGTGCAAACAACATCCAAAGCAGCTGCGGGAAAATCCAGTATACCTGCCCTGGAAGGAATACTGCTGGAGCTTGAGGGTAATACGCTTACAGTTACAGGCTATAACCTTGATATAGGAATAAAGACTGATATTGAAGTAAATGGAATAGAAAGCGGTAATATCGTTATCAATGCAAGAATGGCAGGCGATATTATAAGAAAAATGCCTTCAGGCGATATAACCTTCTCATGTGATGAAAGTAATATGGCTACGATCGTAAGCCATGAAACAGAATTTTCTGTTATGTGCATGAGTGCAGATGATTATCCGGTTGTACCTCAGGTAAATCCCGAAACAAGCTTTTCTGTACCTCAGAAAATGATAAAGAGCATGATATCGCAGACAAAATTTGCTGTTGCAGTCACCGATACAAAGCCTGCACTTATGGGTTGTAAGTTTGAGATATCTGATAATATCCTCAGCGTTGTTGCAGTGGATGGTGTAAGAATAGCTCTCAGACAGGAGCCTGTTGTATATGATAATATAGAATTTATCGTGCCTGCAAAGACTCTCGATGAGTTAATTCATATACTATCTGATGATAATGATAAAAATGTTACATTCTGTATAGATAAAAATCAGATATCCTTCAGCGTTGATGATTATATCATGATATCCAGACTTATCGACGGAGAATTCATTCAGTATAAAAATCACCTTGTATGTAATGATGAGGTATATGCAGAGGTAAACTGCCGTGATATGATCGATATGCTGGATCGTACCATGCTTATAATAAATGAGAAAAACAAGAATCCTATTCGCTGCGAGCTTAACGGTGATACCCTTACTATGAGCTGCACCACAGGTCTCGGTAAGATAAATGACAAGATAAATGTAAAGTACAGCGGTCAGCCTATTACTATCGGATTCAATGCAAAGTATATGCTTGATGCTTTCAAGGCTTGTGATACCGATGCTGTAAAGCTTATCATGAGCAGCTCTGTTGCGCCTATAATAATAAAACCGCTTTCAGGAGCTGAGTTTACATTCCTCGTGCTTCCTATGCGCCTTAAATGAATAGATCATTGGGAGAAGATATGCAATATAAGAATGGGTCTCCCTGAATAAATATAAAAGTAAAAACAATCGGAAGGAAAATAAACATGGAAGAAATAAAGATAGTTACACCTTTTATCAAGCTAGATCAGCTTGTAAAGTTTGCAGGTCTTGCTGAAACAGGTGCAAAGGCTAAAATACTTATTGAACTAGGTGAGTTTAATGTAAATGGTGATCTCTGCACCAAAAGAGGTAAGAAGATAAAGCCCGGCGATGTTATAGATTTCAAAAATAAAAAATATAAGGTCGTTCTTGATGAAAATGCCGAGCTGACTGAAGAATAATTAATGATAATTAAAAAGATATATGTACGGAATTTCCGTAATATAAAAGAAGCTGAATTGAGCTTCGATAAAGATCTGAATATATTTGTTGGGAAAAACGCACAAGGTAAGACTAATATTATGGAGGCGCTGTCCGTATGTCTGGGCGGCAGCTTCCGCCATGTGCGTTTTTCTCAATATATACCTGCTGATGATCCTAAAGCTGAAGTGTTTATCCGTCTTTATTTTACTGATGACGAGGGTGTACGTGAAAATGCAGTGGAATATGTGATAAACGGAAGTAAAGTATCAGTAACATATAACGGACTGAAAATGAATGACGCTGCGGAATTATACGGAGTGTTAAAATATGTAGTTTTTATACCTGAACATTTAAATCTGATAAAAGGAAGTCCTGAGCTTCGCAGAAATTATCTTGATGATGTTGCTGTGATGCAGACAAAAACTCATTTAAAGAAATTATCAAGATATAACAGAGGGTTAAAACAACGTAATAATATACTTTCGTTTATCAATCAAAATGTTTCTAAAGCAGAATTGTCTGCACAACTCTCTAGCTGGAATGAGATTCTTGCGGGTGAAGGTATAAATGTAACTTATGGCAGAATAAAGTATTTTTCGTTTCTTAAAGAGTATGCTGCTGAAATGTATGAGAAGCTTACAGAAGGGTCTGAAAAGCTTGAAATGGATTATTACAGCTCAATATTTAAAACGGATAGTATAAATTTTGATAATGTAAACTATTTGTTTTCTGAATATTTAAAAGAACTCGAAAAAAATCTTGAATCAGAGATGAAATTACATTATACTTTAAGTGGAATACACAGAGATGATGTGAATTTTTATATAAACGGAATGGCAGCAAGAGATTTTGCTTCGCAGGGGCAGCTCAGAAGCGCCGCATTGGCACTTAAACTGTCTGAGGCGGAAATTATCCGCAGAAGGAATAAAACCTGCCCTGTGGTCATTCTGGACGATATTCTGAGCGAGCTGGATCAGGTACGTAGAAATTTTGTTATTAACAATATTGAAAAATCTCAGGTTTTTATAACTTGTTGTAATATTGATGATCTTTCTTCACTGAAAAATGGAAAGACATGGATAACTGAAAATGGTGTTTTTACGGAGGTCTGATATGTTTCTGTTCCTTGGGGGAGAAGTAACTGTAAAAGAAAAAGATATAATTGGAATATTTGATATAGAAGAATGTTCTGTAAGCAGAATAACTGCAGATTATCTTAATTCATGTCAAAAAAAAGGACAGGTTGTATATGTTTCTCAGGATATGCCAAAATCATTCATCGTGTCCTCAGATAAGGTGTATATATCCAATATTTCAAATGATACAATAAATAAAAGAGCAAAAATATAATGATCTATAAGCCGTCTGAAGCAAAAACGCATACAGGCGGCTGTGTTGATTTTTAAGAGATATTAAAGGCATTTTAATATACCATGTTTTTTAAAATAAAAATAAAAATAAAGGGCAAAAACGCTTGAAATTTAAAGGTTTTTATGATATACTATATATAATATAGGCAATAATATATGTGAGAGGCGAGGGAGGCTGTTTCGTCCCCCTTGCCGATTTTATTTGCGGAGGGTAATATGGCAGAAAATGAAAAGGCTTTGGACGTCAACTACGGCGCCGATGATATTCAGGTCTTAAAGGGTCTTGAAGCTGTAAGAAAGCGTCCGGGTATGTACGTTGGTTCCTCGGGTGAGGGTGGTCTGCATCATCTTGTGTATGAAATAGTGGATAACTCTATTGACGAGGCTCTTGCGGGATACTGTACGGAAATTGATGTAGCTATACTCCCCGAAAATGTTATAAGAGTTAT
The DNA here is from genome assembly GCA_017461565.1 of Oscillospiraceae bacterium. Classification (GTDB taxonomy): domain Bacteria; phylum Bacillota; class Clostridia; order Oscillospirales; family Ruminococcaceae; genus CAG-115. The sequence goes on from JAFTXQ010000004.1 coordinate 200,287, forward strand.
AGATAACGGTCGTGGTATTCCTACGGCTATAAACCATTCCGAGGGTATATCCGCTGCTACGGTAGTATTTACTATACTCCACGCAGGCGGTAAGTTCGGCGGTGGCGGATATAAGGTAGCAGGTGGTCTGCATGGCGTAGGTGCTTCGGTAGTAAATGCGCTTTCGGAGTGGCTTGAGGTAGAGATACATGATGGAAAGAATGTACATTTCCAGCATTTTGACCGTGGTGAATATAAAGAAGAAATAAAAATAGTAGGTTCTACCGACCATACAGGTACACAGGTTACCTTCAAGCCTGACAGCGAGATATTCCATACAACAGAATTCAGATATGAAACATTACAGGAAAGATTACGTGAAAAGGCATTCCTGAATGGTGGACTTAAAATAGTTCTTTCTGATCTTCGTGATGCTGAAAATCCCATAAGGGAAGTAATGCAGTACGACGGCGGTATCATGAGCTATATCGAATGGCTCAATAAAAAGCGTGGAGCAGATGTTCTGCATCCGGATGTAATTTATCTCCATGGCGAGATGAATGGTATCGATGTTGAGATAGCTTTCCAGTATACTACTGATTTCAACAGCGAGGTATTCCGTTCCTTTGCAAATAATATCCATACCGGCGAGGGTGGTACACATGAGATAGCTCTCAAAAAAGCACTCAGTAAGGTCATTAACGACTATGCAAAGGCTTATAAGGAAGCTAATGAGAAAAATAAGGTAAAGAAGAACGCAAAGAAAAAGGAAGATGAAAAGCCATTTACAGGCTTCAGTGGTGAGGCTATAAGAGAAGCGATAAATGCTATTATCTCCGTAAAGCTTCCCGAGTGTGAATTTGAGGGACAGACAAAAGGTAAGCTCGGTAATCCCGAGGTACAGCCTGTTGTTTACAAGATAGCTACCGAGCAGCTTACTTACTATTTTGAGGAGCATCCCGAGACAGCCCAGATCATCATGAACAAGGCAATAAATTCTCAGGCTGCCCGTGACGCTGCAAAGCGTGCAATGGAAGCAAAGAGAAAGTCTGTAATGGACAGCAACGGTCTTCCCGGTAAGCTTGCAGACTGCTCCGAATCCGATCCCACAAAAACCGAGATATATATCGTAGAGGGAGACTCTGCGGGTGGTTCTGCAAAGAGCGGCAGAGACAGACGCTTCCAGGCTATACTTTCCCTCTGGGGCAAGATGCTGAACGTAGAAAAGGCGAGAGCAGATAAGGTTTACAATAACGATAAGCTGTCTCCTGTGGTAAAGGCACTGGGAACAGGTATTGCAGAGGATTTTGATATTACAAAGCTCCGTTATGGCAGAGTTGTTATCATGGCCGATGCCGATGTCGATGGTATGCATATAAGAACGCTGCTGCTTACATTCTTCTTCCGCTTCATGCGTCCGCTGCTGGAACAGGGTCATGTGTACTGTGCCCAGCCTCCGCTGTTCAAGGTGTGGAGAGGCAAGCAGGTGCGATATGCTTTCTCCGATGAAGAAAGAGATCAGTATATAGAAGAGCTTATGGGCGATAATCCTAACGCAAAGGTAGATGTACAGCGTTATAAAGGTCTTGGTGAGATGGATCCCGATCAGCTCTGGGAGACCACAATGAATCCCGAGACCCGTACGATGCTTCGTGTAAGTGTAGAGGATGCTGCAAAGGCAGATGAGATAATGACTATACTCATGGGTGATAAGGTAGAGCCTCGTCGTGAGTTTATCGAAAAGAACGCTAAGCTTGCAGTAAACCTTGATATTTGATGTCTGTGTTTTTTAAGGAGTGATAGTTATTTCCGGACTTATTCCTGATTTCAGCAGTGAAGCCGAAATGAAAAAGCCCGAGATAATAGCGCAGTTCAGTTATGATAATACGCTTGAAGAAATAGACTGCGCTATGAAAACTTATCAGGGCATTTTCGGCAAAAAGCGCAATATCGTTATGATAAGTGCTTACGGACTTCTCACGATAGCTTCTGTCGTGTTGATAATCCTTAATTACAGCAGTATTTTTCCTTATGTAGCTTTTCTTGTGTGCGTTTTCAGTCTTGTATATAATATCACAGATAAGAAACGTACAAGAAACAGGGTGCTTGACGCACTTAAGGGTATGAATCCCGAGGATTATAAAGCTACACTGTATCCCGAAAAGATTGAGATAGAAACCATAATCAAGCCTAAAGAGGATGATGAGGTAAAGCTCGAAAATGACGAGGATACGGAAAACATAGCTCCGATAAGAAGCATATTCATTTTTGAGCAGGATATGCTGGATTTTGCGGAAAACGAACAGTCTTTGCTGCTTTTTGTAGCAAGACGACAGACATATTGCTTCCCTAAGCGATGCCTTACAGAAGAACAGATTACTTCTGTAAGAGATTTTCTGAAAGAAAAGCTTGGAAGCATAGGCTGATATCATCAGTCTTTGATTTGGAGGAAAAATGGATATAGATTTCAGTTCAGAAAAGCTTATAAATATCGACCTCGAAGAAACAATGAAGGACTCCTTCATACAGTATGCGATGTCGGTAATCACATCAAGAGCACTGCCGGATGTACGTGATGGTCTTAAGCCTGTACACAGACGTATCATCTATACAATGAACGAGGCAGGAAACACCTCTGATAAGCCTACACGTAAGTGTGCCTATACAGTAGGTGAGGTGCTGGGTAAGTATCATCCCCATGGTGACGCTTCCGTTTATGATGCGCTGGTAAGACTTGCACAGGATTTCTCTCTGCGTTATCCGCTTATCACAGGTCAGGGTAACTTCGGTTCAGTGGACGGCGACCCCGCCGCTGCTTACCGTTATACAGAGGCTAAGCTTGCTAAGATATCCGATGAGATGATACGTGATATCAATAAAAAAGTTGTAGATTTTACAACAAACTACGATGACAAGCTTCAGGAGCCTGTTGTATTACCCTCTCGTTTCCCTAATCTGCTGGTAAACGGCAGTAATGGTATCGCAGTAGGTATGGCTACAAATATCCCTCCCCACAATCTCGGAGAGATCATTGACGCTATTCTGCTTATGATAGACAATCCCGAGGCTACCATCGAAGAGATAATGGGAGTAGTTCAGGGTCCTGACTTCCCAACCGGCGGTATAATTATGGGATACAGCGGAATACGTTCCGCCTACTATACAGGACGAGGTAAGATAATCCTCCGTGGCAGAGCTGAGATAGTAGAAGAAAATAACCATACAAGAATAATCATCAATGAAATACCTTATATGGTCAATAAGGCTCGTCTGCTTATGAGCATCGGTGAACTTGTACGTGACAAGCGTATCGAGGGTATCTCGGTAGTGCGTGATGAGTCCGACAGAAACGGTATGCGCATCGTTATCGAGCTTAAGCGTGACGCAAATGCAAATGTTGTACTTAACAAGCTGTATTCCTATACACAGCTTCAGGATACAGTCGGCGTTATAATGCTTGCGCTGGTTGATGGACAGCCTAAGATCCTTCCTCTGCGTGATATGCTTGAAAAGTACCTCGATTTTCAGGTAGAAGTAGTAACACGCCGTACTAAGTATGATCTTGAAAAGGCTCAGGAGCGTGCACATATCCTCGAGGGCTTCCTGCTTGCTATCGACTTTATTGATGAGGTTATTGCGATAGTTCGTCACAGCAAGACTCTTCAGGAGGCGAAGGAGCGCCTTGTAGAACGCTTCAGGAATGTCGATGTTTCAAGAACAGGTCTGTTCCCGTCAAATACCTATTCTCTTACTGAGGTGCAGGCTGACGCTATCGTGCAGATGCGTATCGGTCAGCTGACAGGTATGGAGGAGTCCAAGATCGCTGATGAGCTTGGCGAAAAGAGAGAGCTTATCAAGGAATATCTTGCTCTTCTGTCTGATCACAGCAAGATGCTGCACCAGATAGGATCTGAGCTTGAAGCTATCAAGAAGAAGTATAATGATCCCAGAAGAACATCTATCGAGCCTGTAAGCGGTGAGGTGGATATTGAGGATCTTATCCCCGAGGAGGATTGTGTTGTAACCTATACAAATATCGGTTATATCAAGCGTCAGCCTGTGGAGATATATAATATCCAGAAGCGTGGCGGACGCGGTGTATCGGGTATGAAGCAGCGTGATGAGGATTTTGTGGAAAATATGTTTATTTCTTCCAGCCACGAAAATATCCTATTTATCACAAACCAGGGTAATATGCACCGTATCAAGTGTTATGAGATCCCCGAGGGTGGCAGACAGTCACGTGGTATGAATATCGTAAATCTGCTCCAGCTCAACGAGGGCGAACGTGTTGCTGCGATGATGACTACCAATGATTTTGCAGATAATAAATACTTTATCTGTGTTACTAAGAATGGTATCGTGAAGCGCACAAACCTCTCTGAATATAAGAATATCCGCAAGAGAGGTCTGCGTGCAATTACCGTTGCTGAGGATGATGAGATAGTAGGTGCATTCCTTACAGAGGGCGATTGTACTATTCTTGTAGCCACAAGAAACGGTATGGCGATCCGCTTTGATGAGACAAAGGTAAGACCGCTCGGCAGAGGTGCAAGAGGCGTCCGTGCTATCAAGCTCCGTGAGGAAGATTATGTAGTTGGTGCTACCAAGATATTCGACGACCAGGCAACTATCCTCACTGTTACTGATAAGGGTATGGGCAGACGCTGCGCTATCCAGAGCTACCGTCTGCAGAATAGAGGAGGCTTCGGTCTTAAGAATTATCCTGTCAGTGACGAAAAGGGTTATGTCTGCGGAATCAGGACTCTTGGTCCTGATGATGATGTTATCCTTATCAGCACAGATGGAGTTATCATTCGTTTCCGTGCAAATGATCTCCGTACTATGGGCAGACCTGCTTCGGGTGTGCGTGTAATGCGTCTTGGTGAGGAAAGCACCGTTGCATCCTTCACAAGAACTGCACATGACGAGGATGAGGAAACAACAGAGATCGAAAAGGTTTCGGATGAGGAGATCGCAGCTTCTCTCTCCGCTGAGGCCAGCGAGGTGCTTGAGCCCGATGTTGAGCCTAACGATGATGAAGAAGCAGAAACCGCTGAAAATGAAGAATAACTAATAATAACCGCCCGAGCAGGGGAGAACCCGTGTTCGGGCGTGTTTTGTGAATGTTCCACATGGAACACATATTATGTCGAAAGGAAGATCATGATGGGATATACTCTTGAGGAGTATGATGTTGCGGTCATAGGTGCAGGCCATGCAGGCTGCGAGGCTGCGCTGGCTGCCGCAAGGCTTGGTTTAAAGACTGCGATCTTCACATTGTCACTGGATTGTATAGCAAATATGCCCTGTAACCCCTGTATAGGTGGCTCAGCGAAGGGTCAGATAGTTTGTGAGATAGATTCGCTTGGCGGCGAGATGGGAAAGGCGGCAGACGCTACCTTTATACAATCCCGTATGCTGAACAGAGGAAAGGGTCCTGCGGTGCATAGTCTGAGAGTGCAGAGCGACCGTATGAAATATCACGCCTATATGAAGCAGTGCCTAGAAAATACACCTAACTTATATATAAAGCAGGCTGAGGTGGTTTCTGTGGATGTAGAGGATGGAAAGATAACTGCAGTACACACAAAGCTTGGAGCAGTGCATCCCTGTAAGGCTGCTATTATTACAACAGGTACTTATCTGAACGGCAAGATACATATTGGTGAGCTGAATTACTCGGCGGGGCCTGATAATGTTCTGCCATCGACAGGACTTACGGAATGTCTTAAAAAACTTGGATGTACTATGCGAAGATTCAAGACGGGTACTCCTGCGAGAGTCCACAAGCGTTCTCTTAACTTTGATGTGATGGAAAAGCAGGTAGGCGACGATCAGATAATCCCTTTTGCATTTGACAATGAGGACAAGCTTGAAAATCTTGTGGAATGCTATGTTTCTTATACAAACGAGGAAACACATAAGGTAATACTTGATAATCTGCATCGTTCACCGTTATATTCGGGCAGGATAGAGGGTATAGGTCCACGATATTGTCCCAGTATTGAGGATAAGATAGTGCGGTTTAAGGATAAGGAGCGTCATCAGCTTTTCTTAGAGCCAATGGGACTCGATACGGATGAATATTACGTTCAGGGAATGAGCTCATCACTGCCTGAGGATGTTCAGCTTAAGTTCCTGCGTACCATACAGGGTCTTGAAAACGTTGAGATAATGCGCCCTGCTTATGCAATAGAATACGATTGCTGCGATCCTCTTGAACTGCTTCCTACACTGGAATTCAAGAAGATATCCGGTCTTTACGGCGCAGGACAGTTTAATTGTACAAGTGGCTATGAAGAGGCTGCCGCACAGGGTATAATCGCAGGTATCAATGCAGCGAGAAAGATACAGGATAAGGAGCCGATAATCCTCGACAGAGCTTCAAGTTATATCGGTACTCTTATTGATGATCTTGTAACCAAGGGCTGCACCGAGCCTTACAGAATGATGACCTCACGCAGTGAATACAGACTTATTCTCAGGCAGGATAATGCTGCTGAAAGATTGATGCCGCTCGGGCATGATATAGGTCTGGTATCCGATGAAAGATATGAGAAATTCCTTGCAGAGAAGCAGCAGGTTCAGGATGAGCTTGAAAGAATAAAAATGACCGTGGTTCATCCCACAGATGAACTTAATAAGCTTCTTACTGAGAAGGGAACGAGTCCTGTTTCTAACGGAATTAGGATGATAGAGCTGCTTAAGCGTCCGCAGGTGGCGTACGAGGATCTTAAACCTTTCGATCTCAAGCGTCCTGAGCTTAAGTATTCGATCGTAAACAAAATTGAGATCGAGCTTAAATATTCGGGTTATATCAAAATACAGGAAGAACAGATAGAAAAAATGCGTAAGCTTGAAGCAAAGCTGCTTCCTGCGGATATAGATTATCGTGAGATCAAGGGATTAAGATTAGAAGCGCAGGAAAAGCTGAATAAATTCAGACCACTGAATGTAGGGCAGGCGGGACGCATCTCGGGTGTAAACCCTGCTGATGTTTCGGTGCTTCTCATCTGGCTTGCAGGAAAAGGAGGTAATAATGGACAGAATTAAGTATGTGGTAGATACTTTTGCCTCAGCAAAGATCGAAATAACCTCCGAGCAGGCTGAAAAGTATGTAAAACTCTGCGATTTTATGGTTGAGTATAACAAGAATGTAAATCTTACTGCAATCACAGAATTCGAAGATGTTGTCATGAAGCATTTCGTAGATAGCGTGCTTCCTTTTACAATGGTTGATATTGAAAATGGCGCTTCTTTTATCGATGTGGGTACTGGTGCCGGTTTTCCGTCACTTCCGCTACTGATATATCGACAGAATCTGAGGGGTACGCTTTGCGATAGTTTGAACAAGCGTTGCGTTTATCTTGAAAAGGCTTGCGCTGAAATAGGTATCAAAGCCGAAATAATCCACGCACGTAGCGAAGAACTGGGACGTAAAAAACGAGAGCAGTATGACTTTTCGACAGCAAGGGCGGTTGCTTCTATGCCTGTTTTAATGGAATACTGTATGCCTTTTGTAAAAACAGGCGGCAGGTTCATCGCACTTAAATCTGTGAATGAGGATATGTCCTGTGCTGAGAATGCAGCTAAGCTTCTGGGTGGAAATAATCCCGAGGTAATTGATTATAAGCTCCCGAATGGGGATGACAGACGTCTTGTTATAACGAAAAAAGTAAAACAAACTCCGACAAAATATCCGCGGAGCACAGCAAATATAGCAAAGAAGCCGCTTTAATGCGGCTTTTTTTGTATAAAAAAATAGTATGATGATGAATAATGCGAATTTTTATTGTGGAAATTATTTCCCGATAATGTTAAAATAAAATTACAACATAATTCAGGGAAGGATATGGATACATATATGAATAATATATTCAAAACTAAAGAAAAACAGGTACAAAAGGTTGTAATGCTCCCGCTGGGGAATATCGTACCTAACAAGTCGCAGCCAAGGAAGTATTTTGATGAGGCCGCTATATACTCGCTTTCGCAAAGTATTAAGGAGAACGGCATAATACAGCCGATATGTGTAAGAAAATCAGGCGCTTTATATGAGATTATAAGTGGGGAAAGACGTTGTCGGGCTTCAAAGCTCGCAGGACTTTCAGAAGTTCCGTGCATCATAATGGAGATCAATGATGAAAAGTCAGCTGTGCTTGCGTTGATTGAGAATATTCAGCGAAGTGACCTGAGTTTTTTCGAAGAAGCACTCGCAATCAATGAACTTATATCTGTTTATGGACTTACCCAGCAGGAGGCGGCGATAAGATTAGGGAAAGCGCAGTCAACTATTGCTAACAAGCTCAGACTGCTTCGGTTTACTGATGCTGAGCGAAATATTCTGGCTTGTAACAATATTCCCGAGCGTCAGGCGAGGGCACTGATAAGGATAGATGATCCATCACAAAGAATTAAGATGCTCAATGAGGTGATCAGACGTAAGCTTAATCTTGATCAGACCGAGCGACTTGTTAATGATCTGCTGACTGAAAAGAAAAGTGATAAAAAAATTGTTCGTGCTAATATTTTCAATATTCCTTTGCCAAAGATATACCTTAATAGCATCAATAAGATCGTAGATCGTATGAAAAGTGAAAATATCAGGTGTGAGACTGTAACCAACCAAAACGGAAATTTCTTTGAATATACGATTAAAATACCTGTCACTGTCGATATGTGCAAATAATAATGTTCCACATGGAACATTTCGATAGAAAATGTCGAAAATCGTTCCATGTGGAACATTTTTTTGAGAAAGCCCTTTATTTTTCAACATAGATGTGATATACTTATAAAGTAACATACTATCGTAAAGGGGGAATAGCAATGGGAATCGTCATTGGTGTAGTAAACCAGAAAGGCGGCGTCGGTAAAACGACAACAGCGGTCAATGTTGCGGCAGGACTCGGTGCAATGGGTAAAAAAGTGCTTATCGTAGATTTCGATCCTCAGGGAAATGCAACGACCGGATTTGGAATCAAAAAGAAATACTTAGAAGCAACTACATACGAAGTTATAATGGGGGAAAAGCGTCCGCAGGAAGCAATAATACCAACAAGATATAAAAATGTTAAGATACTCCCTGCAACAAGTCAGCTTTGCGAGGCAGAGCTCCAGCTGGCTGATGTTGAACAGAGAAATCATCAGCTGCGCAAGGTTATATTGCAGGTCAAAGATGACTATGACATAGTTATAATTGATTGTCTGCCTTCGCTTGGAATACTTGCAATCAATGCTCTTATCGCAGTGGACAGAATAATAGTTCCTATGGTATGTGAACCTTTTGCACTGGAAGGCCTGGCACAGCTTATGCAGACAGTGAAAAAGGTTAAACGCACCTCAAATAAAGATCTTAAGTTCATGGGAATAGTATTCACAATGGTCGATAAAAGACTGCTTGCGAGCAATGAGATAATGAGGGATATAAGAAAATCGTTTGAGTCTGATCTTGTGTTCCAGACTGTGATACCTAGAAATGTGCGTGTAACAGAAGCACAGAGCGTAGGTGAGCCTATCATTTACTATGACAAGAACTCTAAGGGCGGAGACGCTTATGAGAGACTGGCTAAGGAAATATGGGCAAAATGCCGTGAAATGGAGAAGAAGAATGGCTAAAAAAAGAATAAAAAGTGATTACAGTAGCATCTTTGACGACAACAGTCTGAAGGACGAGAACGAGAGCCTCAGTACTTTAAGGCTTGCGGAAATAGAACCAAATAAAAATCAACCGAGAAAGAATTTCGACAAGGAAGCACTGGAACAGCTTGCCTCTTCAATACGTGAAAATGGAGTGCTTCAACCGCTGCTGGTAAGACCTCTTGCTACGGGAAATTATCAGATAATTGCAGGCGAGCGCAGGTGGAGGGCTTCAAAGATTGCAGGGCTTATTGAGGTTCCTGTAGTTATCCGTGATGACCTTACAGAAGAACAGGTGATGCAGATAGCACTTATAGAAAATCTGCAGCGTGAAAACCTCAATCCGATAGAAGAAGCACTTGGCTATAAGGAACTCATCGATAACTACAAGATGACTCAGGATGAGGTTGCAAGGACTGTCGGAAAAGCACGTTCCTCAATTGCAAACAGCCTTGGTCTGCTGACGCTTCCCAAAACGGTAAAGGATCTGCTGGCGTCAGGTGAGCTTTCAACAGGGCACTGCAAGGCGCTGAAATCTATAAAGGATCCTGCACTTATGACGGAGATCGCACTCCGTGCAGCAGATGGAGAGCTTACGGTGCGTAGTATCGAAAACATCGCAAAACGTGAGGCAAAAAAAGAAGATCAGCAAACAGATGAGATCAAGCCAAGAATAGCATATTATACTGAGGTAGAGCTTTGTCTGGCTGAGCTTCTCGGAACAAAGGTAAAGATATCCGAGGGCAAAAAGACAAATATGCTTCAGATAAGCTTTGATAGCAAGGAACAGCTTGAGGGAATAATGAAAGAGCTGACAAAATAACATAAATTCAGGCGAAAAACCTGTATAATACAGAAAATAAAGGAAGGCAAAGAAAATGATAGACATCAAATTTTTAAGAGAAAATCCCGATGCAGTAAAGGAAAACATCAAGAAGAAGTTCCAGGACGCAAAGCTGCCCCTCGTTGATGAGGTGATCGAGCTTGATGTAAATTACCGTAAGGCGCTTCAGCGCAAGGAGTCCCTGCAGGCTGACAAGAACAAAATATCCAAGAGCATCGGTGGCTTCATGGCTAAGGGTCAGAAGGAAGAGGCAGAGGCTGCAAAGGCTCAGGTAAAGGCATTCTCCGAGGAGCTTGCAGAGCTGGATAAGACTGTTCCCGAGATGGAGGAGCGCATCAAGACCATCATGATGACTATCCCCAACATCATCGATCCCTCTGTACCGATCGGCAAGGACGACAGCGAAAACGTTGAGATCACACGTTACGGTGATCCTGTTGTTCCCGATTTCGAGGTTCCCTATCATGCTGAGATCATGGAGAAGCTGAACGGTATCGATCTTGATAGTGCAAGAAAGGTAGCAGGTAACGGTTTCTATTATCTGATGGGTGATATCGCAAGACTTCACTCTGCTGTTATCTCCTATGCAAGAGATTTCATGATCGATCGTGGTTTTACCTATTGCATCCCTCCTTTCATGATCAGAAGCAACGTTGTAACAGGCGTTATGAGCTTTGCTGAAATGGACGCCATGATGTATAAGATCGAGGGCGAGGATCTGTATCTTATCGGTACATCCGAGCATTCTATGATCGGTAAGTTCATCGATACAATCATTGATGAGGAAACACTGCCCCAGACTCTTACATCCTACTCTCCCTGCTTCCGCAAGGAGAAGGGCGCACACGGTATCGAGGAGCGTGGTGTATACAGGATCCACCAGTTCGAGAAGCAGGAGATGATCGTAGTCTGCAAGCCCGAGGACTCTCCTATGTGGTTTGAGAAGCTGTGGCAGAACACAGTTGATCTGTTCCGTTCCATGGATATCCCTGTAAGAACTATCGAGTGCTGCTCCGGTGATCTGGCTGATCTTAAGGTAAAGAGCTTCGACGTTGAAGCGTGGTCTCCCCGTCAGAAGAAGTACTTTGAGGTAGGAAGCTGCTCCAACCTCGGTGATGCACAGGCAAGACGTCTTGGTATCCGTGTAAAGAGCACAGACGGTAAGAAGTACTTTGCTCATACACTCAACAACACTGTTGTTGCTCCTCCCAGAATGCTCATTGCATTCCTTGAGAACAACCTCAATGAGGACGGCACAGTAAATATCCCCGAAGTACTCAGACCCTACATGGGAGGCAAGTCTAAGATTGGATGATCGTGTTTTTTCCGAGAAGCACAGGGTGAATTTTTATAATGCAGATCAAAACGGAAACCTGCTTTTCTCCTCGTATCTTAACTGGTGCGGGGAGATTGCAGGCGCCCATCTTGAAACACGAGGCATAACAAGAGAGATAATGCTTGAGGACGATCAGGTGTTTCTGCTGACTAAGGTCGGATACAAGTGCTATAAGCCTGCAAAATATGGCGATATAGTAACGCTTAAGACATGGGAACACTCAATTAAAGGCGCACATTTTTATCGTTGCTTCGCTTTGGAGCGTGACGGAGAGCTTCTTTGCGAGTCCATAAGCGACTGGTCTCTGGTAGCACCTAAGTCAAGAAAGATACTCCGTCCCAGCGAGTATAAGTATGAGTTTCTGCTTATTGAGCAGCCTACCTCGGCTCAGATAAATAAGATAAAGATTCCCGAGCTGTCTGCGACAGGTGAACATATCGTAACGTTTTCCGAAACCGATGGAAACGGTCACCTTAACAACAGCAATTACGGCAATTTTCTTGTAGATATGGCTCCTGCTGTTGTGGCTGAGGAGCTTTCCCGCGGCGGAGTGCTGCAAAGTGCAGATATCTCGTTTCTCAGAGAAGCACGTATGGGTGAAAAGATCAGCATACATACTGATATGACAGACAACGGATACTATATGTATGGCTGTTTTGATGATGGCAGACGCTGTTTTGAGGCTGCTGCAGAGTTGATGGTTATGGGTTAAATTGTATGGCGGGACCGGAGCGTAATGTTGCAAAACGCTTCTGGTTCTGCCTTTTTTGAAAAACAGTTTACAAAAATTGTAAACTTCGTCAATAACAAGGAGGAACAATGGCATTTGTAACATTGGATAACGTATATAAGCGTTATCACATGGGTGAGGTAACAATAAACGCCGCTGACGGTATGACATTTGACATAGAAAAAGGCGAATTTGTTATCATAGTAGGTCCCAGTGGCTCTGGAAAGACGACAGTGCTTAATATGCTTGGAGGCATGGACACCTGCGATGAGGGCATCATAAGTGTTGACGGAGCACGTATCGATGGTTATAACCGCAAAAAGCTTACAGAATACCGTCGTCATGATATAGGCTTTATATTCCAGTTCTATAATCTGCTTCCTAACCTTACGGCAAAGGAAAATGTAGAGCTTGCGGTGCAGACCACTAAGGACTACATCCCTGCGGCAGAGATACTCGAAAAAGTAGGCCTTGGCGAGCGTCTGGATAATTTCCCTGCGCAGCTTTCGGGCGGTGAGCAGCAGAGAGTGTCCATCGCAAGAGCACTCAGCAAGCGTCCTAAGCTACTGCTGTGTGATGAGCCTACGGGTGCCCTTGACTATAATACAGGCAAGATGATCCTGAAGCTGCTTCAGGATACCTGCAGGAATGACGGAATGACAGTTATTCTGGTTACCCATAACTCTGCGATCGCACCTATGGCAGACAGAGTAATAAAGATCAAAAACAGCAAGGTAAGCAGGGTTATCATGAATGAGAATCCTACTCCTGTTGAAGAGATAGAGTGGTAAGCGGCGGAGGAAGTAAATTGAAAGCAATAAATAAGAATATCTTCCGTGAGATAAGCCATTCAAAAGGCCGCTTTATGTCGATATTGCTGATATGCACCATCGGTGTAGGCTTTTTCAGTGGTGTAAAAGCCACAGGAAATGACATGAAGATATCAGCGGATAATATGTATGACGAGCAGGAGCTGTTCGATCTTCGTGTGCTGTCGACCTTCGGACTTACCGAGGACGATGCTGCAGCGATCCTTGAGATCGACGGAGTGTCGGCTGTATACACCTCAAAATACTCCGATCTTGCAGTGCATTACGATGATAAGGAGTACCTTACACGTGTGTACTCCTGGAACAACGATGAAGTTAATAAGGTCTTTATCAACAGCGGACGTAAGCCTGAAAGTGAAAACGAGTGTATCATAAGTGGAAACAGACTTCAGGATGGTTTCAAGATAGGCGATACAATCTCGCTTGCCGATCTCACCGATGCCGATGAATTCCCGTTGGAGCACGAGGAATACACGATAGTAGGAACTTTTGACACTCCTATGTATATTTCCATGACCCAGAAGGGTAGTACAACCATCGGTGATGGTGCATTGGATGCTTTTATGTACGTTACAGAAAGTAATTTTACACAAGAAGTATACACTGAGATATATATAAGATCGGATGAGCTTACTGAAATGCAGAGCTATTCCGATGAATACGCAGAGCTTCGTGATGCTATTACAGAAAGACTGGAGGAGCTTGGAGTTCCTCGCAGCGAGATACGTTATGACGAGGTAGTGGGTGAGGCACTCGAAGAGCTTGCAGACGGTGAGAAAGAGCTTGCTGATGCAAAGGCAGAGGGTGAGCAGGAGCTTGCTGATGCCAGAGCTGAGATCGAAGATGCGGAGCAGCAGATAATCGATGGTGAAAAGGAGCTTGCCGATGCAAAGGCAGAGCTTGATGATGGCGCAATTCAGTTGGAAGATGCTCAGAAAGAGCTGGATGATGCATATCAGCAGATAGTTGATGGAAAAGCAGAGCTGCTGGCAAATCAGGGTACTATTCTGGATGCAGAGCGTCAGCTTCAGGATGCAAGGCTTGAAATAGAGAATGGCGAGCTTGAGCTGCAGCAGGCGGAAAAGCTGTTGAAGGAAAGCAAGGAGCAGCTTGAATCAGGTCAGGCAGAGATCGACAAAAACCTTGCCGAAATGGAATCAGGCAGACAGCAGATCGAAGCAGCAAAGCAGCAGATACAGCAGGCAGAATCTGAATACAACGCAGGCTATGCCCAGTACGAGCAGGGATTGGCTCAGCTTGAGGCAGGCGAAAAGCAGCTTCAGGAGGCTATTTTAATATACGGAGAGGATAATCCGCTGATAATTCAACAAAAAGGCGAGCTTGAAGCCAACCGAATTATCCTTGAACAGACAAAGCTTGCTCTTGAATCGGCGAAAGAGCAGATAGATGCAGGCAAGGCTGAGATAGAAGAAAACGAGCAGACTATCGCATCAGGTGAGGAGCAGATTAAGGCAGCTCAGCAGCAGATAGATGAGGGCTGGGCACAGTATAATGAGGGTCTTGCCGATTATCAGGCAGGTGTTGAGGCACTTGAGCAGGGCAAGGCAGACTATATAGTGGGCTATGAGGAATATCTTGAGGGTCTGGAGCTATATAATGACGGACTTGCGCAGATACAGGATGCAGAGCGCCAGTATAACGAGGGTAAGGCTACTCTTGAGGAAAAGCGTCTTGAATATGAGGATGGTGTTAAGCAGTACGAAGATGGTATCGCAGAGATAGAGGACGCGAAAATAAAGCTTGCAGACGGCAAGAAGGAATATGAGGACGGTCTTGCGACATTTAATAAGGAGATATCCGACGCAGAGCAGGAGATAGCTGATGCAAAGCAGAAGATTGCTGACGCAGGCGAAGCAAAGTGGTATGTCTTTACCCGTGACGATAATCCCGGCTACACTGAGTATTCCAGTAATGCGGAGCGTATCGATAATATTGCAGCGATATTCCCTGTGTTCTTCCTGCTGGTTGCAGGTCTTGTGTGCCTTACCACCATGTCGAGAATGGTTGAGGAGAACAGAACTCAGGTGGGAACGCTTAAAGCTCTTGGTTACTCAAATAACAGGATAATGGCGCACTATATGGCGTATGCACTTGTTGCAGCGGTGATTGGAAGTCTTATCGGTGCCTTCGGCGGTATGATATTATTCCCCAATGTTATTATCTACGCATATTCCATTATGTATATTATTACAGAAGTATACTGTGAGTTTAGCCTGTTCAACATTATTATTTCGGCAGGTTCGATGATTGCAGCTATTGCGCTGACAGTATTTTTCAGCTGCAAAAAGGTTCTGGCAGAAACTCCTGCAAGCCTTATGCGCCCGAAGGCTCCCAAAGCAGGCAAGCGTGTGCTGCTGGAGCGCATAGGTTTTATATGGAACAATATGGGCTTCTTTGCAAAGGTTTCGGGACGAAATCTTTTCCGATACAAGCGCAGGATGTTCATGACAGTGGTGGGTATCGCAGGCTGTACCGCATTGATGATGGCTGGTTTCGGACTTAAGAACTCAGTTTCTGATATAATCGATCTCCAATATGGAGAGATATACAATTACAGCGGATATATTGCAGTGGAGGATGACCGCACCGAGTCGGAGGAGCAGGCGCTCTACGATGAACTACTGGATTATGAGCCGTCTACGTTGTATACTCCTGCATTCATCAAGCAGTATACTCTTACAAGCGGAGAGAACAATGTGCAGGGATACATCACGGTTGCTGAGGACAGCGCAGTGTTCGAGGGAATGATAGACTTCCACAAGCGCATATCGGGCGAAAAGCTGAGCCTTGCAAACGGCACGATAATGACCGAAAAGCTGGCAAAGCTGCTTGGAGTATCAGAGGGCGATGAGATAACCATACAGATCAGCGACAGTAAGAGCAGTACGGTTACAGTCGGTGGAATAACAGAGCATTATGCCAGTCATTATCTCTATATGACAGAGGAGATGTTCAGTACCGCTTTTGGCAAAACACCCGATTACAACATGGTGTATTTCACCAATGGAATGTCAGAGGATGAAGCGGTGGCAGAAGATTTCTCCGAAAAGATGATGGCGTGCGATGGAGTGCTCAGTGTTATCCTCAATGCAAAGTCCTCTAATAGCTTCAGTGATATGCTGGGTATGATAGATATGGTAATCGTTGTGCTTATCGTATCGGCAGGAGCATTGGCGTTTGTCGTTCTGTATAATCTGACTAATGTAAATATAACAGAGCGTATAAGAGAGATTGCTACCTTAAAGGTCCTGGGCTTCTACGATCATGAGGTATCAACGTATGTGTTCAGAGAAAACATCATCCTGTCGCTTATGGGAAGTGCAGCTGGCTTATTGCTGGGTATAGTTCTGTGCCAGTTCGTCGTGCAGACAGCAGAGATAGACGAAGTAATGTTCGGCCGAGAGATACACGCTATGTCTTATGTTTACTCGTTTGTGATAACGGTTGCATTCTCGCTGATAGTAAATCTGATAATGACAACAGTGCTTAAGAAGATAAGTATGGTAGAATCTCTTAAGTCGGTAGAGTGATAACACTTGACGAAATTGACGGATTGTGATATCATAGTAGTATAAGAATAATGTCAGAAGGTTGAAAGGCGGTCCCGCATGAAGCAGAAGATACTCGAATCAGGTGAAGATTACCTCGAAACTATACTTGTTCTCCAGAACAGAAACGGTGAAGTGCGTTCTATAGATATCGCAGAGGAAATGGATTTTTCAAAGCCGAGTGTAAGCGTTGCGATGAAAAATCTGCGTGAGCGTGAATGTATTACAGTTGATAAGAACGGATATATTACTCTTACGGAAAAGGGCAGGGAGATTGCGGAAAAGGTGTATGAGCGGCATATTCTGTTTACCGCATGGCTTACTTCTATGGGTGTTCCTGAGGATATTGCAGCCGAGGACGCCTGCCGTATAGAGCATTGTCTCAGTTCTGAAAGCTTTGAGGCAATAAAGCGCCATGTGAAAGGTGCATCTACGGAGAAATAAAGCATAATGCCGTACTGCGGAAATGCGGTACGGCATTTGTATAATACTGAAGATAGGGGGATATGTATGAAGATCATCTGCCTTATTGAGAATACAACGGTAAATGAAAAGCTCAGCTTTGAGAACGGTTTGTCCTTGTTTGTTGAATACGGAGGCAAAAATTATCTGATAGATACCGGGCTTACGGGTAAAGCTGTGGATAATGCACGGCGTATGCGGCTTCCGATAGATAATATCGATGCAGTAGTCATCACACACAATCATCATGCGCATATCGGAGGCATAGATGCGGTTATGCGCTTGAACCCGAAAGCAAAGATCTATCTGCGTGCGGGTGCACAAAATGAGGTGTTCCGCAAGAGCGGATTTTTTAAATCGCCTGCCGGTATGGGAAGATCGTTTTTTAAAAGGTATGCTGATAATCTGATATTGTTCAATAATTTTTCGGAAGTGACAGAGGGGTTTTATCTTGCATCATGTGAGGATCATGAAGAAAAGCAGATGAACCCTGATAACGGATACCTTGTCATGGATGGAAAGAAGAGCGTTTCGTTTGATCACAGCGACGAGAGCTTTGCGGTGATATTTCCTCAAAAGCGTAAGGCGGACGGTCTTGTACTTATTGGTGGATGCTTCCACTGCGGTGCTGTTAATATGCTTGAGACGGTGAGAAAACGCTGGCACGGTATACCTGTTCTGGCGGTGATAGGCGGATTTCATTTTTCCGGAAGCAATCCCAAAACACTCAATTGTTCTGCTGATCATGTTACAGCACAGGCTAGGGGACTGAAGCTCAGTGGCGCTGAAAAAGTGTATGCTTGTCACTGCACCGGCTTCCGTGGCTTTGATGTTATGGATGAAACGTTGGGAGACAGACTGATGTACCTCGGCGGTGGCGAAGAGCTGGATTTTTAACTGATGTTTTATTTGTATTGAGAAAAATGCAAAATGGCAGGAGCTTATCCTGCCATTTTGTTTTCAGATATTATTTTTACGATATTGCATAGCGGTGCAGTTGTGACGTTTTCTGAACTGCCGTATAAAATGTACATCATTTTCATAACCGCATAATTCCGCTATACGGCTTATTGGCAGAGAAGTGTTTTTCAGATAGTATTTCGCCATTGCGTGACGTGCAGTAAGAATATCCTCGTAACAGCTTATTCCGAACTCCTTTTTATAAAGGTGCTGGAAATGCGAGGGACTCAACGATAGTGCTGCTGCCATATCATCAATGCATTTCGACTGCGCCGGATTACGATATATCAACGCACGGAGCTCCTTAAGGGCGCCGCTGTGATGAGATGATTGCTCTATTTTCTGCCCGATACCGTCGGCAAGCTTTGTCAGCAGCAGACGCAGAAGCAGATCACAGCTTGCGTTTGAGCTTTTTGTCTCGGACAGAGCTTCCATGCTCAACAGATCGAGAATACGTTCAGTGGCGGATATGTCACAGGCTGGTATCAGGGTGTTTAGAGGCAGTCCTATGCGCTGTATAAATTCATCGCTGCCCTCGTCATCGAAATGTACCCAGTGATTTATATATTCATCGCCATCAGCGGCATAGTGCTGATAATATTCAGGCGAGAATACAACAGCACTGCCTGCGGGGGCGTGCATAATATCATTGTTCAGCCTTATCAGTGCAGGGGTCTTGAATATCAAAATAAGGCTATCTCCCGAGCCATTAGGTCTGTCAATAACAAAATCCCTGTCGTGATGATAGTCTATACCGAGCGTATGCAGCTTCATACTTTGCCTCCGTAGCAGGATATATCAGTTTTATTAGTATGATACATCATTGAAAGCATATTGTCAAGAGGTATATAATATATACAACAAATAAAATACGAAAGGACTTTTTGCTTATGAAGACCTTAAAGCTGACCCTTAATCCTATGGACAGAAAAAGCCATATCAACCGTGAGATCTACGGAAACTTTTCCGAGCATCTCGGTCGCTGCATCTATGATGGCATCTATGTCGGAGAGAACAGCGATATTCCCAATATCGAGGGCTTTCGTAAGGATGTCATCGAAGCGTTCAGACAGATCAAGCTTCCTGTGCTCCGCTGGCCCGGCGGCTGCTTTGCTGACGCATATCACTGGAAGGATGGTATTGGTGATAAAGAGACCCGTAAAAAGATGATAAACATCCATTGGGGAGGAGTTGTTGAGGACAACAGCTTTGGTACTCATGAGTTCCTGCGCTTCTGCGAGCTTGTAGGCTGTGAGCCTTACATCGCAGGAAATGTAGGAAGCGGTACTGTTGAAGAACTTGCCGAATGGATCGAGTACATGACTTTTGACGGTATCTCTCCTATGGCGGAGCTCCGCAAAAAGAACGGACGTGAGCAGCCGTGGAAGCTCAAGTATCTGGGTATCGGCAACGAAAACTGGGGATGCGGTGGAAATATGACTCCTGAATACTACTGTGACACTTATCGCAAATACCAGAGCTACTGCCGTGATTTCAGCGGAAATAATCTGTACAAGATCGCCTGCGGACCCAATGCATTTGATTATAACTGGACGGAAGTCACCATGAAGAACATCACACCCTGGCACATGAAGGGACTTTCGCTGCATTATTATACGGTTCCTTATGGCAATTGGGAGCACAAGGGTGACGCTGTTAAGTTCACCGAAGCAGAGTATTATGAAACCATAAATGCAACGTTGCAGATGGAAACGCTGGTTACTCGTCACTCTGAGATAATGAACCGCTACGATCCCGAAAAGAAGGTGGGTCTTATCGTAGATGAGTGGGGCTGCTGGTTCGACGTTGAAGAGGGAACAAATCCAGGCTTCCTGTATCAGCAGAACACAATGCGTGACGCTATCGTGGCCGCAATCAACCTCAATATCTTCAACAGTCACTCTGACAGAGTGTTTATGGCAAATATTGCACAGGCAGTCAACGTACTTCAGTCTGTCCTGCTGACCGAGGGCGAAGTGACTGTAAAAACGCCTACATATCATGTATTTGATCTGTACAAGGGACATCAGGATGCAACACTTATTTACAGCCATATTGAAAACGAAAAGACTGACAGCGAAAGCGGTGTTCCCTGTATCAGCCATTCTGCTTCCGTTGCAGAAAACGGCGATATTCTCGTTACTCTTTCCAACTGCGCACTCAACAAGGAGTTTGAGATAGACCTCGGCTCTGCATTTGGAGAGATAAAGAGCGCCGAGGCAAGAATGCTGTGCGGCGACGCTCATGATCACAACACATTTGACAATACTGATAATGTAGTTATTCAGACACTTGAAGTAAAAACAGAGAACGGCAGGGCTTCTGTTGTTCTCCCTGCGTGCAGCGTTGCAGCAATCACACTCAAGGTATGATATATGGCAAAAAGCCCTGCGTCCGCTGTCTTTTGGAAGAAGCAGGAAGGCAGGATGTTTCGCAGTCGGTAAAGGCAGCAGTAGATAAGATCCCTGACTCGCAGAAAACAGGCGAAATGGAATATGAAAAGCGGCTTGAGATCTGCCGTGAATGTGAGTTCCTTACGGAGGGCACTTGTCTTAAATGCGGCTGCTATGTGGAATTAAGAGCGGCAAGAAAGGACAGCAGATGTCCTTACAAGACAAAATGGTGACATACCGGGCTGATCAACAAGAAAATCCCCGCCTGTTTACAAGCAGGTGGGGATTTTTTGTGCCTGTTATCAGAAATAGAACAGCTCTTCAAACTTTTTGTCAAGAGCGATGCAAAGCACCAATGCAAGCTTTGCGGTAGGACTGAACTGTCCTGTTTCGATAGAGCTTATAGTATTGCGTGACACACCTACCATCTCAGCAAGCTGTGCCTGTGATAGCTTTTTCTCGGTGCGTGCTTCCTTAATGTTGTTTTTTAGTATCAGACTGTCTTCCATTTGTTACCTCGATCATAAAGATGTGCTTGTATTAAAAAACATACCGACTGTTATTACAGTTGTAAAGATCGCCGCAATTGCCCATACTGCACCAAAGATTATAGATGATCTCTTTTTTAGCATTATGCCTTTATGGATACTGTTTACTGCGATATAGCTTGTCAATACTGCCAGCAAAGCGTAATTTCCTTTACCGGTGTTTAAAATTTGTGCCAAAAAAAGTATGAAACACAGATTACCGGCAATACTTCCTGCCAAAAGTTTGGATCTGTTCATTATTTCAAGCTCGACCAAGTCGATGTTCTTATTTTCCTGTCTGCTCTTTGCTAAGATCTCTTCTTTATTCATGACTTTTTCTCCTTGTGTTATAAAATAGTGGTTGTTGCGAAAAGACGATATATTGAATAAGTCAGCATGAGTAATGATATAGCGGCGTACATGATTCCCATTGCAAGTGTGGAATGTTTTCTGAGTTTTATTCCTTTATAGATGCCTACACCTGCATTGATTCCTGTCATAATGCCCCATAAACTGAAGTTTGTGTTCCCACAGACAAATATTTCAAAGACAAAGAGTATTGTACAGATAATAACTCCTGTAAGCGCTCCCACTGTTGCGGATTTTTCGCTTATCTGAAGCTCGTATAGGTCTTGATTTTTATTTTCCTGTCGGCTCATTGCTAAGATTTCTTCTTTGTTCATGGCTTTATTCTCCTTGTATATTATAAAATAGTGCTTGTTGCGAAAAGGTTGACGATTGCAGATACAGCTGCTATTACAAAAATGATCGCCCAGATCACACCTAGCGCAGTATGGTTTGCATTTTTTGATCTGATGCCCATATAAAGAAATTTACCTGCAATAAATGCCGCTATGACGCTCCATAATCCGAAGTTCTTGTTTCCGCAGATCAAGATCTCTGCCATATACAGAACGGCGCAGACAATAGTGCTGGCTATTGAAGCTATTTCGGTTGCCTTTTTATTTATCTCAAGCTCATATAGATCCTTGTTCTGATTTTCCTGTCGGCTCATAGCCAGTATCTGTTCCTTATCCATGATTGACCTCCGTAATATGTATCGGTAATTATTGATGATTTCAGAACGTTCTGCCAAGTTTTCTTGACACCATGATTATAACACTGACAAGTTTACTTGTCAATAGTTTTTGCACAGTTTTCTTGTCAAAACTCTTTTATGCACAATAAAACACAGGAGATTTGCAAAGAAAACTGTGCAAAATAGACAGAGGATCATGTTTGTGGTAAAAACAAAACGCACCTGAAAGGGATACTTTCAGGTGCATAGTTCTTATGCAATTATATTGAGATCAGCGTTCGGGACGTTCACCGTTCCACTCGCCGTTCCATTCACCGTTCCACTCGCCGTTCCATTCACCGTTCCACTCGCCGCCCCATTCGCCGTCGTTTTCGTCTTCCTTGAGGTCGGAGGTGAATGTGCCGCTTCCGTCTGCTATTACAAGGTCGCCCTCGGCGATGCCGTTGAGTATCTCGGTATAGCCGCCGAGGCTCTCGCCGATGCTGACGCTGAGTCTGAAGCGCTCTTCACCGTCAACCAAGGTCACGGAAGAGGAGGAGCCTACGGTTTTTACTGCTGTATCAGGTACAGCAAGCACATTTTTCTTTTCAGTGGTTGCGTATACAGTTGCCCAGCCTGCTGAGATAGCAAGTGCGTTTTCTTCACGTATCTTATCCATCACGCCCTCACCAAGCTCAAAGACTGCTCTTTTTGCAGCACTGCCGCTGGCTGTGTTTGGGGCAATATCAGGTGCCATTACGCAGGTAGCTTCGTATTCCTCTCCGTCGATCTTTACTATAACATTCTGGCCGAAGCGGACTTTATTTGCATCGCCGCCGTCTATGTAGATCGACACCTTGTCCTCTTCTGCGATAGTGCAGCAGACATCTCCGCCCTTTACCTCGGAGCCTGCGTTTGCACGGTTTATATAGGTGATTATTCCGTCGTAGGGAGCACGGATGACATATTTCTCTTTTTCAGCAAGCATCATATCAAGCTTGCTTTTTTCTATCTCATATTTCAGGCGTGCCGACTCGCTGGAATAAGCTGAGGCATACGCTGTATTGACTACTGTCTGCTGGTTGTTGATCTCGTAATCCAGGTCAGACGAATCCAGTTCGGCAAGGATATCGCCCTCAGCGACAGATCTGCCCTTGACTGCATTGAAGGAAATGATCTGTGCACCTGCGGGATAGTAAAGATTCTGAGCATAAGGATAGCCGATGATAGCGCCCATGCTTTTTGTTTCGGAAATATCCATTGTCTGTGCGGTAGCCACTTCATAGCTGATCTCTTCTGCTCCGTAGATAGGAAGCATTATCTCGCCTTCGGTGGAGTTTCCACCCTTACAGCCAGTGAGTGTACAGCCGATCGTACAAAGCGCAAGGGCAAATGCCGCTGCTTTTTTTGTCATGTGAACCTCTTTTCGCAGTGCGTTATGTGTTACTTTTCAAGTCTTCTGATCGCTTCTATGCACATTCTTCCGTTGTGATAGGGGCATTTCCACGGATCTACAACAGGCTTGAACTTTGCATAATTTCCGTTTTCGTCAAGCTGCGAGTGCCACTCGCCGCCCTCTCTGTCGTCAATTATATTGTTTTTGGTATAATCCCATACATTTGAAGCTATATCTAAATATTCTTCATTGCCGTAACCTTTTTCGTAAGCGTTAAGGAAGCCGACAACTGTTTCTGCCTGCACCCACCAGATGCGCCAGGTGTTTATTTTGTCGTTTTCACGCTCGTTAAGAAGAGAGCCTGTTTCCTTATGGTATGCGATGTCGGCGATATTGCGGACGATACGCTTGTTCATTTCAGCGTATTTTGCAGTAAGCTCTGCGTCGCCGATGACTTCACAGGCACGGTCGATAAGCCATGTTGCTTCGATATCGTGTCCATAGGAGTGGATGTCGCCGATAACATCCATGTTTCTGTCAAAGAACACCAGCAGTTTGTTTCCTTTACGGTCAAAGATCTTGTCGTATGTAAGCTGAAGCTGGAACTTCAGGCGCTCAAGGATCTTGTCGTTTTTGTCTGCAAGGTACAGCTCGGTATATGCTTCCATCAGATGGAGGGTGGTATTCATGGTTTTGTCTGCCATAAGCCCGTTTTCTGACAGCTCGTCGTTTGCAAGCTCGGTTGTCCAGTCACGGGACAGCTTTTCGAGATATGCTACATCGTCTGCCGAGTGGGATTCGATGAGCTCCACAACATCGTATGCAAGCTTCAGAGCGTCCTTGTTGCCACAGGCTCTGTAATAACTTGAAAGTGCATATACGAAGAAAGCCTGGCAATAGGTGTGCTTTATGTCATCCTTGACGCTGCCGTCGGAATTCATCGACCAGTATACGCCGCCGTATTCCTTATCCACACATTTTTCTGTCAGGAACTTATAAGCGTGTTCCGCATAGGAAAGCAGCGCTTCGTCCTTTAACAGCATATATGCGTTTGAGTAAAACCAGAGTATTCTGGAATGAAGTATTACGCCTTTTTCTCCGTTTTTGTCGATATTAAGGCTGCTGTCCATAAATCCTGTAAAGCCGCCGTTGGCGTCGTCCTTAAGCTTGTTCCAGAAAGGAATTATGTGTTCAGTAAGCTCTTTTCTAAATTCTGTTGAGTTCATTTGTTCACCTATATTTATCAACAATACCGCAGCGGTCTGCCGCTGCGGCATTGTTATTCAATTGTTGTTTTTAACCGTGGAGATCAGGATAATCTGCGTTGATACGCTGTGTGGGCCTGTGTATTCTTACAGGGACTGTAAGCACCATTCTGACTGTCTCTTCACGGATTGTAGCGATCATTTCGTCGAACATCGCAAAGCCTTCGAAGCGGTATTCCACAACAGGATTCTTCTGGGCGAAGCCACGCAGATAAATACCACGCTTAAGTTCTTCCATTGCGTCGATATGATCCATCCAGTGCTTATCAACAGCATTAAGCAGACATATACGTTCTACTTCACGCATATTCTCGCTGCCCATATCGGCCTCTCTTGTTTTGAAGATGAGGTTTGCACGATCCTTGATAAACTGGATGATATCCTTTCTGGATACAGTGTTAAGCTCCTCGTTTGTGTAACGAAGATCTGTTTCCATCAGATAAAGATTCATATAGTGTGCTCGCAGGCCGTCGAGATTCCAGTTTTCCGCAACATGGTCGGCGCAGTACAGGTTTACGGTATCTTCGATATTGTCGTTCATCATCTTTTGGATGTTTTCGCTTATGTCCTCGCCGTCCAGAACTCTTGAACGCTCGCTGTAAATGGTGGTACGCTGCTGAGACATAACATCGTCAAAGTCAAGTACATTCTTACGGATGGAGAAGTTTCTGCCCTCTATCTTCTTCTGAGCGGATTCAATGGTGCTGGACAGGAAGCCTGCTTCGATAGGCTGGGTCTCGTCAAAGTTCATGGTTTCCATAACACGCTGAACTCTGTCACCGCCGAACAGTCTCATCAGGTCATCTTCAAGCGAGATGTAGAAACGGCTTGCTCCGGGGTCGCCCTGACGTCCGGAACGTCCACGAAGCTGGTTGTCGATACGGCGGCTCTCGTGTCGCTCGGTACCAATTATAAACAGACCGCCTGCCTCACGGACCTCTTCAGCCTCTGGCAGGATCTTGTCCTCATATTTTTTGTTCAGCGCCTGATATTTTTCTCTTGCTTCAAGTATCTCTTCGTTGTCGGTATCGGCAAAGCCGGTAGCCTCCTGGATCATCTTGTCGGTGTAGCCGAGCTTCTTCATCTCACGGATAGCAAGAAATTCCGCATTACCGCCAAGCTTGATATCGGTACCACGACCTGCCATGTTGGTAGCGATGGTGACAGCTCCCTTCTTACCGGCCTGAGCAATAATCTCAGCCTCGCGCTCGTGGTTCTTTGCGTTGAGCACTTCGTGCTTTATTCCACGTGCCTTAAACAACTTGGAGAGCAGTTCGGATTTTTCGATAGTTACTGTACCAACAAGTACAGGCTGTCCCTTCTTGTAGCACTCTTCAACCTGATTGCAGACCGCCTGGAATTTGCCATGCTCATTCTTGTATACCTGATCTTGATTGTCGATACGGATTACGGGCTTGTTGGTGGGTATCTCTACAACATCAAGGCTGTATATCTCACGGAATTCAGCTTCTTCAGTCATAGCTGTACCTGTCATGCCGGCAAGTTTGCCGTAAAGACGGAAGTAATTCTGGAAGGTGATAGTTGCAAGTGTTTTGCTCTCACGGTTTACTTTTACGCCTTCCTTTGCCTCGATAGCCTGGTGCAGACCCTCGTTGAAGCGACGGCCGAACATGAGACGTCCTGTGAACTCGTCTACAATGACGATCTCACCGTCCTTGATAACGTAGTCGATATCAAGCTTCATGATACCGTTAGCTTTGATAGCCTGATTTATGTGGTGCAGAAGTGTTGTGTTATCGGGATCCATAAGGTTCTCGATACCGAAGTACTTTTCTGCTTTAGCTACACCGCCGGGGAGCAGGTTACAGGTCTTTTCCTTTTCGTCTATAATATAGTCGCCGTTGAACTGGGAGTCGTAATCATCCTTATCATCCAGCTCAACTACCTTATCCATAATAAGTGTCTTTGCAAATCTGTCTGCTTTTTCATACAGGTCGGTGGATTTTTCTCCACGGCCAGAAATGATAAGGGGAGTTCTGGCTTCATCTATGAGGATGGAGTCCACCTCGTCCACAATGGCGAAGTTGTGTTCACGCTGTACCTTATCTCTCTTATGTTTGCACATATTGTCACGAAGATAGTCGAAGCCAAGTTCGTTGTTGGTTGCGTATGTTATATCGCAGTTGTATGCCTCACGGCGCTGATCGTTGTCTAGGTTGTGGCTGATAAGACCAACTGTAAGGCCAAGGAAGCGATGAACCTTAGCCATAAGCTCGCTGTCACGCTTTGCAAGGTAGTCGTTTACGGTTACGATATGCACGCCCTTGCCTGTAAGCGCATTAAGATAGGAGGGGAGAGCGGCAACGAAAGTCTTACCCTCACCGGTTTTCATTTCTGCGATACGGCCCTGATGCAGTACGATTCCGCCAATGATCTGTACAGGGTAGTGGCGGATGCCGATGACTCTTGTGGAGGCCTCACGGCATACAGCAAATGCGTCAGGCAGGATCTGATCAAGCGTCTCGCCGTTTGCAAGGCGATCCTTCAGTATACCTGTCTGTGCCTTAAGCTCCTCGTCGCTCATTGCGCTGTATTTGTCTGCAAGGTCAAGCACAGCCTGCTTTATCGGCTCAATACGCTTCAACTCTTTTGAGGAGTATGTTCCGAATATAGATTTGAATAATCCCATTTTATTGTTATCCCTTTCTAAAGACATTTTGACTTATAAATACTCAAAATATATTATACATCAAGTCTTTGCTTTTGTCAACTGCGGTTATGCGATAATTATGTGAATTTTGGCAGCTGTATTTTGCTGAATTGAAATCTGATGATGTGACATAATATATTATTGTGAGGGCGACCTCATAATATTGTTATGATGTATCTGCAAATTATATCGATTTGTGTAAAGGAGAGCGATTATGACCGACGGTAATTTTTTTCCGCCTGAAAAGCAAAACCAGGAAACGGATGAATTTGATTCAGGCAGTGCTTCATTCGGTGAATGTACGGGACTTATTCCATCTGCCGTTTTGAATGATGATGAGTTCGAAAGCTATAACGAGGTGTACAATTTCATCACACGCCCAGATCATAAAAAGAATTTATGATCTGTTAAATCGAAGCTGTTTTCAACAGGCTGTTAAAAGTCCGGTTGAAAACAGCTCACTTTTATTACTATATGGTGTATAGGGGATGTTTTTTCAACATATTGTTAACTTGTTGTTGAAAAGTCGGAGAATATTACAATACTGTTTCCCGCTGTGTGCAATACAGATAGCAGGACTTGCCGGGAGTTCGGATATTCCAATTTCATTACCCATAGTATATTTCGCGTTTTGATTACTCGAAGTTTTGTAAATAACACGCCACTTTTCACATATAATTTTTCATCTCTGATATAATACTTCAGCGAACGGAAATATAAATACCACCATGCGAGAAATATCACTGCTGCTGTTCCGGTGGCAATGGAGACTGACCATAGTCCGCATACTGCGGTAATCAAAGCAGGCAGTACGCAGACAGCTGCTGTTAAATAAAAAAACGTTTTGTTCTTTTGCGTATTATATCACCTGCTTTTCACAAAGGAATATCAATATCTTTCCATAAGTTGAGTATATTTATGCAATACGCTGAAATGCCGTCTGCCGCCTTGACAGCCTATTTATATAGTGTTAAAATTAAAACAAAGTTATATAACCGTGTTAACAAATATGTGTTATATGTCGGGGGGAGGAGATATCATGTTCCCGATCATGACTCTGCTGAATGAGGATGTCCCTCACAGCTGCCGCAGACTAAGCGAGGATGAGTATTCACGCTTTATTTTGGATCTGCAAAAGCTCTGCAATCTGGATCTGGGTTCTTTTATAATCGGAATGACTCCCGGCGAGCTTGCGCTCATGTATCATGCGGAGCTATACAGCAGGCTGAGCGGCGGAGGTATGCTTACCGTAGCGGAGATGGCTGAGCGACTGCACGTTTCGGTGCCTGCTATCTCACGCACCCTTAAAAATCTTGAAAGCAAAGGTTTTGTAGAGAGGGTAGCGGATGAAAGCGACCGACGCAGCGTGCTGATATCGGTGATGGAAATTGGAAGAGAAATGCTTATGTCAAATCTTCGCAGAAGCGCCGATGTGATGGATAAGGCTCTTTCGAAATTCAGCGATGAAGAGCTACGTAGCATGGCAAGACTGCAGAATAAATTTGTGACTGAAATTTCGGATATATTGTCCGAAACAAATAGTATAACTGAGAAAGGAACCGACAATGCTTGAAATCAAAAACATAACAAAGGATTATGTCACAGGCGACGAGGTGGTGCACGCACTGCGTGATGTTTCCATCAGCTTCCGTGAGAATGAGCTTGTGTCAATCCTGGGTCATTCGGGCTGCGGCAAGACCACACTGCTGAATATAATCGGCGGTCTTGATCAGTACACCTCGGGAGATCTTATTATCAACGGCAAGTCAACAACAAAGTACAAGTCCTCAGATTGGGATACATACCGCAATCATTCTGTTGGCTTTATATTCCAGAGTTATAACCTGATCCCGCATCAGAGCGTGCTTTCCAATGTTGAGCTTGCACTGACGCTTTCGGGCGTATCCAAGGCGGAGCGTCGCCAGCGTGCTGTCGAGGCGCTTGAAAAGGTGGGTCTGGGTGATCAGATCAACAAAAAGCCAAATCAGATGTCGGGCGGACAGATGCAGCGTGTTGCGATAGCACGTGCGCTTGTAAATGACCCTGATATCCTGCTTGCGGACGAGCCGACAGGTGCGCTTGATACAGAGACCAGCTTTCAGATAATGGAGCTTATCAAGGAGATAGCAAAGGATCGTCTTGTAATAATGGTAACGCACAATCCCGAGCTTGCGGAGCTGTATTCCACACGTATCGTCCGTCTTGTCGACGGAAAGATAACTGCGGACTCCGATCCCTTTGACGGAAATGCGCCTAAGGAAAAGAAGTCTGAAGTGAAAAAGGGCAAAAAGACTTCGATGTCCTTTGGCACGGCGCTTTCTCTTTCGCTTAATAACCTCATGACAAAGAAGGGCCGTACCTTCCTCACATCCTTTGCGGGAAGCATCGGTATCATAGGAATAGCACTTATCCTTTCACTGTCCAATGGTGTACAGGCATATATCGACAGCGTGGAGCATTCCACACTCGCTTCATATCCTATATCTATCCAGCAGGAGACCATTGACTACACCAGCCTTATGACTTCGATGATGGGCATTGCGGAGGATGCTCAGACAGAGCGTGATCCTGACCTTATCTATACAAATGATATCTCTACCGAGATGGTTAAATCCATGCTTTCAGAGATACAGACCAATAATCTTGCAGAGTTCAAGGAGTATATCGAGGGCAACCCCGACGGTGTGCTTGACCATATAAGCGAGATCAAATACAGCTATTCTCCTAAGCTGTATATCTACGGCAACGATATTAACGGCGATCTGTTACAGGTTAATCCCTCCACTGTCATGACTGCTATGATGGGCGACGATATGGCTTCAAATGTAGGCAGCATGGCGGACAGCTACTCCTCTCTTATGGGCGGAAGCAGCGGCAGTCCCTACGATGTGTGGACTGAGCTTCTCGGAACAGATACTCTCAAGGAGCAGTATGAAGTGGTTGCGGGTAAGCTGCCTGAGAGCTACAACGAGGTAGTGCTTATTGTAAACGAGCGCAACGAGCTTTCCGATATCACCCTGTATGCGCTGGGCCTTCGTGACCAGGATGAGCTTGGCGGTATGATGGATGCTATCATGGTCGGAGAAAGCTTCGATATTGAAACAGGCAATCTTACCTTCACTCATGATGAGCTGTTGGGTCTCAGCTTCCGTCTGTTTACTTCGCCCGATTTCTATGAAAAGAACGATGACGGAGTATGGGTAGACAAGCGCAGCGATGAAGAGTACATGACAAAGAAGATGGCGACTCTTCCCGAGATCAAGGTGGTAGGTATCATCCGTCCTTGCGGAGACTCTCTTCTCAGCTCTACTGGACAGTCGGGCGGAATAGGCTACACCCATGCGCTGACAGAATTTATGATAGACAGCGTAAACAAGAGTGATATCGTTATTCAGCAGAAGGATGAACCTCTTGTAGACGTGTTCACAGGCGTTGAGTTCCCTGTTGACGATCCTGATGCGACAGCTCTTGAAAAGATCACAGAATACATCAGCGAGCTTTCTGAGGAAGAAGCTGCCATGATGCTTACACAGCTTGGCGGTTACATGGGTACAGACGCAACGGTTCCTGCTGAGCCTGCTGCACCTGAGCAGAGTGCTCCAGAAATGCAGATACCCGATGAGATAATGTCTATGCTCACGCCTGACGAGCTGATGGCACTCCAGACCATGACCGAGGATGAGCAGACAATGTTCCTTATGGGCAAGATGGCGGAGCTTGGTATGCTTCCATCTCAGGATGGTACTGCGGCTCCTGAGGTGCCGGTAATGTCCTCCAAGGATATCCTTCTTCAGGCTATCGGCTCTGCTCCTGAGTCTCAGCTTGAGATGATGCTCAAATATCTGCCTTCCACAGACGCAACTTATGACGGAAATCTTGAGACCCTCGGAGTTGCGGAGCTTTCCGATCCCAGCGAGATCAAGATCTATGCGAAGGATTTCGAGTCCAAGGAGTTCATAACCGACTTCATCAATAAGTATAACGAAAGAAAAACAGCGGAGGAAAAGCAGGAGGATATTATCAATTACACCGACTACGTTGGTCTTATGATCTCCTCTGTCAGCGATATTATCGATTCTATTTCTTATATCCTTATCGCATTTGTTGCAATATCGCTTGTTGTTTCCTCTATCATGATTGGAATAATCACCTACATCTCTGTTCTTGAAAGAACTAAGGAGATCGGTATCCTGCGTGCTATCGGTGCTTCCAAGCGTGATATCTCCCGTGTGTTCAATGCAGAGACGCTCATCGTAGGCTTTGCGGCGGGCGCTATCGGTATCATCGTTACGCTGGTACTGATTATACCGATCAATATTATAATAGAGGCTCTTACCGATATCGCCAATATGGCGGCGCTGCCGTGGGTAGGTGCGGTTGTGCTGGTGGTCATCAGTATGGTGCTCACCCTTATCGCAGGCGTGTTCCCGTCAAGGATCGCTGCTAAGAAGGATCCTGTTGAGGCACTCAGATCTGAATAAGACATTGTGTTTTGTTTGGTTTGCTTGACAGCCTGAAAGGCATTGAGCTGTTATGACCCTATAAGTGAATATGCACCTCAGAAGCTACTGACTTCTGAGGTGCATATTTTTGTGTATAGGATCGTCATTAAAAACAGGAATGAGTCCGTTTTGCATTGAACTCATTCCTGTTTGCATATCGTTTGGCTGTTATTCGGTGTATTCCTTTATCTCCAGCATTGCGCCGTTGATCGAAAGTCTTGTGCCTGTGAAAATAGGGGCTGCGGAATCGGGCGCTATCTGCTTTTCCTGTCCGTTAGGCAGAGTGCACTGCCATGTATCGGCGGTGTGGTTCTTGAGTCCCCATAGAGAGGGATTGAGCTTGTTGCGGACCACCTCGGCAGTCGCTGCGAGGTCATCGTCGTATATCCTTGTGCCGTCACAGAGAAGCACACGGCTTTTGCCGTCGGTTAGGCACAGCGGCGGCGCGAAGTGGGTGCCGCAGGGGCAGATAAGCTTTCCGTCCTCGTCCTTTTCGTAGGACTGCACGAAGCTCTGTCCGCCGCATGGGCAGGCGCAGATGTCGCTGCGAAGTCTTATCAGCAGGTCGAGCCACTGCTTTTCGATAAGTCGCTTTTCGGGCTGATGGAGACCTGTTGTGAACGAGTAAGTAAACGCTTCACGGATGTATTCGGGCATGATGCGCCAGAATTTGATTATGTTGTTGTGTACACCACGGACGGGACGGTTAGTAGCGTCCTCGGGGTCGTATACGAACATAGGCTCAAAGCCGTAGTGGCGACGTTCTGCCTCCTCGGTAAGGCACACGCTTTTCAGCACACGACTGCCCTCCAGCGGATCTCCACGAAGGAGCAGGCGAAATAGCAGCACCGCAAGGGAATAACGGTCGGTGAGCTTATCGGGCGCCTTTTCTCCACGCACTATCTCGGGGGCCATATAGCCTGGCTTTCCGGCTATTCCCAGATGGTCGCCATAAGGGGCAATGTTATCGCAGTCGCATATCTTAACATCACCGTCAGTGGGGCGGATAAAGAAGCCGCCGTCGTTAAGATCCTGATAGCTCTTTCCGCTGTTGTGCAGCTCGCGGAACGCCATGGTTATACGGATCGCAGCATTTACGATGGAGTACAGTCCCGAAAATTTTACCCTTGCATTGAGGATATCCGAAAAGGGCTTGTAGTCAGATGGGATAAGCTCCATAAGAAAGCCGAAGCCGTCTCGTGTATCCTCGGTCAGCATCAGCGGCATAACAAAGCTGTTGTTTTCTATGCTGCATTCGGTAAGCGATGCAAGGTTCTCACGGAACAGCTCGGGACGCTTTAGCTTGTTTTTGAAATACATCTTAAGTGCGTATTCCTTATCTCGATATGCGGCACGGTAAACAGTGCCCTGCCCACCCGAGCCCAGGACTGCTTTTATATGGGCATATCCTCCCAGCTCCAGCGGGATGTTGTCACCGACTTTTATCATCAGAAGCCGCCTCCGGTGATGGAGTCGAATTTCTCTTCGGCAGCGGTTTCTGCGGAGTTTCCGCACCACTCGCAGACAGTTTCGCTCTCGCCGTTCCAGCAGGTAGTTTTGCCGCAGTCCGCACACTGGAAGAAGCCCTTTGCTCCGCAGTAAGGGCAGGTCGGATACTCGGTAGTGACATAGATGTTTCCGCTTATTTTGGTATCACCGAACTTTTCACGCTCAGCCGTACCCTCCGACACCTTGAATGCCCATGTTGCATACCATGCACCGTCGTCACGCTGCTCGGTACGGATGCCGAAGAGCTTGTGCTCCTGTCTGCATTTTGTGAGAATAACTGCTGCTGTTAACATTGTGCTACCTCCGTTTTATTGTTGTTTATTTCATTTTTTCGAGGATCTTTGCTGCCTCGGCATGACCGTTTTCTGCTGCAAGGCGGAAATAACGCTGTGCCTCATCTCGGTTTTTCTCGACATAAACGCCTTTCAGATACATTATGCCGAGATTGTATTGTGCTATATCCATGTTCTGTTCTGCTGCACGTGTGAACCATGCAAAGGCGGCCGCAGGATTTTTTGCCGTTCCGCTGCCGAGATACAGACACTTTCCGTAGCTGCACTGTGCACGTGCGTGGCCCATTTCCGCAGCACGCTTATAGAACATTGCTGCGCCTTCATAGTCGTGCTCGGAGAGGCAGCGGCGAGCTGACTGATACAGTTCCTCGCCGTCGTCGGAAAGCGGCTGTGGTGTTTCAGTGCGCTCTTCCACATACTGCTCGGGTATTATTCCACTGCGCCATTTGGCTGCGATATCAGGATTTTTTGATACATACACGCCGTTCTCATAACACAGGGCGATAACGTTTATGGCGTCATCATATCCTGCCCTTGCAGCGTCCATGAACCAGTTGAAGGCTGCCTCCTCGTTTCTTTCGCAGAAAATGCCCTCTGCAAGGAATTGTGCGGTCATATACTGTGCGGCAGGGACGCCGTTTTCTGCTCCACGCAGGAACCATTCCCATGCCTGCTCAACATCCTGTGCTCCGCCTCGTCCTTCAAGGCGATAAAAGCCGACATAATACTGAGCCTCGCCGCAGTCCTGCAGTGCCGACTGCTGGAACCAGTATATTGCACGGTCATAATCCTTTATTCTGTCGAAATGGCGACCAAGGCTGTATTGTTCTGCGGCGTCCGTGATGTTCTTCTTGCTCTCGGTGACTGAAACGGGTGTTTCGGCAGGGTGCTTGAACGCTATCTCGCAGCCTAGCGCCTGTCCTATCGCCTCCACTGCGTCAGCGGCGCTTTTGCCTTTAAGACCTACGTCGTCACGAAGTGATCTTACGCATCTGGCTGCCGCAGCGCAACGCACCTCGAAAGGCTTTCCGCACACTCCTGCCAGTTTTCTGGCACAGCCATCGTAAAGGGCGACATAGACAAGTCGCCGCACGGCGGTCTCTTTAGGGAACAGATCGGCTATCAGTGCGTCTGTCTTACGGCGATCCATGAGGACATCCTTGCCGAAACGCTGCACGATATAGCTCACTATGCCGCCGATATCACGTATCGGATCGCCCTCGGGTGTATGGACTGTCTTGCAAAATCCGCAGTGATCCTGCATATCAAAGTCGAACTCACGACCGCATCTTCCGCACTGCATACGCCTGCTCCTTTCTGTCTGCAATTGTACTTATAATTATTTATATTTTATCACAAACGCAGATATATGTCAATCGAAAGAGTATTTGAATTTATTTTTAAGTTTTTTTAAAAAAGCTCTTGACAAAGCGGATATCCTGTGATATAATTATATGCGTTAGATATCTGGGTGTGGCGCAGATTGGTAGCGCGCTACCTTGGGGTGGTAGAGGCCGCAGGTTCAAATCCTGTCACTCAGACCAAACAGAAAACCGCTTAGCTAAATGGCTAGGCGGTCTTTTTGTTTTATAAGCGGATATTATTGAAAAGCGGCAAGAGTGTGCTATAGTTGGATGTGATGGTGGCATTTGAAGTGTTTTGCCATATCTGTACTGTATTCGTATATCTTTGCGGATCATGAATCGTGCGCAGGCGGGAATGACAGCGGTTTTTCTTTGGTATATCCGCAGGGTGGATACTTGCAAAGTAAAAATCACGTTATTTGTGTGGTTGCATCAAAGCAGCACACAGATAACATCTTACGCAAAGCACTGTATTTCATGATTTTACTGAATAATTGACATATCATGATTTTGAATATATAATAAAAATGTTACTGATGATAACAGCACGATGAAATGCTGCTGTTGTATTTATATGTCGCAAGGAGCATAGTAGGTAACCGGTGAATAAGATCAGCTGCTTGTAACAGACAAAAGGAGATTTTATGAGGATAGGTGTTGATTATTATCCCGAAGCGTGGGATCGTTCTCTCTGGGAAGCCGATGCAGACCTTATGCAGCAGACAGGTGTTGAGGTGGTCCGTCTTGCCGAGTTTGCATGGTGCAGGCTGGAGCCTGAAGAGGGTGTGTTTGATTTCGGATGGCTTGACGAGATCATCGGAATGCTTGCGGAGCGTGGTATCAGGATAGTGCTGTGCACTCCCACGAATTGTCCGCCGATGTGGTTTTATGAGAAATATCCTGATGCTGTGCAGACAGAAAAGGACGGACATAAGACCCGCAAGGGAATACGTGGACACAGATGTATCAATAATGCTGATTTCCTGCGGTATGCAGAGCGTATCATAGAAACTATGACTAAGCGATATGCCGATAATAAAGCGGTGATAGCATGGCAGATAGATAACGAGCTTGAAGCTAATTTCTGCTTCTGCGATACCTGCATAGGAAAATATCGTAGCTGGATGAAAAATAAGTATTCCACCATTGAAGCGGTGAACAAGGCTTACGGTAATGTAATGTGGAGCGGCGAATACTCCTCCTGGGAGCAGATAGATCCACCGTTCGGTAGTTATCCAGATGCATGGCTTAATCCTTCGCTTATGCTGGACTTCAACCGTTATGCCTCCGACAGCGTTGTGGAACACATCAACTGGCAGGCGGAGCTTATCAGAAAAAACTGCCCCGACACCGGGATAACCACAAATGTGTGGTTTTGTCGTAATATGCCGAATTTCTACGATGAGTTCAAGGGGCTGGATTTCATATCCTATGACAATTACCCTGTTACAAGGCTGCCTGACAATCCTGAGGAGTGCTATTCGCACGCATTTCATCTCGACCTTATGCGAGGTGTAAAGCGCAGCAGGTTCTGGATAATGGAGCAGCTAAGCGGCGGCCTCGGCTGCTGGGCACCTATGGGAAGAACACCCTCTCCGGGGATGATAAAGGGTTACTCGCTGCAGGCATTTGCTCATGGCGCTGATACTGTGGTGCATTTCAGGTGGAGAACAGCAGCAGGCGGTGCAGAAATGCACTGGCACGGTCTTATCGATCACTCTAATGTTCCGGGCAGACGCTTTGAGGAGTTCGCTGAGCTTTGCGAAGAGGCAAAGACACTGAAAGCGGTATGCAATACCGAAATAAGATCCGACATAGCCATACTTTACTCGCCTGAGGATGAATATGCTTTTAAGATACAGCCTCAGACAAATGGAATGTATTATATGGAGCAGCCTATGATGCTGCATTCCGCTTTCGTGAAGTGCGGTCTGAATGTGGATGTTATCAGCCAGCTGGAGGATGTTTCAGGGTATAAGGTGGTTGTTGCTCCGGAAATGTACATTACATACGATGCGGTTGCCAAGAAGCTTGAAAGGTTTGTAAAAAACGGGGGTACAGTCATCCTCACTAATCGCAGCGGTGTAAAGGATGAGTACAACAAGTGCATCATGCAGCAGCTGCCTGCTGCCTACCGTAGCCTTGTTGGTGCGTATGTCGAGGAATATGATCCTATTGGTTATGACTCTGCTGATATCAGGCTAACAGACGGCAGCGTGTATAAATGCCGCCGGTGGTGCGATGTTATTCATCCTGAAACGGCAGACGTTCTGGCTGTGTATGACAGCGAGTTCTACAAGGGCAAGGCTGCGATCACCAGAAACCGTTATGGCGGGGGAAACGCTTATTATATCGGCACAGTCTGTGAACAGAGTTTGTACAATAAACTGGCGAGGGATATTCTGAATGAAGCACAAATTGCGTTTGTTGAGGGGCTTCCCGACAATGTAGAGATCACTACCAGGACAAACGAAACTATGAACGTGCGCTTTATATTCAATAACACAAACAGGGAGCAACATTTCTGCATCGGCGATGAAGACATATCTCTGGCACCGTTTGAGATGAAGACAGATAAGAGCATCAGAGAATAACAGAGAGCAGTCTCGGCGGTATGGATACACCTGTTTTTTGATTTATAAAAGTTATGCCCGCAGACTTAAGCCTGCGGGCAGTTGTTATGTAGTTTTGTGTGGTCGAAATATTTGTCAGACAGAATATTCGTCCACAAGCGCCTGAACCATAGGCATTACTTCGGCAGAGCGCTGCGCCCATGACTCTTCGCCGAAAGTGCAGTCTATTATCGATTGTCCGATGTATCCCTGCATTTCAGAGCCGAAGCCGTACAGATCCTCAAACACGAAGTCAAACACCTCGGGATCACGCATTTCCACCCACAGGTCATAAAGCTCCTCGTCCCATGTCATGCGCCATTTCTGCATACCTGCATATTTGCCTGCGGTATACGTGATCTTTTCGGGGGCGACATGATCCTTTCGCACCTGAGCCTGAATGGCTTCATCGGTGTCGAAAAGTCGGTTGCACATGATGAATTCAACGGCGCCGTCGGTGTTCTTGGCACCCTTGGGGATCATATAGCCAAAGCAGTTGGAGCCCTGATAATAAGCGTCAGCCTCGGGATCCTTGGGATAAGGCACAAACGCAAAATCCGATATAGTGTCGTGGATATCATTCTCGACGCCTGTAAAGTTCTGCACGTTCTCTGTCATCGCAATATAGCCCCACTCGGGCTCAAGTCCGATAAACAGTATCTTGTCGCAGTGCTGAGAGAATACCTGAGGAGATACCCATGCGCCGTAAGGGTGACTGGTAGGGTAAAGCAGACCGCTTCTACCCATCTCAGCAAGGTATTCTACTGCCCTTGTAACATTGGAGTCGGACAGGTTGTTTTTAACATCGCCGCCAGGGAGATAGTCAATGCACACCGATCCTGTTGTGCAGACGAACGCATTTACATCTCCGTCTGTTGCGTAGTAACCGATATTCTCATCGGAAATATTACAGAAGTCTATCATCATCTGGCGCCATGTATCCCATGTCCATTCGCCTTTTTTATAAAGCTCGTAGGGATCTGTAAGTCCTGCGTCGGCGACGGTCCTGCGATTGTACTCAAGACCTCTCCACGCAAGCATTCTGTGTGGGAACACATAATGCTGTCCTTTATAGTTGTAGGATTCAATGACATCCTTCATATCAGCCCACAAGGGAGAGTTGATATCAAAATGTTCATCAAGCGGCTGATACAGACCCTTGCTGACTCCGTAAGGGAATGCCTGCGGCTCTAATGTAAGCAGGTCGGGAGAATCATCGGCAGCGATAAGCGTTGCCAGCTTGTCATAATAAGCGTCGCCGAACGTTGCGGAGATCCACTCGATCTTACCTCCGTATTTTTCTGTCTGGAACACATCCACCTGCTGCTTGCCTTTCTGGTCAACGGTTATGTCGTAGTATCCGAAATATTTAACCGTACCTGCATTTCCGCTGGGAACATAGGTGCTTGTGTCAAGCTCCTTTATCTCCTCGTCCGTTGCCGCGTTTGCATCGGGATCGGTGGTAGTATTCGCGCCTGTTCCCGTCGGCTGTGTGGAGATGCTTTCGCTGCCTGCGGAGGATGTGGCCTCATCGCAGGCTGTCATACCAAGCAGCATTGATGATACCAGCACTGCCGAAAGAATAGTTTTAAGCTTATTCATATTTACCTCTCCTTATTTCATAAATACAAAGCTCTCAAGCTCAAAAAGACATCTGTCCTTATACCAGTCAACGAACCATCCTTCGTAATTGTGTTCGATCACGAAATATACCGAGTGTCTGCCTGTGACGTTCTGCACTACTGCGGAATACTCGCCGCTTGCAGCGCCTATAACGCATCTTCCTATCTCGGTACCATCCTCTCCGTCTATCAGTATCCTGATGGTCGCATTACAGCCTGTGCCACGCACCTTTGCAGCAAACTCCATCGTCTTTGAGCCGAAGTCCTCTCCGAAATCGTAGTATTTATAGCCGATCACAGCGCCGGGCTTTATGTTGACAACAAGCCTTGTAAAGTGGTCGAGCTCTGTCACAAAGCAGCCGCCTTTAAGCACGCAGGCGATATCCGCATTGGTGATCCTGTACGGATCCAGCGACTCTTCAAAGCCCAGCGAGGTCATCTCGACCTGTGGAATGGTTCCGTCGGGAAGTATCTCAATGCGCTCTACGCAGGCACGTCTTGAGGTGATCGTGGCGTTTGTCATCCTGTGATAGAAGATATACCACTGCCCGTTTATGCAGCATATCGAGCCGTGATCGTTTCCTGCAGGGTAATCTATGCCGTTATCGATTATCGTGCCCCTGTATGTAAACGGTCCTGTCGGGGAGGCAGAGGTCATGTAGTCCAGTCTGTTGCCTTTATTCGGGGAATAGATCAGATAATAGGTATCGCCGACTTTACGCATGGAGCAGGCCTCAAAAAAGCCCTTTTCATCCTCCTTATCGGCAGGAATGATATCACGGATATAGCTTTCGGGAATGATCTCATACATATTGCTTTTCAGCTCTGCCATATACGAACGCTCAAACCCGCAATAGATATACACTCTACCGTCATCGTCCACAAGCACGCCGGGGTCTACAAATGCGCCGCCCTCAACAAGATCGTCGGGGAGATCGTACTTGTACTGCGACAGCAGCCTGAAAGGTCCCTCAGGCTTGTCGCTTACCGCAACGCAGCCCTTGTTCCATAAAATATAGCAGTAGAGATAATATTTTCCGTCCTTTTCCACTGCATCGGGGGCATACAGCGGATGATCGGTCCAGTCAACGTCAGAGGGATGATCTCTGTCGGGACGTGTGTGGAAGATGTCGCCATGACAGGTCCACCTTGAAAGGTCGTTCACGGGTGCCGACCACACCTTGAGCTTATAGTCGCAGAAGCTGTCGGAGCCTGCGTTGTCGTGAGAGCCGTAGATATACACTCTGTCGCTGAAAACTCTCGGCTCGCCGTCGGGGATGTATTCCCACAGAGGGAGAAATGGATTAGCCATGATATCAACTCCTTGTTCGTAATATTCTGATGTTCATTATATTGACTTATTACGGCGAAGTCAATAACATATATTCGGATAATCCACCTATTGTTTAAAATGTGAACTTTTACATACAAAAAGGAGCAGAGAACTGCTCCTTTTTTCTTATAGAAAAGTTTGTTGTCGGATGAAATAAAGACCGTGCTGTGAACAGGCTTCCTGCCTCAATAGAATGGAAACGATGCAGATCACGCTTTATCGGCAGTTCCTGTTCCTGTACTGCATGGGAGAGCAACCGATATTCTGTCTGAACTGTCTTGCAAAGTATTTCTCATCCTCATATCCGCAGCTTACTGACACCGCATAAATGCTCATCGCCGTTTCCGAGAGAAGACAGCACGCTTTCAGCAGGCGGGCGTTTATGCAGTCCTGATTGTAGCTGACACCGAAGCATTGTTTATAGACCGTGCGGAAATACCCCTCGCTGACGCACAGCCTTTTCGCTGCCTTTGACAGTGTCAGTGCTTTTTCGGGTGCCCTCATGACATCGCTGCGGATATCTGCAAGTGCGTTATAATGCTGCATTTCCGTTCTTTCTGAATGTTCGGCCATATCCTTCAGGCTTTTTTCCGTAACTGCGGTACAGAGCGGTTCGACGGAGTTTCCGCCAACGGCATAGCTTATGATCACCTGACGCTCGTCATAGCTGCCGCATATCTCGTTATGCAGCATCATACGCACACGTTCTGCGAAAATGCTGCCATCACCTTTGCAAAGGATAAGGAATATATCGTCATTCGTGCGGCAGCAGACCTCGTGTCCAAGGCAGGAACGCTTTATAGCCTTTGCCGCTGCGGCGATGATGTCACTTCGATAGTTTTCGCCGTATAAAAACTCGCCGTCGGTGGGAAAGCTGAGCTTTACAGCCTGCATGGAGCACCCCTCGCCTGCGGCTTCGATGATGCGGGTGAACTCACGAAGATTGTAGAAGCCTGTAAGTGCATCGTACAGCGACGACTCACGCTGACATTGTTTCAGATAATGTATGTCATTCTTCATGCGGAGAAATTCCAGCGTATCAGCCACTGCCTTGCTCCAGTCACGGAAGCTGAAATCATAGCAGGTGGGATAATGATAGGAAAGCACCGTGTATCCGAAAAGCCTTTTCTGAAAGCATA
This sequence comes from Oscillospiraceae bacterium, assembly GCA_017461565.1. Classification (GTDB taxonomy): domain Bacteria; phylum Bacillota; class Clostridia; order Oscillospirales; family Ruminococcaceae; genus CAG-115. The sequence continues at coordinate 242,283 of JAFTXQ010000004.1, forward strand.
TCGGACTCAGGCAAAACAGCTGAGGTGCTTTGCGCTCCTCGGAAAACACTGGAGGCAGGTCACGGTAGCTTACGGGTGGGATATCCTTTCCTATCTCGCAGCACAGGAATTCCTCGCCTGCGTATCCGGCGCTGTTCCATGCTGTGTCAAGGCACAGATACAGCTTGTCCGCACCGTGAAGCAGGTAGCGGTATTCCGATAGAACAGAAGTGTATTCCGCAAGGGTACGGCACATCGTAAGTTTACTGGAAAGCTGAGCTACGTTGCTCATCATGGCGTGATACTGTCCGATTCTCTCGGAGGTAAGCTCCCCGATAAGCTGTGAGTGCTCGGCTCCGCAGGCGCAGGTGTTGCCGTGTACAAGCCTTTCGGTGTCTTCGGGAGCATAATTGCAACCAAGAATTCTATTTACCGCCCTATATCCCATAGCGCATCTGTTCCTGCGATATGAGGTCAGCAACGGATAGTGGTATATCCTGCCGCCCGTATAGTCGTAGCCTGTAACTGCTACCCTGTCGGGGATAGCTATTCCTGCGGCTGTAAGTGCATCGCATAACCCGTATGCCATAAAGTCGTTAGTGCATATCACCGCCTGCGGCAGTGGAAGCTCGCCGCTGATATACCGCTGTGCTAGCGCCTCGCCCGAGTCGTTCCAGAAGCTTCCGTAATGAAGCTTTTTGTCATCGAACACGATGCGATGCTTTTCAAAGGCACGTTTGCAGCCCTCAGCTCGTCTGATAGCTGTCGCATCTCCCTCGTAACCTGTAAGTATATCTATATCCGTATATCCGTGTACCGTGATAAGATGATCTGTTATCGCTTCCATATCCGCCTCGTCATCGGAATATACGCTGACAAAGCCGTCCGTCTCTCCTCCTATGATCGCAGTGAGTAGCTTTGCTTTTTTCAGCTTTCCAATTACTTCATCAAGCACAGAGATATCCCTGAACGCCTCTGCCGTGATTATTGCTCCGTCAAAGTGGCATGGCTCGAACAGGGAGTATATGATATTCTCATAATTGAGCTGCTCGTCATCCACCCAATGATTATAGATATTAGAGTACACCGCAACATCTGCATCTGCGGCAAAAGCCGCCTCGGCTATGCCACAGATTATCTCTTTCTGCTCGGCGTCGTCTGCTCTTGCGGTGATGACCGCTATCCTTTTACGTGGCATTATATCACCTCTTTGTAAGTAGAGTATAACTTATTATCGCTGCAAAGTCAATACGAAAAGTGCAGATTATGATTAAAAAGTGGAGTTTTCGAATATCGGCTATTGCTTTTCTGTGTTTTCGTATGTATAATGAGAACAAGAAATCCATAGCACAGATATTCGCACTGATACCTGTCTTGAAAGGAGTAATTATGAAAAAGAAGATATTTGCTTTATTATGTGCGGCGTCAATGCTGCTGACGGCGGGCTGCTCGGGCAACGAGAGCAGCGACAGCACCGAAACCGCTGCGGCAGAAAGCACTGAAAATTCAGACATCAACGATGTCGTCACCGAAGAGGAGATACTGGACAGCCTTAACAACGGGATCGTGATCGATGAAGTCAGCGGAAATGTCTACAAGACCGAGCGCAACGCAAACCCCATTTCGGGCAGTATATTCTGCGCAGATCCCACATCCGTTGAACACGAGGGCAGGCTGTATGTCTACGGTACCAACGACACCCAGCAGGCAGAGCAGGACACAGTAAACGACTATGACCAGATAAAGTCGCTGGTAGTATTCTCCACCGACGATATGGTGAACTGGATATATCACGGCAGGATAGAAACAGGCGAGATCGCACCGTGGATATATAACTCATGGGCACCCTCCATCGTTTCCCGTGTGGAGGATGACGGACTTACTCACTTCTATCTTTATTTCTCCAATAACGGCTCGGGCGTGGGAGTCATCACCTCCACCGACCCTGTAACAGGCTGGACTGATCCCCTCGGCGCACCGCTGGTATATCAGAACATGCCCGGACTCGAAAACTGCCCCGCACCCTTTGACCCAGGCGTATGCATCGACGAGAACGGCACAGGTTGGCTCGCTTTCGGCGGTGGTACTCCTGCTTCGGGTGCAAAGGTGCACACAAATATCCCGAAGATAGTAAAGCTCGGCGAGGATATGCTATCATTCGACAGTGAGTTCGTATCCATAGACGCACCCTACTTCTTCGAGGCGAGTGAGCTAAACTATATTGACGGCACGTATTATTATACATACAGCACCGACTGGCAGACAAGAGGAGCAGGCTGGGATTACGAGGGTATCTCCGCACCGCCCACCTGCAGTATGGCTTATCTCACCACAAAAACGCCCCTTGAAACGGCAAGCTGGGAGTACAGGGGCGCATACTTCTACAACTCTGGTCAGAACGAAAAGGGCGAGTCGGGTCTGCGCTGGGGCAACAACCACACCCACTTCTGCGAATATCAGGGCACCAATTACATTCTGCATCATACTCTCCTTTTAGAGGAGCTTATGGGCGGCACAGCGGGCTTCCGCAGCATGATGGCAGACTATCTGCCTATGGACGCTGCAACAGGCGAGATCCCCATAACAGCGGCTTCAAGAAAGGGTGTAGCGCAGATAAAGCTGCTTGATCCGTATGCAGAAAACAGCGGCGCAGTGATGTTCACTTCCGCTGACATCGGATATACAGCAGGTTCAAACCCCGCCGCTGAAAGCAATGCAGACGGCGCATGGATATATGTGAGAGGTGCCGATCTCGGTTATGGTGCGTCTGAGTTCACAGCAGCAGTAAAAGGAAAGGGACGTATCGAAGTCCGCCTTGACGACCTTTCAAACGAAGCAGTCGCTTTCATTGAATTTGACAATGCTGATTTCGCCAAGGTGCGCTCCACAGAATTCAAACAGTTCGACGGCAGAAATCACAATATTTATCTGGTGTTCTCGGGTGCGGATATCCAGCTCAGATCGTGGCAGTTCACAAAGGGCGAGGATACGCTCCGTCCCGAGGAGGATATCTCCTCCACCGAAACAGCATACGAGACTCTTGTCATTTCGGCACAGGCTGAAAATCCCGGACCCAGTCCATCTGCGGTACTTGAAATGACAAAAGACGGCGACTACTCCGTAAAGTCCTCCGCTTTTGCAAGCGAGAGCGAGGTACTCAATCTCGGGTTTGTCAACACCGATCCTGAAGCGACATATAAGGTGTATATGAAGTCGCTCGGGCTTGAAACAGAAACTGGTATGATAGAAATTGCTGTAAATACGGAGCTTGACCCGACAAGCACTTCTGCCAACGGCCTAGAAAACGGCTGGAAGGGCGCAGAGATCGGTTCTGTGGTCTATGGTACGGAGGAGTGCGGTCTTGTTGCGGCAGAAACGACGATAAGCTGGATAGGGTATCGTCTGGCGTTGATGGTGAACGGAGAGGAAGTTCCTTATACATCAATAACCTATAATCTTTCTATCAGCGGACTTACATTTGAATAAGAAGAACGCCGGGCAATTTTTTCTGCCCGGCGCTTAGTTTTCGGTATACTGTCTAAGCGGATGAACTATTACACATGAATTGCAAAGATACATTATACAATAAACAAGGTAATATATATCATTGAAAATCTCGTTATAAAGTAGTATAATATAAAAAAGCAATATGGGGGTATGGCATGAAAAAGAAAATGTTGTGGCTTTTTCTGATGACGGTTGCTTTGATGCTTACAGGCTGCGCCGCACCATCGGCAGATCAGGCGCAGATGACATCGGATGAAGCGTCACAGATGCAAACAGAAACAGAGGGTCTGTTGGAATCGGCCGAAACTCAGGAGATAATACAGGAGGTGCCTTATATGCAGCAGTTTGAAAACAATATCACAGAGCTTATGCCGGAGGGGGCTGAGGCGGAGCGAGAGAGCATTATCTATCCCGAGTTTGAAAAGTATACGTATTTTTCAACCACAGCAGGGCGGGATACAAATGTTAATGTATTGCTCCCGCCTGATTACAGTGAGGATAAGGAGTATCCTGTGCTGTATATCATGCACGGCTTTTATGATAACGAGACCTGGATGGCAAGACCTGTGGTTGCTCTTAACATGATCTACAATAACCTGCTTGCTGATGGCGAAGCCCGGGAAATGATAATAGTGCTTCCGTATATATTCTGCGACAAGGATATGCCGTATTGTACGGGAATGGATCTTAAAAATTGTCTTGCCTATGATAATTTTATAAATGATCTTACCACCGATCTAATGCCGTTTATCGAAAGCGAGTTTTCTGTTGCAAAGGGTCGAGAGAACACCGCAATAACAGGGTTTTCTATGGGCGGCAGAGAGTCTCTTTTTATCGGGTTTGAACGTCCTGACCTGTTCGGGTATATCGGTGCGGTATGCCCTGCACCGGGGCTTGTTGAGGTGCCCAATTCGCCAATGCACCCGGGTCAGATGGCGGCTGAAGAGATGACGTTTCCTGACAACGAGCCTTTTGTAGTGTTTGTAAGCTCTTCAGAGTCCGATGGGGTTGTGGGTAATAGTCCTGACAGCTATCGGGCTATAATGACAGAAAACGGCGTGAAATATCTTTCCCACGTAATGGAATGCACAGGTCACGATCATACCAGTGTAAAGCCTCATCTTTATAACTTCCTGAAAATGCTCTTTAAATAATAAGGTATCCGCCCATGAAATAAAAATGGGCGGATGTTGTTTTTGTTTGAACGGTCTTTTGTCTTGCTGCAAATGTATCGAATGCACATCATGTTTTGTGCGCCTTGCAGCAGAACTCCTCAGCGGTCAGTTTGAGGATAGCTACGTTGTTGAGTGCTTGCTCGCTGTATTTGTGCTCGCCTGCTCCTGCGTACTTGTTCATTATCGAGTTAAGACCTGTAAGCTTTTCTATGCCGTTTATAATGTCTATTGTGCCTTTGCCAGTAATGCATTCATAGGCAGCGGAGAAACTGCAGGCGGTGTCGCCCTGGATTATCTCGCCCATTTTGTCGATCTCGAATGCGGCGTTATTGTTGGCTTTTATAAGGTCTATCTTTTTGCCTTGCGGTGCGCTGTGAAAATACAGCACCAGCTGGTCGCCCTCTAAGGTGTAACCGAAGCACATCGGGATCATATAGGGGAAATCCCCATCGTGCAGTGCTATACGGCAGACCTGTGCTTCTTTAAGTATTCTTTCTATTTCGGTTATGTCGGTTATTTCTCTTTCTGATCTTCTCATAGATGTCTTCCCCTTTCGTGTCGCCCCTGGTTTCACTTACAGGGGCTTTTGTCTACACAAAAATAAGCACCCGCCTGCAATAGCGAGCGGGTGAAGTTCCAATTGGAAATTATGCAGATGCGTTAGCCTTCTTAGCGAGCTGGCTCTTGAGGCGGGCAGCCTTATTCTTGTGGATGAGGCCCTTACCTGCAGCCTTGTCTACGCTTACAACAGCGGTCTTGATAACCTCTGCCTCTGCACCCTCTGCACGTGCCTTCTTCAGAACAGTTCTGAGTCTTGTCTTGGCAGCCTTGTTAGCTTCTGTTCTCTGCTTTGCAACGAGAACTCTCTTCTTAGCAGACTTAATGTTGGGCATTATGATTCACCTCCGTATCAAAATTACGAGCAAAAGATCCTGTATTTTTACGCAGTCTATGGGAAATCTATCTATATTCACCAAAAAAACTGCTGTAAAGTTTGAAATTTTATAAGCTCGGTTTATTTTTTCTCATAATACACTTAATTATATCACAACCGAAAACAAATTGCAATAGTTTTTTTAAATTTTTATTCAAATTAAGGAGAAATTTTATGTTCAGAACCGGACTGGCCGTTGAGACGGCAGAGTATGCGGAGGGTCTTTGTGGAACGAGGATGACGAGGCGAAGGGTAGGAAGGGTCAAGGTAACGGATATCAGGATAAGCGAAAAAGACGCTGATCGTCTTGGAAAGAACGCAGGCCGATATATCAGCATTGAGGGTGATCCGCAGGAGCGCATGATGCCGATGCTTGTGTGCAAGGCGCTTGAACAGCTGATACCACACAGGGGGACCATACTTGTGGCGGGGCTTGGCAATCCTGATGTGGCTTATGACAGTCTTGGCTCGAGGTGTGTGGGAATGATCGACAGAAAAAATGAGCACAGGAAGATCGCTGCAATAGAAACAGATGTAGCGGCAAAAACGGGTATCGATACTGCTTGTATGATAAGAGCGGTTGCACGGGAGCTTGAGGCATCGTGCGTTATTGCGGTGGACGCTCTCGCTTGTCGTGAACCACTGCGGGCGGGCAGCACGATACAGATATCCGATACCGGACTTCAGCCCGGATCGGGGGTGACAGAGCAAACGCCTGTTCTTGACGCCGATTTCGTGGGTGTTCCTGTGATAGCGGTCGGCGTACCGATGGTGAGCGAGCTTTGGGCGATCACCCATAACAATATGCATAAGGGTATACTTGCGGCGCCTGCAAATGTACCTATGTTGACAGCGGCGTGGGCTGGGGTTATATCCGCCGCCATCAATGATATTATATTATAATAGTATATTTGCGTTTTGCGGGCGCAAAAATATACAGATAGGATAATTGGGGGGCGATATTTCGCATTGTACTGCGATTTTTTGAGGTTTTGTGCAAGATGCATAAAAAACAGGTGAAAATATCTGCAAAATTCTCTTGGAGCTGCGGAATTAGTTCTTGCAATTGGCTTAAGGATGTGGTACAATTATTTTTGCGGGTGTGTAGCTATAACTATGCACCATAATACAAACGGCATAGGCGTAGATGTCGGAGGTTGCGCAGTTTCTGCGGTAATTTCGACGGAGCAGGTCCGGTTTTAAATCGGGCGCAGAAGATTTACAGAAAACGTGATGTTTACGGCTGATTCCGCTGTTAAAGTGTCCGAAAGGTTTCGGATAACTAACGGTGAGTTGATGTTAAGATGAAACACACGGTACAGTGGATTTTTCAAAATAAGCTTTTGCCAGTATCAAACTACAGAAGGAGTTGAAAAATCATGGCAGCAAACGAGAAGGTAAGAATCAAGATCAAGGGTTACGAGCACAGCGTAGTTGACGCAGCAGCTAAGAAGATCGTAGAGACTGCAACTCGCACAGGCGCTAGAGTAGCCGGCCCCGTTCCGCTCCCCACAAACAAGGAAGTTATCACAATCCTGAGAGCGGTTCACAAGTACAAGGACTCCCGTGAGCAGTTCGAGCTGAGAACTCACAAGCGTCTTATCGACGTTATCCGTCCTTCCGCAAAGACTGTTGAGGCTCTGCAGACACTGGAGCTTCCCGCAGGCGTAGAAATTTCAATGGATATCTAATTATAGATCATTGGAGTTATGTTGGCGAAAGCCAACCACTAACCACGCACCGTTAAAGGTGCTGGTCAAGTTGGAGTGATAACACTTCAACCAATAACCAAAAGGAGGAAAAGCCGAAATGACAAAGGCAATCATCGGCAAGAAGATCGGCATGACGCAGATCTTCGACGAAGCAGGCAAGGTTGTTCCCGTAACAGTAATCGAAGCGGGTCCCTGCGTAGTAGTTCAGAAGAAGACAACCGAAAATGACGGCTACGAGGCTGTTCAGCTTGGTTTCGGAGATGTATCTCCCAAGCACGTTAACAAGCCCGAGGCTGGTCACTTCAAGAAGAACGATATCGCGTTCAAGAGAACCCTTAAGGAGTTCCGTTTTGATGACATCTCCGCTATGAATGTTGGCGATGTTCTCAAGGCAGACGTTTTTGCTGAGGGCGACGTTATCGACGTTGCAGGTATCAGCAAGGGTAAGGGCTTCACAGGCGCAATCAAGCGTCACAACCAGCACAGACTTGACGAGTCCCACGGTTCCGGTCCTGTAGTTAGACAGGCAGGCTCTATGGGCGCTTGCTCCAGCCCCTCCAGAATCTTCAAGGGCAAGGGCATGGCAGGTCACATGGGTGCTGAGAAGGTTACGGTTCAGAACCTGGTAGTTGTTAAGGTTGATGTTGAAAACAACCTGATCGCTGTCAAGGGTGCTGTTCCCGGACCTAAGGGCGGCGTTGTTACAATCTGCGACGCTGTTAAGGCTTAAGAGGGGAGGACACTATCATGTCAAAGATTAACGTAGTAGATATGGCGGGTAAGGTCGTTTCCGAAATCGAGCTTAACGATGCAGTTTTCGGCATTGAGCCTAACAAGACCGCAATGCACTCCGCTGTTGTGAATTATCTCGCAAATCAGCGTCAGGGCACACAGTCCACACTTACCAGAACAGAGGTAAGCGGCGGCGGAAGAAAGCCCTGGAGACAGAAGGGTACAGGCCACGCAAGACAGGGTTCCACAAGAGCTCCCCAGTGGAGACACGGTGGTATCGCACTCGGCCCCAAGCCCCGTTCCTACAGATTCACACTGAACAAGAAGGTTAAGAAGCTGGCTATGCTCTCTGCACTGTCCTGCAAGGTTGCCGGCAACGAGATGATCGTTGTTGACGCTATCAAGACCGACGAGTTCAAGACAAAGACAATGGTTGCTATGCTCAAGGCTCTGGGCGCTGAGAAGAAGACTCTCATCGTTCTGGACAGCGTAGACAACAAGGTTATCAAGTCCGCAGCAAACATCGAGGGCGCTAAGACCACACAGGTCAACACTCTCAATGTTTACGATATCCTTAACTGCGACAAGTTCGTAATCGTTAAGGGTGCTGTGGAGAAGCTTGAGGAGGTGTACGCATAATGGTAAAGACAGCTCAGGATATTATCATCAAGCCCATCATCACAGAGCACAGCATGGAGTGTCTGGCTGCCGGCAAGTACACATTCAAGGTTGCTAAGAATGCCAACAAGATCGAGATCGCTAAGGCAGTTGAGACCCTGTTCAAGGGCGTTAAGGTTGCTAAGGTCAACACCATCAGCGTTCGTGGCAGAATGAAGAGAATGGGTAGAAACGAAGGCTATACTTCCTCCTGGAAGAAGGCAATCGTAACTCTCGCAGAAGGCTCTAAGACAATCGAGTTCTTCGATGGAATGATTTAAGTAAGGAGTGAAACGAAATGGCTATTAAGACTTACAAGCCTGTCAATAACAGCCGTCGTGGTATGACTGTTACTGATTACAGCGGCTTATCTAAAGTAGCTCCTGAAAAGAGCCTTTTAGAGCCCGTAAAGAAGACAGCAGGCCGTAACAGCTACGGTCGTATCACCGTTAGACATCACGGTGGCGGTAACAGAAGAAAGTACCGCGTTATCGACTTCAAGAGAAACAAGCAGGGCATGAACGCTACTGTTATGACTCTCGAGTACGATCCCAACAGATCCGCATTCATCGCCCTCGTTCAGTACGAGGATGGCGAGAAGAGATACATCATCGCTCCCGATGGCCTTAAGGTTGGCGACGTAGTTCGCGCAGGCAGCGATGCTGACATCAAGCCCGGTAATGCTCTTGCTCTTGCAGACATTCCCGTAGGTACAGTTATCCACAACATCGAGCTTCACCCCGGTAAGGGCGCTCAGCTCGTTCGTTCCGCTGGTAACATGGCTCAGCTCATGGGTAAGGAAGGCAAGCTTGCAATGGTACGTCTCCCCTCCGGTGAGATGAGATACGTTCCCGTAGAGTGCATGGCTACAATCGGTGTTGTTTCCAACCTCGACCACGAGAACGTTCACCTCGGTAAGGCTGGTAGAACACGTCACCTGGGTATCAGACCCACAGTTCGTGGTTCTGTAATGAACCCCAACGACCACCCGCACGGTGGTGGTGAGGGTAAGTCCCCCGTTGGACGTCCCGGCCCTGTTACACCTTGGGGCAAGCCCGCTCTCGGTTACAAGACACGTTCTACCAAGAAGGCTTCCAACAAGTTCATTGTTAAGAGAAGAAACGCTAAGTAATAAAATTACCCAAAAGTTGTTGTTAACAAGAACAGCGTTGCACATCATGATTAAAGTTGTGCGTAAAACGGCAGGCCGATTCCGCTGCTCATTAACTTGCAGCTAAACTTGAAAGGAAATAATTAAGATGGGAAGAAGCATCAAAAAAGGACCATATGTCCAGGAAGCTCTCATGAAGAGAGTTCTCGCGATGAACGAAGCAGGTGAGAAGAAGGTTCTCAAGACTTGGAGCCGTTCTTCCACAATATTCCCTGACTTCGTTGGTCATACATTCGCAGTTCACGATGGCAGAAAGCATGTTCCTGTATATGTTACAGAGGACATGGTAGGCCACAAGCTTGGTGAGTTTGCTCCTACAAGAACCTACAAGGGTCACGCAGGCAGCAAGACAACAGGCAAGAAGTAAGGAGGTAGAAATATGGAAGCTAGAGCAGAACTCAGACAGGTTCGTATTTCTCCCCGTAAGGTTGGTATCGTACTCGACCTGATCAGAAACAAGCCTGTTGAAACCGCAATGGCAATACTCAATAACACACCTAAGTCCGCATGTGAGCCTCTCGCAAAGCTCCTCAAGTCCGCAGTAGCTAACGCAGAGAACAATCACAACATGGACACAAGCCGCCTTTACGTTTCCGAGTGCTTCGTAGGCGCAGGTGTTACCTTAAAGCGTATCAGAGCCAAGGATCACGGCCGTGCTCACAGAATTCTGAAGAGAACGTCCAACATCGTACTGGTTGTTAAAGAAGCAGAATAAGGAGGAGAATAACAATGGGACAGAAGGTTAATCCACATGGTCTCAGAGTGGGTGTAATCAAGGATTGGGATTCTCGCTGGTTCGCGGGCAAGGCAACCTTTGGTGATACACTTGTTGAGGACTACAAAATTCGTGAGCTTCTGAAGAAGAAGCTTTACAAGGCCGGCGTTCCCTCGATCCAGATCGAGAGAAGCGGCGATAAGGTTACAGTTGCAATCGAGTGCGCAAAGCCCGGTATGGTTATCGGCGCTAAGGGTGCAGAGGTTGACAAGCTGAAGGCAGAGCTTGAGAAGTTCACCGGCAAGAAGGTTGACGTTAAGATCATCGAGGTAAGAAACCCCGATATGAACGCTCAGCTCGTTGCGGAGAACATCGCTCAGCAGCTTGAGGGCCGTGTATCTTTCAGACGTGCTATGAAGTCTGTTATCGGCAGAACAATGAAGAGCGGCGCTAAGGGTATCAAGACAATGGTAAGCGGCCGTCTCGGCGGTGCCGAGATCGCTAGAAGCGAGTCTTACCACGAGGGTACAATCCCGCTGCAGACACTGCGTGCTGACATCGACTACGGTGTAGCAAGAGCAAACACAACATACGGCGTAATCGGCGTTAAGGTTTGGATCTACAAGGGTGAAGTTCTTAAGGGCGAGATCCCCGCACAGAGAACTGAGAGACCCGACAGACGTCGCCGTGACGACAGAGCAGGCAGAGGCCGTGACGATCGTCGTCCCCGCAGACCCAGAGAGGCTAAAAAAGAAGGAGGTAACGAATAATGCTGCTTCCAAAGAGAGTTAAATACAGAAGAGTCCAGAGAGGCCGTCGTGCCGGCGTAGCTACCAGAGGTAACAAGGTAACAAACGGCGAGTTTGGTCTCCAGGCACTCGAGGCTGCTTGGATCAAGTCCAACCAGATCGAGGCTGCCCGTATCGCTATGACACGTTACATCAAGCGTGGCGGTCAGGTATGGATCAAGATATTCCCCGATAAGCCCGTTACAGGTAAGGCACTCGGTACTCGAATGGGTTCCGGTAAGGGTGCTCCCGAGTACTGGGTAGCAGTAGTTAAGCCCGGCAGAGTAATGTTCGAGATCGCCGGCGTACCCGAGGAGACTGCTCGTGAGGCTATCCGTCTCGCTATGCACAAGCTCCCCATCAAGTGCAAATTTGTTAAGAAGGAAGACGGAGGTGAGCTTTAATGAAGGCATCAGAAATCAAGTATCTCTCAGAGACAGAGCTCGAAACAAAGCTCGCTGAACTCAAGCAGGAGCTTTTCAACCTGCGCTTCCAGCTTGCCGTAAATCAGCTTGACAACCCCACAAGAATCAAGGCTGTCAAGAAGGATATCGCTCGCATCAAGACAATCCAGCGTCAGCGCGAGCTCGCGGCAAACAATTAAGGAAGGAGGATAAGAACTAATGGAAAGAGCTTTAAGAAAGACCAGAGTTGGTAAGGTAGTAAGCAACAAGATGGATAAGACAATCGTCGTTGCCATCGAGGACAATGTTCGTCATCCTCTTTACAAGAAGATTGTAAAGCGCACAATCAAGCTCAAGGCACACGATGAACAGAACACTTGCGGAATCGGCGACAGAGTTGAGATCATGGAAACTCGCCCCCTTTCCAAGGATAAGAGATGGCGCCTTGTTAACGTCATCGAGCGTGCTAAGTAATTAGCCCGTCACAAGTAACGAAAGGAGTTTATAAGCCATGGTTCAGATGCAGACATTGCTCAAGGTTGCCGACAACACAGGCGCTAAGGAGCTTATGTGTATCAGAGTACTCGGCGGTACTCGCAGAAAGTATGCGAATATCGGCGACGTAATCGTTGCTTCCGTTAAGAAAGCTACACCCGGCGGCGTTGTAAAGAAGGGTGACGTTGTAAAGTGCGTTATCGTTCGTTCCGCAAAGGGTCTCAGACGTGACGACGGAACATATATCCGCTTCGATGAAAACGCAGCGGTTATCATTAAGGAGGACAAAAATCCGAAGGGAACTCGTATTTTTGGCCCAGTTGCTAGAGAGCTTCGTGACAAGGACTTCACAAAGATCCTGTCCCTCGCTCCCGAAGTACTTTAATTAGGAGGAGCCCCGAATGAATAACTTAAATGTTAAAACCGGCGATAACGTAAAGGTTATCAGCGGCCACGACAAGGGCAAGTCCGGTAAAATTGTCAGCGTTTCCGCAAAGGAAGGCAAGGTTATCGTTGAAGGCGTAAACATGGTTACAAAGCACGTTAAGCCCAGACAGGCTGGCCAGCTCGGCGGCCGTGTACAGGCAGAGGGTGCTATGTATGCTTCCAAGGTTATGCTTGTTTGCCCCAAGTGCGATAAGACTACAAGAGTAGCTCATAAGATTGAGGATGGCAAGAAGATCAGAGTTTGCAAGCACTGCGGCGCAGAGCTGAAATACTGATATTGCCCGAGAGATAGGTCGGATACAAGAAATGCCGCAGCGGTCAATGACGGCCGCAGGCATTAAAATCCGGCTGTCAGATAGGAGTAATAACAATGGCAAGAATGAAGACATTCTACAAGGAAACCGTTGCTCCCGCACTGTTCAAGAAGTTTGGTTACAAGTCTGTTATGCAGACTCCCAAGCTCGACAAGATCGTTGTGAACGTAGGTTGCGGCGAGGCAAAGGAAAATCAGAAGATCATCGAGAACGTTATGAACGAGCTTGGCACTATCACAGGTCAGAAGCCTGTTCCCTGCCGTTCTAAGAAGTCTGTAGCTAACTTCAAGCTCAGAGAGGGTCAGATCATCGGCGTTAAGGTTACACTTCGTGGCGATGTTATGTACGAGTTCCTCGACAGACTTTTCAACGTTGCTCTTCCCCGTGTTCGTGACTTCAGAGGCATCAACCCCAACTCTTTCGATGGCAGAGGTAACTATTCCATGGGTCTCAAGGAACAGCTTATCTTCCCCGAGATCGAGTACGATAAGATCGACGCCGTAAGAGGTATGGACATCAACTTCATCACCACCGCAAAGACTGATGAAGAAGCTAGAGAGCTGCTCTCCCTGATGGGCGCTCCCTTTGAGAAGTAAGAAAGGACGGGAAATATAATGGCTAAGAAGTCAATGATCGCTAAGCAGCAGAGAGCTCCCAAGTTCTCCACCCGTGCCTATAACAGATGCAAGATTTGCGGCAGACCCCATGCATACCTTCGCAAGTTCGGTATCTGCAGAATCTGCTTCAGAGAGCTTGCTTATAAGGGTCAGATCCCCGGTGTTAAGAAGGCTAGCTGGTAATAAGCTGTTTTACAGGTTGGACGCCGCCTGAGGCGGTTTCCAAGGAACGCCGATATCAATATCATCAGGTTCCATTAATTTGTTCCCTCGCCGGGCGGGTTTTTGACTACGAATAAAGCTCGGCTTACGGGACAAGGGATGTGTCTGAGATGCTACAGATGCAAACCGGTTCCGAATATACAGCCCGTAAGGGCAGATCATGACAGTACGACGGACAATTTGACTCCGTAACGGCTATCAAATAGGAGGTAAACGAATGCAGATCACTGATACAATCGCAGATATGCTTACGAGAATCCGTAACGCTAACGCTGCGAAGCACGCCTCTGTTGACATCCCCGCTTCCAACATGAAGAAGCAGATCGCTCAGATACTGTTGGACGAAGGTTACATCAAGAACTTCAAGGTTATTGATGATAACAAGCAGGGTATCATCAGAGTAACACTCAAGTACACAGACAACAAGGCTCAGGTTATCACAGGTCTTCGCCGTGTATCCAAGCCCGGTCTGAGAATTTATTCTAACTGCAAGGACATGCCCAAGGTTATGAAGGGTCTCGGTATCGCTATCGTATCCACTTCCAAGGGCATCATGACCGACAAGAAGGCTCGTGAGCTGAATGTCGGCGGCGAAGTTCTTGCGTTCATCTGGTAAGGAGGAAAGTAACATGTCTAGAATTGGTAATAAGCCTGTTGCTATCCCCGCAGGTGTAGAAGTTAAGATCGACGGTTCTGTAGTAACAGTAAAGGGCCCTAAGGGCACACTCTCCAAGGAGTTCAACAGCCGCATGGCTATTTCTCAGGAAGGCGCAGAGATCATTGTTAAGCGCCCCAACGACGAGAACGTTAACAAGTCCCTCCACGGACTTACAAGAACACTCATCAACAACATGATCGTTGGTGTTACAGAGGGCTACGCTAAGGAGCTCGATGTAAACGGTGTAGGTTACAGAGTTCAGAAGAGCGGCAAGGAAGTCGTTATGAACCTTGGTTTCTCCCACAACGTAGTAGTTTCCGATACAGACGATATCACACTGGAGGTTCCTTCCCCCAATAAGATCATCGTTAAGGGTATCGATAAGCAGAAGGTTGGCCAGATGGCTTCCGAGATCAGAGGTAAGCGTCCCCCCGAGCCTTATAAGGGCAAGGGCATTAAGTATGCCAACGAAGTTATCCGCCGCAAGGAAGGTAAAGCCGGCAAGGGTAAGAAGTAATTCCCAGAATGAAAGGACTGAAAATAAATGGTTAAAATCATCGATAAAAACAAGAGCAGACTTCGCCGTCATAAGCGTGTCCGCGCTAAGATCAATGGTACTGCAGAGTGCCCGCGTCTTAATGTTTTCCGTTCTTCACAGCACATTTACGCTCAGATCATTGACGACGTAAAGGGTGTTACACTCGCTGCTGCTTCCTCTACCGAGAAGGGTTTTGAGGGCTTCGGCGGTAACGTAGAGGCTGCTAAGAAGGTAGGCCTGATGATTGCTGAGAAGGCAAAGGCAGCAGGCATCACCGATGTCGTTTTCGACAGAGGCGGCTATGTGTACCACGGCAGAGTTGCTGCTCTGGCCGAGGGCGCTAGAGAAGGCGGACTTAATTTCTAATAAGGAGGGACACAAACTTGGCACTTTTAGATGCAAACAATTATGAGCTTGCCGAAAAGGTAGTTGCTATAAACCGTGTTTCCAAGACCGTTAAGGGCGGACGTGTTATGAAGTTCTCCGCACTGGTTGTTGTCGGCGACGGCAATGGCGTAGTAGGTTTTGGCATGGGTAAATCAAACGAAGTTCCCGACGCTATCCGCAAGGGTATTGAGGACGCAAAGAAGAATCTTCACAAGATCGCTCTCAAGGGAACAACAATTCCTCACGAGGTTACAGGTAAATTCGGTGCTGGCGCAGTTCTGATGCGTCCCGCTCCCGAGGGTACCGGTGTTATCGCAGGCGGCCCCGTTCGTGCAGTCATCGAGATGGCTGGTATCAAGAACATCCGTACAAAGTCCCTGCGTTCCAACAACCCCTGCAACGTTGTTCGTGCAACAATGGAAGGTCTGACCTCCCTCAGAACAGCTGAAGAAGTTGCTGCTCTCAGAGGCAAGACCGTTAAGGAAATCTTATAAGCAGAACGAAAGGAAGTATTACAATGGCTCTTAAAATCACACTTGTACGCTCGCTCAACAGCTGCAAGAAGAATCAGATTGCCACTGCGTATTCCCTCGGTCTGCGCAAGGTAAACTCTGTAACAACACAGCCCGATAATGCGGCTACAAAAGGTAAAATCAAGACTATCGCTCACCTTGTAAAGGTTGAAGAGGTTTGATTAAACGGATTAACACTTATTTCAAATTACTAGGGGGTGCAAAGTAATGAAGCTTTACGAATTACAGCCCGCAGCAGGTTCTGTAAAGGACGTTAAGCGTATCGGTCGTGGCCACGGCTCCGGCAGCGGTAAGACAGCCGGCAAGGGTCACAAGGGTCAGAAGGCACGTTCCGGCGGCTCTATCAGACCCGGTTTTGAAGGCGGTCAGATGCCTCTGCAGAGAAGAATGCCCAAGAGAGGCTTCAACAATATCTTCGCTACAGAATATGTAACAGTTAACGTTTCTGCTCTTGAGGAGCGTTTCGAGGCTGGTGCAACAGTTGATGCTGAAGCTCTGAAGGCTTGCGGCCTTATCAAGGACGCAAAGGACGGCATCAAGATCCTCGGCAACGGCGAGCTTACAAAGAGCCTTACAGTTAAGGCTGCTAAGTTCACTGGTGCTGCTCAGGAAAAAATTGAAAAGGCAGGCGGAAAGGCAGAGGTGATCTAATGTTTCAAGTCTTCCGTAATGCGTGGGTTGACACGCAGCTGCGCAAAAAGATTTTGTACACACTTTTTATCATCATTCTTTTCCGTTTAGGTTCCAGCATTTTCGTACCTTTCATCGACAGCGCTGCTGTCGGTGAGATGGTTAAGGGTGTTTCCCTTCTCAACTATCTGGATGTTATGACAGGTGGTTCGCTCGGCAAGGGCACACTGCTTGCAATGTCGATCACGCCTTACATCAATGCGTCGATCATCATCCAGCTTCTGACTGTCGCTATCCCTCCCCTGGAGAGACTCTCCAAGGAAGGCGATGTGGGCAGAAAGAAGATCAACATGATAACGAAATTCACTTCACTTGGTATTGCGCTGTTCCAGGCTATTGCGTTCTATCTGACGCTTTCCAACAGTGATACCAACGGTGACGGCACAGGCGACCCTGTGCTGAAGTACTGTGCGGCTAATAGATCCGACCAGTTCTCTATTATCCTTTCAGCCATCGTTATCGTAGCTTGCTTCGTTGCAGGTGCTTCGCTGATCATCTGGCTCGGCGATCGCATCAACGAGAAGGGTCTCGGAAATGGTATTTCCATGATCCTGTTTGCAGGTATCATCTCCAACGTTCCCAGCGTAATTGACTATTTTGTCAAGCTCTGTGCTTCCGATATGTCCAACATCATCTGGGTACTGCTTACAATAATTCTCTTCCTTGCGCTGATCTGGTTCGTTATCCTTATGACAAATGCAGAGCGCAGAATTCCCGTTCAGTACGCTAAGCGTGTTGTCGGCAGAAAGATGTACGGCGGTCAGTCCACTCACATCCCGATAAAGGTTGCGATGGCAGGCGTTATGCCCATCATCTTTGCGATGTCCCTGCTCAGCCTTCCCCAGACCATCTGCTATTTCTTCGGTATCACCGGAAACGGCACTACTTTCTGGGACGGCTTCGTAAGATTCTTCAGCCCGAACAGCATTGTATATGCAATCATTTACTTCGTGCTGATCATCGCATTTAACTATTTCTATGTATCCATTCAGTACAATCCCGTTGAGATCGCAAATAACCTGAAGAAAAACAACGGTGCTATCCCCGGTTACAGACCCGGCAAGCCCACTTCCGATTTTATTTACAACTCTCTCAACAAGATCACACTGATCGGTGCGATATTCCTCGGAATCATCGCAGTATTCCCCATCATCCTTTCTCTGTGCGTTCCCGCACTCAACGGTATCAGCCTTGGTGGTACAACACTGCTGATCATTGTAAGCGTTGCGCTTGAGACTGTACGTTCTCTTGAGAGCCAGATGATGATGCGTCACCACAAGGGCTTCCTTGAATGATCCTGAAAGACAATTTTTGAATAGGAGAATATTATGAATCTGATTTTTTTAGGTGCTCCCGGTGCGGGTAAAGGTACTCAGGCAGAGGTTGTCTGCAACGAGCTTAACATCCCCGCCATCTCTACCGGCAATATGCTCCGTGAGGCAGTAAAGAACGGCACACCTGCCGGTCTTGCAGCTAAGGAGTGCATGGACAAGGGTGACCTTGTTCCCGATGAGATCGTGATCGGTATCCTCAAGGACAGAATTGCTCAGGACGACGCAAAGAACGGCTTTATCCTCGACGGCTTCCCCAGAACTGTTTCCCAGGCTGAGGCGCTTGAGAAGATGGGTGTTCAGATCGACAAGGTTGTTGAGATCCACGTTGCTGACGAGAAGATCACTTCCAGAATGTCCGGCAGACGTGTTTGCGAGGGCTGCGGTAACTCTTATCATATCGAGTACAAGCCCACAAAGGTTGAAGGCATCTGCGACGCTTGCGGCGCAAAGGTAGTTCAGAGAGTGGACGACAAGCCCGAGACAGTTCTCAGCCGTCTTGCAACTTATCACGAAAAGACAGCTCCCCTCAAGGATTTCTATGCTTCCAAGGGTAAGCTGGTTACAGTTGAAGGTCAGGAAGAGATCGCTGATACTTCCAGACTGACTCTCGCAGCTGTTAAGGGTTAATCACCCGAAAGGCGTGGTAAGATGATCCAGATCAAAAATCCAACTGAACTGAAAATGATGCTTATGGCAGGCGAACTTGCTGCGCAGGCTCTCGAGCTTGCAGGCAAGAATGCCGTGCCCGGCATTTCCACATGGGAGCTTGACAGGATCGTAGCCGATTACATCAAGTCCCACGGCGGAAGCTGCCCCTGTAAGGGCTACGGCGGCTTTCCCGCAAACAACTGCTTTTCGGTAAACGAGGAGCTTATCCATGGAATAGCTTCCAAGAATAAGATCCTTAAAGAGGGCGACATAATTTCCTGCGATATCGTTGCGGAGCTTAACGGCTTCATGGGCGATAACACCAAGACTTTCAAGATCGGAAAGGTCTCTGACGAGGCTGAAAGGCTTATGAAAGCAACTGAAGAAGCTCTTTATAAGGGCATCGAACAGGCGGTGGCAGGTAACAGGGTCGGAGATATCTCCAATGCTATCCAGCAGCACGTTGAGTCCTACGGATATGCGGTAGTTCGCAAGTTCATAGGTCACGGCGTCGGCAGGGATATGCATGAGGATCCTGAGGTTCCGAATTTCGGAAAGCCCGGCAGAGGTCCCAGACTTACACCCGGTATGACGATCGCAATAGAGCCGATGGTCAACACCAACTTCCCCGAGGTGAACATCCTTGGAGATAAGTGGACGGTCGTAACTACTGACGGAAGCCTCAGCTGTCATTTCGAGCATACCGTAGCCATCACGAATGGTGAGGCGCTCATCCTGACATTACCGGAGCACTGATATGGAATTTGTTTCAGGCATGGTTGTTATAAGCTCCGCGGGGCACGATTGCGGACGGTGGTTCGCAGTGACAGGAGCTGACGGGCGATATGTTTATATCGCTGATGGTAAAGAGCGAAAGCTCGCTTCCCCGAAACGCAAAAACCCAAAACACATCTGTAAGACCGGATTGACGGTGGATGTCACCGCCATGACGGATAAAGGGCTTCGCCGCGCATTGAATGCGCTGTGCAAGCAAAGCATCGCCGAGGAGAGTGAAAAGCTTGTCTAAAGAAGATGTATTGGAAGTTGAAGGCGTAATTCTTGAGGCTCTTCCGAACGCACAGTTCAAAGTTGAGCTTTCAAACGGTCACAAGATCCTGGCCCACATCAGCGGCAAGCTGAGAATGAACTTCATTCGAATCCTGCCCGGTGACAAAGTGACCGTTGAAATGTCGCCCTACGACCTCACTAAAGGCAGAATCACATGGCGTGCCAAGTGATTGCGGCAAAGTAAACAAACCTATAAGGAGGGTTATTTAAATGAAAGTAAGACCTTCAGTAAAGCCCATTTGCGATAAGTGCAAGGTTATCAAGCGCAAGGGCAAAGTTATGGTTATTTGTGTTGAACCTAAACACAAGCAGAGACAGGGCTAATATAGCCTGATCCCAACTAAGAGGAGGAAAAACTATGGCAAGAATTGCTGGTGTAGACCTGCCCAAGGAAAAGCGTGTAGAGATCGGTCTTACCTATGTCTACGGCATCGGCAGAAAGTCTGCAAATGATATTCTGGCTAAGGCCGGCGTAAATCCCGATACACGTGTTAAGGACCTCACCGACGACGAAGAGAACAGAATTCGTGAGGTTATCGACCACGGCTACCTCGTAGAGGGCGACCTCAGAAGAACCGTTGCTCTCAACATCAAGCGTCTGGTTGAAATCAACTGCTACCGCGGAACACGTCATCGCAAGGGTCTTCCCTGCCGTGGTCAGCGTACAAAGACCAACGCAAGAACTCGCAAGGGTCCCAAGAAGACTATTGCTAACAAGAAGAAGTAATCACACGAGAAAGGTGGTATTTTAATGGCAACTAAGGGCAAGCAGGTTATCCGCAGACGCCGTGAGCGCAAGAACATCGAAAACGGTGCTGCTCATATCCAGTCCACATTTAATAACACAATCGTGACCATCACAGACCTTCAGGGCAACGCCCTCTCCTGGGCAAGCGCAGGCGGACTTGGCTTCAGAGGCTCCAGAAAGTCCACTCCCTTCGCAGCTCAGACTGCAGCTGACGTTGCTGCAAAGGCAGCTATGGAACACGGTCTCAAGACTGTTGAAGTATTCGTAAAGGGCCCCGGCGCTGGTCGTGAGGCTGCTATCAGAGCACTTCAGGCAGCTGGTCTTGAGGTTAAGCTCATCAAGGACGTTACACCCATCCCCCACAACGGATGCCGTCCCCCCAAGAGAAGACGTGTATAACAGATCTGAATCCGAGCTATTCGTTTACTCGGCGTCGGCAGCTTGAGTGCCGATATTACTATTAAATAACGGAGGAAATTTACAATGGCAGTTAATCGTGATCCGATTTTAAAGAGATGCAGAGCGCTGGACCTCAGCCCCGCAGTTCTCGGTTATGACAAGAAGTCCAACAGAAACCCCGGTGGTAACAGAAGAAAGAAGGAGTCCGAGTACGGCATGCAGCTGAAGGAAAAGCAGAAGCTGAAGTTCGTATACGGCGTTTCCGAGAAGCAGTTCTACCACTACTATGAGCTGGCTACAAAGATGGAAGGCATCGCCGGTGAGAACCTCATCAAGCTGCTTGAGTCCCGTCTTGACAACGTAGCTTTCAGAATGGGTCTTGCATGCACTCGTCGTGAGGCCAGACAGCTGGTTTCCCACGGTCATTTCTGTGTGAACGGTAAGAGAGTTGACATCCCTTCCTACAGAATCAAGGTTGGCGACGTTATCTCCCTTAAGGAAACAAGCAAGAAGAGCAAGAAGTTTGAGCAGGTTGCTGAAGTTGCAGGCGGCAGAATCACTCCCCTGTGGCTGGAAGTTAACAAGGAAGCTTGCACAGCTAAGGTACTCCGTGCATTCCAGCGTGAGGAACTCGATTTCGAGATCGCTGAGCACTTAATTATCGAGTTGTATTCTAAATAATAGCCACTTGGCATACAGATGTTTAGTGCAGTTATTTTTAATTCATGATCTGCTCCCGCTGTTTAGATCCTGCGGACTGTGCCAATACTTAAATGTAAAGGCACAGGCAGAGTGTGATTTAAAATTAACAGCGAATACGACAATAAGCACAGGATAATTAACAGACGAGAACTTGTGGAGGGTTACCAAATGCTTGAAAAAATCGAAAAGCTCAATATTGAGACCTCGAAATTAAGGTCTGACGGAACTTATGGAATGTTCGTTTTGGAGCCGCTCCAGAGCGGATACGGAAACACCTTGGGCAACAGCCTGAGAAGGGTTTTACTCTCCTCGTTACCGGGTGTTGCTGCTACATCCGTTAAGATCGACGGTGTTCAGCACGAATTTTCGACTATTCCCGGAGTTAAAGAAGATGTTACAGAGATAATCCTCAACATCAAGGGACTCAGAGCCAAGATGTACGGCGAGGCTCCCAAGACTATCTATATCGAAGCTGAGGGCGAAGGCGTAGTTACCGCCGGAGATATCAAGACCGACAGCGAGGTTGAGATCCTCGATCCCGGTATGCACATCGCTACTCTCAGTGCAGGTGCAAAGCTGTACATGGACATTACACTTGACCGTGGCAGAGGCTATGTTTCTGCTGAGCAGAACAAGGAGTATCTCCAGCCTGTTATCGGTGTTATTCCGATCGACAGTATCTATACTCCCGTTCTCAAGTGCAATTACACAGTAGAGAACACCCGTGTTGGTCAGAGAACCGATTATGAGAAGCTCATTATCGAGATCTGGACAGACGGCACTATTTCCGCTAAGGAAGCTGTTTCCTACGCAGCAAAGATCCTCATTGAAAGACTAAAGCTGTTCGCTGAGCTCTCCGATGATTCGGAGCAGCCCGAGCTGATGGTAGAGAAGGAAGAGAACCGCAAGGACAAGCTGCTTGAGATGACTATCGAAGAGCTTGAGCTGTCCGTTCGTTCCTTCAACTGCCTGAAGAGAGCAGGTATCAACACCGTTGACGACCTCATCAACAAGTCCCCTGAGGACATGATGAAGGTTAGAAACCTCGGTAAGAAGTCCTTTGACGAGGTCAAGGCTAAGCTCAACTCCCTTGGATTTGACTTAACACCATCTGAAGATAACAACTAATAGTTGGCAATAAAACCGAATTCCTATTGAAAGGAGAATAAAAATGCCAGGTACAAGAAAGCTGGGCAGACCCAGCGACCACAGAAAAGCAATGCTCAGAGCCATGGTTACATTCCTGCTGGAGAACGGCAAGATCGAGACTACCGTTACACGTGCGAAGGAAGTTCGTGCGGAGGCAGAGAAGATGATCACACTCGGCAAGGCTAACACCCTGCATACAAAGCGCCAGGTTCTTTCCTATGTTACAAAGGAAGATGTAGCTAAGAAGGTATTCGACGAGATCGCTCCTAAGTACGCAGACAAGAACGGCGGTTACACAAGAATCTACAAGATCGGTCCTCGCCGCGGCGACGCTGCTGAGATGGCTATCATTGAGCTTGTTTAATTTCAGTAATAAGAGATCCCTCCGAGTTTTCGGAGGGATTTTTGTTATATTAAATAGCTTTGTAGCGTTGAAGGCTGACCTGCTATTTGATTTCAAAATAAAAATGAAGAGATCTGTCTGCTAAAAAACTAACCATGCGATAATCGCCTGGAACAATTTCAGCAGCCACGATTTTATTGAGATCTTTTTTACAGCCGGTTTCGACGTACCCGTCATTGTTGACAGCCATACAAAATAGCCATCCTGATTCGTCCTCCGAACCATCGCCATAATAAGGGAGCGTTACCCATTCGGTGCCGTTGTAGAACTCGACATTAGATCGGTTATAGATCCAGAATCCCGTGTTCTTATTGTTGTTTTTGATAGAATATTCCACTACAGCATTGTCGGCACTATATGTATTGACGTCGGAATAAGCAACAATGTTTGAATAATCAGTTTCTTCATAAACGTTCAGGTCTGCAAACGATGATCCGGTGTGGAACTGGTGTAAGCCGGGATGAGGAGGAATATATGATGTGATCTCTTCCGAAACGGCAACAGTATTTTCCGTCTTATCGCACGCTGAAATAGAAAGTATTAGCATTGAAAGTAATAGCAGACAAGCGAATTTTTTCATAAACTATCACTTCCTTTCAAAGCAATAATATTATTAATAGAATTATAACATCAACGAACAGTCGTGTCAACTATTTCATATTTTCTTGACAAAATCTTTACAGCATGATATACTTAATCAAAAGTTGAGGATAGAAATCAAGACAGATAAAAATGAATAAGCGTGGAGGAAAATGTGAAGACAATCAGCCTCCCCGACGGACGGGAGATAAAATACGAGCTGACCCGCAAGCGTGTAAAAAACATCAATATGCGGATAAAGCCTGACGGCACAGTAAGCGTTTCGGCAAGCACCCGTGTGGCGGTGAAATACATAGAGCAGGTGCTTACCGAGCGTGCCGACTACATATTTGAAGCGGCAAAGCACCTTCAGGAGCGTGAACAGCGAAGCGAGATAACCTCGGATAAGATGCGATGGCTTGGTAAGGAGTATCCTGTGAGAGTGATACGGAATTTCAGCGAAAGGGTCGCTCTTGAAGAAAATGAGCTTCGGGTGTTTACTACTCATCCTGATGAGGCACAGGCGATGCTTGTGAAGTGGACGGAGGAACGTTTCACCGAACTGATAAGGGAGCTAAATTCCGAGGTCAGGAATGCCTTGCAGAGTTCGGGTCTTACACCGCCGCCTACGAGGATATCCATAAAGGATATGAAGAGTCGCTGGGGGAGCTGCTCCTATACAAGGGGGCATATCTCGATAAACCGCCGACTTATGGCATATCCGAGAGAAACGGTGCTGTCGGTATTGTGGCACGAATATGCGCACTACTGGCACCACGACCACTCGGAAAGGTTCTACGCATTTTTGCAGCAGCATTTCCCTGAGTACCGAAAATGGAATAACTTATTAAAATGAGCGCATATTAAATATGCGCTTTTGATTTTGCGAAAAAAATTATTAAAATCGCTTGACAAATTAATAATTGTATGATACTATTATTAACAGAGAGGAAGTGACTTGTTTGCAGAAGAATATATACAGCCTTGTCCTTTCAGACAGTGTTGTGGAGGCTGTGGATGATCTGGCACGTGCAGCAGGGTTGAGCCGTTCTGCTATGATAAATCAGATACTTGCGGAGAGGGTGGCGTACACCACTCCCGAGATGCGCCTTAAAGAGGTGTTGGCAGCAGTGCAGCGCTCCATGAACGAGGGGTTCTATTTTCTGGAACAGCCTACAGCGGCTACATTGTCGTGTCGTACTGCGCTGAAATACCGTTACAAGCCCACTGTAAGATACTCGGTGGAGATTTTCTCACGAGGCGGCAAAAAAGCAGGAGAGCTTAAGGTGTCCTTCCGCACACAGAATGTGCAGCTTATCAACGATCTTACAGGATTTTTCCGATGCTGGGCGGGACTGGAGCAGAAGTACATCGCTTCAAAGGTATCGCAGGATATATTGTATACGATAGAGAGCGGCAGATTCACAAGGACGCTGAATATGCCCACGGAGAATATTTCGGACGAGCTCCTCGGCAGTGCCGTGGCGGACTATATGGCGATGTTTGATGGGGCTATGAAGCAGTATTTCACCTATCTCCCTGATACGGTGACGGCTTCGGCGGCAGCCGAGCGCAGCTATACTGCGGATATCACAAGGCAGAGAGTAATAATATGACATCCGTATAATAAAGGAGGAATTGAAATGAATCCGAACAAATTTACACAAAAATCCCTTGAGGCGATACAGTCTGCGCAGGATCTTTCTGTAAGCTATCAGAACAACTGCGTAGAGCAGGAGCATCTGCTTTATTCGCTGCTTTCGCAGGAGAACGGACTTGTGCCGCAGATACTCACCAGAATGAACATTGATGCTGCGGCGGTTGAGCAGGCGGCACTGAAATTTGTGGAGGGGCTGTCCCGTGTCTCGGGCAGCGGACGAGAGGCAGGAAAGATCTTTGTTTCACCTGACCTTGACAAGGTACTGACCGAGGCTGAGTCGCAGGCAGACCGCATGAAGGACGAGTATGTTTCGGTGGAGCACCTTTTCATCGCACTTGTTGAGAAAGCGGGAAGCGGTGTAAAGGGCATCTGCAAGAGCTTCGGCATTGAAAAGGACAAGCTGCTCAAGGCACTTTCCGAGATACGTGGCAGTGCAAGAGTGACCTCGCAGAATCCCGAGGACACTTATGATGTACTGAAAAAGTACGGACAGGATCTTGTGGAGCTTGCAAGGCAGAACAAGCTTGATCCTGTTATCGGCCGTGACAGCGAGATAAGAAATGTTATCCGTATCCTCTCACGTAAGAGCAAGAACAATCCTTGCCTTATCGGTGAGCCGGGTGTAGGTAAGACCGCTATTGCAGAGGGTCTTGCACTGAGAATAGTACGTGGCGATGTTCCTGCAAACCTTAAGGACAGAAAGCTTTTCTCGCTGGATATGGGCAGCCTTATCGCAGGCGCAAAGTATCGTGGCGAGTTTGAGGAGCGTCTTAAGGCAGTTCTTCAGGAGGTAAAAAAGAGCGAGGGCAAGATACTGCTGTTTATTGATGAGCTGCATCTGATCGTCGGCGCAGGCAAGACGGATGGTGCCATGGATGCAGGCAATATCCTGAAGCCCATGCTTGCAAGAGGCGAGCTTCACTGTATCGGTGCGACCACTCTTGACGAGTATGCAAAATATATTGAAAAGGATCCCGCTCTTGAAAGACGTTTCCAGACCGTTCTTGTTGACGAGCCTACGGTCGAGGACACTATCTCCATCCTCAGGGGACTCAAGGAACGCTACGAGGTATTCCACGGCGTAAAGATCCACGATAATGCGATAATCGCAGCGGCGACCCTTTCAAGCCGATATATCACTGATCGTTTCCTGCCCGATAAGGCGATAGATCTTATCGACGAGGCGTGTGCGATGATACGCACCGAGATGGACAGTATGCCGACAGAGCTTGACGAGATACGCCGCAGCATTATGCAGCATGAGATAGAGGAAGCAGCACTGAAAAAAGAGACTGACAAGCTTTCTCAGGAGCATCTTGCGGATATCCAGAAGGAGCTTGCCGAGATGCGTGAGAAGTTCTCCGCTATGAAAGCAAAGTGGGAGAACGAAAAGGCTGCCATCACCAAGGTGCAGGAGCTGCGCAAGGAGATAGAGCAGACCAATGCGGACATAGAGAAAGCAAAGCGTGAATACAACCTGAACAAGGCTGCTGAGCTGCAGTACGGTACTCTCCCAACATTACAGGCAGAGCTTGCAAAGGAAGAGGAGCTTGCGGAGCAGGCAAAGGCAAATTCGCTGCTGCGTGACAAGGTCTCCGACGAGGAGATCGCACGTATCGTTGGCAGATGGACAGGCATCCCTGTGCAGAAGCTTGTTGAGGGAGAGAGGCAGAAGATACTCGGACTTGCGGATACGCTGCATAAGCGTGTCATCGGACAGAATGAGGCTGTTGACAGAGTCACTGAGGCCATCATGCGTTCCCGTGCAGGTATAAACGATCCCAGGAAGCCGCTTGGTTCGTTCTTGTTCCTCGGCCCTACGGGCGTGGGTAAGACCGAGCTTGCCAAGGCTCTTGCCGAAGCACTGTTTGACGATGAACACAATATCGTCCGTCTTGATATGAGTGAATACATGGAGAAGCACTGCGTTTCCCGTCTTATTGGTGCGCCTCCCGGATATGTCGGCTACGAGGAGGGCGGACAGCTCACTGAAGCAGTGCGCAGAAAGCCCTATTCCGTGGTTCTTTTCGACGAGGTGGAGAAAGCCCATCCTGATGTGTTCAATGTGCTTTTACAGGTGCTTGACGATGGCCACGTTACCGACAGCCAGGGCAGAGTGGTGGATTTCAAGAACACTATCATCATCCTGACATCAAACCTCGGTTCGCAGTTCATTCTTGAGGGCATAAATGAGAACGGCGAGATATCCGAGGAGGCTCGTGAGAATGTCGAGAGCCTGCTTAAACGCTCATTCCGTCCCGAGTTCCTCAACCGTCTTGACGAAACTGTATTCTACAAGCCGCTGACAAAGGACGAGATATTCGGTATCATTGATCTTCAGGCGGCATCGCTTAAGAAGCGACTCAAGGAAAAGCAGCTTGATCTGGTCATCTCTGACGAGGCAAAGCAGTTCATAGTAGAGTCAAGCTACGATCCGATCTATGGTGCAAGACCGCTCAAGAGATATATGCAGCGTCACCTTGAAACTCTTATCGCAAAGGAGATCCTTGCAGATAAGGTACATCAGGGCGCTACTATAAGCATTGGCGTAAAGGATGAAGCACTTTGCGTAATGTGATACGATAAAAATGACCGCCTCAGGCATCATGAACCTGAGGCGGATTTTGTTGTTATGAGGTTATTTATCGGTCTTGATTATTTCTTCAAAACTGCTTACGGGCATGGGCTTGTAATAGTAATAACCCTGTATCATATCGCATCCCAGCTCACGCAGGAAGCTTACCTGCTCGTCAGTTTCAACGCCTTCAGATACTGTAGAGAAGTTAAGGTTTTTAGCAAGATCCACGATAGAGGTGATGACCTTCTTATTCTTCTCGGTAAGGGCATTCCTCAGGAAGAATCCGCCGTCGATCTTAAGCGTATCAAATGGCAGCAGCGTAATGAGGTTGAGAGAAGAATAGCCCGAGCCGAAGTCGTCTATTGAGATGCGGAAGCCTGCATCCTTAAGCTGAGTCATAGCATCCAGCAGCTTGTTCATGTTTTCCGTCAGCATACTTTCGGTTATCTCAAGCTCTATCTTGTCACGAGGTACGCCGAGGTTATCCACAAGGGCACATATCTTGGACGGGAAGGTTTCATCTCGCATGTGGTGTCGGGATACATTGAGCGAAATGAGCGGGACTTCGATGCCGTCACGCATCCAGCGCTTTATGTCTGCGATGGCACGTCGGTAGATGGCAAAATCCATATCGGCAATGAAGCCGTTCTGTTCAAACAGCGGAACGAATTTTCCGGGCGATATCATCTCTCCGTTGGGTCTTATCCAGCGCACCAATGCCTCAGCGCCCTTTATCTCGCCTGTTATTGGGTTAACCTTAGGCTGATAGAAAACCTTGAACTCGTCGTTTTCCAGTGCCTCCAGCATATGGGCTTCAATATACTGGCGTGTCTGAAGCTTTTCACGCAGCGTGTTGTCGTAGAAGGCTATCATATTGCTGGTATAATACGCCTTGTCCTTGACAGTTTTTTGTGCGATTATCGCCCTGTCGAGTGACGACATTATACCTGCACTCTCGCCGCTAAGCTCATATACTCCTGCAATCAGGTATATTTGCATACCGCATTTTTCAAGCACCTGACTTTGGGCACTCTGAAGCATCTGCTTTAATCGTGTCAAAAGATCGTCAGAGCTTCCGTTGTGATAGAGAGCAATGAAGCGTGCGCCTTCAGAGCGGCAAAGAAGCTCATTGGCGCCAAGCGTGGACGACAGTATATCCGACACAGCAATAAGCACTGAGTTACCGAATTCATATCCTTTTGTTTCGTTTAATCGGCGGAAATTTGCGATATTTATAACAGTGATAAAGCCGCAGTCGGGATTCTGGGCTGTAATACGCATAGCGTCCAGTGCAAATTTATCAAAGCCAAGCACGCCGGTCAGCGTATCTCGTGTCTGTATCTTGCTGATACAGTTCGTTATATCTGTGGTGCTTACAGCGAAGCGTTCTTTGCCGTCTCTATTATCGTACGGAGAAGCAGCTATATCTACCCAACGGTTGGATTTCTCGTAATAATGCGCACATGAGGCATTCAGCTTTCCCGCTTTCAGCTGATGTGTAGGACAGTCTTCGCAGGGGGAGTCGAGATCTCGTATCTTACGATAGCATACATCTCCCCGCTTTAAGCCATAGGCTCTTTCTGCATTTTGACCCACATAATCCACCTCGTATGTGTCCGGGTCTATGGTAAAGCCTTCAATATTCAGATTGTTTATAACGGCGCCAGCAAAATCCATTTGCTTGACAAACTGCTGTTTTTCGTAGAAGCTTGTAAAAAGACGGTTCAACGTGTTGACAAGCATATCGATAAGTATTATGTCAGCCTCCTGCCAGGTCACAATACTGTCTGCCACAAACGCTACGTAGCCTGATACCAGACTGGATGCGAATACAGGGCTGACTACTGCACATACTGCGCCGTTTGCGAATTCCAGACCGTATTCACTGAGATTTCCGAGCTCGAGGGTGGCTGTGATCCGCTTTTGTTTAGATAAAAGATCTCCAAGCTTTGATTGATCGCAAGTTGGTATTACCGAAGGGAGTGTAGGATCGTATTTTTGTTTGCCATCAATACTCCATGGCATATACATTTCAGGGTTTCCGTTTTCAAGAAACCGGCAGAAATATACATGGCTTGATCCTGTATATTTTCCTATCTCGCATATTGCACTCACCAGTGCTTCGTGACAATGCTCCACATCGATAAGTGATGAATTTATAAGTTGATATATGGCTTCTGCTCCTGCGGCACCTTTGACATTATCGTATTTTGAGGCATTTGTGCCACTGGCGAATTTCATTGATGCCATTGAGGAATTATACTGAATATATCCGTTTCCACCCTTGGATCTTGCTACGCTCAAGGCAGTACAGGCTTCTGTAAACACTGTTTCATAGCTTTTGTTTGATCTGAAAATGGAAATACCTACGCTTATTGATGCTGTTTTGCCTGTTGTTTCATCACTTAGTCTGAAGTCATAAAATCTGTAAATAAGACGTGATGCGATAGCGTTGAGGTTCGGGATATCGCTGAATTTCACATAGAACACAAACTTTTCATCGTCTGCGCAGGAGAATATACTTCCCTGTTCTACCGCACTTTGTGATTCAAGTATCTTTGCGATAGAGCGGCGCATATTTTCTATATCACATTCGGGTGAAGCACAAAGCTCGCTGTAATTATCAAGTCCGACTACAAGAAGCGCAGAATTTTTAAATCCCTTTTCCTGCGCACGCTGTTCGGCAAGCTCTGCAAAAGCATCGTAAACAAGTGCGCCTGTCAGTGCGTCGTGACGGTTGTCGCTTGTTATGCCTGCACCGCCCTTTTCCTCTGTGACATCGAGAGTCCTTCCTATAATGCGCAGCGGCTTCCCATTGTCATCGTAGATGGTCTTACCCTCATATCTGAACCAGACTATATCGCTGTAATCGTTGATGACACGGACATCGTAGTATATTTCCTTGTCGCCTCGCTCCATAGCATCGCACATTTTATGGAACACAGGGATATCATCGGAGTATACCGATCCCCAGCTTATTATCGTATCTCTGAAATTACGGATAGGGTCCAGATTGGATTCGTATATGCCGTTGAGTTTTTTGTACTGATAGCAGATATCGTCGGCTATGTCATATTCCCACAGACCGAAATTGCTGTATTCCGAAGATATCCTTACCTTAAGGTTTTCGGCACGTACAGCAAGCTTGAGCGATGTCACCTGCTGTTTTGCTTCTGCAAGCTGCTGTTCAAGCTCTGCTATTCTTGTTTCGTTGTCAACACTCATTCCGTATCACCTCCTAAGGGGGAATTTAAATACACATATTTATATGTATATTATAGCTTATAGCCAAGCGTATGTCAAGAGGTTGAAACTATTTGTGCAAAACTCACAAGCTAACATGTGAACTGGTAATAAGAAGGTTATATAAGATCATGTCGTGCTGAAAAAGGCCGATGCAGCGTCAAGCGCCTGTGAAAGAAATTCAGGGCTGCGTGCCATACGGTGGTCGCTATCTTTTATAAGCAGGCTTGCTATATTGGGGTTAAGCTTAAGGAAAATTTCTGTATCCTCGGGTGCTACAAGCTCATCCTGTCCGGCGTATATCGTCATTATTCTGTTGTTGTTCCATTCGGGACGGGCATGCAGGCAGGACAGACTACAAAGCTCATCGTAGAATCGGTAGGGAATAGCATAATTTCTTGACATACGTATGAAAAAACCGCTTTCTTCCGCCTTTTCCATGGTGAACTCAGGGTCCTGCATTTTGGATATGGTAATAAGCGTACGTGACATATTTACCGCAGGGACCCTGAGGACTATCCTGTGGTACGGATCCCCGCTTTCAGATATACGATGGAGCATACACAGCCCTCCGAAGCTTGTTGCAAATGCGTACATAGATCCACCGATATTTTCTTCTATATACCATTCGATGCTTATTATCTCACTGATACATCTGTCGATCGAAAGTGCTTCGGCTGTCTCGGTACGCTCGCCGTGCGCAGGGAGATCCCAAGATAGCACGTTGAGTCCCTGGGGGGTTATGGTTTCTGCAAGGGCTGATATTGCGGCGCTTTCCTTGCTGCCGCCGAAGCCGTGCACAGCAAGAACAGTACCGTGTGGATGGTCAGCGCTATACAGCTTTGAGGGTATATTGTTTATTTTCAGATATTCTGTTTTCATGCTTGCTCCTTATGAGTAAATATAGTGGCGGGAGCGATAGCCCCCGCCATGATGATGTTATTGGGTATCTGCGGCTTCGGAGTTTTTCTGCAACGTATCCTTGTCCCAAAGCTCTTCAAACGATTCTATGGTCATAGGCTTTGCAAAGTAATATCCCTGAACCATTGCGCAGTTTATGTCCGCAAGGAAGTCTACCTGCTCCTTTGTCTCAACACCCTCGGATATGACCTCCATATTCAGGTTTGCGGCAAGCTCTACAACTGTTGAGATGACGGCTCTGCCTTTTTCCGAGTTTACAGTGCCGTTAAAGAACTCACGGTCGATCTTTACGACATCTACGGGTATATCCTTGAGCATATTGAGGGAGGAGTATCCGCTTCCGAAATCGTCCAGAGACAGCTTGAAGCCGATATCATGCAGCTTCTGCATGATTGCCAGCAGCTTTTCTGCATTCTCCATAAACACACTTTCGGTAAGCTCAAGCTCTATATACTCATAGGGTATTTCGTACTTATCTACTATCTCTCGCAGACGCCAGATGTAGTCGTCATAGTTAAGGTGCAACCTCGACTGGTTTACAGAAACCACCACGGGAGTCTTACCCTCGTTCAGCCAGCGGCGCATTGCACGGCACACCTCTTCAAGTATGAAGAAGTCCAGTTCAACAACAAAGCCATTCTTTTCGCTTATCGGGATAAACTCATTGGGGAATACGAAGCCGAATTCCTTGCTGTTCCAGCGTATAAGCGCTTCGGCACCTTCTATGTGGCGGGACTTAAGTCCGTATTTCGGCTGGAGATAACACTCGAATTCACGCTGCTCCAGAGCAGATGGCATAATGTTTTCGTAGTCTTTTTCTCGCAGCGCCTTATCACGGATAGAGCCGTCATAGAATGCTATTGATGAATAATGCAGACCTTTAAGTGTTCTTTTGGCTATCTTACAGCGGTCAAGCGCTGCGTTTATATCGATGTCTCCGTTTCCGTCACGGCATTGACCCAATCTGCATACACCTGTGCTGAATGCTACGGGGTACTTAACAAACAGGCTGTTACGGCGGTCGAACTCATCGAAGATATTGTGCAGACGGGTGGTGATCTCCTGATCCTGTGTGTTCTTTATCACACAGGCGAAGTTGTCGTCTGATATTCTTGCAAACACCTCGTCGTCTTCGATGTTGTCGGAGACTGTCTTGTACAGGCGTTCCAACAGTCTGTCGCCCTCTTCGTAACCCAGGCGGTCGTTTACGAACTTGAATTTATTGATATCAAACAATACCAATGCCCATTTTTCAGCGGAGGTCTTTCGGATGAGCTTCTGAGTGTCCTCAATGAATTTTATCCTGTTTCTTCCGCCTGTAAGCGGGTCGATCTCGTTTGCACGCTTGCTTCTGAGCTTCACTATCGCCATAAACAGGATCGCACCGGCTGCAATTAGTATGATCGTCGCTGCTGCAATATACACTACCTCAATGCGGACGGTGTGTAAGGACTCGCCCTTGTTTGCAGAGACGGATTTTGTGTAATATTCCACAAGTGCATTGGATTTGCCGACGGCTGTTATAGCTTTGCCAAGGATATTTGAAAGCTCGGCAGGAGCGTTCTCAACGTATGCGAAACATTCTTTGTGAAGATCGTTGCAGGTTGCTGCGATCTCGATATCGTTATATTTGTCGTTCAGCAGATAGATTGTCTCATAAGCATCGGCACACATACAGTCAGCATCGCCGTTGCGTACTGCTTCAAGGCACTTTTCTGTGTTTTCGTAAGGGAGCAGGGTCGCATTGGTGTATGTGCCTACGGCGTAGTGCGATATATCGTCACCGTTGTAAGGAATGGCGATCTTCATGCTGTTGCTGAGAACGGTTCCTTGTTTTGCGGCTATGACGATCGGAACATCATCATAGGAGGAGGATATGCGGAACTTGCCGAATGTCTCCATGCTTTCGGCGTTTACGCCGCCGCATATCGCCTGGACCTCGCCGTTTTCAAGCAGTCTGACGCACTCTTCCAGATCAGGACAGGAACGCAATTCGATCTCAAATCCTGAATAATCCTCTATGGCGTTGATGATAGTCTGGGTATAGCCTACTATATTTTGTCCGTCAAAGTCTTCGATAGAGCTTGCGCTTATATTGTAAGCAACCTTTATTAAGGGATTTTCTTTGACGAACGCCTTTTCTTCCTTGCTGTATGCAAAGCGAGGGGAACCGTATTTTTCAATGTGGTTTTTGTATGTATTCTGTGCAAACGAGCTGTTTGACATGTGGATGCTGTTCATGGCAACGTTAAGCTGATTTGCCAGAAGCGAATCCTTGCCTGATACGAGGAAATAGCAATCCTTGGTGTCATACTGATATACTATTTTTTCACCGTTCCATGGGCGGAAAGCCTGCTTTATTACTGCATCTATCTTTCCGGAATTGAAATCCATCTGCATCTGAGCTTCGGTGCTGTATTCGATATAGTCCGCTTGATCTATATCTCCACGGATGAATGTGTTATCCGAAAAATACTTGCTTTGATTTTCACTGAGATAGCCTATTGTAGCTTTGTTCAGAGCCTGTGTGTCAAAATAGCTTATATCTGTCTCGGAGTTTTCGCTGATATATATCGCAGTATATTTTCTCATAAGTGAAACACTGCAAAGCTGTGGGATCGGAATTTCGTCCGCCGTTCTGGTCTTGTAATATTTGTCGATCAGATCCTGATATTCTGCTGCCGATACACATGGGATGACATCTATTATGCCCTCCAGCAGCATATCTATCAGCTCGTCCGGGGTGGCTTCTATAAATGTGTAACGATGACCTGTATGCTTCTGTATCTCTGCAAGATAGTCATAGGCGAAGCCGCTGTATTCTCCGCCGACCTTGCTTATTCCGAAATCGGGACAAGCTCCGACACGCACCGTTTCGCCCTTGTCTGCTGCGTATGACGCCAAAGGAACAGAACATATCATTACAGCCGAAACAAGCAAAAACAAAAGTATTTTATTCAGCTTTCTCTTCAGCATAATATTCTCCTGAAAATATAAAGATCGTAAGAAGGTTCTTACTTAATACTTATTTATTATACCAGTTTGTGCATTAAAATTCAATATAGTTGTGATAAAATCTCAGATTAAAGCAAAAACAAATGCATTCTTTGGCTATTATACACAAAAAACTTGACTTTTTATGACTCGTGAAGTATAATATATTATATCTTGTTCCGCTTCGGCATCGTCGTAGTGGTGGATAATTTTCGTGCAGGAGATTTTTGTTTATGAAATGGTATGAAAACGCAGTATTTTATCATATTTATCCCATAGGATATTTCGGCTGTGAGAGAGTCAACGATCAGTGCTCTGAGCCGTCTCACGTTATTTTGAAGCTTATCGATGATATCCCTCATATCAAAGAGCTTGGATGTAACGCTATATATTTCGGACCGGTGTTTGAGTCTGTGGCACACGGCTATGATACTATCGATTATACAAAAATAGACCGTCGTCTCGGTACTAACGAGGATTTTAAAAAGGTCTGCGACGCTTTACACGATAACGGTATCAGGGTCGTACTTGATGGAGTGTTCAATCATGTCGGCAGAGATTTCGGCGCATTCCGTGATGTGCGTGAGCATAAGCTGGGAAGCGGCAAAAAAGACTGGTTCCACGTTCGTGAGGGCAATTCGCCTTATAATGACGGCATTTATTACGAGGGTTGGGAGGGCCATTATGAGCTGGTCAAGCTGAACCTTTACAATCCCGATGTAAAGAATTATATAAAGGATTGCATAACAGGATGGAAGAACGAGTTCGGTATCGACGGTCTGCGCCTTGATGTTGCATACTGTCTGGACCTGAATTTCCTTAAGGAGCTGCGTGGCCACTGCAAGTGGCTGAGCGAGGATTTCTTCCTGCTGGGAGAAACGCTTCACGGTGACTACAACACATGGATGAACGATCAGATGCTTGACAGTGTGACTAACTATGAGTGTTACAAAGGGCTGTTCTCCAGCTTCAATGACATGAATATGTTTGAGATTTCACATTCCATCAATCGTCAGTTCGGAAGCGAGAACTGGTGTATTTACAGAGGAAAGCATCTGTTCACCTTTGTGGATAACCATGATGTTACGAGAATAGCTTCTATGCTTAAGGTCAAGGAGCATCTTCCCGCAATATATACTCTTATGTTCATGATGCCCGGCATCCCTGCTGTTTACTACGGAAGCGAGTTCGGCGTTACTGGTGACAAGCGTGGCAACAGTGATGATATCCTGCGTCCCGAGTTTGACCTTGAAAGGATGAAGAGCGAGGGAATATGCGATCTGACTGCGCATATTGCAAAGCTTGCGGATATCCAGAAAAACCATCCTGCGGCTGCCGACGGAGACTACAACATGGTGCAGCTTACAAACCGTCAGTATGCTTTTTCCAGAAGCTGTGGCGGCGAGACGCTTATAACTGTGATCAATGCCGATGGCGCACCGTTCACTTTTGACCTTAAGCGTGGCGGCAAGGCTGTCGATCTGCTTGCCGATACAGAGGTAGAGATGGGGGGGCTTACCCTGCCTGCTTATGCCAGCATGGTGCTTAAAGTATAATTGAGCTGATCCCTTGCCCGTGTGGGCAGGGGATGCTTTACAGTAGGAGGCCATAAAATGAACAATGTTGAGGTCTGGTTATGGATACTGCTTGTTATGCTACCGCATAACAGCCGAACATCGGCGATAATCAGCAGATATGGCTCGGCGCTGGAAGCGGCGAGAGCTATGCGTGACGGAAGGTGCGATGATCTGTCGGAGGCGGAAAAGCAACGTGTGGAAAGGACACGCACCAGAGAGGTGCGATCCCTTATCAGTGAATGTGAGCGTCTTGGTATCCGTATCGTTACTATGGATGACGAGGAGTACCCCGAAGCGCTTAAGACTATTCAGGACCCTCCTGTTGTGCTGTTTGTGAAAGGCGATCTGAAGCCGCTCAAAGACAGGCTGACATTATCGGTGGTAGGTCCACGCTCGCCGTCCGAGTACAGCAGAAAGGCTGCTGATGTGATATGCACCGAGCTTGTTGAGGATGGCTGTGCGATAGTCAGCGGACTTGCGGTGGGCATAGATGCAGTTGCACATCGATGTGCCGTCAACAAGGGAGGGTATACGATAGGCGTTATGGGCTGCGGACTTATGGTTAATTACCCGACAGAAAATGCGGAGCTTAAAAATGCCATACTTGAGTCTGGCGGTGCGCTGATATCTGAGCTGCTGCCATATACTTCAGTCTCGGCAGGGTATTTCAAACGCAGAAATCGCATCATTTCAGGGATTGCGGCAGGCACATTGGTCGTTGAAGCATCTTCACGCAGTGGTTGTCTGCTTACTGCGGAGCATACCGTGAAGCAGGGGCGTTCTCTGTTCTGCATACCGCCTCACGATATATTTGAGGAGCGCTATGACGGTTCTGCGGAGCTGATAAGAGCGGGTGCGGTGTCGGTCTTTGCTACAACGGACATATATGAGGAGCTTTCCGGGGCGCACGAAGGGGTTGCGCAGCTTTCGGAAAAGCGGAAGGCTGCTCCTAAGCCTGCTGCACCAAAGCCGAAGATAGCCTCCGTAACGGCAAAAAAGATCGAAAAGCCTGCGGTCAAAGCGGCAGAAAAAAACATAGAGCCCGATATATCTCAGCTTAGTCCTGAGGAAGGGCAGATAGTGCTGCTTTTAAGAGAAAAGCCACTTACGATGGACGAGCTTATCGACAAGACTGAAAAGAAGCATGATGAAATATGTTCGGTAGTTCTGGGGTTGGAGCTTATGGATGTGATCCTGCGCAATCAGGATGGTACTTTTTCATTGAGATGAAGAATATATTGAGAGCGTACACTTGTGGTGTACGCTCTTTCTTTTGGCTACAGCGCTGCGAAATGATCTTCTATCACGTCATAGATATGCAGTGGAGAGACGTCAAGTCTGTTCAGCAGCTCAATGAAGCGAAGAGTTTCGTTTTTGACGGAGCTGAAGTCGGCTATTGTTGTCTCTCCGCATACAAAGCCATAGGCGGTGTATACGATCCCGTCCTCGTTAGTCATTTCGGTTTCTGTCAGTTTCCACATGGTAGGGTTCCTCTCTGTTTTTCCTTTTCCCCTGGTGTTTCTGTCTCTGATATGATTATAGCAGATTTGCGTTGATTTTTCCGTTAACATTCCGTTAAGCAAGTGTTATTTGGGCTTTTTTCGATACATCTGACAAAATCAACAATTACAAAATGGAGATATTGTGTTGTTTATAACAAATAGTGTTAATATTCCTTAACGTAGTATACCAGAGAATTGCGTAGACGTTTTTTAAGTTACAGACACTCCTGAAGTTTTTCCACGATTTCAACAAGGTTTTCCACAGAAAAAAATGACGATAACGTGATAATACTGCCGTTTATGCAAACCGAATGTTGAAAACCGCAATCAAAATAGCAGCAATTCAACTTTTTCAACAACGATTTCAACAGTTTTCCACATTAAAACTGTTGAAAATATAATGCAGGATTTTATGCTTTAAACTTGCAGGCAGATCCCCGGACAATGCATTAGTAGTGTGAAAGTCTTTGTGAAAATGCAACAAAAGAAGGAACGAAAATCAAGCGTATCTTTCGTTTTTCCGTGTTTTTTGGCATAACTAAGCGCAAAAATGCTTATTTTGCATCAAATGAAGGGATCGTGGTGGAATTTGTTGTTATCTTATAGCGCAAAAAATTATGCACAAATATTATTATATATAGTTATTCTATTTGTACAATATTGCAGTCTGATAATTGACTTTTTTTCTGTAATATAGTATACTAAATAATGGATTGTAATACTATTTCTATGCATTGCAATAAAGAAATAAGTATTGAAACGTACACACAAAAGTACGTCAGGAGGATAAAATATGTTTTGCGAAAATTGCGGAAAAAGTCTTATAAGAGGCTATCAGTTCTGCCTTGAGTGTGGTACTCCGGTGCCGCCCCAGCCTGCTGAGGATGAGCAGCCCGTTGCTGAAGCGGAAGCGCAGCAGGAGGGCATGCCTCAGGTCGAGCCTACTGCAAGCGAAGGCTCGCTGGTGTTCTGTCCGAATTGCGGTATGCATATGCAGCAAAGCACTGCATTCTGCGAAAAGTGCGGAGAACGTCTTCAGGCAAATGCTGCCGATGGCGGCAATTATTCAAATCTCCCGAAAAACGGTTCTGTTCCGTTGTGGAACACCGAAAGAGTGGACTATGGTTATGAAAACATGTCCGATGGAGATATCGAGCAGATCAACAATTTCATAAACGGCGGCGGTATTTCTGCTCCTGATTATGATTCAGCAAATGATTATAATGCACTCGGTGTGTCCGGCTATGATGCGCTCGGCGGCAGCAGCGGTATGGATTCTGTTGGTGCGGGAAGCATAGAGAACAGCGCGGCGGAGATAGAAGCGATCACTGCCCAGCTTTCAAATATATGTCAGTCATCAAGCGAAATGCCTGCTATCGGCGCAAAGGATAACATGATACAGGACGAAGTGGTGAAGGTAGAGAACTTTGCCATGGAGGCTTCTTATGTGGATCAGGAATATGTCGATCAGGGCTCGCTTCCTGTTATTGAGGGCGCTTCGATGGAGTATGATCCCAACGAGCCGGAGCCTGAAGATCCCAATGCTTTTGTGATGACTCCAGAAGCCATCGAGGATATTACTCCGCAGTATGAGTCGGTTCCCACTTACGAAGAAACAGCTACATACCAGCCCGTGGCAGAGGAAGTTCCCGTTTACGAAGAAACAGCTACATACCAGCCTGTGGCAGAAGAGACTCCTGTTTACGAAGAAACAGCTACATACCAGCCCATGGCAGAGGAGACTCCCGTTTACGAAGAAACAGCTACATACCAGCCTGTGGCAGAAGAGACTCCTGTTTATGAAGAGGCAGCTACATACCAGCCCGTGGCAGAAGAGACTCCCGTTTACGAAGAAACAGCTACATACCAGCCTGTGGCAGAGGAAGTTCCCGTTTACGAAGAGGCAGCTACATACCAGCCTGTGGCAGAGGAAGTTCCCGTTTACGAAGAGGCAGCTACATACGAGCCTGCGACAGAGGAGACTCCTGTTTATGAAGATAATACCACAGAAAATATAGAAGAAGCTCCAGCTGCTCCTGCATATACGATCCCTGTATTTGGCGAGGATGACTCTGCCAACAATGCCGGAGAAGCGGTTTACAGTGGTTACGAGCAAGCTGCTTCGTTCTCTTCTGATATTCCGCTTTACAGCGATCCTGTTGCTGAAACAGAGGCTACTGCGATACCTGCATACGAAGAGCCGGTTGCTCCTGTGTATGAGGAGCCTGTGATGCCTGTTTACGAGGAAACAGCTGCGCCCGAATATGAAGTTCCCACTGCTCCTGTAAACGAAGCAATACCGGCCAACGAATATCAGCAGAATGATAATGTCGGCATGGCTGCTATGGGGGCGGTCGGTGCGGCTGCAGCGTCTTATGACAGCGTTTCTGACAATTCCGCTTATATTACAAGCAACACAGCTGATTATGGTTATGCCGCAGCGGCTGCTCCTGCGCCTGAGACGGTATCTGAGCCTGAGGTGGATCTGGGTAAGCTTGTATACTGCCGTACCTGTGGACAGGATATGTATGAAAAGGAGCTTGTATGTCGCAATTGCGGCGCTCCTAAGCGTCCCGAATATGTTCCGCCGTCTGTCAGAAAGCAGAAGCAGAAGAAAGAGCCTTTCAAGCTGTTTGGTATATTCAGTATACCTGCGCTTGTCGGTATCGGAGCTGCTCTTGTGGCACTCACACTGATAATCATGCCGTCTGTTCTTGGCAATAACAAGCCGCCTGTAAGCGGAGGCACATCCAATTCGACTGTAAGCGGCAACGAGCAGCTCAACGCAGGCGGAGGAACAACTTCCAACAAGCAGGATGATCCTGTTGCTCCCGAGAGCGAGGATGCAGGAACAACTGCGCCTTCTTCTTCGTCTACACCTGAACAGACAGATCCCGTAGTCCCTCCCGAAACCGAAACAACAGAACCTGCTGATCCCGATACTGAGGATACGACGCCCGGTATTGACGTTCCTCCTGTTACTTCAACGCCTGCATCTTCTTCCACTCCTGCGTCGTCTTCGACAACTCCGCAGTCTTCAACGCCTGCATCTTCTACTACGCCAACATCCACTACAACACCGAAGCCCTCTACAACTCCTAAGACTTCTACAACACCTAAGACTTCTACAACACCTAAGCCTTCAACCACTCCTCAGCAGAGCACGACACATACTCCTTCTGCGACAGTGGTGAATCAGGATAAGCAGCGTGATAAGCTGATAGGTGCGTTTGAGACGCTTTCCGCAGAGGTTGGTAAGGTAGATCTGCTTGCAAGATCCACCATCACTGCAATTATGTTCGACTCGAGATCTGCTGATACAGCAGGTAAGTCGTTCTATTCACGTGACCTTGCGGTATCGATGCTCAAGAATATCAAGAGCGGTAAGAACAGTGTTGCTTCTGCAATAAGCAGCGCTAAGCCGTCCTCGTCAGAGCTTATGACCGCATACAACGCACTGTGTTCACTCCAGGATAAGTACCTTTCTTATTGTGATTATGTTGTCAATGCCACAAACTTTGGCAGCTATGAATCAAAGTGTGATTCTTATTTAAATGCTTATAACAATGCAGTTAAGACAAGCTTTGCATTAACAAAGCTTGAGACAAATGCTCAGACTACTGCCGACAAGAATGCTTACTATGCTTATGTTCTGGGTGAGGCTGTCACAGCAGTTGAAAATGCCGCTTCCGCATACTCAACACTGCGCACTAAGATAGGCTCGCTCAATGAAAGCACATTCAGCAGCAAGTTCAATGATAAGCTGAATGACAACATCAACACATATCTTAAGGCCGCTAAGTATACACAGGCTGCGCAGTCCTATTGCAATATCCTTGCATCTGCGCCTTCAGCTTACTCTAGTGCCTACAACAATCTCAAGACAGCTTGCAGCAGCCTTTCCGATGCATTTGAAGCATTCTGTCTGGCTCAGTATGATAACACGCTGGCTAACTTCAAATCGACTGTAAACAGCTATGTGAACGCTGCTACCAATGCTGCGTCCAAGGCAAAGAAGGCGCTCTGATATCGTGCGGTATCATGAAGCAAGTACAGATCAAGCTTAAATAATTTCATGCGGCGGAATGAGTGATTATTCCGCCGCTGATTTTAAATTTATGGAGGTCATAGTATGAGGGTAACTAAAGCGGTATCGCTGATAGCGGCAGGCGTTTTGCTTTTGGGTGGTTGCGCTTCCTTGAAAGAGTCGGGACTGCTTATCGATTCGCAGGCGCACAATGCTGCCCTTGAGGAGTTCTGGGGCGATCAGAATGACATACCCGAGACACCGCAGTCGGATTTCCTTTATCACTTTGACGATGCCACAGGAGAAGCAGTGATAACAAACTATATCGGCGACGCTTACGCTGTTAAGGTTCCGGAGTATATTGACGGGCACTTAGTGACGGAAGTGGATCTTAGATATTGTTATAAATACATTAAGGCGCTGATATTGCCTGATACTGTGGTGGATGTGCGT
This sequence comes from Oscillospiraceae bacterium, assembly GCA_017461565.1. GTDB lineage: Bacteria > Bacillota > Clostridia > Oscillospirales > Ruminococcaceae > CAG-115. The sequence continues at coordinate 284,943 of JAFTXQ010000004.1, forward strand.
ATAGCAGGATACGACGATATAACGTCACAGCTGAGCAATACTAATATCACGCATCAGATGCATCTGTCTTTCTTCTACGTGTCGGAGAAAAACGGTATAACCATCAATGATTATACAGGCCATGAGGCGGTAGTGCGTATACCAACGGAGCTTGAAGATCCGCTGGATGTCAACCACAAATATACCGTGAAAAAGGTCGATCTGAGAGGCTGTGAAAAGGACATACGCCTGCTTATCATACCTGAATGCGTTGAGTATATTTCGGCGAAGAGGTATGAGGATGTAATAGTATCTGCGGAGGAGCTTTCAGATTACATAAGATCAAACCGGGAGCTATATAAGGGTGTAAAGGGCGGTATCGGAGTCGAGAAGATGAATATTCCCGCATCTTATAAGTGGGGTGAGAACCGCACCTTTGCGGGAACTACACTGAAAAGTGTATTTGTACCGCAGACATTGTCAAGGATCAAAAGCTCTGCATTCAGTCGCTGTCCGCTGCTTACAGAGGTGGTGCTTGATCCTGAAAGTGTGGAGATAGGTGACCATGCTTTTTATGAGTGCGGATTGCTTGAGGATATAGACATTTCCTGTGCCACTGATATCGGAGACTGGGCTTTCGGAAAATGCAGCAGCCTTTCCGAGCTAAGCTTCGGAGATGGGCTGAAGAATGTTGGAGAATACTCGTTTGAAAGTTGTGTTTCACTGCAGAAGGTGTATTTTTCCGATACATCGGCGGTGATCAGCGGAAATGCTTTCGATGGCTGCGAGCAGCTTAAAAGTTGAGTTTATATACTTTGGGGATATATCATTGAGTTCTATACTATAAGTATATCGCACAGTCGTAAATATGTGCATCCGTTTTGTATACAAATGCGACTAGGCGATCGGATTAACGAAAAAATCGTCCGCTCTTGACAAATATTCTTAAGCGTTGTATAATCATAATGTGGAATTGTATGCACGCTGCAGCTGCGGCATTGCACTGTTATAGCTGCAATGCAGGACAGCCTGAGTAATTACATCTGTCTGAACATCTTCCCGATGTCATAGGTGGTTTCATCGTTGGGTGTACAGAGGCTGTATTAGCGTATACTATTGCCCTTTCTCCTGTTGTGGTAAAGGGCTTTTTTGTTGGAGCCGACAGCTTGCGGCGCATGAAAATAATTACTGCGAAAGGAAAGTGTCTTATGGATTATAATATCAAAGAGGTATCTCAGCGCCTGCGTGCTTCACGTGAAGCGCTGGATTTCACTCCCGAATATATGGCTGAGCGCACACAGGTCACTGTTGAGGAGTATATGGCTCTTGAAAACGGAGAGCGTGATCTTTCGCTGTCCTTTATGAACAACTGTGCCGAGGCTCTTGGAATGGAGCTTATCGCACTGCTTACAGGGCAGTCCCCGAAGCTGACCAAGTATTCTGTTGTCAGAAAGGGCGAGGGACTCCGTATTGAGCGCCGTGAGCGCTTTGAATACTATCATCTTGCGTATATGTTCAAGAACAAGTGCCTGGAGCCTATGCTTGTTACAGCGCCTTATATTGAAGCGCAGCAGAATGCGCCGATAAAGATGTCTTCTCATGAAGGACAGGAGTTTGACTACATAATCTCCGGTCAGATGAAATTCATTATCAATGGTCATGTGGAGATACTCGGCCCCGGCGACAGCCTTTACCTTGACAGCAAAAATCCCCACGGAATGATCGCTGTCGGCGGAGAGGACTGCACGTTTATCGCTATTCTTGTTTCTTAATGCGAACGATCGTGAAGATCGATATTAATTACATACATATATTGAAAGGATATAACAAAACAATGGATATACCATCGTATCACCTGAATTTTGTCAAAGAGGGCTTTGATGAAAATGGCATACTCAATAAGTTTGAGATAACATATCCCGAGAATTTTAATTTCAGCTACGATATTATAGATAAATATGCTGAGATAGAGCCTGACCGCCGTGCGCTTATGTGGGTGGATCTTGAGGGAAACGAACGCACCTTTACGTTCGGAGATCTGTCCAGGCTTTCCACAAAAGCAGCGAACATGTTCACTGCTATGGGAATAAAGAAGGGCGACCATGTCATGCTGGTGCTGAAGAGAAATTATCAGTTCTGGTATGTAATAATTGCGCTGCTTAAGATAGGCGCTATCGCTATCCCTGCCACACATCTGCTTACCACAAAGGATTTCGTGTATCGCTTTGAGGCGGCTGATGTTAAGGCTGTTATTGCTACAAGTCATGCAGATGTATCTCACTATGTTGAGGAGGCTGACGAGAAGCTTGGCGGATGTCTTAAGGCAAAGTACATCGTAAATGGCACACGTGACGGATGGACGACCTTTGATGAGGAGATCGAGAAGTATCCCGAGACCATGGAGAGAGTTCCTACCAGATGGGACGATATATTCCTGATGTATTTCACATCAGGCACGACAGGTTATCCCAAAATGGTAATCCACGATCACACTTATGCGCTTGCACATATCCAGACAGCAAAGCACTGGCATAATGTAGATCCTGACGGCATCCATCTTACCATTTCCGATACGGGATGGGGTAAGGCTGCATGGGGTAAGATGTACGGACAGCTTATCATGGGTACCTGCGTATTTGTATATGATTTCGACAAGTTTATTCCCGAGAATATGCTGGCGGTTATGGAGAAGTACAAGATCACCACATTCTGCGCTCCTCCGACTATGTTCAGATTCTTCATAAAGACAGGTCTTGGAAGTTACGATCTGTCCAGTCTTAAATACTGCACGATTGCAGGAGAGGCGCTCAATCCCGAGGTCTATAACAAGTGGCTCGAGTTCACAGGTATAAAGCTTATGGAGGGATTCGGTCAGACGGAGTCTGCGCTTATTCTCGCCAATACCATCGGTATGACTCCGAAGCCCGGATCTATGGGCAGACCTACACCTCTGTACGATGTAGTGCTTGTAGACGCCGACGGCGATGAAGTCCCTGTCGGCGAGACGGGTGAGATCTGTCTGCGTGGTGAATATACAAATACACGTGGTCTGTGCCGTGGATATTATCGTAATAAGGAGATCACTGACGAGACATGGCACGATGGTCTCTATCACACAGGCGATACAGCATGGATGGACGAGGACGGCTACTACTGGTACGTTGGCAGAAACGATGATGTTATCAAGGCGAGCGGTTATCGTATAGGTCCGTTTGAGATAGAAAGCGTGCTTATCGCACATCCGGCTGTACTTGAGTGTGCTGTAACGGGCGCTCCGCATCCTATCAGAGGAATGGTGGTAAAGGCTACCATCGTGCTTGCAAAGGGGTATACTGCTAGTGATGAGCTTGTCAAGGAGCTGCAGGATCATGTTAAGAAGAATACAGCGCCTTATAAGTACCCCAGGATCGTGGAGTTTGTTGGCGAGCTTCCCAAGACTATCAGCGGCAAGATAAAGCGTGGCGAGATAAGAAAGCGTGATATTGAAAAATACAACGCCGAAAATCCCCTGTAACCGACATAATAATTCAAATATAAAGGAGAAGATAAAATGGTAGTAATTGAAATGGAAAACGGAAAGAAGATAAAGCTGGAGCTTTATCCCGACAAGGCGCCTATCACCGTTGAGAATTTTCTGAAGCTTGTAGGCGAGGGCTTTTATGACGGTCTGATCTTCCACCGTGTTATCAAGGATTTTATGATCCAGGGTGGCGATCCCGAGGGTACAGGCATGGGTGGCGCAAAAGATAAGATCAAAGGCGAGTTCCTTATGAACGGTGTTCCCAACAGTCTTTCGCATCAGCGTGGCGTTATCTCTATGGCAAGAGCGCAGAACCCCAATTCCGCAAGCTCCCAGTTCTTTATTGTCCACAAGGATTCCACATTCCTTGATGGACAGTATGCGGCATTCGGCAGAGTTACCGAGGGCATGGATGCGGTTGACGAGATTGCTGAGACAGCTACCGACTACAATGACAGACCCAGGACCGATGTACGTATGAAGAGAGTTTATATCGAGGATTGAACATCAGTTCTTTAAGACTAGCTGAACATGAAAAACATCCGCTTGACACCATGTGTTTAAGCGGATGTTTTATTGTTTGATATTTGTTGAATAAATCCACCCGTGAAAGAGCTTCACGGGTGATTTGCGTATTATAAAATCAATCCTCGCCAAGTTTGAGCGCCTTGTTGATGTTTATACGTCTGATTATTCCGCCGAGAACGGTAAAACCGCCCAGCAGCATGAATGCTATAAGTATATACATCTTGATATAATCGCCGCCATCGCCCTGTACGATGAATGGAGGAGTCTGGTTTGTGGCGTCGTACATGGTTCGGAAGAGCGGTACGAACAGATCGCTTGCTACACCGCCTACCACAAAACCGGCTGCGATAGAAGCCACACTTACCAGCAATTGCTCATATCCGAGCGTAGCGATTATCTCCCTGAATGTCACGCCCATTGCACGAAGCACGCCGAACTGCAGCGTTCTGGAGCGGATGGAGATGATCCAGTAGATAAGGAAGCCGATTACTGTCATAAGCATTATGACAACAAAGCCGAGAGTAAGTGCACCGTTCATGCCCTGCAGCTCGGGATCAGTCTTCTCTTCGATGAGAAGCTGTGAGCTGTCTGTAATGTGCTGAAGCTTGATATTGCGCTCTGCAATATCAGCGTAGAGCTCTTCGCTCTTGGCGTCATCTGCAAGGTTAAGCCATATCTGATATGGCTGGAAATCTGTCAGCTTTCTTACGTAGTTATAGTTGCATACAAGGAAGTCTTTTATTGCTGTTTCGCCTGTGCGCTCGTTTACAACTACTGTTTCGGAGGGGTCTATTCCCGGCCAGTAGTCAACGAATGCAAGAACGGTGAGCTTTACAGTTTCGTTACCGCTCCATTTTACGGAGACGGTATCGCCAAGCTGCAAGCCTTTCTCTTCCCAGGAACGGGAGGCGAGAACGCCTGACTTGCAGTCTACCAGTGCGGAACAGTAGTTCCACCAGTGAACAGGAAGGAGATCGTTTCTGAACCATGCGGTCTGCGAGAATTTACCCGGTTCTATACACATAAGCGTTGCCTCGGCGTCGCTGTTTACGCCGTTTGCTGTTGCTTTGGCATCAACTCTCAGCACCTTTGTTGCGCTTTCCACTCCTGCCAGATTCTCGTAGGTTGTGGAGAAGTCGGGCTCTACATAGCTGGACTCATCTTCTACGGATTCAAGGCGCCAGAATGCGTCGAGAACAACATCCGTACCTGTTGAGTAGTAGATCCTGTCGGATTTACTGTTATTTATCGCTCTTGCGGTGTTGGCTGAGAATATTCCGAGGCCGAAGGTGATAACAAGGAACAGCATCAGGAAGCGTTCACGACCACCCTGCGAACGGGCAACGGCGGTGATCGCTACATACTGTGAGGGAGACCAGAAGCGGTTTCCGATCTTGTATATCAGCTTCAGGAGGTGGGGATAAAGTCTTATGAACAGCAGACCACATCCCATTATGAACATTGTTGAGAATACGAAATAAAGCGGATTTATGCCTCCGTCAGTCTCAAATGTGCCGTCCTCGAATTTTTTTGTGATGCTTTTCGCTGTAAAGTAGTACCACACGAGCGAACCGCCCAGCAACAGGATGTCAACACATATCTTTTCCCACAGCGCCATTTTTACGACCTTAGCCTTGCTCTGCTTGTATTTAACGATGGAGAGCTTTGAGGCAGGGATTATAGGAAGCATTGTGGTAAGGAAGAATACTATTATAGCAAGCAGGGCATATCCGAAAGCATCAAGACTTATCTTAGCTGCAAGGCCTGTCCTGTTTACAAACTCAAGGAAGCCGTTGGATACGCCAAGGAAGCTACACAGGAAAAGACCTATCAGCGGTGCGAATATAAGCGTCACAAGCCCCAGTATTCCTGTTTCCATGGCGTATATTCCGAAGATCTGCTTTGAAGATGCTCCTCGGCTCTTGAATACTGCTATCTCGTTCTTCTCCTGCTCTACGTTGAGCTGAGATACCATGAACAGATAGAATGCAAGCATAACTATCGTGGGTATCTGAAGTATCCATAGCATGGACTTCAGGCTTTCTGCACGCTCGGCGTATTCCACGAGTATGTCGTATATTCCCATGGAGAATTTATATCCGTAGCTGGGGTAGATGGTGAAATCGTCCTCTATGCTCTTGGTGATGCTTCCGAGCGAGTTGAGATCCATTTCCTGATAATCGAATGAGTAACGGCAGTTTATGCTGGAAAGCATTGTTGTGCCTGTCATCAGGTAGTCATCAAGGAATGTGTCATAATCAAAGAACAGCGCATTTATGTAATCCTCTAAGGTTTCGGACCAGTAGCTGTCGTTCTCACTTGATTGTTCGAATACGCCTACGACAGTTACAGAAAGCGGCTCGGTCTTGCTGTAAAAGCTATTCTGGATATTATAAGTTTCGCCGCATACGATACCGAGGATCTTCAGACATTCTGCACTGCATATTACCTCGTAACTGCCGTCAGCCGCTCTGCCGGGATTGTACATCCTGCCCTCGATTATATTTATGTGATCCTGAAGGTTGCTCATGGATCCCATTTTGATACGAAGGTTGGAGCCTGCAAATATGTAAACATATTCATCCAGCAGTATCGTCTTGTTGTCGGCGCTGGGGATATCGATCTTGGATGTGCGTTCTTCGACAAGGGATGTAAGCGTTTCAACCGTCGCAAGGCGGTCGTCAAGGCTTGTTTTCATCTGAAGTGTTGTGGAGACGGAGTATTCTCCCGGGTAAAGTCCCGTATTCTCCTGATAAGCCTGCATGTCCTTTATGAGTATACGCTGCAGGGAAGCGTCCATATATATCGGCACGGTACTCATCATACCTGCTGCCAATAAAAATCCTATGAAAAGGCACAGCACCATCCATTTGGTATTGCGCATTTTTCTGAGAAGAAGTGTTAACAAACCGTACCTCCGATTTTCAAGTCAAGTTTTTGTTGGTATTACGGCTGAAGCATCAGCGTACCACTACTCTGTCGCCCGCTTTAAGGCCTGTGAGTATTTCGGCTTCTGTTGCGTTGGTTATGCCGATGGTTACATCCACTTCCTTTTTATTATCATTCTCGTCAAGAATGATAACGTAAGAGCGGTCACCGTCTGTCTTGATCAGGTTTTTGGAGATGACTACTGCATCCTTGTGGACCTCATAAACAGCTGCTATATCAGCAAGCTTTCCGATGGTGAGATATCCGGGGACGTCTCCGCTGAATTCGCAGTAGATGGATTCGGCGTCGGTTGCGATCGCTTCGTTATTTTCGTACAATCCCTCTACCATATCCGACGGAGTTTTGGAGACATATCCCTGATAATCCATTCCGTCAACTGTTATTGTTACTTCCTGATTCAACGGGAATGCTCTCAGTGTGGAGGAGGTGTATTTTACAAGTACCTGTGTGGGATCGACGATCTTTATGATGGTTTTATATGCTGTCACTTTGTCGCCGGGCTTCATGTCCTGTATAAAGCACACTTGTCCCGACATACCTGCGTAGAGGTGGGAAACGTTCATCTGACGCTCGTACTCCGTCAGGGTGTTCTGTTCCATTTCATAATCCAGCTTATCGCTTGAGCTGCCTGTTGAATTGTATCTGAGGCGTGCCTTTTCTACGATTAGCTTCTGCTGTTCATAAAGATATTCGAGGTTGCCTGTATCTATCTCTGCGAGAAGTTCGCCTTCTTCGACGAACTGTCCGGGGGTGACATATATTTTTTTGAGTGTGCCGCCGCTTTCGGTGAATCCGCAGTTGAACTCGCTCTTGCTGATAATGTAGCCTGCTGCCATAGTTTTGTTTTCTATGTCCTTTACTTTTGCGGTATATGTGGAATATGCAACATCTTCGATGGCTACGGTCGGGGGTTTGAGCAGTTCCTCTTCAGCGGGGAAGAAGTAACAGCCAGTGAGGGAAAGGGCAGCTGCCGCTGCTGCTGTGATTTTAATGATCTTGCTTTTCATGTCGTTATACCTCTCGCATGATTTACATAATAATACAAATATAATCATACCACGAACTTAAAAAAAACACTAGAGCAAAATAACAAAATCGTTACAAATAAATAAAAACGCACAGCAAGTTTGTGCGTTTTTACCATTTTTAGACACGCTAATTGACGTGTAACTCAATTTCCGATGACAGCGATATGCTTTTTGTATGTGCGAAGCATTATGATCACTGAAAGTATGCAGGCGACAGCCTCTGCGATCGGGTAGGAGAACCACACACTGTCAGCGCCCACAAGATAGAGCAGCGCAATGAGTGCGGGGAGCAAGACAAGAGCCTGGCGGATAGCGGATATCAGCAGACTGGAGAAGCCTCTTCCGAGCGCCTGGAAGACACCGCTGCAAACGATTGATACGCCTGAGAGAATAAAACTGGTGGATATGATACGGAACGCATGACACGCTGCTTTTATAGTTGCGGGCTCAGGATTAAACATGGAGAGGAGCAGCTCGGGGAATATCCAGAACACTGCAGTTCCTATTACCATCACGCTGAGAGCGATAATAAGAGAGAAACGTATGGTTTCGGTTATACGTGCTTTGTTTCTTGCTCCGTAATTGTATGCTACAATGGGTATGACACCGTTGTTGAGTCCGAAAACGGGCATGAAGACAAAGCTCTGGATCTTGAAATATACACCGAGTATCCAGACTGATATCTCTGATACGGGCATGAGCAGCGCATTCTGCGTCATTATTATAAAGGAGTTGAGTGCCTGCATGACTATCGAAGGGAAGCCGACTTTATATATGGTGAGTATCATTGTGGGATGGGGTTTCATACCTTTAATAGATATTTTTACATCCTTAACCTTCAGTAGTATAACAATAACAGACACAATAGCGGCGGTAAACTGACCGATTATTGTGGCGATGGCAGCGCCTGCCACACCCATGGCGGGTATGCCGAACCATCCGAAGATCAGAATGGGATCCAGGATGATGTTGGTAACGCATCCAATAAGCTGCATTATCATGCTCATCAGTGCGTTGCCTGTGCCCTGCATTATGCGCTCGCAGTTTATCTGGATGAAAACACCGAGGGAACAGGTGCAGCAGATCTGTAAATAAGGTACACCCATTTCAAGTATTTCGGGATTGTCGGTATTGGCGTTGAAGAATACACTTGAAAAGAATATACCGAATATAACAAAGAGCAGGGAGCTGCATATTGCCAGGAAGAAGCCTTGATTTGCAGCGATGGACGCATCCGTGAAATTTTTCTCGCCGAGCTTTCGGGACATAAGGCTGCTTGTACCCACTCCGGTGCCGACTGCTACAGCGATGATCAGCATCTGGATAGGGAATGCAAGAGAAACAGCGGTCGTGGCATTCTGGTTTATCTGTGCGACGAATATGCTATCTACTATATTATAAAGAGCTTGTACAAGATTTGATACGATAAGTGGTAGAGCCATAGACCCGACAAGACGTCGGATCGGCATTGTACCGAGTTTGTTTTCTTTATGTGTTGCTGATTGGTTGTTCAATTCTACACTCCCTTTTGTTTTTCTACAAAAAGTAGTTTAACACATTCAGGTGCGCTTGTCAATGCGTACCATTAAATGGCTGGCTTAACGATGCGCTTCGTTGTGCAAGGTGCTTATAAACCACGGTTTAAAAAGCGGGTGCTTGTGACTATATTGCACAGAGTTGCGAAAATTGACGAAAAAACGCTTGACAAAAAGCTTTGGCGGTGTTATAATACAAAAGCTGTCTGCGAAAGACACATAGCAGAAAGCCACAGATCAAAACAAAAAATCAAGATTTTTAAAAAAAGTTTTAAAAACCCCTTGACAAACGCTTTGAAATGTGATAAAATAGTAAAGCTTCGTAAGAAGCGCATCGCCTCGAAAGAGAGTCAAGAAAAAGTTCAAAAAAATTTGAAAAAGTACTTGACAAACTCGAAACGATGTGATATAATTAAAAAGCTGTCACGCAAAAGCGTGAAGCGAACAAGCTCCTTGAAAATTGAACAGTAAGAATAAACGAATTAACATTACCTTGTCGATTCCGGTCTCGAAAGAGATCGAGGAGAGATAACAAATTAATTCTGGATAAACAACAGATTGCGTTTATTTTAGTTAAACGTTGGCGTTTATGTAGAGCAGATTGAATCGCATCGAAAGGTGCGTTTTAATACAAACTTTAAAGAGTTTGATCCTGGCTCAGGACGAACGCTGGCGGCA
>JAFTXQ010000019.1 GCA_017461565.1 Oscillospiraceae bacterium
GCCCTCAGCGGTCCATTTGACAACTTGTTTCTTACCTGACTCTCAGCACCACAGGCTCTCTGTAAAGGCATCATTGCCGTTATCTCCGCTTCAACGGTTTCGGAATATTTAATTTTCTACAGTATAGCACTATACACCTACTTTGTCAATAGGTTTTTTTAATTTTTTTCAAATTGCCTTTTATCTGCTTTACTATATTAATAATAAGGTGGCAATGTGTAGCATTTATTGAAATATCGTCATTTTGACCATGCGTTTTTTTGATATCCCGTTGTTTTTGTGAAAAAACCACCAATTTATTTTTTTACCAAAATCCTATTGACAAAGTAGGTAAATAATGTTATAATAAACCCAACCTACCAAGTAGGTTAATAGTAAATGGAGCTGATGTTATAATGAAAAACATCTTCGAAGGGCTCGTCAGAGCCAATTTTCGCTTTGGACGATGTAGATGACCACTTTTGTAACACATATCTAAAAAACTAAAACAATTAATTTATGAAAGAGGTTATCATTATGAAAAAGAATATATTAAGCTTAACACTGGCAGCTACGGTATTACTTACAGGACTTACAAGCGTTACAGGCTGCTCATCAGACAAAGGCAGCAGTAGCGGCGAGAAGATCACTCTCACAAATGTGTCGTATGATCCCACAAGAGAGCTTTACGAATCCTACAATGCGCTTTTTGCCGAGCATTGGAAGGAGCAGACAGGCCAGGAGGTAGAGATCACCCAGTCCCACGGCGGCTCGGGCAAGCAGGCTCTCGAGGTTGCAAACGGACTTGAAGCGGACGTTGTCACCCTTGCTCTTGAGTACGATGTGAATGCAGTCCGTGATGCAGGACTTATCGAGGACGGCTGGGTAAGCGAGTTTGGTAACGATAGCGCACCCTATACCTCAACTATCGTTTTCCTTGTAAGAAAGGGCAATCCCAAGGATATTCAGGACTGGGATGATCTTGTCAAGGAGGGTGTCGGCGTTATCACACCAAATCCCAAGACCTCGGGCGGCGCAAGATGGAACTATCTTGCGGCATGGGCGTATGCTGAGGAACTGTACAGCGGCGACGAGGCACAGGTGAAGGACTTCATCAAGAAACTGTATCAGAATGTTCTTGTTCTTGATTCGGGCGCAAGAGGCTCTACGACCACATTCGTTGAAAACGGTCAGGGTGATGTGCTTCTTGCATGGGAGAACGAAGCGTACCTCTCAATTCAGGACTATCCCGATGATTATGAAATAATCGCACCCAGTATCAGCATCCTTGCTCAGCCCTCCGTTGCTATTGTGGATGGAGTAGTTGATGACAGAGGTACACGTGAAGTCGCAACCGAATATTTACAGTATCTCTACACGGATGAAGCCCAGCGCATCGCAGGCGACAACTATTACAGACCCTCTAACGAGGAGATCCTCAAGGAATACGCCGATGTATTCAATCTTAATATCAACCTTGTGACCATCAATGACTTCGGCGGATGGGATGAGGCTCAAACCAAGCACTTCACCGACGGCGGCGTGTTTGATGAAATCTATGAAAAATCGGAATGATGAGTGAATTATGAAAAAAGCAAACAAGAGAGTTATCCCGGGCTTCGGGCTGTCGATGGGAATAACGATTTCGATACTTAGTATAGTGGTTCTTATCCCATTGGCTTCACTGGTGGTGTTCACCACAGGAATGGATATAGGTGAGATATTGAGCACCATAACTAGATCAAGAGTTCTTGCGAGCTTTGAGGTAAGCTTTATCACTGCACTTATAGCATCGCTGATAAATGCGGTGATGGGAGTTGTCCTTGCGTGGGTGCTGGTGCGGTACGATTTCCCCTGTAAGCGTCTGCTGGATGGTATGATCGAGCTTCCGTTCGCACTTCCCACAGCAGTAGCGGGTATCGCACTCACCTCTCTTACCGCTGACACGGGACTTATCGGCGGATTTTTTGCGCAGTTCGGCGTGAAGATCGCTTACACAAGGGTGGGAATAATCGTGGCGCTTGTGTTCATCGGAATTCCATTCGTGGTAAGAGCCGTTCAGCCCGTGCTGGAAAAGCTGGATGCCTCCTACGAGGAAGCGGCGGGCGTTCTCGGTGCAAGCCGAACAAGGATATTCTGGAAGGTCATCTTTCCCGAGATCAGACCTGCGGTTTTTACAGGCTTCGGGCTTGCGTTCGGCAGGTGCCTTGGTGAGTACGGCAGCGTGGTTTTCATTGCGGGAAATCAGCCGTATGAAACCGAGATCACTCCGCTTATCATCATGTCGGAGCTTCAGGAATATGATTATGCCAGTGCAACGGCGATAGCTCTTGTAATGCTTCTGGTATCATTCCTGATACTGTTTCTTGTAAATCTTATTCAGATCAGAAATGCGAAAATCCTGAAAGGGGGCAATTGATATGCACAGCGAATCAAAAGGCTCAAAGGCTGTAAAGTGGATATTGATAGGCATAAGCTTTCTTTTTGTATTTCTTATGCTTGTCTTGCCCCTTATTACGGTAATAGCCGAGTCATTGCAGCAGGGCTTTGCAGTATACGCTGAAGCGGTAGCCGATGAATATACGGTGAAAGCTGTGCTGCTCACCCTTGAAGCGACGGTGTTCGCGGTTGCGATAAACACAGTGTTCGGTTTGTTTGCAGCATGGGCGCTCACAAAATTCCGATTTAAGGGAAAGAAGCTGCTGAGTACGCTTATAGACCTTCCCGTAACAGTGTCACCCATTATCGCAGGCTTGATATTTGTGCTTACATTTGGTCGTCAGAGTCCGATATATCCTCTGCTCCAGGAGCTGGATATAAAGATAGTATTTGCAGTACCGGGAATCATCCTGGCAACGATATTCGTAACATTCCCCTTTATTTCAAGAGAGCTGATACCTGTTCTTGAAGCGCAGGGTACCGACGAGGAGGAAGCGGCTGCGCTTATGGGTGCAAAGGGCTTTACAATATTCAGAAGGATCACCTTTCCTCATATCAAATGGGCTTTCCTGTACGGAATCGTGCTTTGTGCCGCGAGAGCGATGGGCGAGTTCGGCGCGGTATCGGTGCTTTCGGGACATCTAAGAGGCAAGACGAATACGCTTCCCCTGCACGTTGAGATATTGTTCAACGAGTTCAAGTATGTTCCAGCCTTTGCGGTATCCTCAATACTGGTAATGATGGCGATCGTGATATTGATCATCAGGAGCGTTGTGGAGTACATAGGAAAGAGAGAGAAAGACAATGTACGTTGAACTGAAAAACATAAACAAGAATTTCGGCAGCTTCAAAGCCTCGGATAATGTCAGCTTCGGCATCGAAAAGGGTAAGCTTATCGGACTTCTCGGCCCCAGCGGCAGCGGAAAGACTACTATACTCAGAATGATCGCAGGTCTTGAAAATCCTGACAGCGGCGAGATAATCATCGACGGCAAGGTGGTAAACGACATACCCGCAAGTCAGCGAGGAATCGGCTTTGTGTTCCAGAATTACGCACTTTTCCGCTACATGACGGTATACGACAACATTGCATTCGGACTTAAGGTGCTCAAGCAGGATAACGCAGCGATCAAGGAACGTGTTACCGAGCTTGTGAAACTGATAGGTCTTGAGGGGCTTGAAAAGCGCTATCCCAGTCAGCTTTCGGGAGGTCAGCGCCAGAGAGTTGCTTTTGCAAGAGCGCTTGCACCTAATCCCCAGCTTCTTCTGCTTGACGAGCCCTTTGCCGCTATTGACGCAAAGGTAAGGCAGGAGCTCAGAAGCTGGCTCAAGGATATGATACAGAAGCTTGGAGTAACAAGTATTTTCGTTACCCACGATCAGGACGAAGCCATTGAGGTCGCTGATGAGATCATAATCACCAACAAGGGCAGGATCGAGCAGATCGGTACTCCCTCGCAGGTATATCGTAACCCTGAGACCTCCTTTACGGCTTCATTCTTTGGGCAGCCGTCCATATTCAAGGATTACAGCAGGTTCCGTACCTTTGACGAAATCGAAGGCGCAGACAATGCTATCGTCCGTCCCGAATTTGTGAAAGTGTCAAAGAAAAACGAGTTCCAGAAATTCAAAAGCTCCGCATCCGAGGGAGTTATCGAGAGAGTAGCTTTCAGAGGCAGCAGCATTGAGCTTTCGGTCAGAGTGAATGATGTACTGCTGACCGCAAGACGAGGCTTTGATGAGCAAAGCGTTTCTGTTGGTGAAAAGGTCGATGTCTTTGTTTACCGAATGTTTGTGACATCGGGCGACAAAGCATATCTCCTTGAGAATAACACACTCAAGGAAGAATCTATATTTATCTGATACTGACAGAAACTAGGTGATAATATGAAATTTAATACAGCTTTGCTTCATCAGAATTTCGATGGCGATGCGGCAACGGGCTCAACACTGACTCCTATATATCAGTCCAGTGCCTTTTCTCACGGGTCAGCCGAGCGGCTTGAAGCGGTGTTCAATAACAAAGCAGCGGGCTACGCTTACACAAGGATAAGCAATCCAACAATAGACGCCTTTGAACGGCGCATATCGGCGCTTGAAAAAGGAATAGGTGCAGTTGCTTGTTCATCGGGAATGGCGGCGGTCACAATGTCGCTGCTTAACATTCTGCAAGCAGGCGATGAGATAATCGCAGGTGCAGGGCTTTTCGGCGGAACGATAGACTTGTTCGGTGACCTTGAAGCGTTCGGAATAACCACAAGGTTCACCGATGAGGTCACAGCCGAAAGCGTTGAAGGACTCATCACCGACAAGACAAAGGCAGTATTCACCGAACTTATCGGGAATCCGAAGCTGAATGTGGTGGATATAAAGTCGGTTGCTGAAGTGGCGCACAGCCACGGAGTGCCTCTTATCATCGACAGCACGACGGCTACCCCCTATCTTATCAATCCCTTTGATTTTGGCGCAGATATCGTGGTACATTCTTCCTCAAAATACATAAACGGAAGTGGCAATGCAATAAGCGGTATTATTATCGACAGCGGTAAATTCAGGTGGGATACCGAGAGATACAGTGGCTTCAAGGAGTATGCAAAATACGGAAAGTTTGCATATCTTGCAAAGTTAAGAAACGGTCTCTGGCGGAATGTGGGCTGCTGTCTTGCCCCGATGAACGCTTATCTCAACTCCATCGGCCTTGAAACACTGGGACTCAGAATGGAGCGCCTTTGCAGCAATGCCTTACAGCTTGCGGAATTCTTAAAGACCGTTCCCGATATGGAGGTTAATTATCCTGCTCTTGCCGATAACCCATATTACGGGCTTGTAAAAGAGCAGTTCGGCGGAAAGGGCGGAACGATACTGACTCTGCGTACAGGCAGCAAGGAGAAAGCATTCAAGCTGATAAATGGTCTGAAATATGCCTGTATAGCTACTAACATCGGCGATGTCAGAACGCTTGTTATTCATCCCGCGAGTACAA
>JAFTXQ010000005.1 GCA_017461565.1 Oscillospiraceae bacterium
ATCATCGAGGATGACTACGACAGCGAATTCCGCTATGCAGGCAGACCGATTCCGACTCTCCAGAGTATGGACAAAAACGGCATAGTCATCTACATGGGGACATTTACAAAAAGTCTCGCACCATCCATGCGAATCAGCTATATGGTGCTCCCGAAACAGCTTTGCGGAAGATTTACAGCACGTCTTGGCTTTTATTCCTGCACGGTTCCAGTATTTGAGCAGCTGACGCTTGCGAAATTCATGGAAAATGGGCACTTTGACAGGCATATCAGTCGCATGAAGAAAATCTACCGTCAGCGGAGGGATATTCTCTGCAAAAAAATCTCCGAGAGTAAGCTCGGAAACTTTGTGAAGATATCAGGCTGTGATGCAGGTATGCATCTGCTGCTGACGGTCGAGAATGGTATGAAACAAAACGAGCTTCTTGCCAGTGCCGCCAGAGAGGGCGTAAGAGTTTATGGACTTTCGGAGTATTATTCATTCCCTGTAACGAATATGGCGGAAAACATCGTCGTTGCGGGCTTTTCTGGACTGAATGCCGAACAGCTTGTCAAGGGGTCAGAGGCACTGGAACGGGCGTGGAATGTAAAATAATTGTACCACTTATTTTTTGTTACGCTGTATTTTAGAATTCACATTACGAGTTGCAAATATTTCATTACGTGCCTGAATACCCTCGGTAGTTCCGCTTGAGTGTAGCCGTGGGGATGTTTTTTACATAACAAGTTCAACAGAAGGTTTGCTGAGTTTTCTTATAGTCTTTTCAACATCTGCAATTCTGCCTGTTTTATCTTTGATGAGATCCACCATATCTCCCTTGTTGGCTGATATAAAGCAGTCAAACAAATTTTCAAGTTGGTCAGCGAGTGTTATTTTGAAGTTCAGTCTTCGAATTTCTTTGGCGGAGCATTAAACCACATATATACTGGTTACAGTCTTGAAAGTGAAGATCGTCTTACGATGTATCTATAGACAGAAAACAGGCGTATGCTTTACGCATACGCCTGTCGTTCGTTTCATTAGCCACCGTTTAGTCAATAACCATTAGTATTTCGAAAACTTCTATATGGTCACCGCCCTAAAGGGAGCCCCTTTGGGCAATTCCCGCCTTTTATTGAGAAACAGCTAACCCCGCAGTTGAAAAACGGCGGGGTTAAAAACTTCTATATAGCAACCACACTAATTTCCGTGTGCCTTTTTTACAATTCTGCGAAAATAAAAATTCCGCTGAACCACATTCGCATGGGATTCAGCGGAACACTGGTGATCTCGTCGGGATTCGAACCCGAGACACCCGCATTAAAAGTGCGATGCTCTACCAGCTGAGCTACGAGACCAACACTGTAAATTCAACAGCAATAATATTATATCAGAAAGTTTATCTTTTGTCAAGCGTTTTCTCAAAAGTTGTACAAAATAAGTGTGACACTGCCACAAAATCAAACGACCGCTCCCGAAACCAGCTTCAGAAGCGGTCAATAATTATGATACTTATCCTAACACACGCTCGCAGAAAGTAACCATCTGCTTTATGTTATTCTGACGTGCATTGATAAAATCTCTGATACATCTTGCAGTCGCATAACCGCCGTTCAGCGCCTCGTCAGCTGAGCCTGTGCCCTCATAACGGGAGAAGAACTGCTCATACAGCGGTCCGTATACATCTTCAAAATACTCAAGCCTCTCAAGCGCCCTGCCCTTCTCAAAGCATCCGTCCGAAAGTCCTGTAAGCCTGTTGCAGAACTCGGCACGGAATGTCTCATTAGTCATGAGATACGCAAAGCACAGCACCGCAGGATTATCGGTATCCATATCCAGCAGACCATCCTGCTTGTAATTTGCGTTTCTCAGGGTATTATTGCGTGCGTCGCCTTCGCCGCATACACCACCGAACTCGATATCGTAGAACATCAGACGCCATCTGCCGTCGGCGTATGGGCTTTCATCGCTCACCGTGGTGGTGCGCCACATAGACCAGTTCTTGCCGGGCCAGTCCCACTTATTGTCGATCCAGCACTGTACCGCAAAATAGTCCATAACAGAATCGGGATCCACAAGCTTTACAAACTCATCGTAATCTGCCTGAAATGTGAGATCGGAATGAGTATCGAAGAAATTAAGGATATCATGGAAATAATATGTTTCATCTGAAACACCGTCGGGGAGATCACCATCATCCAGCTTGTAGCCAAGCTCAAGAGACTCAGCGTCGCCCTTATAGATCACCACGTCATCCTTATTCACGCCATAGTAGTCCTCAGCATAATCGTTGGTGTAATCCTCCTGGAGGATATAAAGCCCCCAGTATTCACCGTTGAGATAGACAACACAGGGACGTGAGCGCTGCGTAGCGCAATCCATCTCGGTAATAAGCGACTGCCAGTAGGTATCATTGAGTTTTGCTGTAAATGCACAGTTTCCGCCGTTTCTAAGTGTGAGGGTATCGAATTTTTTCATTGTCTTCCCCTCAACATTGACGTAATCCTCACCAAAGATAGGGTACTCGAAATTGTTGTCACCGTATTCCTTGCGTGCATAAAGTCGCAGTCCCTTCTGGAGATCGGAACGGGAATAATTGCCCTGTATACGTATGCCACAGCCCTGTGTAAGCACCGCTTCGGCTCCGTTTTCGTTGAATTCAAAAAGAGTAATGGCGGCTTCACGCTCCCACTCTCTGCCCTTCTGCTTATAATTGGCATCAAGAGAACGTGCCGTCTCGGGATCGCGCAGACGCTCATCCTGAAGGAATGTTTCAAGGGCCTCATCAAAAATATCACCCTTTACATATATCCCCTTGTCACTGCTGAAGAAATCATCATAGTTCACGGATATACTCATGACTGCAAGATCGGTCCCTGCCGCTTCGCAGCTGGCCTTAAGGCCCTCAATATGCTCCTCGGGCGTACCAATGAAATATGTTGCATAAGTCTCGCCGCAGAAGCTTCCGTCAGACTTTTTGACAGCTGCACGGATAACAGTACATTTATCCACATCTTCATCTGATGGCGGATCGATCTTGCACACAAAGCCGTCACGTGACTTGTTCACCTCGTTGAAGGTTCCTGATATAAGAACAGGGTCTACCGCCGCCACGACGTTCTTATCGCCCTTGCGGTCGGTGATCTCCAAAGCGCCGCTGTAAAGCTGTGCGGAATCACTTTCGGCAGGATCGCTTCCATCCAGAGTATAGTATATCTCGCCATCTTCAACAGGAGTAAGCTCGAGACTGAAGCTTTCGGGGTATATTCCGCTTTCGTGCGAAAAATACACCGACGGAGGAAGCGCAGGCTGCGCCTCCTCCTTTTCAACGGGAGGAACCTCAGCAGACTCTATTGTGCCAGTGCCCTCGGTTGTATCCTGCGCAGAAGTGTTGTCGCTGCCCTGCGTTGTAGATGGCGTAGTGCTGCTGTCAGGTTGGGAAGCCGAGCTTGTGTCGCCGGCACATCCGCTCAACACCGACGAAGCAACGCTGCATATCAGCACTGAAGCAATAATTTTTTTTGTGAAATTCATGTCGTTCTCCAATCATTCAAATGGATATCGGATGCCCCATTCTGCTCTCAGTCCATCCATTATTTCCATAACACGCAGTATCTCAGTATGTGGCATTTCATCACACTCTGTCCTGCCTTCAGCGATCGCCTTGACAGAAGCACTCACCTGATACTCAAAGCCTGATATCTGCTGAGGTGTCCGGTACTCGGTTACAGTACCGTCATTGAGTATCACCTTTATTCCCTCGCAGTTATTGATATTGTCAAATTCTATCCTTCCCTTGTCGCCGTAGACCATTCCCCTCCTGTCGGTGTTGGAGGTCATATTGCTGTGCAGGAGCGCAGTTTTTCCATCAGCATAATCAATGATCACGGAATTGTGCAGATCGACGCCGTTTTCATTCTTGACGCAGCTTGACCTGATATCCTTAATATCATTTCCGAATGTCATCAATGCAAAATTTATTGCATAAACACCGAGGTCAAGCAGGGCTCCACCTGCAAGCTCAGGCTTTACCATGCGCTCGACATCACCCAGTGCATAACCGAGGTTTGCAGTAAGATAGGACACTTTTCCGATCACTCCGCTGCTTATCAGTTCATCCAGCTTGAAACGCATAGGAAGATATCTCGTCCATATTGCTTCGCCCAGATACAGTCCCTTGGTGTGAGATATTTCAATAAGCTCACGTGCCTGTTTTGCATTGGCGGTGAACGCCTTTTCACACAGCACATTTCTGCCATTCTCAAGGCAAAGCTTTGCATGGGCATAATGGTGGGAATGAGGAGTCGCTACATAAACAAGATCGACAGAGCTGTCGCAGGCAAGCTCCTCATAGCTCCCGTAGGCGGTAGGAATACTAAATTCACGTGCAAATTCCTGTGCCTTTTCAAGGCTGCGTGATGCTATGGCGGCAAGCGTTACGCCATCCATATTGTTAACTGTATAAGCCATTTTCCGTGCGATATTGCCCGCACCGATTATTCCGATATTCATAACAGACCTCCAAATTTGAAAACTATATAATAAGTATATCACAATCGTCCGCAGCGTTATATGAAAATTATACAGAAAAATCGTAAAAATCTATCTTAGCATATAAAACATATCCCACCGCACCATGTGGGATGCGGCAGGATAAGCAATACTATTCTGTTGTCTTTTTAGCACTTCTGTTGCTCAGATACTTTAACGCAAACAGAATGCCTACGGTAATCACCAGACCTATGGCAAGGGATATGATCGGGTCTTTTACAATGCTTGCAATGAGATACATCACAAATGAGATCCCTGCTACTATAAGAGCATAAGGCAGCTGCGTGGTTACGTGTTTTACATGGTTACACTTTGCGCCTGCCGAAGCCATGATGGTGGTGTCCGAAATCGGCGAGCAGTGATCGCCGCACACCGATCCTGCCATACATGCAGAGATAGCAATGATCATCATGGTATGGTCTGTCTGCTGGAAGATATCAACAACGATCGGGATAAGTATGCCGAATGTTCCCCAGGATGTACCCGTTGCAAACGAGATAAGCGCAGCTATTACAAAGATTATAGCAGGAAGCAGGAAGCTGAAGCCTGCCGCATACTCTGAAACCACTGCATCGACGAACTCCGAAGCACCAAGGCTGTCGGTCATATTCTTCAGAGTCCATGCAAAGGTAAGGATAAGTATTGCGGGAACCATTGATTTAAAGCCTTCGGGTATGGAAGCCATACACTCCTTGAAGGAGATAACACGTCTTATAAGATAAACGATAATGGTGAGAAGCAGTGCAATAGATGAACCGATAACCAGTCCAAGCGAAGCAGAACAATCAGCAAAAGCAGTGATAAAATCAACACCATCGAAAAATCCGCCTGTGTATATCATACCGAAAATGCAGCACACGATAAGCGAAATTATCGGGAACACAAGATCGAACACCTTGCCCCTGCCCCTGATGTTTTCGGGAGTGCTTACTGTATTCTCCTCGTCGCCCGGGTCCTCTCCTGCTGCGGCAAGAGTCTCGTACTTCTTCATGGGTCCGAAATCTATTTTCATAAGTACCACGCCTACCATGAACACGATAGTCAGCAGCGCATAATAATTATAAGGAATGGCGTTTACAAACAACGAGAAGCCATCCTCGCCCTCTACAAAACCCGTGACGGCAGCAGCCCACGAGGATATGGGCGCTATTATGCAGACAGGCGCAGCCGTGGCATCGATAAGATACGCAAGCTTGGATGAAGAAATCTTATGCTTTGCTGCGACAGGCTTCATAACGCTTCCGACAGTAAGACAGTTGAAATAATCATCAATAAAGATTATCACCCCGAGAAGTATAGTAACTATCTGAGCTCCGACACGGCTTTTTATGTGGGTCTTTGCCCATGCGCCGAAAGCAGCTGAGCCTCCTGCCTTATTCATAAGGCAGACTACCGTTCCCAGAATGACAAGAAAGATCAGTATTCCCACATTTCCGGGGTTTGAAAGAGATTTAATAAATCCCTCGTTTATCATGTGGTTCATAGTGACCTCGGGATCAAATCCCGCAAAAAACAGTGCGCCGATGAGAACGCCTACAAACAGCGAGCTGTAGACCTCCTTAGTGATCAGTGCCAGTACGATCGCCACAAGCGGCGGTACCAGCGACCAGAACGTTGCATACATGATCTGAACATCCTTTCAGTTATATAATATAAATAGTTTAACAAATACGACAGAATTTGTCAAGTTTTTTGCTCAGACTATCAGCAAATACAAGCGGCGATCTTCTCGGGATACAGATCAGCAACATCCCACACTGCATCATACAGCATCTCAACGTTATCAGCGGAATACTCCACCTGCTTTGAAAAAAGCTTTAAATTGAGTATCCTGTCCCACTCTGAAAGCTCTCCCTTTTCAAGCCACGTAAGACAATCCATCATCTGCACCGATAGCACCGCAGCGCACATCATGCCTATTCGGCTGACACACTCCCCCTCAAAAACTCCGCTAAGGAAGTACCGATAGCAGAAATACACGGCAATATGCTCATAGCGCCACATCTCGTCCGCAAACTTTACTGCAAATCCTGGCATAGCTTCTATGATTTCGGCTTTTTTAGCGGTAATATGCGAGAGCCGCTCATCCCACTCAGCGTTTATACTTTCCATATCAGAATATAGCCTTAATACAGCGCTGACTGTTTCGGTGATATCAGCATCTATACTGGTACTTCGCACGGAAATTCGGTCGGTATCGGTTTCACCGTTGTCCAGAAGCTGCTGAAACTCTCGGACGATATACGCAGTGCTGACCATCCTGTCCCTGAGAGAGCAGCTTCTGTCCTGCATTACACCGAAAAGCTTTTCACGCACCTCAAGAAACATGTTAAGCATTATTTCATCACAGGTCGGTTCGGACTGCTCCGATATTTCATCCGAAACAAATGTCATCGGCGCACTGTCCGAAAACATCAGGCGGCAGACTTCCTCGCAGCAAAGTCCCAGACCTGCTTCTTTCAGACCGTTATACCAGCCGAAGAACCTAGGATGCAGCGCACATATATCACACAGGCTGTCCTCTCCCATATTGAGTATCAGCTCACACAGTCCGTCATCACGCAGAAGAGCACAACGCTCACCCTCTCCAAAAGCAAAAGTGTTAACGCCGTCCTCGCCTTTATGTATCGCAGAACGCAGGCGGTCTCCGAATTCTCCGCAGGCACAGCTGAAGCGCTTCATCGAAGAAGGATCAATGTCTATCTCCCAGCCGATACAGCAATTATCGGTACACTCAGAAGCAATACATACAAAATCATCGTAAAACCATGGTTTATTAAGCTTCATGCTTACACATCCTTTTATTGCATATTATTAATCCCGCAACCGTTAGGAACAGCGTAAAAAGCTCCGCCGCAGGAAAAGCGAGCCAGACTCCCGTAAATTCCAACATCGACGAGAGCAGAAAAGCAAAGCCAACGATCGCTACAAAGCCTCTGGATATTGCCGCTACAAACGATGCAGCCGCCTGCTCGGCAGCTCCGAGATATGCCGTTCCGACAATATTGAAGCCTGCAAAAATAAATCCGATAAAATACAATCTCATTCCTGCAACTGCATATTCTGCAAGCTGCACTGAATTTTCACTATTAAACAAAGACACACACTGCTCGGAAAACAACATGACAATAGATATAACGAATACTGCAAGCAGAGCTGCACAGGACAACGCAAGTATCATCACCTTTCTGAGAGCAGCCCTGTCCGACTCGCCGTAAGCCTTGCTGACAAGAGGCTGAGTTCCCTGTGCTATACCATTGAACACAGCAGTACCTACTATCGCAAAATTTGCAACTACGCCATAAGCTGCAACTCCGACGTTTCCTGCAATTGCAAGAATAAGAAAATTGAACACGGTAGTAGTTACGCCTGAAGAAATCTCGCCAACGAACGCAGACGCCCCAAGCTGACAGGATGCCCCCAACATTCGCATAGATGGTACCGCAATGCGAAGTGTGATACTGTTTCGTTTTGAAAAGAAGTGGATACAGCATACTGTGATGCTTATTATCGGAGAAATTCCCGTAGCAAGAGCTGCACCATCCATTCCCATGCCGAGCGGAAACATGAACACGTAATCCAGCAGCACATTTGAGAGGCTGCTTACGATCGTCGCAGCCATAGCGATAGCAGGAGCACCGTCATTGCGAACGAATGCCGTGCAGATATGATTGAGCATGAAAAATGGCGCAAACAGCATGAACACCTGCGTATACCCTGCACCTACCTCTGTGATATGAGGATCTCCACCGAAAAGGCTTACCACCTGTTGCGGAAAAATACCGCCAACAAGCATAAACACCGCACCGAATATCACAGCAAATTCCACTGCGTTTGCGAAGTAGCGTTCAGCGCTGCTGTCGCCTTTTGCACGTAATATGGCAAAGCGTGTTGCAGCTCCCGTTCCAAGCATCGAACCGATAGCGAAAATTATACTGTATACAGGCAGCACAAGATTGAGCGCTGTCAGTCCGTCAGCGCCCTGCGCAGCCGAAATAAAAAAAGTATCCGCAAGAATATAGCAGGAAATGCCGAGCATTGCAAGTATGTTCAGCGAAACATATTTGGAAAACTGTTTGACTATCGTCATTTTGACCTCTTTGTTATAATCATATTATATATTAATCATCCACTGAAAAACCTATAATATAATATCACAATTGGTATACAAAGTCAAGAAAAAAGCCTCCCCGAAGGGAGGTTTCAGTCTGTCGAAAAACTAAGTTTTTGCCCGCAAAGCGGGCTTTTTGGATAACTTTTTGGTGTGGCTTTGCCGCACCAAAAAACACTTCTATCCGCACAACTGTGCGAGTTGGCGGCATCGCCACCAACGAGTGCGGGCAGTACGGATGTTTCGGTGGAAAAGTCCCAGCGGGACTTTTTCAACGGCCTTAAACCTCCCCGAAGGGAGGTTTAAACATCAATAATATTGATCGCAATAGTCACAGCCATAGCCATTGCAATACTCACAGGCTATGCATAGATAATTGCCATACCAGTCACATTCCTCACAGCCATATCCGTCGCAAAGGGTGCAATCGATAAGAAGCAGATATCCATAATAACCGCAATAATCACAGCCTGCTCCGCTACAATACTCACAGGTGCAATATTCCTCGCCTACAGTGCCGCTGTCAGAAGCTCCGCCTCCCTCGAGGTCTTCGGGATAGAAGTACAGAGAGCCATCCTCCTCTATCGTGAATATCACCGTGGGAGTGAAGTACCAGTTGCCGTAGATATCGTATAATGTGATACTATAAGAATAGTCAGCAGCAGGAAGCATCTGATATGTAAGTTCTATTTCACCGTTTATTACATATTCGTCGCCTGCAAAGTAGTCCGTAGCGGACTCATAAATATAATAATATACAGGCTGGATAACATCGCCGTCCTGAAGCTGTATGATATCCTTTGCAGCCATACCGGTATCATAATCTATGCCGTCCCATGCGCCAAGGATGTTCCATTCAGACTTGTTCCAGTCATATTCGATACGCAGGTTTGTATACTCACCGTTCAGTAGTATCGAACATGTATATACACTGTAATCGTCGGTCTTGTCAACGATCTCGATAGGAAGCGGCTGACCATCGTCAAGAGATACCCATGTACCGTCAAAGTTATCCTGGATTATGCCGTTATCCCAGTCATACAACACCTCATCGTCGGAACCGAGATAGATGCTGCTGCCGTCATAGTCCTCCAGGAAAAGGCTGCACGCTGCGTAACTGAAGTTTGAAAAATCAGAAATGGCTACTGAATAGATGCCGTCATCATCAAAGTAAACATTGCTTACAGGTATGGTGCTGCTTGTATCGATGTCAGCAAAGGTATCGGTATTTGTAGAATAATCGCCGAAATCAAAATCGATATCCCAGATATCAAGCCAGTCGCCAAACAGGCTGTCGTTTTCATACTGTGTAACATCAGAGCCTGTAGTTCCATAAGCCACCTTATCAATAAAAGCCAGATAATATGTACTGGGACAAACGTCTGCAAAAACAGAAAGCTCAGTAGAACCCTGCACTGCCAGCGGATAATACACTGCAAGTCCGCTTGCATCCTTATGCTGATAGCCGTTCTTCATATAAGAAACCGTAGACTCAAGTTTTTGTATGGTATCCTCGGCATTTGGACAGTATTCCGACGCTGCCTCAAGTATTCCGCCTAGATCCACCATATTAGTGTAGCCCTCTGTACGGTTATTTCCGCCGAAATTATCTGCTTCCTTGATACACTTGACTATATCTGTAAACTTATCACTCTCGTACATCTGCTGTGCGGTCTCGTTGAAAGACAGCAACAGCTCGTCAAGCTTCGACAGATCAACGACTGAAAGCGTTGCTGAATCCTCAGCCCAAGCTTCCTTGCAGTGTTCATAATAAGAATCACACAGCTTCATACCAAGCTGTACGCCGTCGGAAGCAGGATCAGCCGCAAGCTGATCCATAAGCGCAGTATAGTCCCAGCCTCCACCGGGCTCGGTCTCCTGCGACGCATACATATAATTCGCATAAGGAACAAGGATGTTTGCTGTCTCAAGTGTGCTCATAAGGCAGGCGTCAAAGCCGATAAACTCAAACTTTTCCGTCATGCAGTCAAATGTAGATCTCAGCGCCTTATCGATCTCTGTAAGCGAAAGGCTGTCGTAATCATATCTCTCGTCAAAGCATACGCCGCTTATACTTCCGCCGCCGTGGTTCCAGAAAACAAGACCCATGTTCTCGGCAGGATAATTCTCCGCTCCCCAGCTGATAAAATCAGCGAGGGTATCAGGATCGCCCATGCTGGCGATCGGCTGCTCATCGACAAGCATTATATCGCCTTTGATATTCTCATAACGCTGTATTTTGGTGGAGTCGATAATATTATCATACCACGCATTAGTGCCGCCTGTCTGATAGATAATATTTACATTATCGCTGTACTCTGCTTCGATAGCTTCAAGCAGATCGGTCGTTGCGGCGTATCCCTCCGACTCAAGATCGGTGCCACACATATAGACAAGTACAGTCCAGTCGTCTCCGCCCATGGATGTCTCACTGTCTCTTCCGAGACGGGTTATGCTGAGCTCATCGTCAACAAGCGAAATAATAGAACCGCTTTCAACAAAATCCGAACGGTCTGTGCTTACTGAAGCACCCTGGTTCTCGGGATGGCTTGAAGTCACCTCTTCGGTTTCAGGTGAACTGCTTTCAGGCTCAGGTTTTTCTGTGGAACCCGCAGTGGAGCTACCATCTGAAGAGCTGTCGTCAACACGGGTTATGCCTCCGCCGGAACAAGCGGAAAACGTCATCGCAGCTGCCAGGCACAAAGCCATAACAGAAATAAGCTTTTTATTCATCTAATCAACTCCTTATCGACGGAATAATATTTTTCGTATAAAATTATTATACTCCTTTTTTACAACACTGTCAACAAAAAACGTGATAATTCATGAAAGTCCCGTAGCACAAAAACTGATACCGAAGCAAACGAAAATCAGCACGAAAAAGCCGCCCGAAGGCGGCTTCAGCAATTTATGAACCGTACATAGTTACAAAAATCAAATATTTTGCGGCTGAGCGAACCCTGAAATATGACTATGCTCCTTAGCAGTCACGACCTTTCGGTCATTTATGTGAGCTCGCTCGCATAAGTCAAATTATCGGTATTCGTCAAGTACGCTGTCAATAAGCGGAATCGTCTGCTGTGAAAGCTGCGACCAGCTCTCACCACCGAAGGTGCTGCTGTAAACTGTGGTGCAGACATTGGTCTTAACATCCTGACCGAATCCGTAAAGATCGTCTGTAACATACTCAAACTTATCGGATACGCATACCTCTCTCCAGAGATCGTAGACCTTCTCATCCCATGTGATCTGCCACTTCTGGATACCCTGGTACTTGCCTGCGGTATAGGTGACGATCTCGGGATCAACATGATCCTTTCTCACCTGATCGATGATATTCTGGTCAGTCTCAAACAGACGGTTGCAGTAGATGAAATCGATAGCGCCCTTTATATTCTTTGCGCCCTTTGCTACCATGTATCCGAAAGTGCCGTTGTTAAGGTAATAAGCGTCAGCCTGAGGATCACGAGGGAACGGAACAAATGCGAAATCGGAAGGTGTGTTGAAGATGTCGTTATCAACGCCTGTGGGGTTCTGTATCTCCTCAGTAGCTGCGATATAGGTCCACTCAGGCTCCATACCGAGGAAGAGTATCTTATCGGAAACGGGTGCCCAGATCTGGGGAGACACCCAATCGCCGTGCTGTCCTGCGTAAAGCAGACCGTTTCTTCCAAGGTCAGCCAAAAACTCAACGCCCCTTGTGATATCAGGATCATTCATGTTATTGACGATAGTGCCGTTGTCATAATCGATAACAGCCTTGCCTGTGGTGTTACAGAATGCAGTTGCGATTGTATCTGTTGCATAGAAGCCGATGTTATCCTCGCTGAGATTACAGAAATCTATCATCATCTGACGCCATGCGTCCCATGTCCATGTACCTTCCATATAAAGATCATACGGATCATCAAGACCTGCGTCCTCAATAGTCTTACGATTGTAATTGAGTGCAAAGCTTGTTACGACCCTGTGAGGGAAATAGTAGTGCTTGCCGTTGTATACATTATCCTCGATAAAGGGGAGCATATCAGCCCACAGAGGATCGTTGATATCAAGGTATTCGTCCAGCGGTTCAAACATATTCTTACTTACGCCGTAAGGGAAAGCCATAGCTTCGTATGTTAGGATATCGGGAGAATCATCAGCTGCGATCAGCGTTGCAAGCTTCTCATAATAAGCATAGTCATTGGGAGCGCTTACCCACTCGATAGAGCCGCCGTAAAGGTCAGACTCAAAGATCATGCACTGCTCCTTGCCCTTCTGGTCGTCGGTGATGTCATAGAAGCCAAGATACTTTACAACACCTGATTTTCCGTCGGGAGTAAATGTGCCGGTATCGAGATCCTTAGCCTCGTCATCAGTGTCGGCATTTTCGTCAGGGTCAGTAGTCGTCGCCATGGATGTACTGCTTGTACTACCAGGACCGTTTAACGCCGAATCCGCTGTGCTTCCCGCACTTGAAGCACCACCCTCATCACAGGCGGTCATACCAAACACCATCGCAATTGCCATAGCACAGGCAGCGAGCCTCTTGAACTTGTTCATCATTTTATCCTCCTTTGAGTTTTAGTTTTATTCCGCTATATGTATTATAATCTTACAACGCAGTCATTTGAATAGATAAATCTCTTGTTTTTATGGAGATTTATCCAAAATTCACTTATATTCGCAGACAAATCCCTTGAAGCCCGATGTACCATTGACTGCATACAGTCCAATAAGCACACCTGTGAAGCCCTCAGCCACCTCGCTGGAAAGATACTTTGTGCCGCCGCAACCGAGATCGGTGACCTCGCCGCCATCCTCCTGGACAGCAAAGCCATAAGCATAATTATTGGCACGTACCAAGAGCTTAGCCTTGCCGCTCTTTAAAGGAACTGTTGTCTGTATATGCTTGATTCCGCCGATGTTGAGCTTAAGCACGGCTTCAAAACCGTTCTCACATTCACGTACTGCGACCTCGTAATGCTCGTTCTCTGTGATGAACAGCGTAATTCCGCCCTCGCCGTCCGCAACATCAATGTCACAGCTGATATCAGCGTTGAAGTCACGCTGGCGCAGACCGATAAATGTAGGAGAATCTACCATATCAAGGGTGATATCCGTGCCGCGGAGCACTGCGTAATCCACGCCGAGATCATAGTTCTCCATATCGGGATGGCGCATAAAGCACCAATCAATGTTCCAGTCGGTGTTTTCAAAGGTGTACAGCTTCTTTTCGTTCTGTATGGTACCGTATTTGTTTTCGTAGCTGTCTGCGGTGGTTCCGTCTGTTCCTGCTGTGAACCATCCGTCCTCGTGGAACTGCACGGGAGTAAGGAACACCTCACGTCCCAGGTGATGATAGGGCTGCCATATTCCTATCTGACGGAAACCGAGACAAAGAATGTGCCAGTTTCCCATCTCATCCTGAATAAGATCGCCGTGGCCTATGCCCTGTATGATATTCGGCGCCTTGTTGCGGTTTGTGAGAACAGGGTTCTTAGGGTACCCCTCAAACGGTCCCCATACGCTGTCCGCACGGGAGTAGGTTATCATGTGGCCGTATTCTGTGCCGCCCTCTGCCGCCATAAGGTAGTAGCTGCCGTTTATCTTGTACATGTGCGGACTTTCAAGGTAACGCCCGCCCGAGCCCTGCCACAGGCAGCGACGCGGAGAGAGCCTTTCGCCTGTTTCAATGTTTATCTCACACTGGATAACACCGCCATTACCCTCGTCATCCTGTCCGTTGCTCATGAAGTAGGTCTTTCCATCCTCAAAGAACAGCGACGGGTCGATGCCGCCCTGATCCACATAGATAGGGTCGGACCACTCACCATGGATGTCGTCAGTGTAAACATAGAAATTCTGATGGGTGGTGTCGTTGGTGGTCACCATGTAAAATCTGCCGTCGTGATAGCGGATGGTGGGAGCAAAAACTCCGCCCGAGCTGTTGATCTTCTCCAGCATCACCTGATTTTTTCTGGTAAGTACATGACCTATCTGCGTCCAGTTTACAAGATCCTCGCTCTCGAACAGAGGAACTCCGGGAAAGTACTGGAACGAACTGTTCACCATGTAGTATTTACCGTCAGCGAAGCAAACGCTGGGGTCGGGATAGAAGCCCTTAAGCACAGGATTGTTATATGTTGTCATATCTTTACCTCTGTATAGTATTTTGTTATACTTATTATATCACCTTATATCAAGCAATTCCTTACCTTTAGCGCCTTGATATAGCACTTTTCTGCCATCAGATACACAACATCTTATTTACAGTATAAAACCGCCGCAGCAACGCAATACACCTACGGCGGTCGTATTTGTGTTTACACAGGCAGAAGCAGTCTGTGCGAGGAGCTGACAAGCATGAAAAAAGCCGCAGTCTCCTGCTCTCCCAGCTCTATCCGTGCGGCGGCGTTTGCTCCATTAAAGTCCATCGTGCCATTAGAGAGCATTGAGCGGCTGTTTTCGCCGAGATATATCGCCTCTGACGGAAACAGTTCAATAAATTCAGCACCCGGGAAACGGTAATGGTCGATATGTACGCCGTCAAGGTAGGATATGATGAATTTGCGGTAGCCTATATCGTACAGCGGCTTTACAGGTATATTGTCCGAGATGCCGCCGTCACGGTAGCTGTACCGTCCTATCCGTTCTATCGGGAACGCCCCCGGTATCGCAGAGGACGCCGTGAGTATCCTCGTTACAGTCTTAGGTGAAAAAGCACGCATATCGAAATACTCCGCTCTGCCGAGAGTGGAATTGTGACAGCAGGCAAACACGGGGAACTCCGCCGAGCCAACACTTCGGCTTATCCCGTTATCTTCAATAAGCGATATAATCCCATCACGGGAAAACAGACCCGATTTGACAAACCTACCAGCCTGCTCCGCTGTAACCTTTTTCTCATCTGACATAGCAAAGCCTATCACCGTTCCAAGCGCCCTGCCGATCGCTTCCGCAGGGTCTGCTATATCTCGTGGAGAAATGCTGCACCAGATATCACAGGCTCTCTTACTGCTTACTGAGGCAAAAAGCGCCGCATTCAATGCCCCTACTGATGTCCCCGACACAGCCGTTATGTATTTCCGTAGTCCAAGTCGCTCCAGCGCACGCCACACACCGATCTGATAAGCTCCACGCCCACCGCCGCCGCACAGGACAAGTCCATATTCATCCATAATGTCACCCCCATGATGTATTATATTCATTATGAGTGAAACCGTGATAAGGGGGCTAGATTTACGAAAAAATATAAATATTTAACGTTTTTCGTTAAAAAACTATTGACAAACGTAAATCCGTATGCTATAATCCAATCATGATAAGCTTATTGATAACTTTGGACAACATCAGATAATTCGGAGGAACAGATAATGAGCAAGACAAAAACTGTGGACCTTGTTGAAAGGTCACTTGAAAAGGACAAAAAGGATTTTATAACCATGTGCAAGGTGTTTCAAGCTGCCTGCATAGTGTTTGCGGTATGTGCGGCGGCGCTGGTTGCGATAGTCCTTGTGCCGCTTATACTCATGGGGGCGGATATGCTTGCGACGGTCGTCTTTATTATAAATGCATTGCCACTTCTTCTGGGCTTTGTAACTGCATGTAACTTCGGATGGAAGATATTCGGTACGCTAAAAAACGGTGAAAGTCCATTTCGCTATGATATCGCCGATAAGGTAAAGGGTGCAGCGTTTGCACTGCTGGGCTCAGGCTTTATCGGAATTATCATTCAGCCGGTATCTTATACGGTATCGGAGCATTTTTCGGATATAGGACACTATTTCAGCTTTGCATCATTCGGCTGCTGTGTTATGGGTGCTGGGCTGGGTGTTGCCGCTTATATCATGAACTACGGCTGCAAGCTCCAGCAGGAATCGGACGAAACATTATAAGGAGTGACATCTATGAAAACTGCAACACAAAAAATGAAAGAGACCGCCGTTGCGGCGGCAGTAGTATCTTCAATACTGGCACTGTTGTCACTTATCACTGCGATATCACAGCTGGCAGAGGCGCTTGGTGCATCATCAACAGATGCTGCAGCTTCATTCGGCAATACGACAGATGGTGTTCTGACCTGCTGTATGATGGTCATATCAGCTGTGATGTTCGCTGATATGGCAAAGAGCGCAACCCCATTCACACAGAAAAGCGTGTTCTTTATGAGAGGAATTGCAGCAATACTAATGTTAAGCTCCGTTGCCGCTCCTTTAACAAGGATGTTAGCGCTTTCACTGATGGGCGAGGCTGTAAGCGGCTTTTCGACAAATCGTGGTATGCTGTTTCTCGGTGCAATAATGCTGCTACTGGTACAAATATTCTCATACGGCAGACTGCTTCAGCAAGAATCGGACGAAACTCTTTAAAGGACGGTGTGGCATGGCTATTATTTTAAGACTTGACAGAGTCATGGCGGACAGAAAGATATCCCTTAACGAGCTGTCCGAAAAAGTCGGCGTGGCAAACGTGAACCTCTCAAAAATGAAAACAGGAAAGGTCAGTGCTATACGCTTTTCGACCCTCAATGCGATATGCCGTGTGCTGAAATGCCAGCCGGGCGATATCCTTGAATACGAAGAAAGCGAGGACGAGGACGAATAAAATGAAACAGATTCTGAAATGTATTCTCTGTGTGCTGCTTAATTTTGCGCTCCAGTTTATCGTGCAGCTCGGTATGTCGATATCCGCAGTTGCACAGGGCATGGAGGATGAAGCCGTTCTCAATGCCTGGCTGATGGACAATATCCTGCTGACAACGCTTATTTCAAATCTCATATTTATAGGTATCGTATGCGTGGTTTTTGCGATCAAGAGATCAAAGCTTCTCCCCGAAAACGACAGCATAAAGGCACTGAAAAGCTGCGCTCTTCCCTGCGCTGCGGCGCTGATGTACTCGATAGGTTTTTCACTGCTTTTCAGCGGAAACACTCCCATGATACAGAACAGCGTAGAGCATTACTCACAAACAGCACCGTGGCTTGGTATCGCTATGATGGTGATAAACCTGCTGATACTCGCTCCTGTCGCAGAGGAGCTTCTCTGCCGCCGAATAATGCTTGACGGGCTCAGGCAAAGGTTTACGGCAAAAACGGCTGTAATAGTCAGCGCTGTGATATTCGGTGCTATGCACCTTCTGGCAGGAGGTCCTGCACTTGCTGTCGGCGCTGCATTTATGGGACTGCTGCTGGGAATAGTCTATGTCAGAACAGGCTCGCTTGTTGCTGCGACGCTTGTACACCTTACAGCAAACCTGCCGGACTTTATCCTCATGGCGCTCCCTCCTGCCGACGGAGCTTTAAAGACCATAATTGCTGTGATATGCCTTGCCGCATCTGTGACTTTTATGCTGGTGTGGTGCAGAAATGAAATAAAAAACAGACGCTCAAGAACATAATCACTTATCGACGAAAGGAGCTTTCTATGTCTATATTCCATCGTCTTGCACCGTTTATACAAGATTACATCTATCGCAACCGCTGGGAGGAGCTTCGTGAAATACAGGTGAAAGCCGCCGAGGCGGTATTCGACACCGACGAGAACCTGCTCCTGTCCTCGGGGACGGCTTCAGGCAAGACCGAGGCGGCGTTTTTGCCTGTGCTGACCCACCTGTGGGAGAACCCCTCAAAAAGCGTGGGGGTGCTGTATCTCTCGCCGCTGAAAGCGCTGATAAACGACCAGTTCGAGCGTCTTGAGGGGCTTCTTGAGGAGGCTGAGATACCCGTCACCAAATGGCACGGCGACGCCTCGCAGGCGGCGAAGAAGCGGCTTATGAAGCACCCGTCCGGGGTCATCCAGACCACGCCCGAGTCCCTTGAGTCCATGCTGATGCACAACTCAAGCGGTGCTTACAGGCTGTTCTGCGACCTTCGGTTCGTAATCATAGACGAGGTCCATTACTTTATGGACAATGACAGAGGAACACAGCTACTATCGCTTCTGGAAAGGCTCTCAAGGCTCATCGGATTTCACCCGAGAAGGATAGGCTTATCCGCAACACTCGGCGACTGTACAAACGCCGAAAAGTGGCTGTGCATGGGCACGGGACGAGGCTGTGTGACTCCCATCGTCCGTGAAAAAGGCAGGAGCCTGCGCCTTTCAGTGAGGTTCTTCCCAATAAAGCAGAAGATACCCAACTCCGACAGCAAGGTACTGCTTGAAAATTACTACAACTACCTGTACGAAAGCACCACGGGCAGGCGATGCATACTGTTTGCCAACAGCAAGGGCGAGGTTGAGGAGAACATAGCGCACCTGCGTCGTATCTCAGAGGAGAAAAAGGGCGGCGACTGCTATCTCGTTCACCATGCAAACATATCTCCGGCACTGCGTGAGTTCGCCGAACAGCGCATGAAATCCTCGGAGCTTCCCGTGTGCACGGGTGCCACCGTCACACTGGAGCTTGGAATAGACCTCGGACACCTTGAAAGGATAGTGCAGACAGGCTGTCCGCTTACCGTTTCAGGACTGGTGCAGAGGCTGGGACGAACAGGCAGGCGTGGCGGCACGGCAGAGATGCGCTTTGCTTTCCGCTGGGATATGAGCTTACCGCCGCAGGAGTTCTACAAGGAGATAAACTGGGACTTTGTGATGTGCATAGCAATGATACTGCTGTACACCCGTGAGCGTTGGATAGAACCTATGCACCTGCCGAAGCTCCCGTACTCACTGCTGTATCACCAGACAATGAGCTACATGGCTTCCTGTGGAAGCGTACAGCCGAGAGAGCTGGCAAAATATATCCTTACCCTTAGCCCGTTCAGCCATGTTTCAAAGGATGATTATCTGAAGCTTCTAAGGCACATGATAGAGAACGGACAGCTTGAACGTGGCGAGGACGGCGCACTGCTGATCGGAAGCAAGGGCGAAGCGGCGGTGTCGAATTACGAGTTCCTTGCGGTGTTCTCCGTCCCCGACGAGTACAGCGTCCGCTGTAACGCCGAAGAAATAGGCACAGTGCAGAGTCCCTTTCCCGAGGGGGCGCAGTTTGCCCTTGCAGGGCAGGCATGGGAGGTGACCGAGCTTGACAAAAAGGAACGGCGCATCTATGTAAAGCACATCCCGGGCATCTCGGCGAATATGTGGCAGGACACTGGCAACGAGTACGTGCACACAAAGGTGATGAAGCAAATAAGGGATGTACTGCGCTCGGATGAGGAGTACGCTTTTCTTGACGAAACAGCAAAAACACGCCTGTCCGAGATACGAAAGGCTTGCCGCAACGGTGGGATTTCAGCAATAGGAAGCGTTGTACCGATCACTGAAACGCTGTACGCAGTCTTCCCTTTTATCGGAACAAGGGCGACTGCGGCACTGGTGTTTGCACTGCGTGAGCGTGGATTCGACGCACAGGTATGGCTCAGCCGATACATTCCCGTATGTATCGAGGTGCGTACCGATATGGGAATTGAGGAGCTGCACGCCACACTTGAGGAGATAGCACGGCACGGAGCCGACAAATATGGTTTCACTATCCCTGACAACTGCGAGATATCGGGCAAATACAACGACTTTATCCCCCGTGAACTTCTCAGGAAACAGTACGTAGAAGACTATCTCGATACCGAGGATATGAGAGAGAACATGGAGCGTGATGAGCAACATCTCATTGATAGGTAATATTATTTACAACATCTTTGCACTATCATCCTACTAACACAGCAAAAACCGCTTCCGACACATCATCGGAAGCGGTTTTCTTTAACTCTTCATATTGTCACTCAAGCTCTGCGAATATTATGCCTTAAGCTGATCCACCTGATCCTTCAGCATTCTGGACTGACCGCTAAGCTCCTCACAGGAGGCCGCAGTCTCCTCTGCGGTTGCGGAATTCTGCTGAACGACATCGGATATCTGTGCGATACCAACAGTAACCTGACGCACTGCCTCTGCCTGCTCTGCGGCAGCAGTGTATATCTCTCCTACAAGCTCGTCTGTCTTTTCGGAGTACTCCATAACCGCCTTCATGGTTTCTGCAGTGTTTTCTGCGATCTGTACACCGTTCGTTACGGCTTCTACCGATGCGGAAATAAGCTCGTTTGTATGGCTTGCAGCCTCGGCAGATTTTGCGGCAAGGTTTCTTACCTCGTCCGCTACAACAGCAAAGCCCTTGCCTGCATCGCCTGCACGTGCGGCCTCAATTGCGGCATTAAGTGCAAGGATATTTGTCTGGAATGCAATATCATCAATGGTCTTGATTATCTCGCTTATCTGTACAGACTTGCTGCGGATCTCTTCCATAGCGGCGAGCATGGTCTCCATCTCCTCGTTCTGCTCGGAGATCTTTTCACGGCTCTCTGCCGCAAGCTTGTTTGCCTGCTCCGCATTGTCTGCGGTGCTCTGTATCTTGTCGGAGATGCTGTCGATGCTTGAAGACAGCTCGTCGATAGCGGTAGCCTGCTTTGTTGTACCCTCAGCAAGGATCTGCGCACCAAAAGCGATCTGGTTGCTGCCAGTCATTACATCATCAGCAGAAGCATTCATGTTGTTAATAACGCCGTGGAGCGTTGAATTGATCTTTTTGAAAGACTCGCTGATCTCTGTAAAATCGCCGATATATTCAACAGAAGTGGTCTGAGAGAAGTCGCCATCTGCCATGCTTGCAAGGATGCGTGAAATATCGTTTATGTAGCTGCTGAGATCGTGCTTCGTTTTCTCAAGATTAAGCACGAACCGTCCGATCTCGTCGTTAGCAAATTTGAAATCGGAATCGGGAACATGAAGATTACCGCTGCTCATATTTTCGGCAAGCTGCTCTGCGATAGAGATAGGCTTTGCAACGGTCTTTTTGATGACGATAGAAAGAACAAAGCTGACGATCAAAGTCGCAGCCGTAGCTATAGCAACTGCAATTATCACCATCATAAGGAAGCTTGTATCCTCTTCTTCAGAAGGATAACCTGCAAAGTAAGCGCCCACGATATTTCCATAGATATCATACATAGGCTCATAGTCAACAAAGTGATTGTTGCCGAGGATATCAGCAGTGCCACAGTAAATATTGCCGCCTTCAATTACTCTTGCTGCAACATTTGCTGCCATCTCCGTACCTACAGCACGTGTGCCATCACTGTTCTGTACTGTTGTAGCATAGCGTGTAGTGCCGCTGAACAGAGTTACCTCTGCTCCGGACAGTTCTTTGAGAGAATCAAGGTAATCTGTCTCGGTAAGGTTCATACCAATGATCGCAACGCCTACTGCGGTATCATACATAATGACGGGAGTGATATACTGCAGCGTAAGACCTGCACCCGAGTCTGCAACGACGCCTATTGTGTACTGCGTTTCTGATACCGATGCAAAATCAACATCAGTCAGGGCATAATTTTCAGAGTTCCATATAATAGTGCCGTCTTTCTTGGCAAGAACTGCAAAATCGGACTCGCCGCCTTTGTGAGCATCCCACTCCAGCGCAATATTGTCAACATTCTTGGTAAGGAGTGTGTTACCTGCTACTCCTGAGGATTCAAAATAACGATATATCTCGCCAAGACGGCTTCCCTCGCTGATGATCTCGTTTTTCAGCATTGCAAGCGATACCGCAGATTTATCCTGCACCAGCTTGTCGCTGTGGTTCTTGGAAAGCAGGATCGTCGAAACGAACACAACTGCAATACTTACAACAAGAAGCAAACATACGATCAATGTCAGCTTTTTCTCGATGCTTTTAAATTTCATAAAAACGTCTCCTTTTGAGTTTTATATATTTAAGTATACACTATTTATATACAATAAGTCAATGTACAAAAAGCAGATTTTTCCTCATATATTTCGTTGATTTAACTAAATTCAAAATGAATGACAGCTCATTATTGACAAAATGCATAATTTTTGATAGAATAAATATCATCAACACAAAGAAAAGAGGATCTGCCAGAATGACTGCAATCGTGTACGAATCCAACACAGGCTTTACCGAAAGATACGCAAAAATTTTGTCCGAAAAAACAGGTGTTCCCGTTTATCCGCTGAACGAGGCAAAGAAAAAGATACCAAAAGGCGAGGATATAGTATTCCTAGGCTGGGTGTTCGCAAACAAGATAAAAGGGCTTGACAAGGCAGTAAAGCTATGGAAGATATCGGCTGTCGGTGCAGTAGGCATGAACCCACGCTCCGATAAGAACACCGAGATACTGCGTGAAGCAAACAAACCCGAATGTCCGCTTTTTTATATGTGGGGCGGTCTTGACAACAGCAAGCTTAAAGGCATGAACAAGTTTATGCTTAACCTTGTTCGTGACAGTCTCGAAAAAGAAAACAAGCCGGAATACGCCGACGCTATCAAGGTGTTCCGTGAGGGCGGCGACTTTGTTTCGGAAGAGTATCTCCAGGAGCTGGTAGCATTCATTCTGATGAAGATGTAAAAGTCCCACGACATAAGAAACCAACTGAAATCATAAATTAAAAAGCTGCTTTTGATACGACTTATCGAAAGCAGCTTTTTGTTTAATTGATCGTGATCAATCGTGATACTTCAGCCAATCCCTCATGAAAATACCGTTTTCTGAAAGATCGCTGTCCTTCCATCCGCCTGTCGGACTTGCTCCCGGCTTGAGCAACGAAGCTGCCTCTGCCTTATCACAAAGCGACCAGTTCATATAGCTTATATTCAGGCTGTCAAGCAGCTCCAGCCATTTTTTAGCTTCACCGAAATTGTTTGCGCCATTGCCCGAGGCGTCGCAGTTTCCGAACTCCGTCACCATGACAGGCAGACCGCTGTTATAGCAGTTTTTCAGCCTGTCACGCAGCCAGTCGGTATGGGTCGCCGCATAATAATGCAACGCATACATTACATTATCAAAGTCAAGAGGATCAGCAAGCGCCTTGTCAATATCCTGCGACCATGTGGGAGTGCCGACGATCACTACGCTGTCAGGATCATTATTACGGATGACAGGAATTATCTCCTCAGCATAAGGTTTAACGTCGCCGCTCCAGGATGCGTAGCCGTTAGGTTCGTTACAGATCTCATAAATGACATTGGGATAATCTGCATATTTCTCCGACATGTAATCAAAAAAACGAAGTGCGTCAGTCTTTCTCACCTGCGGCGACTGATCCTGAAGTATATGCCAGTCCACTATTACATACATATCCAGCTCGATGCAGGCGTCAACGGCGTTCTGCACTGTCTGCTCTATCCCTGTCTTTGTGCTGTCTGTATAGCCCTCGCCTGCTCCCGTGTACATTGCAAGACGGATCACGTTGATATTCCACTCGTCACGCAGATACTTGAACACCGACTTGTTTGCAAATGCAGGGAACCACTGTATTCCATGCGTGGATATTCCACGAAGCTGAACAGGAGTGCCGTCAGCGCCTACAAGATCAGTACCCTTGACCGAAAGCTGTCCGCAGTCTGACACAAGTCCGTATTTTCCTGTAACCTCGATATCGCTTTCAGCGGGCGGCTTCAGAGTGTCCTGAGGTACTGTTGAGGATGTTCCGCTGTTATTATCATTATTACTGCTATTGCTGCCACCAACAGAAGTGCTGACCTTTTGCCCGTCGGAAGTTATATCGATATTCTGCACCGCATTATTGGTTTTTAATATGCAGCCAAAGGTGGTCTCAGCTCCGTTTGCGATCTGTCCGTTATACTCGGCATTGCCGATATGCAGCTGCGAGCCGCTGCTTTCTGCAGCAGAAGCGTTCCATATCTGCATTACCTCGACATCCTGTCCGAGATCAAGGCTCAGCTTCCAGTAACCGATATCGCTGCCCGTGGAGTTATTCACAACAAAGTCGATCTGCGTACACTGCTTGCCGCCGTCCTCCCAAGAAGAACCGATGGTATAGGATACACTCAGCGATGTGCTCTCCTGCGGATCGTCATTTTCGTCAGGGGTGTCAACAGATACAGCAGGTCCTGAAGTGGAATCAGTATCACCGGGATGTGCATTTTCACCGACAGGTGCAGATGTGCCCGTATCAGACGTGTCTGCCTGCGTTGAGTCATTATCATCAACAGGAGCAGAGCTTGTACCGCCGTTATCCTGCGGCGTAGAAGCGCCATTCCCCGATACCGTTGCCGATGATGTAGTCTGAGAGCCGTTCTGTTCCGCACCCGAG
This sequence comes from Oscillospiraceae bacterium, assembly GCA_017461565.1. Classification (GTDB taxonomy): domain Bacteria; phylum Bacillota; class Clostridia; order Oscillospirales; family Ruminococcaceae; genus CAG-115. The sequence continues at coordinate 24,698 of JAFTXQ010000005.1, forward strand.
TGCATCTCGCTGTCGGCGCAGCCAAATGAAGTTATCATCAGCGCTGAAGCCATAAATGCAACCATAATATGTTTCAGTTTTTTCATTTCTTATTTCCTTTCAGAATTGATAACGATATAATATTATCATACTACATTTTTCTGATTTTGTAAATAGTATTTGAAATAACGATTGACAAACTATTACAGTTAATGTATAATCACTTTAAGAAAATATTACCAGTAAAACGAGGTATCATTATGTGCAAAAAAAATGTATTCTTAGATCAGGCAGGCTACCTTCCTGAAATGACGAAAAAAGCAGTAATAACAACAAACGCAAAAAGCTTTGTAATTACAGACGAAAACGGTACGGTCGTATTTAAAGGAAATACGACCGAATTCGGCTACGACGAGGCCTCGGGCGATACTGTGTACATAGCCGATTTTACCGAGCTTACAAAAGTGGGCAGATACCATATTAGCCTAAACAGCGGTGAAAGCTCCTGTTTATTTGAGATACGAAACGACATCTATGAGCGATGCTTTGATGATGTGTGCAAGGCTTACTATTACCTGCGGTGCGGCTGCGGTCTCGAAGAAAGATATGCAGGGAAATTCACTCATGCACCATGCCATACGGAAAAAGCGCTTCTCTGGGACGACAATAGCATTTTGCTTGATGTTTCAGGCGGATGGCACGACGCAGGCGACTACGGACGATACTCCACTGCGGCAGCGTGCGCATTGGGGCATCTGCTGTATGCATATAAGTTCTATCCCGACGTCTTCCAAAAGCAGAAGCTCAGCATTCCCGAGAGCGGCGATGCGCTTCCCGATATGCTTGCTGAATGTAAGGTCGAACTTGAATGGCTTATGAAAATGCAGCGTGAGGACGGCGCAGTTTATCACAAGGCAACTACTGCACACCATGCGCCTTTCGTTATGCCGGAAGATGATACAGCTCAGATGTTCCTACTGCCGCCATCATCAATGGCGACTGCTGACGCTGCCGCAGTATTTGCACTGGCAAGCGGTATATTCCGTGAATTTGACTGCGACTTTGCAGACAAGCTTCTTACCGCTTCGCTGAAGAGCTTCGGATGGCTTGAGCATAATCCAGGTTTTCTCTTTGAGCATAGTGACGGCTGCACCACGGGAGGCTATGGCGAGATGAGAGACACTGACAACCGCTTCTGGGCAGCGGCCGAGCTTTATTCAGTCACTGGTCAAACAAGATTCCGTGATATGCTGGAATCCCTAGTAAAGGAGGATATAAACCTCACAGCGCTTGGGTATGCAGATATTGCAGGATTGGGTGCGCTTTCATACATAATGTGTACAGATGAAAACGATGCGCTACGGCGCACTTTTATTAGCAATTTTATCCGTAACGCCGAAGCATTGGCGGCTATCAGTGACAAATGCGGCTACGGCGCAGCCCTTACTCCCGACATGAGAGGCTATCACTGGGGAAGTAATATGACGCTGCTGAAAAACGGCATGATATTCCTTATTGCAGACAGGTTTGAAGGCAAAAACAGATTTGAAGGCTATGCTGCGGCTCAGTTACATTATCTTCTCGGCTGCAATGCGCTTGGCTTCAGCTATGTCAGCGGCACGGGCGAGCACAGTATACAGCATCCGCATCTCAGACCAACCTCTGCCGACGGCATCGACGAATGTATCCCAGGCATGGTCAGCGGCGGCCCTAATGGTCGTCCGTCGGATGAGGACGCAAGAAGGCTCATTCCCGAAGGAACGCCGCCAATGAAATGCTTCGCCGACGATGAACTGTGCTATTCCCTCAATGAAATAACGATATACTGGAACTCCCCTGCGGTCTTTGTTCTTGCACATTTTAACAGAGAAAAATGACACTTGTTTATAAACTGCATTCTGACAATTTTGATTGTGCATTTTATACAATATAAAAAAAATATATTGACAGCTGTCGCATTTATAATTTATAATATTAAAATATCAATATTAAAGAAAGAGTGAAAATTGTTGTACTCATCGACATGGAACAAAATATTCGGCACTGCTCTGGATAAACTTACAGCGCATTGCACTGATCTCGGTGCCTTTATGCTGGATAACAAAGAAAAGTCCGTAGAAATTGACAAAAACGGTCTCAGGCTTCTTGGACTTCGCTCAGTCCCAGCATACAGCGAGCTTTTCGAGATCATAACACAGGCGTCCGACAAGGAGCACGACAGCACCGCTGAGATAATAATTGCCGAACAAAACGATGACGTCACCGCAGGCTTTATACATCTCCACAACGCATATCAGGCGGAATATGACGAAAATCTGCCCGTATATTCTTACACACAATTTGTTTCCGCAGTGACACAGAGCGCCAAGGACAGCCTGCTTGCACTTTTACAGCTGGAGGAATACGGAAACCCCGACCTCATCGGCATCGACATTTCCACAGCGCTTACTGCCATTATCGCAGGATGCCCGCACGGCTCTATACTTTCCGCATCTGCCAAAAACCGTTTCTGGCTGTATATACCCGATTTCACAGGCGATAAGATCGTTTTCCTTGAGCGTCTGCAAAAATCGGTAAGAGAATATGTCCTCAAAAACTGCACGGGTACTCCTCATAACATAACGTTTTCCGCAGGCTGCGGTGCGGATGTGCCTCTCCCCTCTCAGCGTATGCAGACAGCGGAATTTACACTGTTCGACTCTGCCGCATCGGGAATGGGAACTGTGCGCATATACTCTGACGAGCGCTACGAGCAGCAAAAGGCTGAATACGAAAATATGCGCCGATTCACAAGGCTTGTAGACGGCAACATGTTCAAATACCACTTCCAGCCTATCGTCAGTGCACGCAACGGCGACATAGTTGCTTATGAGGCACTGATGCGTACAGACAGCAGTATCGGCATGAATCCGCTTGAAGTCCTTGGCGCTGCTACAAAGCTCGGCAGGCTGTACGATATTGAAAAAGCCACCATGCAGAATGCGATGGCTTATATCAGCGCACATCAGGAGGAATTTGCAGGCCGAAAGCTTTTTGTGAACTCGATACCTGCGCATATACTCTCATATTCCGACTGGGATATGCTGGTGCAGAACTACGGTGAGCTTTTGCAGACTCTTGTAATTGAAATGACTGAGCAGACGGAGCTTGACGACGACCGCCTTGCAATAATCCATGACCGTCTCAGGCGCAACGGCATACAGCTCGCAATCGACGACTACGGCACAGGCTATTCAAACGCAGCAAATCTGCTTCGATATACGCCAAATTATGTTAAGATCGACCGCTCTCTTATTGACGGAATAAACGCAAATCCCAAGGTACAGAAATTTGTATCGGGAATAATCGAATTTATCCACGAAAACGGCTACTCTGCCCTCGCCGAGGGTGTAGAAACCCGTGAAGAGCTTAACACCATGATACAGCTCGGCGCTGATCTTATCCAGGGATACTATATATCAAAGCCTAAGCCGTTCACGCTTCATCAGATCACACAGGAGCTTAAGGATGAGATAGTCACATTCAACCTTATCTTCTCCGAAAACATGGCTAAGGTGTATCATCCCGAAGAGGGCGAGACTGTTGATCTCTTGCGTATCGCTTCAGAACGATACGGTTCGGTTTTCATCGAGACCGAAAACGTGACGATTGAAGGCGTCAAGGACTCCGCAGTCACCTGTCCTATTATCATCAAAGACGGCATCAAGACGAATATAACGCTCAGGAACGCTTCGCTTCTGACTGAAAAGGACGGTCCTGTTATCACCGTGGGTGTAGGTGCTGACGCTGTGATAAACCTTGAAGGCGACAATCAGGTGTTCAACCGTGGAATATGGGTGCCGCAAACAGCGTCTATAAAGCTTATCGGCGGCGGCTCACTTCACGTGCACTGCGAGCTTCTTAACAGCTATGGTATCGGTGTCGACAAGGATAACAGCCCAGGCAATATCGTGATAGAGTGCAGCGGAAAGGTACGTGTTGACTCCAACGGCGAAAACTCGATAGCAATAGGCGGAGGAAAAAATACAGGCGGCACAGCTATCCGCATACTAAGCGGCGATATCGAGATACACAGCTCAGGCGGAAACTGCGTCGGCATAGGCAATTTTGAAGGCGGCAGCGTTATCGACCTTCTCTCGGCTAACTGTGCAATCGAGCTTTCTGCTTCCAACATAGTCGGAATAGGCTCTTTTTCAGGAAACACCGACATTTGCATCGAGAACTACTCCCTTAATATAGAAGAATCAGGTGTAAATCTATGCGGAATAGGCGTCCTCAATGAAGGCAGCGGTAATATTTTCATCTCCAGCGGCGGCATGAGCGCAGATATGCACGGTCGTGCCATCATCTGCACGGGCACAGACAAGGGTAGTCTTGACTGCACGATACGCTCATCAAGGCTCTCATATTACTGCGAGGGCGGTACTGTCTGCGGCATAGGAGACATGAGCGGAAGCGGCGACGTCACCTTGCAGAACTGCGGCATAGACATGACCTTCCTTTGTAAGGACGGACAAGGTATCAGTAGCAAAAAAGGCTCTTTCAATACAGAAAATGTGGCACAAAGTATAAAGATCAACGAATAAAAACATCACCCTGAACATTCTTCCTCGGTTCAGGGTGATGTTTTTTATTTCGGCGATCACTATTATGTGGATTTCTTTTTGCGGAAAAGTCTTTTTTTCAGCTCTATTGCTGCTTTTCGGCGCTGTTTCTCGCAGTACGGGTCAAGAACATAAACCTCTCCGCACCGTATCAGTGCGCTTCCCTCTTTCGCTCCTTCAGGAAGCTCTGAAGCAGACACTTCAATAAATCTACCTTTATCCTCTATCACTGCAACACCGTTTTCTATTCTGTCGATGATCATGCCGCATCCTCCGCCGTTACATAATTAAGAGTATTTCCGTCGGTGACGAATACCACCGAGCCAAGCTCTGATGTCCGCAATATCTCAGCGCCTGTTTTTTGCAGCCTTTTCAGTGCCTCAGGCGTAGGGTGCCCATAAGAATTGTCATCTCCCACGCTTATCACCGCATAAGTCGGCTGTACACGCTTGAGAAACTCAGTGCTGCTTGACGAAGAGCTGCCGTGATGCCCCACCTTAAGCACATCCGCTCTCAGTTGTGCAAAAGTATTCACAAGGTCAAGCTCTGCCGGCTTTTCCATATCACCTGTGAACAGAAAACTGTAATTGCCACTGTCAAGGCGTGTTATTACAGAAAAATCGTTAAGGTCGTCATAATCGCTGCCGACAGGACCTATGATCTCAAGTACCGTGCCCTCGCAAAGTGTGATATTCATTCCGGGCTCGCTGTATACAGCGTCGATATCTTTATCGCCGATCACCTTAAGCATATCTATGTAATAGTCGGTAGTCGGTGTGAGACTGTCAGGATGATCTGGCATTATAAACTCACCGACATCAAATGCGGACAGTATCTGTGCCATACCTCCGATGTGATCGGAGTGAGGATGTGTACCGATAACATGATCCAGTCTGCTTACACCGAAGCTTCTAAGATAACGTATCACGCTACCGCTCTCGCTTTTTTCACCGCAATCAATAAGCACCGTCTTGTCGGGAGTGACTATCAAAGTGCAATCCCCCTGCCCTACGTCTATAAAATGCACAGCGATCTCATCCTGCTGCACCGTGACATTAGGGCGCTTCATCACTCCGGAACGAAGAAGCACCTCTGAAAGGGTTGGTATCTGCGCAATATGCAGCCAGTGCTCGTTGATGAAAAGCAGCATTGTAAGCAACATGGCAACTATAAAAGTAATATGAAATCCGTATTTAGCTATGTCTGCCCTGCTTATTCCTTTTCTGCGTTTTTTGCGTTTTGGACTTTGGCGGTGTTTTTCTGCCATTGTTTCTCCTTTCGGCGGAGGTGTGCTTTGCGCCGCTATTCTGCTCTGTCGGGGTTATCAGGCACTCCTTACCGAAGCCGATAAGGTCACGGCGCTTTGCCATGATAAGAGCTTTTTCGACAAGGCGCTTGTTCTCGGGCTTGAAATACTGTAAAAGCGCACGCTGCATTGCCTTGTCTTCGGCGGTACGTGGAACGAAAACAGGCTCCATAGTGTACGGGTCGAGTCCCGTATAGAACATCGCCGTTGATATCGTTCCCGGAGTGGGATAGTAGTCCTGCACCTGCTCGGGACGGATGTTGTGCTTTTTGAGGAACACCGCAAGCTCCACCGCCTCGTTGAGAGTGCAGCCCGGATGCGAGGACATCAGATACGGCACAAGATACTGCTCCTTGCCGCACTTTTTTGTGGAAGCGTAAAACCGCTTCTGGAACTCCTCGTAAACCTCCACGTGGGGCTTGCCCATGTAGTCCAGCACCTTGTTGCTGGCATGCTCGGGGGCGACCTTGAGCTGTCCGCTTACGTGATGCTCCACAAGCTCGTCCAGAAACTCGCTGTTCTTGTCGGCGAGGATGTAGTCGTAACGTATGCCTGAGCGGATGAATATCTTCTTCACCTTTTTTATGGAGCGCAGACGGCGCAGAAGCTTAAGATAATCGCTGTGGTCTGCGATAAGGTTCTTGCAGGGCGTAGGCGCAAGACACTTTTTGCCCTTGCACATACCGTGCTGCTCCTGCTTTGCACAGGAGGGCTGTCGGAAATTTGCCGTAGGGCCTCCCACATCGTGGATGTAGCCCTTGAAGTTCGGCTTCTCGGAGAGCATTACAGCCTCGTTGTAGACCGACTCCTCGCTCCTTGTCTGGATACGTCTGCCCTGATGTAGTGCGATGGAGCAGAAATTACAGAAGCCATAGCAGCCCCTGTTGTGAGTGATGGAGAACTCCACTTCCTGTATCGCAGGAACACCGCCCACCTTGTCATACATAGGATGATAAGCACGCATATAGGGCAGCTCGTAGGCGTAGTCGAACTCGGACTGGGTAACGCTGCGCTGCGGCGGATTCTGCACCAGCATCATATTTCCGTGACGCTGGACTATCGTCCTGCCGTATACCTCGTCCTGCTCGTCATACTGCTTGCGGCACGCCTTTGCGTATGCCTTTTTGTTGGTGCTTACTATCTCGTAGGAGTCGCACTGCACCGCGCCTATCGGCGTATTCTCGGGCTTTGTAAGATAACAGGTGCCGCGCAGGTCGTGCATCTCGGACAGCTTCATGCCTGCCTTGAAGTTGTTAAGCATCTGAGAGAGTGTGACCTCGCCCATGCCGTACATAAGCAGGTCTGCGCCTGTGTCCACCAGCACGGAGGGCATAACACTGTCGCTCCAGTAGTCGTAGTGTGCAAAGCGGCGCAGCGATGCCTCAAGGCCGCCGACGGATATCTCCACATCGGGGAAAAGCTGCTTCAGCTTTCGGCAATAAACGGTAAGCGCACGGTCGGGACGCTTTCCGCCCTTTCCACCGGGAGAGTAGGCGTCATCGTATCTCTTTTTGAGGGCAACGGTGTAATTGGACACCATGCTGTCTATGTTTCCGCCCGACACCATGAAGCAATACTTAGGCCTGCCGAGCTTTTTGTAATCCTCGTCGCTGACGGGCTGGGCGATGACTCCCACGGTGAAGCCCGCCGCCTCTATCATACGGGAGATTATAGCAATTCCGAAGGTGGGATGGTCAACGTAAGCGTCACCCGTGAACACAATGAAATCAAGCTGTTCTATACCACGCTCGGTCATATCCTGCTTTGATACAGGTAAAAATGGCATATTTAAATTCCTCACTTTTGATAATTCGCAGCCCTTTCGGACTGCGAATTCTTATATTTATTTCTGCTGGAGCTTGCGCTCGTACCACTCCTGCTTGGTCATAAGCACCTGACGGGGCTTGCTTCCCTCGAAGGGGCCCACTACGCCCATCTCCTCCATTATGTCGATAAGGCGTGCCGCCCTGCCGTAGCCCAGCTTGAAGCGGCGCTGTAATGCGGAGGTGCTTGCCTGTCCCGCCTCTACAACGTACTCGATAGCCTCCTCCAGCTTTTCGTCGGAGGTGTCGATATCGCCGCCGACATCCGAACCGCCTGCGGGACCCTTTCCGTCGCCCGAGGATACCATCTCCGTCTGACGCTCGATCTCCTCCATGATGCTTTCATCATACTCGGCCGCAAAGGTCTGCTTGATGAAGTCAACAACACGCTCCACTTCCTTGTCGGATACATAACAGCCCTGGATACGCACGGGCTTTGGCATACCTACGGGCATATACAGCATATCGCCGTTGCCGAGGAGCTTTTCCGCTCCGCCGCCGTCAAGGATGACACGGCTGTCCATCTGGGAAGCAACCATCAGTGCGATACGGCTTGGGATGTTCGCCTTGATAAGACCTGTAACGACGTTTACGGTAGGACGCTGTGTTGCGATAACAAGATGCATACCTGCGGCACGTGCCATCTGCGCAAGTCGCACGATGCTGTCCTCAACATCCTTTGGGGACGCCATCATCAGGTCGGCAAGCTCGTCTATGAATATAACGATATGGGACATCTTCTTGAGTCCGCTGTTGGGGTCCTTGGCAATCTCGTTGAAGCCGCCGAAGTCACGGACGTTGTTCTCGGAGAACAGCTTGTATCTGTTCAGCATCTCGTTTACCGCCCAGGCAAGTGCGCCCGCCGCCTTCTTTGCGTCGGTCACAACGGGGATCAGCAGGTGCGGTATGCCGTTATACATCATGAACTCTACCTTCTTGGGGTCGACCATTATAAGGCGGACCTCCTCGGGAGTGGACTTCATGAGGATGCTCATGATTATGGAGTTTACACAGACGGACTTACCCGATCCTGTAGTACCTGCGATAAGCAGGTGGGGCATCTTCGCCACGTTACAGGTGATGGTCTCGCCACTGATATCCTTGCCGAGCACAGTCTCAAGCTTTTTATCAAAGCTCTTTTTGAAGTCGGAAGTATCCACAAGCTCACGGAAATAAACGGTGTCCTTCTGCTTGTTGGGAACCTCTATACCTACAGCCGCCTTGTTGGGGATAGGCGCCTCTATACGCACGCCTGCCGCCGCAAGATTAAGTGCGATATCGTCCACAAGATTAGTTATCTTGGATATCTTCACACCCGGCGCAGGCTGAAGCTCATAACGGGTAACTGATGGGCCACGGCTGACGCCCACTATCTTTGTCTGCACGCCGAAGCTCTTAAGAGTATCCACAAGTGTGTCGGAGTTCTTCTGTATCTCAGCGTCGATATCATGCTGTGCAAGCTTCTTCTCGACAGGATTAAGCAGAGTAACGGGCGGCAGTGTATACACATCGCTGAGCTTTAGCTGCTGCTTTTCCTCGGTATACTTAATAGTGGATACAGGCTTTGGTCCTTCGGAAGCGGTTACAGCAGGCTTTGAGGGTACTGTATCTTTTATCTGCGGTATCTTTCCGCCCATGGGCACAGGATCCTTTACAGGCTGCACCTGAGCCACAACATCCTCTATGTCAAAGGGAAGCTCCGCTTCATCGGAATTGGAGATATCCGCCTTGGGAGCGTCGATTATCTCCTTTACCTTTACAGGCTTTTCTTCAACAGTCTCGGAATTGAAACGGTTTATCGCATCCAGTATCGGAACAAGCTCGCCGTCTGTATCCTCAAGCGGATCTTTCTCCTGCTCCTCCGCCGCGTCAAGCACCGCCTTGTTCTTCTCCATTATGAAGTCCTGAAGAGCTTTCATGTATTCCTTGCTGTCCTCATTCTGCTCCTGCAGGATGTTCGGAGGCTCAGGCTTTGCAGGAGGCTCGGGCTTTTTCGCCTCGACATTCTGTCCCGCAGCGTCGGGAGTTATCTCAGCAGCCTTTGCAGCTGCAACATCCTCGTCAACGCTATGTGCGATCCTACTTAAGCGTTCGGCATTCTCACGCTCGGCTATTTCGTTGTTGATCTCATTGATTATGCGTTCCTGCTCAAGGCGCTCAAACTCCTCTTCAGCGAGGGCACGCTCCTCAACGCGGCGCTTGTGATGCTCCACAGCCTTGTTCTTGGTCTTCTTTATCGGATCGGACAGCTTGTGGATGAAATCCACCACGGTCAGCTTTGAAACGATAAGGAAGAACACCAGCGCAAGCAGGATGATGATGATACCTGCCCCCACCTGTCCCAGAAGCAGCAACGGCGAGCCGAGGAACAGCGCGAACACGCCGCCTCCGCGGAACTCATAGCCTGCAACGTACAGGTCTGCGAAGAACTCGAAGAAATCGCGGGAGGTGGGAACGCCCACTGCGAATATCTGTACCGCCGCACTTACCATAAGGATCAGCAGCGAAAGGAATATAACAGAATTCCTGACACGCTTTCTTATTGCATTCGCCGAAACCAGCACCGCCACATATATCATGGACGGTCCCACAAGATACGCCGAATATCCGAACATACCGTGCATGAAGTCAAACAGAGCGTGCCAGCCCTCGCCTTCTGCGCCGGGGATGATCGCACAAAGCGTAAGGAATATTCCCACTGCGAAAAGTATCACTGAGGTTATGTGGTGGCGAACCCTCGCCTTTGCAGCAGCTTCCTCTCGCAGACGCTGCTTCTCCTCCTCTATCGCCTTTTTGGAGCGTGAGACACTTGAGCTTTGCCTTACTGCACCCTTTGCTTGTGACTTTGTATTTTTATTGGACGTGGTAGTTTTCTTTTCTGCCATGATGTCAGTACTTCCTTTTCTTTAAATAACCCGATCATTAAGCTAACAGTGAAATTATCGGTGTGCCCGTAACATGTTCAAAAACGCCTGCCGCAACGCACGCAAGTCCGAGCAGCAGCGTGTATATTCCGAATATCTTGAATCTGTCCTTTTTCAGCAGCCATGAAACAAGCTTTATCGCAAGGAATCCAACCACCGCCGAAACAACAAAGCCTATGCCGAGAGCCACCCAGTCAAGCTGCATATCGGACTGCAGTGCGTCGCCCAGCTCCAGCACGCTTCCGCCGAGTATCGCAGGAATACCGAGGATGAATGCAAAGGTCACTGCCGTCTGCTTCTCAAGTCCGCAGAAGAGTCCTGCCGCCGTAGTGGAGCCTGAGCGTGAAACGCCCGGGAAAAGAGCAATACACTGGAAAAGCCCTACGGTAATGCCGTCCTTAAGTGTCATATCCTCGCCATGCTTTACGCCCTTGCTGCACTTATCGGAAAGGAACAGCAGCAGCGCAGTGAACATAAAGGCTGCACCCTCGAAGATGATGTCACCATCGCCCTGTCTGCCCGTGAAGAACTCCTCGAACAGATACACCGGCACGAGTATCAGTGTTGCTATGATCACCATGAACATCATGCGGCGGGTGCCGTTCATACCACGCCATGAAAATTTGCCGGTGAACACATCACGGATAGTGAGGAAAAATTCCTTTATCATACCCCATATCGTTCCCCAGAATGCCACGAACACTGCCGCCAACGTACCGAGATGCAGCACTATCGAAAGTATCAGCGCTGCCTCGCCGTCAACACCCGTCAGATGCTGAAGCACCGAAAGGTGTCCGGAGCTTGAAACAGGCAGAAATTCAGTCAGCCCCTGTACTATAGCCTGAACAATCACAGTTATGTAATCCATATTATTCCCCTTTATTTATGTATCCGCACGAGAAGCCCCGAGCGGTAATATTCAAGTTATATCAAGAAAGTCCGCAGGATCTGTTGAAAACCTGCGTGAAATTCTGCGTACGCCCTCTGTGACTGTATACTCACAAAAGCCGTATTTGGTACGGCGGGTCACGATACTTACGGGCGGCTCCTGCGGAAAGATATCCGCAAGGCTGACGATGGTGTGCAGTATCATCGCTCACCGCTCCAGTCCCCGCTGTTTATCCTGCGGACGGCTGTCGCACTGTGAGGCACTGCCCTTGAGGCGGTTTTTTTCGCCGTGGTCTTACCCTTTGCAGTGGTCTTTGCCTTTGCTTTTTTCGTTGCCCTTGCAGGCTTCTCCGCTTTTTCAGGAGAGCGTTCCTCGATAAGCTGATACAGGCACTCCACCGCTTCGGAAAGTCCGCCAAGGCGGTCAATAAGTCCCTCCCTCACGGCGGTCTCGCCGTTCACCGAGGTGCCCACGTCCATCACAAGCTCATCCTTTTCCATCATAAGCTCGCTGAAGCGCTGTGAGGATATCCTGCTGTTGTCCGTTACAAAACGTGTTATACGCTCCTGCATCTTCTCAAAATAGGACATCGTCTGCGGTACGCCCAGCACCATTCCGTTCATCCGCACGGGATGTATCGTCATAGTCGCCGAGGGCACGATGAAGCTCACCTGTGCGCTCACTGCGAGCGGCACGCCTATGGAATGTCCTCCCCCGACAACGATAGAAACAGTAGGCTTTGACATCCCTGCAATAAGCTCGGAAATGGCAAGTCCTGCCTCCACGTCGCCGCCGACAGTATTCAGCACGATGAGCAGACCCTCTATGGTGCAATCCTGCTCGATGGCGACCAGTGCAGGGATTATATGCTCGTACTTTGTCGTCTTGTTCTGGGGCGGCAGAATATAATGCCCTTCTATCTGCCCGATAATGGTCAGACAATGGATATTGTGACGTGCGTTTGCAGCGGCGATTATGCCGTTGTCATTGCGGTCTTCCTGCTCTTCCTCATAATTTTCGTTGGTGTGTTCGCTGATAATTATCATTCCTTTCATGAAACAATATATATCCATATTATTTCGTCAGAACAGGCGATTATGCAAACACATTATAAGTATAACATATATTGCATTATTTTTCAAATGTTTTTTGACGATTTTTCTGCAAGTCCGAAAAAAATTTTATGCTGTATCATAACGCAAAATATACAAGCATATATTTCACTGAAAGAGCCAAACGAGCCTTTGGACTAAAAGGAGGAACCCAGAATGGAAGAATTACGCAGAAACGAGGATATGGTCTGCTTAAACGAGACCGTATTTGACGGACAGGCGGAGCAGGGCGTTGAGCTGGATCACGTACTGCCCGACTATTTTCCCGAGATATTCAGGATACTAAGCTGCCGACTTACGCCAAAGATAATGTCATACAGCATGGCAGGCGACAACAAGCTTATGCTTGACGGCAAGGTGGAGATAAAGGTGATGTACCTTGCTGAAAACAGCAGCGAACTTCACTGTATCGAGCAGAATTACACATACACAAAGACAGTGGATCTTGGCAAGAGCCACATCCCTGCTGACAGTAATGTCACTGTAAAGCTAAGCTCCAAGCCCGATTACTGTAACTGCCGTGCTGTAAGCGGCAGACGCATCGACATCCGTGGCGCTGTAAGCACAAAGATCAGCATCTGCGCCGTAAAAAGCTGTACTATGCCGGTGATCCCCAAAAACGTACAGGTAAAAACAAAGGAGATCACCTGCTGCGGCAATGTCAAATGCACCGAAAAGCAGTTCAGTATACGTGAGGAGATCGAAACGGGTGCAGGCGGTCTCGGATTTATCGTAAGAAGCACTGCTTCGCCTAAGGTGACAGATATACGTGTAATCGCAGACAAAGCTGTGATAAAGGGTGTAGTCACTGTAACAGCAGCGTACGGGCTGCACGACAGCGAGCTTCAGGGCTGCAGGACCATTGAGCGCATGAGCGCAGATATCCCCGTAAGCCAGATCATTGATATCGACGGTATCGATGAAAGCTTTATCAGTTCGGCATCGCTCGACATACTCAGCTGCGAGCTGAATTGCAGCAGCGACAGCGGTATCATCGGCTGCAATATACTTGCGGTATGCCGTGTAAGCTGCCATAAGGAAGCGGTTGTAAAGCTTCCGTGTGACGCTTTCTCAACAGAATACGAGGTAGATCTCACACTCAGGAGAATAAAGCTTATGCAGAACTGCCGAAGCATTGAAAGGCAGCTTAACGTGCGATCCTCCTGCAGCTATGACGGCGGCGAGATAGAAAGCGTGCTGGACTGCACAGCCGAAGTGTTCAACATGAACTGTACAAGAAACGACGACGGCGGTCTGACACTTGCTGGCCTTATCTGCTGTCAGGCGCTGTGCAGAAGCTCCGATGGCCTCCCCTGTCACATTGAAAAGCAAGAGGGCTTTGAATGCAGCATACCTGCCGACGACATCCCTCAGGATGCTGTTATAAAATTCAATGCCAACTGCACCGAAGCTGACTGCACGATACGCTCTGACGGCACGCTTGACATCACAGCTGAGCTTTCATTCAATGCAGAGATATGCGGAAGTGTTACGGCCGATCTAGCCGAAAACATCACTGTAATCGAAGATAAACCAAAACACAGTGACACAAACTACGCACTGCGTATCTACTATGCAGACGGAACCGAAAGCTGCTGGAACATCGCAAAAAAATACAGTACCTCAGTAGAAGCTATAATGACAGAAAACGAGATAGAGGACGGAGATATGCCCCTCAGCGGCATGATACTTATTCCTGCGATCTGAAAAGGAGAACAAACATGAACAATTCCATCTATTCCGATATCGCCCGTCGCACAGGCGGCAATATATACCTCGGCATCGTAGGTCCTGTACGCTCGGGAAAATCCACATTCATCAGCAAATTCATGAACACTCTCATCATCCCAAATATCAGCGACGACTACCGCAAGGAACGTGCAAATGACGAGCTTCCACAGTCATCTGCGGGAAAGACCATCATGACCACCGAGCCGAAATTCGTCCCCGAGGAGGCGGTGTCCGTCACCATTGAGGACGGTGTTACAATGAACGTGCGCCTTATCGACTGCGTAGGCTACATAATCCCCAGTGCTATCGGCTATATTGAGAATGAGGCACCGAGGATGGTAGCAACGCCCTGGTTTGAGGAGGAGATACCCTTCAATATGGCGGCGGAGGTAGGCACACGAAAGGTAATCACGGAGCACTCTACTATCGGTATCGTTGTCACCACTGACGGAAGCATCACCGATATTCCACGTGAAGAGTACGAAGTCGCCGAGGAACGCATCATTTCGGAGCTTTCCGAAATAAACAAGCCGTTTGTGGTGCTTCTCAACTGTCAGGAGCCGTCATCCGACGACAGCACAAAACTCGCCGCAGAACTGACGGAGAAATATGGTACATCGGTCATCCCCGTAAACTGCCTTGAGCTTGACGAGGAAAAGATAAAAGCCATCCTCGGCGAGGTGCTGCTGAAATTCCCCGTGTGCGAGGTGGATATCAGTATGCCCAAGTGGATAAACGCCCTTGAAAAGGAGCACTGGCTGAAACGCTCGGTATTTGACTGCATCAAGGAGGCAGCCGCTGACATTCACGGCATCAGCGACATCAAAAAAGCCGCAGAGAAAATGTCGGAGTGCGAATATATCGACAGTGCGTCGCTTTCCTCCCTCGACCTTGGCACGGGCACGGGAGTAATCAGCGTAGGACTAAGGAACGAGCTGTTCTTTAAGATACTCGGCGAGGCAACAGGGCTGGTGCTTGCAGACGAAGGCGACCTTATGGCGTGCATGATAGAGCTTGCCGCCACCAAACGCAGATACGAGCGTGTACGCACCGCTCTCGATGAGGTGGAAGCAACAGGCTACGGAATCGTACTCCCAACAATGGAAGAAATGAGCCTTGAAGAGCCTGAGATAATCAAACAGGGCGGCAAATACGGCGTGCGCCTTAAGGCGAGTGCACCATCCATCCACATGATGTCCGCCAACATTACTACCGAGATCAATCCCATCGTGGGAAGCGAAAAACAGAGCGAGGAGCTTGTGTCCTATCTCCTCACCGATTTCGAGGAAAATCCCACAAGGATATGGGAGAGCAATATCTTCGGCAAATCCCTGCATGACCTTGTCAACGAAGGTCTGCACAACAAGCTTTATCGTATGCCCACAGACGCCCGCATGAAGCTGCAGGAGACCATCCAGCGTATCATCAACGACGGCTGCGGAGGGCTGATCTGCATTATCCTGTAAATAAAGACCGCACAGTGTTTCCTGTGCGGTCTTTCCAATTTCAGCCATGCTATTGACAAATCTTATCTGATATGTTATAATATCGATAACAATTACTATTATGCTTATCAGAAAGGGTAGCTATGAAATTCTCAAAACAGCGTGAGCTTATATTGAATCAGGTTAAAAGCTTTCCCATACATCCTACTGCAGATCAGGTATACTCTGCGCTGAAGCAGAGCAATCCCAGTCTGAGTCTCGGCACAGTGTACCGCAATCTCAATCTTTTAAGCGAGATGGGTATGCTGCTTAAGATACGAATCGCTGACGGCAGTGACCGATTCGACGGCAGGACGGACTGCCACTATCACATGGTGTGCGACAGATGCACTCAGGTGTTCGATGTGGAGCTTTCTGAGCTTGACTCGCTCAATGAAGTGGTCTCACAAAAATACGGGCATGAGCTTACTGTTGTTACGCTAAATCTAAACGGTATATGCTGTAATTGCCGCAAGGCTGAGCAGAACTAAAAAATTTGACCTCCCCGCAGTGGGGAGGTCCTTTTGCTTTTTAGGAAGATCAGCTGTTAGAAGAGGATGCTGTACCACCGTTAGCCTGCTTGTAGGAGTTGATCATATCCTTTACCATCTGACCGCCGATGGAGCCTGCCTGCTTGGAGGTGAGGTCGCCGTTGTAGCCGTTGTTCAGTGCTACGCCTACTTCACTTGCTGCCTGCATCTTGATGCTGTTGAGTGCGGATTTATTCTGCTTGTTGGAAGCCATAATTATATTCTCCTTAGATCTGTTCATAATAAGAGCATTTATACAAATCATCTTGTAAAGCTCGTTTTTTCTCAAGGACTTCTTTCGTCCTTGCAGTAGTATTATTATCGGCTCAAAAAAAAATATTAAAGGAAATTGTATGAAAAAACAAGGCAGTACGCTGAAAACGTACCGCCTTGATAATTTATTTTGATGATCGTCAATCACAGATCTCACGGGCGAGCTTATTTGCACGTGCGTAGATCTCGTTTTCATCAACGGTGAGGAACTTGCCATCCTCATACAGTATCTTTCCGTTTACAACTGTCATGCAGATATTCTGCTTGCTGCCGGCATAGACAAGGTTCTTTGCGATATTGTGTATCGGCTGCATATTAGGCTTGTTAAGATCGATAACCGCAAAGTCTGCACACTTGCCCTCTGCGAGAACATCGCAATCCTTTAATCCCATAGCAAGCGCACCGCCCTTTGTTGCCATTTCCACAACATCAAAAGCAGGACAAGCGGATGCGTCCATCTCTTTAACTTTCTGGAGTGCTGTCACAAGAAACATCTCACGGAACATATCAAGGCAGTTGTTGCTTGCCGCACCGTCTGTACCGATAGCGAAATTCTTCATACCTGCACGTTTCATCTCGCAGATGGGAGCAATTCCGCTGGCAAGCTTAAGGTTAGAGGAGGGATTTGTAACCATCCACAGACCCTTGTCACGATAGATCTGCATATCCTTTTCATCGAACCATACACAATGGAAGCCGCCTCCGCCGTATTCAAGCATGCCAAGCTTATCAAAAAGCTGTGTGGGTGTCATGCCGTATCGCTCGATACATCCGTTTACCTCGGACTTTGTTTCGCTGTTGTGAGTATACATAGGCGCCTTGTACTTCTGAGACAGCGCTGCCATTCCCTCCAGCGTCTCACGCTTTGTTGTATACTCCGCATGGAAGCCAAGCTGATAAGAAACCAGCTCGTTATAATCATTGAATTTGTTGTACTCCTCCTCAACACCCTCGACAGTGCCGCCGAAGTCGTTGATAGAGCCGCACAGAACAGTCCTGTAACCCATATCTACGTTGGCTTTTGCGTAGCTGTCAAGCTTGAAGTACATATCAAAGCTGGAAGTGATACCACTGCTGAGGTACTCCATATTGGCAAGCTGGGTGAATACGTAGATAGCTTCCTCGGTGAGCTTTGCCTCGTGCGGGAAAACCTGATCGTACAGCCACTCATTGAGGGGCAGATCATCCGCAAAGGAGCGCAGGAACGTCATAGCGCCGTGGGTATGGGCATTCTTAAAGCCTGGGATAATGAGCTTGCCGTTAAGGTCTATCTCACGATCAAAGCCCCCCTGCTCTGCTTTGGCTTCGCCTACGTAGGTTATTTTGCCGCCGTCAGTGTGAAGCTCGCCGTCGATGATGCTTTCATCAGCCATCGTCATTATCTTTGCGTTGTAAAATCTGAGTTTCATAAAATTACTCCTTAATTATTACTGTTATGTATACATTTTAACCGATTTTTCACTGTACGTCAAGACATAGTTACAGGAAAAGCTTTGCAAGGCTCTCAGTGTAAGGATATCTTGCTATTCCCTTTTCGGTGATTATCGCAGTGATAAGCTCTGCGTCCGTCACATCAAACGCAGGATTGAAGCACTTCACCTCAGCCTCGGCTACGGGCTTTTCAAAAAACATAGTTTTTATCTCGTCGCCGCTGCGCTCCTCGATAACGATATCATCTCCGCTTCTGCAACTGAAATCTATCGTAGAAGACGGGCAGAACACATAGAATGGCACGCCGTGGTACTTCGCATTCACCGCAACGGAGCGTGTGCCGATCTTATTGGCAGTGTCGCCGTTTGCTGCTACCCTGTCGCAGCCCACAAAGCAGGCATTTATCTTACCCTGTTTCATGAGAAGCGAGGCGGCGTTGTCACAGATGAGCGTCACATCTATACCTGCGTGGTTAAGCTCAAAGGAAGTAAGCCTTGCACCCTGTAAAAGCGGTCTTGTTTCGTCAGTGAACACCTTGAACTCGTAGCCAAGCTCCTTGCCGAGGAGAAGCGTTCCCAGTCCTGTGCCGTACTCGGTCGCCGCAAGGGCACCTGCATTACAATGGGTGAGTATTCCGTCTCCGTTTTTCACAAGGGTCAGTCCGTTTTCAGAAATCGCACGGCACATAGCACGATCCTCGTTATAGACAGCCATGCACTCTGCTTTAAGAAGCGGAAGAAGCTGCGACTTTACAAGCCCCGTATGGTTATGAACCACTGCAAGCATACGTTTTACTGCGAAGCTGAGATTCACCGCTGTGGGACGTGAGGAATCAAGATAAGCACCGATACGCTCCATTTCTCCAAGGAACGCATCATAGTCCTCGTCGGATATCTGTTGCGCAAGTACGTACATTCCGAAGCCTGCCGCAACGCCTATTGCAGGTGCGCCACGGACACGAAGGCTGAATATCGCCTCCCATATATCTTCTGCTTTTTCAAGGCGGAGATATTTGATTGTATTGGGAAGCAGCGTCTGATCTATTATCTCCACTGCACCGCCGTCTTCGGAAAGTCTTACTGTAAAAAGCTTTTCGTTCATAGTATGGCTCCTATAAATATTGCGGCAAGAAAAACTCGCCGCAATAGAATTTTAGTTGAAATAAACAAGCTCTGTATCAGCCTTTTCGGTGGGTGCAATATCTGTGGCAACAAGCACAGGTCCTGTACCCTTGTATGCAGACTGCTTCTCGGAGATTATCTCGCCGCAGACCTCTACCCACTCGCCATCGGCAAACTTCTTGCCCTCGGGAGTCTTTACAAGTATGCCGATGACTGCGATATCATCCGCACAGCAGGTCATAGCACGGCGTGAGATAACGAAATATCCCTCTGGAATATTGGACGCACGGTACACCATTCCCCTTACACGGACATTTTTGCCCTTGTAGCGGGGAGCGTTACTCATGATATCAATATACCACAGACCGAAATCGTCATGGATGATATCGATAGGATCAGCCTTTACATCAAAAGGCATATCATCCTCACCCTGGAAGCCCTGCTCCACAGTGCCGTCGTTATACTCAAACATCATCTCTATGCGTGGATTGAGTGCCTTTGTGGAACGGCGCAGACGCTTCTTATCGATATTGTTCTTATCACAGCGGTTGAATATGAGTATATCCGCAACTGCAATATTATCGGAAAGAAGCTGACGCATATTGTTCATATACACGTCATACTTTGAATGATCCATGAACATGAAGATCTGATAGAATATCCAGTTCTTGGGTGCCTTGACAGCCATGTTGCGCAGACTCCACATACCGTTGAACTCGATAAGTATCTGATCGGGCTTGTGCTTTATAACAAGATTTGTAAGGTACTCCTCGTTGAAGTCCTCCTCATCCTCGACAAACTCAACAACAGCTTTAGCGGACTTGAGAAGCTTTTCCTCATACTCCACCTCGCCGTCCTCACAAGCGATCACAAGGGTCTTCTTGCCCCTGCTGAACTGCTTGTCGCTGATGGTATCAAGAATAAATGAGGTCTTTCCGCTCTCAAGAAAGCCTGTTATAAGATATACGGGTAATTCCATGATAATGCTACCTCACTTTATCAGACACCGAACAGTGCCTTGATCTTTTCTTCCTCAAGCTTAGCGCCGATCACGCACATTCTGCCTGTGATATCCGCAGAGCCAGTGCGAACCTCGTACTCCTCGGGAACAAAATCAAAGTGATACCATACGCCGTCGCCTGCAACGATTCCCTTTGCACGCAGTACAGTACCGTACTGCTCGTCCGAAAGCTTAGCAAGAGCGTTCTCAAGCTCTTCCTTTGTGAACTTCTTTGCAGTCTCGATACCGAATGTGGAGAACACCTCATCAGCGTGGTGGTGATGATGGTGATGGTCGTGGTCGTGACAGCCGCAGGTGCACTCTTCGTCATGGTCGTGATGGTGGTGATGCTCGTGGTCGTGATCGTGGCAGTGGCACTCCTCGCCATCCTCGTGATGGTGGTGATGCTCATGGTCGTGATCGTGGCAGTGGCACTCCTCGCCATCCTCGTGATGGTGGTGATGCTCGTGGTCGTGATCGTGGCAGCAGCACTCCTCGCCATCTTCATGATGGTGGTGATGCTCGTGAGAATGACCGCATACAGGGCATACATCCTTGAGAAGCTCCTCTGCGAACTTGTTCTCACTCTCCATAGCGGAAAGGATCTGCTTGCCGTCGATATCATCCCAGGGAGTGGTAACGATGGTAGCCTTGTCGTTAAGCTCCTTTATCATTGCCACAGCAGCTGCAAGCTTTTCCTCGGAAAGCTTCTGGGAACGGCTGAGAATGATGGTCTTTGCGCTTTCGATCTGGTTCTTGTAGAACTCGCCGAAATTCTTCATATACATTTTGATCTTGGATGCATCGGCAACAGTAGTATAGCTGTTGAGGCTGATCTCAGCGCAATCAACATCCATCACAGCCTTGATGACATCGGAAAGCTTGCCAACGCCCGAGGGCTCGATAAGGATACGGTCAGGGCTGAACTGCTCCAGCACCTGCTTCAGAGCCTTGCCGAAATCACCTACAAGAGAACAGCATATACAGCCCTGGTTCATCTCGGTGACTTCGATACCTGCGTCCTTCATAAATCCGCCGTCAATGCCGATCTCGCCGAACTCGTTCTCGATAAGCACGAGCTTCTCACCGGTGTATGCTTCCTTGAGCAGCTTCTTTATGAGAGTGGTCTTACCTGCTCCGAGAAAGCCTGAAAAAACATCTATCTTTGTCATAACTTTACCTCTTTCTGAAATTTATCGTACAGAATTTATTGTATCACATTTTCTTTTACTAGTCAAGTCAAATCATAAAACTTGAGCTTATCAGCAATATTAAGAACAGTATATTATTATTTTACTTGACAGATGGATAAAATTAGTATATAATAATACCAAACAGCTTCAAGGGGTGAACATTTTGACTACAACGCCCAAGCACAACTCCGACAAACGTGTTATTCGTACAAAAAAAGCGATCAAAAATGCGCTTTTTGAAATAATGAACAACAAAGATATCGCAGAAATCAGCATAAGCGAACTGACGGCCTGCGCCAACATCAACCGACGCACTTTTTACACCCACTACCGTAATATAACAGATATCCTGGACGAAATAGAGAGCGATCTTGTTGCTTCACTCGCTCAGCTCCTTAGCTCAAACGATCGTAACGATATAAAAAACAGCACCAAAAAGATCTTTCTCGGTTTTCACAAGCTTATCTCAGAGGAATTTGAATACTATTTCAAGCACATGAGGATGGATGTAAGAGGCAGACTCACGTCAAGACTGAGAAATGCCATTAAGGCTTCAACTGCCTCGCTTTATAAAAACACCTTCCCCGAAAGCGACGAAAACGGAAATATAATTTCTGCTTTTGTAGCGGGTGGCTTTCTTGCCTGTTACATGGAATGGTACTACTCTGAAGAACGCATTCCTATCGAAAAGGCTGCAGAGATGGTAGGCATAATGACTGAAGTATGCTCCGGAGCACGGAGCGAATCTTTATAAACAACATAGCAAAGAGCGGCTGCAAGGCTGCTCTTTTTTTGCCTCAAGATGAGAGTTTTTATGGAGCCATTCGTCTAATATATGAAGGTACCTTACAATCCTACAAAGGAGTGACAGAATGGAACATGGTTCAAAACAGTACAAACGCTTTCTAACAGGAGATGACGAAGGTATAGTCGAGATAATACGTCTTTACAAGGATGGTCTGATACTGTATCTGTGCTCCTTTGCAGGCGATATCCACACCGCAGAGGACATAACGGAAGAGGTTTTCGTAAAGCTTGTGACAAAAAAACCACATTTTTCGGGTAAGAGCAGCTTCAAAACATGGCTGTATACCATTGCCAGAAACGCTGCATTCGACTTTTTTCGCAAAAACGCAAAGATCTCTGACAAGCCAATTGAGGATTATGCGGAGCTGGCAACCGAGCAAGCTGATTTCGAGCGGCAGTATTTGCAAAAGGAACGTGAGCTCATGCTCCACAATGCTTTAAAAAAGCTAAAACCCGAATACAGACAGGTGTTGTATCTTATCTATTTTGAGGGATTTACAAACTCGGATACCGCAGTTATCATGAAAAAAAGCAAGCGCCAGATCGAAAACCTTATGTACCGTGCAAAGAAGTCGCTTAAGGCACAGCTTGAAAAGGAGGGCTTTGTATATGAAGAGCTATAAAGAAATGGCTGAAAACGTATTACGCCGCAGAAATGAATATAATACTGCAAAGAAAAAAAGAACGAAAAAGCTTCTTATAAGCATCACCGCCGCTACGCTCACGCTGATAGCAGGCACCATCGGTGTTGGCGCAGCCGTAGGCAGCCTCAGGCTGCTTTCTGACAAAGGCGAAAGTAAGATCACATCGGAGATCAGAACTGATGTTCACACCGAAGCCGTTGCAGGAATAGAAATGAATATTGCCGAATTTTTGTCCGACGGACATTGTGTTCAGATGACGGTGCATTACACAGCAACAGACAATAACGGAAAAAAGTGGCTAGCTGGAACTCAATTCAGCGCTGATACTTGCAGTATCAAGCCCGACATCAAGGATGGCAACAGCATAGAGTACGGCGTTAATTACGGTTACAGCTGTTATGAATATGAGAATTATCGTACCGAAACCGACCGATATTTTTATTTAGGCTTCTATGCAAGCTCGGGAGAATACGGCACAGGGCAAGCAAAATTCACCTATCCCATGCCGGACGGAGAAAAAACAATGCTGATGAACACGCAGGACAATGTAGGCACGAAATGGTATAGGCTTGTAAGTGATAAGCAGCCCTGCGATGATTTCAATGTGAAATACCTCACGTTATCAAAGCTGTCCTTTGCCATCTATGGCGACAATATCAACATTTACGAGATAACCGAATCAGACAGCCGTATGACAGATGACCACACTCCACTTGAAGATATTCCGATATATGCCGTAATGGAAAGCGGAAACCGAATAAGGCTTAAATGGTCAAGTGGATATACCGAGACCACCGCAAAGTTAGAGAACAGATATACCGATCTTGTTATCGCAAGCGGAAGCGTCATAGAGTTTGTACCTGATTCCACAGAAGAGATAAATTATATCAGACAATATGTCAATACCGATAAGATACAAAAGATCAGAATAGGCGACTGCTGTTTCGAACTTGAGCCTATCGAGGAATAACACAAAAGCTTTGTCGGAGTTTTACCGTCAACGGCATTTCCATAAACTGAGAGCAGCTTTATTAAGCTGCTCTTTTTCACTGCAATTTCTGCATTGACTTTTCGGAGAAAAAGGAGTAGAATTATATCATAATTAAAAAGAAAAGAGATAGAAATGAACACAGCAGACGCATATTACAAAAAAATGACTGAGACCCCTGTCTCACAACTGATAATCAAATTGGGCATCCCGACAACCATATCGATGCTTGTCACAAGCATATACAATATGGCAGACACATATTTTGTCGGCAGTCTCGGTGAAAGTCCTCAGGCTGCAACGGGAATTTTATTTACACTTCAGGCTATTATCCAGGCGCTGTCCTTTATGCTTGGGCAAGGCTCCGGCACACTGGTCTCAAAAAGCCTTGCTGAAAAAAATATCCATGAAGCTTCGCAATATGTTTCCACAGCGTTTTTTACCGGCGCTGCGGCAGGAGCAGTGCTTATGGTTCTGGGACTTGTTTTCCTCGACCCGCTGCTGTATATTCTTGGAAGCACAGATACCATTCTCCCGTATGCAAGGGACTACGGAATGTGGGTGCTTATTGCCTGCCCTTTCATGGTGTGCTCGTTTGTGCTCAATAACAATCTAAGATACGAGGGTAAGGCTTTCTTTGCCATGATAGGGCTTGTCACGGGCGGTCTTATTAACATCTTCGGTGACTGGCTGCTTATCGGAGTATTTGAGATGGGTGTATTCGGTGCCGGTCTTTCCACTGCCGCCTCACAGTTCATAAGCTTTACGATACTGCTTGTTGCACATTTCAGGATGGCACAGGGCAGCATACATCCAAAATATATCAGCAGGAAGCTTAAAATGTACCTTTCTATAATGAAGATAGGTTTCCCTGCACTGATACGCCAGGGACTTACCTCGATCTCAAACGGTCTGCTCAATAACCTTACAAAGCCCTTCGGCGACGCCGCTATCGCAGCTATGAGCGTTGTTGGACGATACTCTATGTTGGTGATGTGCGTGGGTCTCGGAATAGGTCAGGGATTTCAGCCTGTCGCATCGTTCAACTATCAGGCTAAGAAGTATCTGCGTGTAAAAAAAGGACTGCTGTTCACAATGGGTGTTGGATTTGTACTTGTGCTTATAATGGCACTCCCAGGACTTATCATTCCCGAATTTATCGTGAGCCTTTTTCAGGAAAACAGTCAGGTACAGCAGATCGGCGGCTTTGCACTTCGCTGTGCAAGTATAGGAGTCCTTTTCCTGCCGCTATCCATCCCCGTGAATATGCTGTATCAGAGCATCCGCAAGGCAGGCGTTTCCTCTTTTCTTTCAATGATACGCTCGGGTCTTATGCTGATCCCGACGCTGCTTATCACGACGCATTTCTTTCAGCTTACAGGTATACAGATATCACAGCCGATAGCAGATATCGGCACAGGTCTGATAAGCATACCGTTTATCATCCATTTTCTGGTCAAGACTCCAAATACGGACTTTGAAGAAAAAACTAAGGCATAAACAAAAAACTCCGTGCGATAAGGATCATATCCCCACCGCACGGAGCTTTTATTTTATCATATCATACAATTCGATCACAGCCTGATAACGTTCATCATCCGTACGGCAACCTGCCGCAATTACGATATATTCCTTTCCGTCACGCTCAAACACTGCCGAAAGGCAGTTCCCTGCTCTCGACGTTGTGCCTGTCTTAAGTCCCAGCGCCGAAGGACAGTAATAAGGACTTTCCTTCTGCAAAAGCTTGTTGGTGTTGACCCACGTAACATTCTCGCCAGTTTCAAACACCCTGTATGTGTCTGTAAGCGCCACGCAGTCCCTTATCTCGGGATGCTTCATGGCACAGGCGGAAAGGCGTGCTATATCGGTAACCGTGGTGTAGTGCCGCTCGTCGTCCCATCCGTCCGGATCAATAAAATGGCTGTCAGTTGCGCCGACATCATACGCAAAGCCGTTCATCAGGTCGGCAAAAAACCTGACAGCCTCGGTATCCGACAAAGGCTCGGCACAAACGAGTCTTGCCGTATTGACCGCAACGGTATATGCTGCGTCATTTCCCGACGCCAGCATCATACCTGCTATCAGATCACGCAGCGTCAGCCGCTGTCCCTGTGAGATATAACACAGGCTTGAGCCCTCGTGTACAAGCTGAAGCTCTGTGCCAACCTCGAACACCGTATCTGCCGAAGCGTATTTCAGCGCCGTACAGGCGGTAACGATCTTGGTAAGGCTTGCAGGCGCTATCCGCTCAGTGGCATTGTGTGCGCTGATACACTCAAGCGTCGACAGCTCATACACACCATAATACGGTGCGGATACAACGTTGCTTCCGCCGGATACAGGCACGCCGTAGCTGCCACGAACAATGACTGCCACTGCCGTAATCGCCGCAGCAAGTACCAACACTATAACTGCAATAGTATAGTTTCGCTTTTTAACTTTATCATACTTCCTGAACATGGTATATTATTCCTCTCTTTATTGAATAAATATACCATCCATCCCCTGTCTCAAACAAAAAAGACAGCTCGCAGGAGCGGCTCTGATACAGCCGAAATATTCGTTATTCATGGTACATCACCTCACTTTGAAGAGATATACCATCCATCCTCTCAAATCAGATATATCATAACACCTTTTTTCGGATATGTCAAGGCTAAAGCCTGCGTGTACGGCTTCCGAGAGACCTGAGCACCGTATTGCGACGCTCCTCGCCCTTATCTGCCGACAACGTATCGAGCTTTACACGAAACATAAAATACGACAGCTGCCGCAGGCTGACCGACACCGCAGGCACTATACCAAGCACACTGTAATGCGCAGCACCGCAAAGCTCGCAGGCACTTGCACATATAAAGCCAGCCGATGCAATTATCACCATAACGATATTGAACGACCGCTCTGCGGTAGCCCTGTCATAGTCGGTCAGACGGCTTCCCCTCAGCCGTTTTGCAGGTGCAGCAAGTTCCAGCGCCATCACAAGCAATGAAGTAATACCGACGCCCACTGCCACAGGCAGCATAGCAGAAAGGTGAACCGTGAGATCGGCACAGCATGAAAAATACATCACAGCGGCTATGACCGAAGCGATTGCGGAGAATGTCCAGCACACAAGTCCGCAGACAGTCTCAGAGGAGAGACGTTTCAGTGCCGTGAACAGTACAGCAGCCGCACCAACAGCCAGAACAAAAGTAATCATGCTGTCACCGCCTTTTCAGAAGCGTCGAGGCATATCTTTCTGTCGGCGCAGCATTTTTCACTGAACCAGAGGATGAATTTTGTCTTCAGCAACACCGTCTCTGGCGACTCCCTGCCTGTCAGCAGCGACATTTCCTCAGACGACATCAGCTTTGCCAGTCCGAACTGGCACAGAAATGCTGTCAACGCCTCAAATCCACCGAGACTGTCCCTGTCCGCAGCGAGCGTATAACCCTTATCGGCAGCCGCATCAACGGCACGGAAGCAGCCTATAAACTCCGAAAGCCTGTCCGTAACATCGTCCAGGTCGGAGCGTTCAGAGAAACGGCTTTCGTTCTCAGCGCTCATTCCAAGTCTTACTGCGGTGAGGATATTCTGCTCAAACAGCATCGGATCTGAAATGATCGCCTGCTCGGTATTGCGCACCGCCAGCACGCTTTTACCACGCACATATATCATGGCAAATATCAGCGAAAGTGTATCGACAAGTACGGCAAGTATAAGCGAAACAAGCGCATCTGCTCCAAAGCTTCCGCTTGTGACTGCATATATCGGGAGAGTATAGATATTTTCAAAAGGATAGCTTTCCTCGCTGACGTCACAGCCTGCCGCTTTCAGCTCATCACAGGCTGCTGCTATAACTGAAATAAGCTTTTCACGTACTACTCCATCAGGGCTGTCCTGTGCTATCTCTTCATAAGACGGAACCGCAAGACTTATATCAGTAGCCGAAATAAATTCAGGTATATCAAACGGCTTGCCGCTCAGCGATCTGTACAATGCGGATATCTTCGCCGAAGCATTTCCATCTCCGCTCTGCGCCTTGCTGCGCATTATCTCGGCAGCCATGTAAAAATTATCGCCGCCGTAGGAAAGCAACGTGCCCTCGATAAGTGAAATATCCGCCGTCATTTCAGCAATGCGCTCGCTTATCTGCGAGATATCATCAATGCCATATTTGTTGAGCAACGCCTGCAGTTTTCCCTGCTGCTCCGCAGTGCTTCCCTGTGAGAATGCAGTCAGATACGCCGTATAAGCTTCGGCGTAATCCTCGTATTCCTCATAGTCATCCCTGCGGGGCGGCTTCATACCCTGCACACTCTCGCTCTCTGTATTGTTTATCTCCTCGGACAGCTTTTCAAGGGTCGCTTTCTCGGTGGTGAGCATGGTGTACTCGGATATGATGTAATTAACACCCTCGTCCACAGCAGCGGAATATGCGCCGCTGTCCTCACCGAGAAGTCCGTCACGCAGGCTTGTAAGCTCCTTTGCGTAGCTGTTGTAGGTCTTTTCAAGATACCGTGACGGCGGATTGATGTTGTTGTAGATTCCGACGAATGAAAAGTAGCTTGAACAGCTTACCGCAAGGATAAGAGCAAGTATCTTCAGGAAAGTAACACGCCTGCGCAGTCCGTTTTCAAGGAAATATACTACCGACTGCACCGCCAGTGCAAACAGAAGCGGCGCATAGGCGAATGTCGCGCCGAAATACGCCTTTGCGCCGTCAAATGTTGTGAAAAATGAGATTATCTGCAATAAAAGCGACACTATCGCTGCGACAGCCATCAGCGACCGTTCCCCAAAAAGGAACAGGTCGCCGCCACTGCCGAAATAATGTTTTTTATCCATCCGTATTCACCTTTGTATTTTCTGACAGAGGGAAGCTTAAAATAGCCTTGAACATATCGCCGTCGATATCAATATCGAACATACCGCCGCAGGCAAGAGTGAAGCCCTGTGCAATAGACAGTCCGAGTCCCGTGCCCTCGGTGCTTCTTGCCTTGTCGCCACGGGTGAAGCGTTCCATTATCTCGTCCTTGGTAAAGGTCATTTCATAAGCGGAGATATTCTTGATGATTATGTAAGCCCTGCTGTCACGCTTCTCAAGCGAATAGTATATCCTTGTACCCTTGAGTGAATACTTGAGCGCATTGTCAAGCAGATTCTGTATCACCCTGTAAAGGCGCTTTCCGTCGCTTATTATCGTCACGGGCGGCTCACAGATATTTGCCTTTACTTCAAGCCCTGAGTCTGTTATCTTGTCCTCCATCTCGCCGAGAGTCTGGTAAGACAGCTTTGCGAGGTCTATCGGCTCTTTTTCCACGGTTATCTCGCCGCTGGTGGTCTTTGCAAGCTCAAACACATCCGAAACGATGTTCTTAAGACGCTCGGATTTACTCTGCAGTATTTCCACATATTCAGCCGCATCGCCTGTAAGCTCCTCCTTTGACAGAAGCTCGATATAGCCGATTATCGAGGTAAGCGGAGTTTTCAGATCATGGGATACGTTTGTTACAAGCTCCAGCTTCATGCGCTCAGCCTTGAGGCTCTCCTCGATGCTGCGGCGGTACTGCTCTGAAAGCTCGGTAAGGCGCACTGAGGACTCCTTATAAGGAGAGTTCTTTGACATATTGTGGAGCGGATTTGCCGCATAAGTTCCGCTGTGCATACGCTTTATCTGCGCCTCGAGTATGGCGCCGTCCCTGAGGATGAGGTATCTTCCGTAAAGAAGGGCTGCAAGTGCTAAAGCTTCGAGAATGATCCACAGAATCGCCATATCACGATTTACATACGAGTCAAGACAAAGTACAATAAGTGTTACCATAAACACGGTAAACAGAGCGAATACCACATCCATTATCAGCAGCTTTCTTGCCGCTGTCTTGGTTGTGTAAAGCTCGCCTGTGAATATCTCTTTTACAAAGCCGACAAAAAGCTTCAAGCCTGCCCAAAGCTTTTTCAGCAAGAACCAGGTAAAGCGAACGACATGATACAGCAGGCAGTATTTCAGCGCACAGCTGTTCTTTCTTCTGACAGCATGAGATACGCAGAGATACCACAGCAGCATGAATGTGATGAGCGTCGCAACGCCGCACAACACCATATACAACACACGTCCGTTAAAGCTGAGGTGAAATGCCGTTGAACCGTCTATCACTCCGAACAGCGGATATACAGCGAACATTCCGCATAAAACGAACAGTGCTGCCGCTATCTCGACAGGAAGCTTCCAGATATTCCTCATTCCCGAAGCACCCTCAGAGTTCTCGCCCATTACCGCACAGGAAAGTGCAAGCAAAGCGATTCCGACGATCATCAGAACAGCCTCAGTAACCACTACGATGAACATATTGCGGCGCATCTCATACCAGTAGTCGGACATCTGTCCGATCATCTCATCTGAATAGCCTATCTCTACATAGTTATTCAAGGAGGCTTTATAACTGAGATAACTCTGATGATATTCCAGATAATCATAGATCAGTTCAGCACGCTCGGCTATCCTGCCATAGTTAAGATTGCCGCTGACGCCATTCTTGTCAAAACGAAGTCTGTAATCACGCACGCAATAGTCATTGCTGAATACCAGGCTGTCCTGACGACCCTCGCAGAAATAATCAAGCATCTCCACGTTGTAGGTTATCTTCCAGTCAGGCATAGAATCATCAAAAATATCGTCTGCCATATCCATATCAGCCATAACGATATCTGCAAGATATTCGGAATTTCTGAAATCATCCGAAAGCAGTGCGTCAAAGCCATAGGTCTTATGCGACAGGCTGACGTAATCATAAGCCACTGTGTAGCCCCACACTATTCCCGCAGCGCCGAAGCAGATTATGTACAGCACCACCAGAAGCACCTTTACAGCACGGCTTCTGCTAAATCTTCTCCATTTTGTATCCAACGCCCCACACCACCTTTAAATATTTTGGTTCCCTAGGATTGATCTCGATCTTTTCACGGATACGGCGGATATGCACCATCACCGTATTTTCGACCGCATACGCCGTTTCATGCCAGACCTTTTCGTATATCTGCTCAGCAGAGAATACCCTGCCCGCATTCGACATCAGAAGCTCCAGTATACTGTATTCCTTTGCGGTGAGCTTCACTGTTTCGCCCTCGACTACGACACTGCGCTCATCCGATTTCAGCAGAAGTCCGCCCATCCTTATATCGCCGCCAACAAGACGATTGGAATAATCGCCGAGGGACATATATCTTCTGAGCTGGGACTTCACCCTTGCTATAAGCTCGGGCGGCGAAAACGGCTTTGTTATGTAATCATCCGCTCCGATGGAAAGTCCAAGCACCTTGTCGCTCTCCTCGGTCTTTGCCGAGAGCAGGATTATCGGAATGTTGCGTCCGTTGCGTATGTTTATGGTGGCGGATATTCCGTCCATCTCGGGCATCATGATATCTAAAATGATAAGATGTATCTCCTCGTCCGACAGCTTCTCGACTGCCTCTTTTCCGTTGTAGGCGCAGACAGTTTCTATCCCCTCGTGCTGTAAAAGCTTTGAAACAGCGCCGACTATCGCACGGTCATCATCCACGACGAGCACCTTTTGCTGCGACATAATTTCCCCTCTTTCTGTTTATATATTAAACATATTGTAGCATTACTTTCTTATAAAAAACACAACAAAATTCTTACAAATTTCTTAAGGAATATCTTTCTTCGTCGTGTACAGACTAATTCTGCATCACAAAAACGGAGATGATAAAATGAACAGATTTCTTTGCGCCTCTGCCGCAATAATGATGAGCGTTTCTGCGGCGGGAGCTTCGGAATACTCCTACCTGTATGATTTCAGCGAGGAAAAGATAGCCTACGGCATGGGCAACGAAACAGATGCGCAGAACCGCCCTCTAGGAGCGATAAGCGCACAGCGCCAATACGGCGACAAGGGTGCGCTGTTTATCGGGGAGGAGCAGGACAAGCGCCTTTGGCTCACCTTTGACGAGGGCTACGAAAACGGCTACACGCCTAAAATACTGGATACTCTTAAGGAAAAGAACGTCCGAGCGGTGTTCTTTGTGACCTACGACTACTGTGAGAAGAACCCTGAGCTGATCCGCCGCATGATAGACGAGGGACACACCGTGGGAAACCACACCTGGAGCCACCCCTCACTGCCTGAATGTTCTCCCGACGAGCTTTATGCAGAGCTTTCGCTGCTGCACAAGTATGTAAAGGAGAACTTTGACTACGAAATGTACGTCATGCGACCTCCGATGGGCGAATTTTCGGAAAGAGTCCTCGCCTGTGCAAGAGAGCTTGGATATACCACCGTTCTGTGGAGCTTCGCCTATCCCGACTGGGATGTAAACTCACAGCCGGAAAAAAACGCAGCCTACGAAAAGATAACCTCTAAAACTCATAACGGTGCGGTTTATCTGCTTCACGCAGTTTCAAAGACAAACACCGAGATACTCGGTGATGTTATCGACTACTGGAAGAACGAGGGATACCTCATAACACCTATGTGATATACCCAAAACGGGAGAACAGGCTTATCATACCTGCACTCCCGTTTTGTTCATTCTGCATCGGGAGCAAGCTGCTCCGATATCTGATCATAGATGTCAAATGTGCGTGTAGACGGACGCTCAAAGCCTGCCGCCGATACAAACACCACCTTTGCGCCGTTATCAGCAAAAGCAGACAGCACGGCGTTATTATTTATATCGCTCATCGACAGGCTGTCGCAGGCAACTATGAAAGACGGTGACGCATCGCCAAGCTCTGAAAGCTCACAATAGCCCTCGGAAGTGCAGATGTTGGTTCCGCAAAGCGACAGTACCCCGTTCTCAAAAGTGCTGCCTCCTGCGGCGGTAAGCTTGCCCGTAACGTATACAAAACTGTCAAGCTTTACGCTCTCAGCAGCTGCCCTCATTTCAGCGGTATACTTTTCCCCCTTTGCCGCCGCAGCTTGTGTTCCGACAAAAGCGGAAGCTATATCACTGTAAAGCCTGCCGTAATCCTCAGCTGATACCGGAGGCGCCAGTCTTACAACTGCAATATCCGCATCCTGAAGCGTATACATATCCCTCTCGGACAATTCTGTCAGAGTAAACAGCACATCAGGCGACATCCCTGTAATTATCTCAAGCTCGGGGTTTTCAGCGCTTCCCACTCTCTGAAGCGAAAGCTCGGGATAATCGCAGTAGCTGCTTATTCCACAAAGCCTGTCAGTGTATCCCATCTCTGCAATGATCTCTGTTATTGCTGGAGAAAGGCTGACAACCCTGTCCGCTTCCTCATGTATCTGAACGCCCTGT
This sequence comes from Oscillospiraceae bacterium, assembly GCA_017461565.1. Taxonomy (GTDB): domain Bacteria; phylum Bacillota; class Clostridia; order Oscillospirales; family Ruminococcaceae; genus CAG-115. The sequence goes on from JAFTXQ010000005.1 coordinate 57,804, forward strand.
ATCTCAACGGGGAAAACAGACGCTTCAGCAGTATCTGTGCTTTCCGTACCTGATATGATTATCTCCGTAGGCACAGAAGAGGACTCCTGCGGCTGTGTATCACACGCCGAAAGCAATATAAGCATCGGAAAAAGTATCAATAAACGTTTCATGTAAACGCTCCTTAGTTCAATAATCCATACCCAGCTCGATACGACCCACAAGATGATCGATGAACTGGCGTGCAACACGTGGCGAACGTCCGCTCCTGCGCAGCGCAAAGCGCTCAGCCGCAGCAAACAGCTCCTCATCGGGAAGCGAGAGCTGCCTGTCATCGGCAAGCTGCTTTACAATATCAAGATAGACCTCTTTGTTCGGCTTGCTGAACGTAACAAACAGTCCGAAGCGATCTGCAAGCGACATACTCTCGTCAATTGCATCGGAACGGCTGATATCATCGCCCGAGCGTTCTGCCGAGGTCTCCTTTACGATCTTGCGGCGGTTTGTTGTGGCATAGATCAGGATATTTTCGGGACGTGCCGAAAGAGAACCCTCAAGCGCCGCCTTTAAAATACCGAAGCGGTCATCGCTTTCGGCAAAGGTGAGATCATCGATGGTGATGATAAAACGGAGAGGATTGTTTTTAAGTATTCTGAAAAGCTTAGGAAGCCCCGCAACATCGTTCTTTGACACTTCCACCATACGCAGTCCGTCAAACTCATTCAGAAGCGCCTTTACCGTGCTGGATTTTCCTGTGCCACGGTCGCCGTAAAGCAGAACATTCTGCGCAGGCTTTCTGTTGAGGAAGCAAACGGTGTTTTCAACCACCTGATCACGCTGTACCTTGTAATTCTTGAGGTCCGAAAGTCGGATGGGATCGGTGTTCTCTACGGGAAAAAGCTCGTTCCCATCAAAGGAGAAGGCCTTGTACCTTGCAAACATTCCGCTGCCGTGCTTTGCCGCAAAGCTGAGGAAATAATCGGCGGTGTAACTGAACTCGCCCTGCTCGAAATCAGGAAGGCTATGGAAAAGCAGGTTATCAAACCTATCGGAAAGCATGGCTTTCAGCTTTTCCGCACTATACCGCGACAGAAACTCTATCGTATGAAGATCACACTCTATCGCTTTTTTCTGTAACTCCGTAGGCGCAGCGGCGCATTTTGCAATAAACTCAGACTCGGAATACACCAGCATATCATGAAGATACTCTCCTAAAGTCCTGCCGCTTATCAGAAGCTGACGGCATATCTCTCCATAGGCTTCAAAGCATTCCACCTCACCGCTGCCGCTGAATTTTGCAAACGCCTTAAGAACCACATCATCCTTTACATCAAAGGTGCATATCGCAGCGACCGCATTTTTTATTTTATCCATTGTTTTCTCCAGTCTGTTGTTCTGCTATCATTTCTATAAGTCTTTCAAGGTCATCAAGGGTGTTAAGCGTTCCACAAAGGTTTCTGAACCTTGCTGCGCCATTCATCCCCTTAAGATACCACGAGGCGTGACGTCTTGCCTCTTTCATGCCAACCTTTTCGCCTTTATCATCCACTAAAAGTTCGATGTGACGGCGCATTATCTTAAGCTTTTCCTCAAAGGACGGCTCGGGACGGACAGGCTTACCCTCAAAATAATCCTTTATCTGTCCGAAGAGCCAGGGTCTGCCGTAGCTGCCCCTGCCTATCATGACAAGATCACAGCCTGTGTATTCGTACATTTTTTTGCAGAGCTCAGGAGAAGAAACATCACCGTTTCCGATCACGGGGATGCCCACCGCCTGCTTCACATCCCGGATGATGTCCCAGTCTGCCGTACCGGAATAAAGCTGCGCCTTAGTCCTGCCGTGGACTGCAACAGCCGCAGCTCCGTTCTCCTCCGCTATCTTCGCCATCTCAACGGCATTGACCGAGCTTTCATCCCAGCCCTTGCGTATCTTTACAGTAACGGGGATATCCGTAGCGGATACAGCCGCCTTTACAAGCTCGCCGAAAAGCTTCGGGGTCTTCATAAGTGCGCTTCCCGCACCGCCGCCTACTATCTTGGGCATAGGACAACCAGCATTGATATCGATTATATCAGGCTTGTATTTCTCTGTTATCTTGACCGCTGCCGCCATGAACTCAGGTTCTGCACCAAAAAGCTGCACTGCCATAGGGTGCTCTGCTTCGGTCGATGTCAACAGCTCAGCAGTCTTGCGGTCACTGTAACAAAGTCCCTTGCAGCTTGCCATCTCGCCTACCACATACGCTGCACCGTATTCCTTTGCCATAAGGCGGTACGCCCTGTCGGCAACGCTCGCCATAGGAGCAAGTGCGGCGGTCTTTTCTATCTGTACACCACCGATGTTGATATATTCCATCAGGTATTCTCCCTTTTAAACAACAAATTTCATAATAACTCAGTTTATATTTTACCACAAAATCTCCGAGTGTTCAAGTTCATATTGTAATTTTTATAAAAATATGATAGAATATAAAGATAAGAGCAATTTCAAGGGGGACATTATGGCTAAATCAGGAAATTCTTCAAGAGTCGGACTGTTCGACGAATTACGAGGCTTTGCTATCATCTGCATGGTTATTTATCATGCGATGTATGATCTTAAATATCTTCACGGCATCGATGTCCCTATCTTCTTCGAGAGCTGGTTCGATGTTATCCGTGATATCTTTGCAGGTATGTTCATGTTCATCTCGGGAACGGTGTGCAAATATTCCTCAAATAATATAAAGCGTGGCGCACAGTGCTTCTTCATCGGAATGATGATGACTTTCATAATGCCATTTTTCATGAACGGAACTGTTCTGTTCGGTATACTGCATTTCATGGGAATCAGCATGATGATCTACGGTCTGTGCGAGGGTATCCTCAACAAGATCCCCTCCATTGTGGGAATTATTATATGCGTGTTCCTCTTTATCTTCACTATGAACGTACAGAACGGCTATCTCGGCTTCGGAGGCTTCGCTATCATCGATATCCCCTCCAAGGCTTATGAAGTAGGCGTGCTTTTCCCATTAGGTATCGCAGGAAACGGCTTCTATTCCGCTGACTGGTTCCCGCTGCTGCCGTGGCTGTTCGTGTTCATCGCAGGAAGCTACTTCGGAACCTACGCCAAGAATGGCGATCTGCCAAAGTGGGTATACCCCGTACACATCAAGTGGCTCGCAACAGTGGGAAGATACACGATATGGGTATATATCCTGCACCAGCCGATACTGTATTTCCTGTTTAACCTTATTTTCTCATAACATCGGAAAAGTGGGCATAAATTGGCTTTACAAAACACTTGCAAAATCCGATAAAATGATATATAATAGTATTTGTGTCTGTATAACACAGCACCGACACAAGATCACCGGAAGGCGGACTTCCCGCCAGCATATAGATAGAAAAAGAAAGGAAGATATCAATGAGCAAAAACGAAATGTTACCTACAATATCGCTACGTGGACTGGTAGTGTTTCCTTCTATGGTACTGCACTTCGATGTTGGCAGAGAACGCAGCGTCAATGCGCTTAAGGCAGCCACAGAAAACGACCAGCATATATTTTTAGTGGCACAGCAGGACCCTGCCGCTACTGACCCCGATGTAAAGGACCTTTACGAGATCGGTGTAGTTGCCGAGATAAGACAGCTTCTCTCCACACCTGACGGCTCAACAAGGGTTCTTGTTGAAGGTCTGTACCGTGCTAAGCGTGTAAAGACGCTCGGTCGCACGGATTACCTTAAATTCGAGGTGAAGCCTATCGCTTCACGTGGCGGCGAGCTTTCCGAAAACACACAGGCTGCCTGCAAGCGTGCGCTGAAGGACGCTTTCATGGAATATGCCCAGGTGACTCCCAAGATGCCCCGTGAGCTGTACGACAGCATCATCGGTGAGGAAGACTGCGCAAAGCTTTTTGAAAAAATAGTTTTCAACGTGGTGCTTAAGGTCGAGGACAAGCAGAAGCTGCTTGAAACAAACGGAACTCTTGCAAGGATAAAGCTGCTCATCACAATGCTGAAAAACGAGCTTGAGATAATCGAGACAGAGATAGACATACAGGAACAGGTCCGTGAGCAGGTGGATAAAAACCAGCGTGAATACTATCTGCGTGAGCAGATGCGTGTTATTTCACGGCAGCTTGGCGACGGCGACAGTCCTCAGGAGGAAGTTGAAAAGTACATAGAAAAGATAATGGCGCTCGAGCTTCCCGAGGAAACTACCGAAAAGCTGATCGGAGAGGCTGAAAAGCTTGGCAAGATGTCCTACACCTCGCAGGAGGCGGCAGTTATCCGCACCTATCTCGATACCGTGCTGGAGCTTCCATGGAACGTAAAGACCAAGGACAAGGTGGATATTGCCAAGGTGCAGAAGCAGCTTGACAAGGACCATTACGGTCTTGTAAAGGTAAAGGATCGTATCACCGAAACTATCGCAGTGCGTGCCCTTGCTCCCGATGTAAAGGGTCAGATAATCTGCCTTTACGGTCCTCCCGGAGTCGGCAAGACCTCTATCGGAAAGTCCATTGCCAAGGCGCTCGGAAGAAACTATGCACGCATCTCCCTTGGCGGCGTCCGTGACGAAGCCGAGATAAGAGGTCACAGAAAAACTTATGTAGGCTCAATGCCGGGTAGGATCATCGCTGCACTCAAGCAGGCAAAGAGCATGAACCCCGTGATCCTCCTTGACGAGATCGACAAGATGGGTAACGACTACAAGGGAGATCCCTCCTCCGCTATGCTGGAGGTACTGGACAGCGAGCAGAATACTGCTTTCGTTGACCACTACCTTGAGATCCCCGTTGATCTCAGCGATGTACTGTTCATCACGACAGCGAATTCACTCGACCCTATTTCTCCCCCTCTGCTGGACAGAATGGAGGTAATAGAGCTCAACAGCTACACCCGCGAGGAAAAGTTCAATATCGCCAAGAAGCACCTGCTTCCCAAGCAGCTTGCAAAGCACGGCGAAAAGTCTGCTACCCTTAAGGTGAGCGACAAGGCGCTGTATTCCGTCATCGACTTCTACACAAGAGAAGCAGGCGTGAGAAAGCTTGAACGCAGGATTGCTGATATCTGCCGTAAATCTGCAAAGAAGCTGGTTTCGGGCGAGAAAAAAGTCAATGTGACCGATACAAACATCACAGATTTCCTCGGCGTTAAGAAGTATCTCCCCGAGCATCTTGCTGCACAGGATGAGGTGGGTCTCGTAAACGGACTTGCATGGACATCCGTCGGCGGCACCATGCTTCCGCTCGAAGTGCTTGTGCTTGATGGTACAGGCAAGACCGAGTTCACAGGCAGCCTCGGTGAAGTGATGAAGGAATCTGCAAAGATCGCAGTGAGCCTTACAAGGGCACTTGCAGGCAAATATAACATCGATCCTGAGTTCTACAAGAACAAGGATATCCATATCCACGCTCCCGAGGGCGCAGTCCCCAAGGACGGCCCCTCCGCAGGCGTTACACTGACGACTGCACTGGTTTCTGCACTGAGCGGAATTCCTGTGCGTCGTGACGTTGCCATGACTGGCGAGATAACACTCCGTGGCAAGGTGCTTGCCATCGGCGGACTCAAGGAGAAATCAATGGCGGCTTACCGTGCAGGTGTAAAAACTGTGTGCATCCCCAAGGAAAACGAGCCTGACATCGCAGAGCTTGATGATGTTGTAAAGCAGAACGTAAAATTCGTAATTGCCGAGGATATCTCCACCGTGCTTGAAGCGGCGCTCGTTACTCCCAACTGCACTCCCAAGAAAACAGGAAGCATGAAGAAAAAGAAAATAAATCACGAAGATACAGTAGCAGAGAAGAAGCTGCCTGTTCTTTCGGCAAACTGATAAACAAATGGCGGACATACTTGTCCGCCGAAATATAGGTGAAGCATGAATTTCAACAAAGCTGAGTTTTTTACATCATACGGAAGCTTCAAGCAGATACCAAAGTCCACGAAGACAGAGATCGCTTTTGCAGGCCGCTCCAACGTAGGTAAATCCTCGCTGATTAACAAGATATTCAACAGAAAATCCCTTGCGAGGGTCAGCGCTGTCCCGGGAAAAACTGCGACCATCAACTTCTACTCGCTTGAGGATGTGTTCTTTGTTGACCTGCCCGGCTATGGCTATGCAAAGGTAGCAAAGTCCGAAAAGGAGCGCTGGGGCGAGCTTATCGAGGGATATCTCAACGATGACAGGAGCCTTGCGCTGGTGTTCCAGCTGGTGGATTTCCGTCACCCTCCCACAAAGGACGACATAATGATGATCAATTACCTCATCGACATGGGGCTGCCGTTCGTGGTCGTGCTGACAAAGGCGGACAAGCTTTCCAGAAAGCAGCGTGCAGACCGCAGACAGGCGCTCATGACCGAGCTCCCCTGCGCCGAAGATATCACGGTTATCGAGTTCTCCGCACTTACAGGTGAAGGCGTAGAGGATATCTGGGAAATCATTGAAGAGCTTGCCGAGAGCGAGGACGATATCATCGAAGCAGGAGATCAATTCACAGATGAGTAATTTTTCATCCTGCTGACACATTACCACCTTGACACTCACGTTTTTTAACGGTATAATTATCTATGACATACTTACATTGAAGGGACATGATATCATGAACGAAAAAAAGCGTAAAAGGATGATGGCGGCTTTCCGTGTGATAGCATTGATAATCGCTATTGTTATGATACTCGGAATAATCTTCCAGAGCTATATTTTCTGATAGCTCTACGCAACGAAAGGAATACTGACAAATGGGTTTATTCACCAAAAACTACAACGACTCCGGCTCAGGTGTATCCAAAAAGGCGCCTCAGAAAAAGCCGCTCTTCAGATTTTTTGAGATATTCGGCAACAAATTCTGGACGATAATGCACATAAATCTCGTGTATTTTCTGTTCTGTCTGCCTATCGTCACATTCGGTCCTGCGACCGCAGCCATGACGACACTGATGCGCAATATCTACCTTGAAAAGCCGCAATTCGTTTTCCATGATTTTTTTGAAGCTTTCAAAAAGAACTTCAAGAGATCCTTTGTTATCGGTCTTTTCGATATTGCGGTGATCGCTCTTGCGGTGTTCAGCTATGCATTCTATGTTCCTAATCTCGACACGCAGGAGAACTACTGGTTCTATTATGCGCTGACAATGGCGGCTGAGGTGATCTTCCTTCTGATGAACTTCTTCATCTATCCTCAGATAGTGGCACTTGACCTGAGTATGCCTGCGATACTGAAAAACTCACTTATCCTTGCGTTTGTTAACCTGAAGGGCAACCTTATCTCGCTGGCATTGTTCATCATTTACTTTGTATTGTACATCTTCTTCGGCGTATATGTGCTGGTATTCGCACCGATACTTCCGTTCGGATGGATGGGTATCGTGGTGATATTCACCTGCTACCCTGCGATCCAGAAGTTCATCATCAATCCTTTCTACGAAGCAAGGGGCGAGAAAAATCCCGAGATCCCCGACTACGACGACGATGAAGCCGTATTTGAGGACAAGGGTGGCGAGGAAGCTCCTATCAAGATGAAAAAGGAACGCAGCTCAGGCGGCGGTAAGATAATCAAATAATTCACACGTCCGAGAGGTAAAACTCACGGACGTTTTCTTTTGTTTGTTGAGGTATCAACATCAATGAATAAAATGGCAATTATCGTTCATAATAATACCGATACCGAAAACGAAAGGAGCCTATTTATGGATATCAAAGGTTCAAGGACTGAAGCAAATCTTATGTCTGCTTTCGCAGGCGAAACACAGGCACGCAGCAAATACTCATATTTTGCACAGGCTGCAAGAAACGAAGGCTTTGAGCAGATCGCAGCAATATTCGAGGAAACGGCAGAGAACGAAAAGGCGCACGCATTTATGTGGTTCAAGTACCTCGGTGGGCTGACGAACACCACAGGCAACCTCAAGAACGCCGCCTCGGGCGAGCATTTTGAGTGGACGGATATGTACAGGAAATTCGCTGAAGAAGCCGACGAGGAGGGTTTCACGGAGATCGCCGCTAAATTCCGTCAGGTGGCGCAAATAGAGGAATGGCACGAGAAGCGCTTTTTGCAGCTTCTGAGCAATACCGAGCTTCAGAAAGTTTTTGAAAAGACAGGCGAGGTCATGTGGCAGTGCCGGAACTGCGGTCACATCGTCATCGGAAAGAAAGCCCCCGAGGTCTGCCCTGTCTGCTCTTATCCGAAGAGCTATTTTGAGATCAGAGCCGAAAACTATTAATGTAATATTTCAGACCGACAAGCCATTGTCGGTTTCTTTTTGTGCTTAACCAATCAAGACAATATTTATAAAAATAATGTCATTCCCCCTTGAAAAAAGTCTGCGTATTTGGTATAATATATGATGTATGAATTTTAATACCATTCTTAAAAGAAAGAAGGAAATGATTATGGCAGACACAATGCAGGGTCTGAAAAGAACACATTACTGCGGAGAGGTTACTCTCGACGCAAAAGAGGTAGTTGTCGGCGGCTTTACACAGAGAGTACGTGACAAGGGCAGTCTTATTTTTATAGATCTCCGTGATACATCGGGTATCATTCAGCTCGTTTTTGATGAGAACACAGAAAAGTCCGTATTTGAAAAGGCAAAGTCTGTGCGCTCCGAATTCGTGCTTATGGCAAAGGGCGAGGTGCGTGCCCGTGAGAGCGTAAACGCTGACCTTAAGACAGGTAATCTGGAGCTTGTTGTTACCGAGCTTCGTATCCTCTCTAAATCCCAGACCACTCCCTTTGAGATCACAAGCAATACCAAGACAAACGAGGAGCTTCGTCTGAAGTACCGTTACCTTGATCTGCGCAGAAAGCCCTTACAGGACAACCTTAAGATGCGCCATGAGGTGGCTAAGTGCGCACGTGAGTACTTCTACGAGAACCGCTTCTATGAGATTGAAACTCCTATGATGATAAAGTCCACTCCCGAGGGCGCACGTGACTATATCGTTCCCAGCCGTATACACAACGGCAAGTTCTATGCGCTTCCCCAGTCCCCCCAGATCTACAAGCAGCTTCTTATGATCTCGGGTATGGACAGATATATCCAGCTTGCACGCTGCTTCCGTGACGAGGATCTCCGTGCCGACAGACAGCCCGAATTCACTCAGATCGACCTTGAGATGAGCTTCGTTGACGTTGAGGACATCCTTGAGATGCTGGAGGGCTTTGTTCAGCGTCTGTACAAGCAGGTACTGAATGTTGATATCCCTACGCCCCTGCCCCGCCTTACCTATAACGAGGCTATGAACCGCTATGGCTCTGATAAGCCCGATACTCGTTTTGGTATGGAGATCACTGACATCTCTGATATCGTAAAGGGCTGCGGCTTCAGCGTATTCACAGACGCAATCGCAAACGGCGGCTCTGTACGTGGTATCGTTGCTAAGGGCGCAGCTGACAAGCTGACAAGAAAAGAGATCGACAAGCAAACAGAGTTTGTTCGTGGAATAGGCGCAAAGGGTCTGGCTTATGTAAGATGGGTTGACGACGCTCCCAACTGCTCTTTCAGCAAGTTCATGGCTGAGGGCGAGCTTGAAGCTATCCTCAAGGCTCTCGGCTGCAAAAAGGGCGACGTTGCACTTATCGTTGCTGACAAGAACAAGGTAACTCTCCCTGTTCTCGGCGCACTGAGACTGAAGCTTGCAAAGCAGCTGGACATTATCCCCGAGGGCTGGAACTTCCTGTGGATCACAGAATTCCCCTTCTTCGAGTACGACGAGGAAAGCGGCGAATGGCTGGCTATGCACCACCCCTTCACCATGCCTATGGACGAGTGTCTTGAATACCTCGAGACCGACAAGGAAAAGGTACGTGCAAAGGCTTACGACCTTGTACTCAACGGCGTTGAGCTGTCCAGTGGTTCTATCCGTATCACCGATTACGAGCTGCAGCAGAGAATGTTTGAGCTTCTCGGTCTCACCAAGGAAGAGATCGATGCGAAGTTCGGCTTCCTCGTTGACGCATATAAGTACGGTGCTCCTCCCCACGGTGGCGCAGGTATCGGTCTTGACAGACTTGCAATGCTTATGTGTGGCTGCGACTCCCTCCGTGATGTTACAGCATTCCCCAAGGTACAGAATGCAAGCGAGCTGATGAGCGAGGCTCCCTCTGTTGTAGCTGACGAGCAGCTTAAGGAGCTTGGCATTGCTATAATCGAATCTGCCGAATAAAGGGTTTTGCGATTTCCGTCAGGAAATTGCCGTCACTCTGGCGGCAAAGCAAAAGCCAATGGCGGACAGAATGTCCGCCGGTATAAATCACAATGCGGCAGGACTAAAAGCCTGCCGCTGATTTGAGATATCATGTATGAAATAAAACTAGTCAGACCAACTACTGAATATACAGGTCAGATAATGCAGTACCGAAGAGAATTTCTCGAATACGATCCCACTGAATGTATGGGCGGCTGCGGAAATCTCAGAAAATGCGACAACGTTGATGAATGGCTGAAAACGATCAAACTTCTGTCTGACCCTGAGACCTGTCCGAAAGGATATGTGATCTCTGACACATACCTTGCCGTACGAATAACCGACAACAGGCTTGTAGGAGTAATTGATCTGCGGCATAGTCTGAACAATTCCTCGCTGAGCGAATGGGCAGGACATATCGGGTATTCGGTGCGGCCAAACGACCGAAGACGTGGTCATGCCAAGGAAATGCTACGTCTTGTTCTCCTGAACTGCAAGGAGCTGGGACTGAACAGAGTGCTGTTATGCTGCGATCACGACAATATAGCAAGCGAGCGTACAATCCTTGCGAACGGCGGCGTTTTTGAACGCATCACCGAAGCGAACGGCAGACCTGTCAAGCGCTTCTGGATAGAGACATAATGTATGTTCAAACTGACATCGGGAGGTAAATGTATGGAGAAACAGGAATACAAGGAAGTAGCTGCTATGGCAGCAAACGGCGACTCCAAAGCCTTTACCCGCCTGTACGAAACCATCTACCGTGAAATGTATTATACCGCTTTTTATTCTCTGGCTGATGACGCCGACGCAGTTGAGGTGCTTATAGATACTGTAAGGGACGCATTTGCCTGTATCGGAAAGCTTCACACAGAAGCAGCGTTTCGTATGTACATGATGAAGCAGCTATGTGCAGGCATCAAAAACAAATTCAAGGAATACGCTGCCGATGGCAGAGAGATATTTTGTGATGAAAACAAATATCGCCCTAATCGTGACGGTATCGATATCAAGCAGGAATTCAACAGACTTCCCGATACCGAGCGGCTTGTGTGCGCTCTATATGTTGGCGGCAAATTCCTTTGTGACGAGATATCACAATTCACAGGGCTTTCAGCCTCGACTGTCAAGAAAAAGCTTGACAGGGCGCTTATGACATTTTCACTTGACTGATAAAGGAGGGATACGCTTGACGGTATCAAAACTGCATGAATACATGACGGACAAGATAGTACCCGAAAGCGTTGTTCCGCAGAACATCGCTGCTTGTCTGATGGAGGACAATCCTACTATCCCAGAGCTTGACGCCTTTACGTTCCTCAACCGTGTGAGAGCGCTTGGAATCGGATCTGCGGATTTTCTGTACCTGCTGAAAGGCTGCGGCGCACCCGAGGAAGCGATCGAAAAGATAGAAAGCAATCCCGCCATGAATCTGCAAACTCTGATAGTTACGCTTGACGGATCGGGGCTTACTTCAAAGGACTACACCCGTATGCTGTACACGGCACGCCAGATGTGGGAGCGCACGCTCACGATGCAGATAAGCGATCTTGAGGACGAAGAGGAAGAGCATATCCCCTCGCATTCCGAAATATCGGAAGAGACAGATGTCGATGAGTATGAAGATTTCACCGATAACACTGACTCCGAAAACGAAACCGACGATCACGCCGAGTTTTCTGATGAGGTCGCAGACGATGAAACAAAAGCTGTGCCTGCCGTACACACAGGAAAGATCGCAGCGGCTGCCATAGGCGCCTGTGTTCTGCTGGGGCTTAGCTGCGCTATGGATCACTTTGAGCTGACAAAGCCGTCTGAGCCTGTTATAAATGCGCATTTTGCAGCCGATCACACCGAGATATTCTCCAATATCTACACTGCCTACACGGCAGGAAAGCTTGGAGGCGAAAATTCGTTCTCCATCACTCCTGATGACAGCGAGCTTTTCGGCAAGCTGATGATAAATCATCCCGAGGAGCTTGGAGTTCATAGCTTCGCCGGCTCTGCGGCAGCAGCCGAAAAGAACAGGATCACGATATACAACTCTATCGAAGACGCACTCGTCACAAAGGCTATCATTTCTCCGCCCGAGGGTGCGCATTTTGTCGAAGTGTTCACACAAAACGACAAGCTGTATGCTATATTTTCTGACAGCAACAACGCAGGCTTCACGGCATTCGACAGCAGCGGAAAGGCGCTTTTCAGTATGCATCAGGCAGGTGTTCTGACGGACATAGCGGTGGACGATACAGGCATCTCGCTTGGCACTGTGTATATCCCCGACTACAACAAAAGCTTCACCATTGACGACCACGAGGAATATATGCCCGTCATCTATCTTGACGGAAAGGGCAAGGTGCTTCCTGCATACAGCATTGCGCTGACCGACAGCACGAATGGATGCGGCTATGCAGTATACGGAAAATACGATCCCGAAACAGGTGCGGCATTGAGAACAGCCGCCGCACTGGGCGACCCTGTTTACTCTGACGCCGACGGCTTTATGGCAGTGCTGAAAAACGAGAGCGGCTATGATATCATCAGCGGATATACAGACGGCGGAGAGCTTGCGACTGCCGAGCTGACATCTGTCACAGCCTGTGATATGGGCGACAAAGAAATACTAGTGATTTCAGAAGATACCGACCCCACCGACAGCAGCACGCCTGCTACTGAGTCTGTCGCTAAAGTTATCGCAACGGCCGAAAAGGACGAAAACGACGCTGATATAATATATCTGAGAGGGCACGATATGGAGCCGATCTCGGCTATCGTCAATATTCCGTCGGAAATAAGCGCTCTGAGACTTGACGGCGATACACTGTACGTATATGGTGAAAACGGAGTGCAGATGGCAGCGGATATCTCCGACCCGAAATCTCCTGCACTTATTGAGTTTACTGATACATACGGAATAACAAAGGACGGTCTTGCACTCTGCGGCGAGGTTTCCGACAAGCTTGTCAGATTTACGCTTTATCAGATGGTCGATAATGAGATGAGGGAGATAAACAATTCCTCTAAAATAGTAAACGCTGTAGGCGAAGCTCCTGCGCTTGGCGGCGGAAACACGTTTTATATAGAGTCTGCCGAGCGCTGCGCTGCGGCATACACCTACTTTGACGGCGTATCGGTTGTCTCCGAGTTTGCGTTATTCGGCAAGAGCAACACCGCACACACATTGTTCGATGACAAGACGGGCTTCACATCCGCCGCTCTGATAAACGACCAGCTGCACCTCATTTACGACAGCAATTCTGTTATAATCAAATAACGAAAACAGCTCCTGTGGCTTAATCGTTATACCTGTAAATAAGCAACTCCGGAGAAGCTGCAACTCTTCTCCGGAGTTTATTTATTATCGATATATCGGAACTTACAGGTTTCTCAGGTTCTCAATTTCAATACCATTGCCATCAGGATTTTCCCTTTTATGCGCCTCTATTAATTTGTCACATGGGAAATCACTACATTTACCACAATGAGGAAGTTCCTTACTTGCAGCACACGCATAAAGATCACATGTCCCCCAAAATGGACATCCTTTATGCACATGACATCCTGTACAGTTTTGTTCATCTTTGAATTTACAAGAATCACAATCAATACCGCAAACGCTGTAATTCGCCATATTATCTTTTCCTCTAAAAACCGATTCAGCTACCTCGTTTACAACAGCCGCCTCAAGTATCCTGAGGCGGCTGTGATTTCAATATCTTAAAAACTTTATCTGCGTGTAAGCGACATCAGCTTCTTCTCCATCTCGGTAGAATCAGTGCAATACTCCATTGCTGTCTGATAGGAGATAGTTCCCGACTGATACAGCTTTGCAAGGCTGTCGTTGAGGGTGATCATACCCAGGCTGGTAGCTGACTGCATGATAGACTCCATCTGGGGGATCTTGTTGGTGCGGATGAGGTTCTTGACTGCGTCTGTACCAACCATTACTTCAACAGCGGCTACTCTGCCCTTGCCATCGGATGTGGGAACAAGGGACTGTGCAACGATACCCTGGATCATGTTGGCAAGCTGAGAACGTGTCTGCTCCTGTGCGTAAGTGGGGCAGGCGTCAATGATACGGTCGATGGTCTGCGCAGCACTGGATGTATGCAGTGTGCCGAACACCAGATGTCCTGTCTCGGCAGCGGTCATTGCGAGCGAGATAGTGTCGTAGTCACGCATCTCACCGATGAGGATAACATCGGGGTCCTCACGCAGTGCGCTCCTAAGTGCGGAGCTGAACGACGGCACATCCCTGCCGATCTCACGCTGATGGATGGTAGCCTTATTCTGTGAATAACGATACTCGATAGGATCTTCAATTGTGATGATATGACAGGCACGAGTCCTGTTGATGTACTCTACCATAGCTGCAAGAGTCGTGGACTTACCTGCACCCGTGGGACCTGTAACCAGCACAAGACCACGGCGCTTCTTTGCGAAATCCAGAAGCACAGAAGGCATCTTAAGCTCCTCAAGGCTGGGGATCTCTGCATTAAGCAGACGAATACAAGCAGCAAGCTTTCCACCCTGACGGAATACGTTGACACGCTGTCTTGCGCCGTTTTTGAGCTCAAAGCTGAAATCGATGTCGTTACCCTCGGTCAGCAGCTTTTCCTGCTCTGCGGAAAGAATGGAAAGGATAGTGCGGTTTACTACCTGATCGCTAAGCTCGGTATACTTGCGAAGCTCTCCGTTTACACGTACAACGGTGGGAGCGCCTACGGTAAGATGAATATCGGATGCCTTCATCTCTCTTGCCTGCATTATAAATTCTTCAAATGTCATTATATAAAGTCCGTCCTTTCAAAAATGTAAGTTCAATCACTTGATCTTGAACTGGATGCCGCTTGCGGAGAAATACACCTCGTCGCTCATATTTGCAATACGCTGGTTTACGTTTCCGAGTATCTCTCTGAAGATAGCCTGCGCACGGTTTTCGGGAGTAACGGAAAAGCCCGTCTCAAGCGTAATGATGATCATACTGCCGGATATCTCGTTGATACGCTCCTGCATTGATGTAACATCCGCAATAACACGCTTTTCAATAGACTTTTTGGTATCCTCATCCATATTGGCAGGATCAGCGCACATCTCATTTATAATGATCGAGGTATAGCTGCTGAGGCTGTCGAAAATGACGAACTTGTGATCCGTGAAATACTGAACGGGATCGTTGACCGCTCCTGTTACTATGTCCCACTCAACACCGTTCTTCTCGTTTCCGTAATTTATTCGGTTGAGCGTATCGGAGTCCACTGCGTCGCCTGCACGAAGATACAGCACATAATCACAAGCGGAGAAATTGGTCACCGCCCATCTGCTCTTGCCGCTGGCAGCGCCGCCTGTGATCAAGATATTCTTAGACATATACCGATTTCCTTTCACTTTAAATTATCAGACCGCCAAAGTGCGGTTTTATAGTAACAGTATACCATTTTTTTTAACCGATGTAAAGAGTTTTTGTGAAAAAAATTACCCCCCTAATTTCAGCATAATACACAACACTGATTTTAAACTCCACCTCATAAATCATGGAACAGAAGCCTGACACAGCAAAAAAATCCGACCCGAATACTATCAGGTCGGATTTTGTATTAAAATCTGAAGTCTCGTCTTCCCTCTTTTTCGATCTGTACAAGGTAATCAGCTGCGATCTGACGCACCTTTTCCTTGGGAATGTTGTTAAGCTCCTTTTCTATCAGCGCTTCACCGATTTTTCGGGTCTCGGGACTTGCATAATCCATGAGGTATTCCTTAAGCGTCATAAGCGCATTTGGATGACAACAGTTCTGTATCTGTCCGCTCTTGCACAGACTCATAAAACGGTCGCCTGTTCTGCCCTCACGGTAGCAGGCTGTACAGAAGCTGGGGATATAGCCGAACTCCATCAGCCAGCGTACTACTTCATCAAGCGTTCTCTTGTCCGAAACGTCAAACTGCTCGCTGCACTCGTCCTCGGGCTCAGGCTCGCAATAGCCTCCGACGCTGGTGCGTGAAGCGCCGCTTATCTGCGAAACGCCAAGGCGGATGACCTTTTCACGTACTGCCTTGCTCTCACGGGTAGAGATTATCATGCCTGTGTAAGGAACTGAAATGCGGATAAGCGCACATATCTTTGCAAAGATATCGTCGCTTATACCGTTATCGAAGGTATCGGGATCGATATCATCGGCACGCTTGAGTCTGGGGACGCTGATGGTATGAGGTCCTACACCATGCACTGCCTCAAGATGCTCTGCGTGCATAAGAAGTCCTGCAAACTCGTACTTGTACAGCTCAAGCCCGAACAGAACACCCAGGCCTACATCATCGATACCGCCCTCCATTGCACGGTCCATTGCTTCTGTATGATAAGCGTAATCGTGCTTCGGTCCTGTGGGATGAAGCTGCTCGTAGCTCTCCTTGTTATATGTTTCCTGGAACAGGATGTATGTTCCTATTCCCGCATCGTGCAGCTTACGGTAGTTCTCAACCGTAGTTGCAGCGATATTTACATTCACACGACGGATAGCGCCGTTCTTATGCTTTATACTGTAAATAGTGTTGATACACTCCAATATGTACTCGATAGGATTGTTCTTGGGATCCTCGCCTGCTTCGATGGCAAGACGCTTGTGTCCCATATCCTGGAGCGCAATTACCTCACGCTTTACCTCTTCCTGAGTGAGCTTTTTGCGTGCGATATGCTTATTCTTAAGGTGATAGGGGCAGTAAACGCAGCCGTTTACGCAATAGTTCGAGAGATACAACGGCGCAAACATAACGATCCTGTTGCCATAGAAATCCTTTTTGATCTGTTCAGCAAGATCGAACATCTCAGCGATCTTTTCTTCGTTCTCGCAGGCAAGCAGCACAGAAGCTTCACGATGGGTAAGTCCCTTGCGCAGCTTTGCCTTTTCGATTATCTCGTCAATAAGTGCAAGGTTATCCTTGTTTTTTTCAGCATAGTCCAGTGTTTCTCGGATCTCAGCGTCAGATATGAATTCTTCCGCCTTGAGTGATTTGGGGTCGTACATAATTTTGTCCTTTCATTCATTTACTGAATCTGATGTGATCTCCCCTGTCGGTCACAAGCTTGTACCCTGTCGACTCAATGCGCCTGCGAAGCTCATTGACATTTTCGGCGGCCTCATCGCCTGAGCAAAGCTTGTTATCATACAGGGAATATTTTTTTCTGACATCGTTCGGTGAAAGATTTGGCATCACGACGTTTGCCCCTGCCATTATGCCAAGCTCTCTGCCGTTTTCGGCAATAGTCCCCAGCGCAGTTGTCGCAGGAAGCAGCACATCGGGAAGCATCAGGCGTACTATGGACAACAGGAACAGCGTAAATTCAAGAGTTCCCGCCTTCTGATTCCTGTACGGCGTGTCACAGTGCGGAATAAACGGGCCTATGCCCACCATTTCGGGCGAAAAGCTCTTGATAAAACGCAGATCCTTTACTATGCTCTCCGTGCTCTGATAAGGCGAACCTACCATAAAACCACAGCCGGTCTGATAACCGATCGATTTGAGATCAGAAAGGCACTCCATCCTGTGAGAAAGCTTAAGCTCCTTGGGATGCAGAATACCATAGTGATCGGCGTCGGCGGTCTCATGGCGAAGCAGATATCTGTCTGCGCCCGCATAATAAAGCTGTTTATAGCTGCCAAGGCTCCTTTCCCCTACCGACAGGGTCACTGCGCAATCCGGATATATCTCCTTAAGCGAAGACACGATGTCGCACAGCACATCATCGGTGAAATACGGATCCTCGCCGCCCTGGAGCACAAATGTACGAAATCCGAGCATATAGCCATTCTCAGCGCAGGAAAGTATTTCCTCTTTTGTAAGACGGTAGCGCTGCGCATTGTGATTGCTCCTGCGAAGTCCGCAGTAAAGGCAGTCATTCCTGCAATATGACGTAAACTCTATCAGCCCACGCATGAATACTTTCTTCCCATACACTCTGTCACGCAGCTCTGACGCTTCGGCAGCGAGCCGCTTAGCATCCTCGGGGGTGCGCTCATTGATAAGACAGCCCAGCTCTTCATCGGAGAGATCATGAAGATCGCAAAGCTTTGATATAAGTTCGTTATTCACAGGACCCCTCCTTTCTGAATTAAGGCAACAAAAAACGCCCTGTGAAAGGGCGTCGCAACACTAAAAAACCACCCTTAATGGGCGGACAGCCTGTCATGCATCGTACCTTTCACGTCAAATGGATTTCCGTGTCAGAAAAAATTCTGCTTTGGTGGAGGAACACCCACACCTCAGTCATTTATATTATATAACTTTTCAGAACGTTTGTCAACACATACTATCAGTCTTTTATAATTATTATAGGTATAGGTGGACAATTCGGACGATTTACAAACGGCATCTCTACAACTGTATAACGATTGCTGTCGATAGTAGGGAGATATTCAAGCAGTGCATCATGCTCCTCGAAGCCCGTTTCCCTGCCGTAATATATGATAAGCGACATGATACCGCCGCTTTTCAGGAGCCTCAGCCCCTTTTCGATAGCCTCAATGCTGGTTTCCTTGTGCGTGAAAATATTATGGTCGCCTTTGGGAAGCCATCCGAAATTGAATGTTATAAACGAAACACTGTTCTCCTCAAAAAGCTCATCCATTTCACTGTGGCTTTTAAGCAGCACATCAGCCCTGTGGGAAAGCCCGTTTTCCTGGAGCAGTGCTCTTGTGCTGTCCACCGCATCCTGCTGGATATCAAAAGCAGTCACGTGTCCGTTGTCGCCGACAAGCCTGCACAGATGCAGAGTATCGTTTCCTCTGCCTGCGGTAGCGTCGATGCAGATATCGCCATCCTTTACGCTTTCATCTATAATGCGATTGATTATATTCAATGCGCTGAATGAATTCATTCTTCCCATATTCTTCTCCGTTTATTTAATTAGTTTTTTCAGCAGCCTCTGATCGGCCTCGGGATAAAGCTCCGTCATCCGGTCAAGTATGCGCTGAAATGACTCCTCGGGAGCCTCGCTGTATGCGGAAGTCACCGTATCATATCCCCATATTGCCTCGGGCGATGAATACACGGCAATCTTCCAGCCGTAGGTCTCTCCGTTCTTGTTACGGCGCTGTCTGAAATCCTTTGTCACAAGATAAGTCTGCATCTGAAGCTCTGTAAGTATCCCCTCAAAGTTCTTCTCTCCGCCCTTTCCAAAGCCTGCCATACGCTTTGCTTCATAGGAGAAAAGCTCCTGACCCTCCATGAACAGATCCATTATCAGCTTCTGGCGTGCAGTCGCCTTTCCGTCCTCCCAGCGTGAATCGAAATCATATCCGTCACGTCGGAAGTTCACAAAATACGGCAGCCACTTAAGCGAGATAAAACCCGCTCTCCTGCCGAAGAACTTGCCATAGGCTATCCTGCTGTCCCTTGCGATAAGCTCACGCCACAGCCAAGGATCACGCTCGTGATCAGTCCACCAATAATTAGGATTTGTCATCTCCTCAACGGAAAATCCAACTATATCGTTTTTGAACAACGGAAGAAACCCTATCTCGTTTATGCGGTCAATAAGAGCTTCAACGCTTTTCACACAGCAAGGATCGCTGTCAGAAACTCCACACATTATCCATTCGCCGTTTTCTGATTCCATTTCGCACCTCTTTGATCAGTTTAATGAATAATATTATATGGCTTTTTTGCAGGATTGTCAACCCGTCACTGTTTATGAACGAAGCCACGAACGTAAATATGTATTTTTTTCAATTTAAGGTACTATAATACTTGATATTTCCACGGAAATATGATATACTAAATGCAGGTTTTTTTCTGGCAGTTGCATTTTTGACCGTGAGCGTCCTCTGTAAAAATTACTTTTCGGCACTTTCCGCTCCCGAAAATGCATCAAAATAACAGATTGGAGAATTAAATGGAAAACAAGAACGAATTCAAGCCGTATGTCCCCGCTGAAAAGATCACGCCTGAATTCACCGTCACATCTATAATCATGGGTGTTATCCTTGCGGTGGTGTTCGGTGCGGCAAACGCTTACCTCGGTCTGCGTGTAGGTATGACGGTATCTGCGTCCATTCCTGCAGCAGTCATAGCAATGGGCGTCATCAGAGTCATCATGAAAAAGAACTCTATTCTCGAAAGCAATATTGTGCAGACTATCGGCTCTGCAGGCGAGTCCGTTGCGGCAGGCGCCATCTTCACACTGCCTGCACTGTTCCTGTGGGCTTCTGAGGGCAAGATGGACAAGCCCGATCTCATAGAGATCACACTTATCGCTCTTATCGGCGGTCTGCTGGGCGTATTCTTCATGATCCCCCTGCGTAACGCTCTTATCGTTAAGGAGCACGGTGTGCTCCCCTACCCCGAGGGCACTGCTTGTGCAGAGGTCCTTCTTGCAGGCGAACAGGGCGGATCGAATGCTTCCACTGTATTTGCAGGTATGGGCTTTGCGGCAGGCTTCAAATTCATCATCGACGGTCTCAAGGCTGTCCCCGGTGAGATATCACTCAGATTCAAGGGATTTGCCGGCGAGATCGGCACACAGATCTACCCTGCTGTTGTAAGCGTCGGCTACATATGCGGCCCGAGGATCTCGTCGTATATGTTTGCAGGCGGTGTGCTCAGCTGGATGGTGCTTATCCCTCTTATCGTAATGTTCGGCAGCGACATCATAATGTACCCCGAGTCCACACGTACCATCGGCGAAGTGTTTGCAGCCGAGGGCGCAGGCGGCATCTGGGGCAGCTACATCCGCTACATCGGTGCAGGCGCTCTTGCAGCAGGCGGTGTTATAAGCCTTATCAAGTCGCTTCCCCTTATCATCCGCACATTCAGAGACGCAGTCAAGAACTTTGGAGGAAAGGGCGGCAGCTCCACGCTCAGGACTGAACAGTCCCTCAATATGAAGTTCGTGCTTATCGCAATCGCAGTTCTTACTATCGTGGTATGGCTGGTTCCCGCTATCCCCGTAAATCTTCTCGGCGCTGCCATCATAGTTATATTCGGTTTCTTCTTTGCTACTGTATCCTCAAGAATGGTAGGACTTGTAGGAAGCTCCAACAACCCTGTTTCGGGTATGGCTATCGCAACACTGCTTATCTCTACACTCATCCTTAAGTTTACTGGCGCTGAAGGTCCCGAGGGCATGGCTGCAGCTATCTCCATCGGCTCTATCATCTGTATCGTAGCCGCTATCTCCGGCGATACCTCCCAGGACCTCAAGACAGGCTATATCCTCGGCTCAACTCCCAAAAAGCAGCAGATCGGTGAGATCATCGGCGTTGTTGCTGCGGCACTTGCTATCGGCGGTACTCTTTATCTGCTGGACGCAGGTCTCGGATTCGGCACAAAGGAGCTTGCCGCTCCCCAGGCGACCCTGATGAAGATGATCATTGAGGGCGTTATGAGCGCAGAGCTTCCCTGGAATCTTGTTCTGGTCGGCGCACTTATCGCTGTTGTAGTCGAAATAATCGGCATACCTGTTCTCCCCTTTGCTATCGGTATATATCTGCCTGTACAGCTCAATGCTTGTATCATGGTGGGCGGTCTTATTAGACTGGTATTCGATAAGATGAAGTTCAAGGGCGACGAGGAGAAGAAAAAGGAAGTTACCAACGATGGTATCCTGTTCTGCTCAGGCATGATCGCAGGTGAGGGTCTTGTAGGTATCCTGCTTGCCGTGCTTGCGATATTCGGCGTGAATGAGATGATAGATATTTCAGGCTATCTCAATCTCCCCGAGCCTGTTGCAAGCATCGCAGGACTTGCAGTATTTGCACTGATAATCCTGTCGCTGCTGAAGTTCTCTATCTGGAGAAAACCTAAGAAGAACAAATAAAATGAAAAAGAAAGACACAAAAGATAATTACCTCGAAAGGATACCTGTCCGTCCCGAATGGCTGAAATGGTCACAGGACGAACAAGGAGCCGTAACGCTTGACATAGAAAACAAAGGCGTATTCAACAAGGTCGCACAGGTGCTGCTGAAAAAACCGAAGGTCTCCCACATCCATCTTGATGAGATAGGCAGCTTTGTATGGCCGCTTATCGATGGCAAAAGCACGATAACGGACAT
The DNA here is from genome assembly GCA_017461565.1 of Oscillospiraceae bacterium. Taxonomy (GTDB): domain Bacteria; phylum Bacillota; class Clostridia; order Oscillospirales; family Ruminococcaceae; genus CAG-115. Next base: position 80,003 of record JAFTXQ010000005.1, read on the forward strand.
CGGGATAACAGTGGAGGAACACTTCGGTGAAAAGGCACATCCCACCTACGAGAGGCTTGCTCAGTTCTTTCAAATACTTGAAAGCTACAAGTTTATCGAATGGTCAGCGACCAAGTCTGAAACACAGTAATATCGGTAATCATACCGTTATATAGGAGGATATTATGGACACAAACAAAAGACCGGAAACAATGGAACGAATCACTACTCCCGAGCTTGCCAATGCTTTTATTGACGAGCAGGTTGCCGCTGTGCGTGCTCAGGTGGGAGACAAGAAGGTGCTGCTGGCACTGTCGGGAGGCGTGGACAGCTCAGTTGTCGCTGCGCTGCTCATCAAGGCCATCGGCAAGCAGCTTGTCTGCGTACACGTGAACCACGGACTGATGAGAAAAGGCGAAAGCGAGCAGGTTATCGAAGTATTCCGCAACCAGCTTGACGCAAACCTCATCTACATTGACGCAACTGACCGCTTCCTCGATCTTCTCAAGGACGTTGCGGAGCCCGAAAAGAAGCGCAAGATCATCGGCGGCGAGTTCATCAAGGTATTCGATGAAGAGGCAAGCAAGCTTGAAGGTATCAGCTTCCTTGCACAGGGCACTATTTATCCCGATATCCTTGAGAGCGACGGCGTAAAGGCTCACCACAATGTTGGTGGTCTGCCTGAGGATATGCAGTTCGAGCTTGTAGAGCCTGTCAAGCTGCTGTTCAAGGATGAAGTAAGAGTTGTCGGCAAGGCACTTGGTCTTCCTGCTTCCATGGTAGATCGTCAGCCCTTCCCTGGCCCCGGTCTTGGTGTCCGCTGTCTTGGTGCGATCACTCGTGATCGTCTGCATGCACTGCGTGAGGCTGATGCTATCCTCCGTGAGGAATTCGAAAACGCAGGTCTCAACAAGACAGTATGGCAGTATTTTATCGCTGTGCCCGATATGAAGAGTGTTGGTGTAAGAAACGACAAGCGTTATGAGGGCTGGCCTGCCATCATCCGTGCGATAAACACTACCGACGCTATGAGCGCAACGATCGAAGAGATTCCCTATGCACTGCTGCACAAGATAACTGCACGTATCACCGCAGAGGTAGAGGGTATCAATCGTGTTCTCTATGATCTGACCCCAAAGCCTGTCGGAACCATTGAGTGGGAATAATTAAAACGCTCAAACAAACCGTATAACAAAGCGGTTTAAGGCACTTTGAACGGCTCACTGATACCGTTTTGATACCGAAATCTGTTTCGGGAGAGTAATAACCAAACGGTTTTGAGCTGATATCACACAAAATTTAACAGGACAGCAATTTTTATGGTTGCTGTCCTGTTTTTGCTTATTTGATTAGAAAAGGTGTAGCCAATTTGTAGCCGTTGAATAACCGTTCTGATAATTTTAGCAATACGGTTTGATTTTTTCGAGAACAGCTATAAACCGCTTGTCGTCACGAATAGTATCATATCTATCCTGCTGCAATTTGTCATAAAGCGCCTTACAGTCAGTAAAATCATAGTTTTTCATCATATTAACTGCAACATATTCGATTTGATTTACAAGCAGTGATGTATGTTTTTCCTTATCGGATAGAGTATCGGACATTATCGCAAATTCCGCCGCTTTTTCAAGGCTTGACAAGGCAAGCTCATAATCATTCTCAAGCATAGCCATAGCCGCAATATAGCGGTGTGTGACCGAAACTGTATCACTGAAATTCAAATAATCACCATCCTCATATACGAGGTCAAGAAGTTCAAGTGCTTTTTTCAGTATTGCAATTCTTTCGGCTGTAGTCATTGTTTCGTCTTTATATTCAAGGTCTGCCATATTCCTTAAATCACACCAGAATATGCTTGTATAATACTTAACTGCTTGCTGCAGGTGCAACTTCTGCTGTTTCCCCTCATATATATCGCCGAGAATTACCGTGCTGCAAGCACCTATATCAGGGAGCTTTTTCGCATATTCAATAGCTTTTTCCGTTTCACCAAGCCTTGAATAGATATAACACAGCTGCTGCGTTGTGCGGTGGATTATCTCACCGTCGTTACAGCGTGATAGAATACGGTTTCCTATCTCGACTGCTTCCCGATTAAGATCGTTTTGTTCTTCCTCTGATAAGCCTTGCCCGTTTTTAAATTGACAAAATGTAAGCTGATTTACAAGCCTGAATTGCAGCTGATAATTTGTGGGATAAGTTTTTACCGCCTCTCTTAAGAGCAGAATATTCTCATAAATCAAGCCCTTATTACTGTTTTCATCAATTTTAGCAAGCAATTCTTTAATTTGTTCTTCGCTTTTAAAATCCTGCATTCCCATAAGCTCATCAAG